>WTFV01000246.1 GCA_011523845.1 Acidobacteriota bacterium | reverse complement strand
GGGGGGGCGACGCCAGCAGGTTTTCCAGGATCCACTTGCCGCGCAGCACCGGCGAGGTGCGCGTGGCGTACGATGTCAGGGTCAGGATGCCGCCCTGCCCCAGCAACCCGCGGCGCGCCGTGCCGTCCAGCGAGACGCGCCGGAAGTGGCTGCCGTAGACGTGCGGAATCCCGTAGTGCCTCGCGAGGCGCTCGTCCACGAACGTATAGTCGGCGGTCAGCAGGTCGCTGACGCTGCGGTCCTCGCGCAGCACGCTGTCGATGAACAGCTCCGTCTCGCGCTGGAACGCCTGCCGCAGGTTCTCGTCGAAGCCGGGGAAGAAGCCGGGGTCCGGCTCCTTGGCCTCGACGTCCCGCAGGTAGAGCCACTGCTCGGCGAAGTTGTCGACCAGCGCGCGCGAGCGGCCGTCGGCCAGCATCCGCTGCACCTGCGCATCGAGCACCGCCGGGTCGCCGAGGGTGCCGTCGAGGGCGCGGTCGAGCAGCTCGTCGTCGGGGATGCTGCTCCACAGGAAGAACGAGAGGCGCGAGGCCAGCTCCAGGTCGCCGACGCGGTACGCCGTGCCGGGCGCGGTGTCCGCCGGATCGCGCTCGATGCGGAAGAGGAACTCGGGGCTGACGAGCAGCCTTTCCAGGGCGCGCTGGATACCCCGATCGAAGCCGCCCTCGGCGCGGCCCTCCTCGTAGAACGGCAGCAGCAGGTCGAGGTCGGCCCCGGTCACCGGGCGGCGGTAGGCGCGGCGGGCCAGGGTCGAGAGGATCTCGCGCGCGCACGGCTCGGCCGCAGCGTTGCCGCTGCCGGGGCGGCAGGTGAAGATGCGCTCCCGGCTCGGCGTGTCGCCGGCGCCGTCGACCCCGTAGGGGCCGCTGAGCGTCACCGTCGAGATGGCCGGCTCGCGCCGCTGCCCGCGCCGCGACGCCCGCACCAGGCTCTCGTGCCGCGCCCCGGTCTTCTGCAGGAAGGCCACCGCGATCTCGCGCGGACCGGCTCCGAGCGGAACCCGGACGTCGACCGGCGGCTCGGCCTCGAACGCGAACACGCCGCTCGCCCCCCGCACCAGCGGCCGCCCGCCGATGCTGAAGAGGCCGACCCGCTCGCCGTCGACGCTCACCTCTACCTGGTGCTCCTCGCGGGCCGCCTGGGCGAACTCGACGGTCAGGACGTACTCGCCGTCCGCCGGCAGATGGCTGCGGATCAACGTGCCGCCGCGGGTGCCGAGCGGCAGGCCCTCCAGGTGGCCGTCCTGAATCAGGTCGCGGTCGAGCTGGTAACGGTCGACGATCGGCGGCATGCTCGTATCGCCGACGGCGAGCCGGCTGATCCTGCGCGCCGCGGCCAGGTACCGCTCCAGGGTCGACGGCGACACGAAGAGCAGCTCGGCGAGGTTGTCGAAGCCGCTGGTGACGTTGTCGGCCGGCAGCAGCGTCGAGACGTCGAACTCCTTCGGCAGGTCGTCGAGCGCCAGCAGGTCGCGCACCGCGTTCTGGTACTCCGTGCGGCTGAGGCGGTGGAGCGCCGGCCGCCGGCCCGGGTTCGGCGCATCCGCGGCCGCCCGGTCGAGCTCGGTCTCCAGCCAGTCGATGACTTCGCCGTAGGTGGCCTCGTCCGGGCGCGGGCGCCCGACCGGCGGCATCGTCCGCGCCTCCAGCTTGCGGATGACCCGCTCCCACGAGTCGGCGTCGCCGCCCACGTGGTTCGCGTCGAGCGCGTCGAGCGCGAGGCCGGCGGTGCGCAACTGCGAGACCAGCATCGACGGCGCCGTGCCGCGGCCGTTGACGATGCGCTCGTTGTGGCAGGTCACGCAGTAGCGATTCAGCGTCGCTTCCACGGACGCGGCGTTCGCCTCACCCTCCGCGGCGCCAGCCGGCGCGGACATCGCCGGCGCCGCCGCCGCGAGCACGAAGCCGGACGCCGCCACCAGGGCGGCGGCTCCGACCCAACGCAGAGCCGGCTTGTCTCGCCGCGTGGACATGACATCACCTCTGGGCATCTTCTGCTTCAACGGAGGACAGAATACCGGTTCCGCCTGCTGGACGGGACACCGAGCGCCAGCGCGAGTGCGAACCGGGACGCGCCCGGCCGTCCTGCCGGTACCCCGCCCTTTGTACGCTTCTCGCCGGGCGTTGTCAACGCCGACGCCACGCGATAGCGCCGCCCAACGCGTCGCAGGACTCCGCGTTCGGCCCAGCCCCACCGCCCCAGGACCTTGCGCTTCGGAACGCACTGCGTTGCGTTCTGCGGCGCAATCTCCTAGCATCCGCAATTGCCTGTACCCGGTCCGGGCGGACCCTGCGGAGAACCCGCGTTGCACCGAGACCGGCGAGGCGCGCGGATCGCGCGGCGCGACGAGGGAGCATGGCGGCCTGCATGCGAACCGAGGAGCGACGAAGCGAGGCGCGGTGCAGCGCCGGTCGAATGCAACGGGACATTCGCCGCGGGCCGCCGGACCATGCCTGGAAAGGGATGTCTCATGCGCGAAGAACGGGGCTGCCGAGGGCTGACGCTCCTCGCGGCCGCACTCGTCGCCGGGGTGATCGCTCTGCCATGCGTATCGACTGCGGCTGATGCGCCACTACTCGAAGCCGCGAAGTCGGGTGACGCCGCCCGGATAGCGGCCCTGCTCGCCGAGGGCGCCGACGCGCAGGCAGCGTCCCCGGACGGCACCACGGCGCTGCACTGGGCCGCGCGCGCGGCGTCGCCGGACGCCGTCGAGGGCCTGCTCGCGGCCGGCGCCGACCCGGAGCGCGCAAACCGATACGGCATCACCCCGCTCGCCCTGGCGGCGGAGAGCGGCGAGCCGGCAGTCGTCCGCGCGCTGCTCGCCGCCGGAGCGGACCCCGACACCGCCACGCCGGCCGGCGAAACCGTCCTGATGGTGGCCGCGAGGACCGGGCGCGTTCCCGTACTCGACCAGCTCCTCGCGGCGGGCGCCACGGTCGACGCCACCGAGAGCTGGCGCGGCCAGACCGCGCTGATGTGGGCCGCCGCCGAGAACAACACCGACGCGGTCGCGCGGCTGCTCGCGGCCGGCGCCGACGTCGAGGCGCGCTCGAGCAGCGGGCTGACCCCGCTGCTGTTCGCGGTGCGCGAGGGGCAGATCGCCGCGGCGCGGGCGCTGCTGGCTGCCGGCGCGGACGTCAACGCGGGAGTCAACAACACGACGGCGAGCACCGGCTCCTATACGCCGGCCGCGACTGGCCACACGTCGCCGCTCGCGCTCGCCATCATCAACGCGCACTACGAGCTCGCCGCGGATCTGCTCGACGCGGGGGCCGATCCGAACGCCTACGACGCGCGCGGCTCGCTGCTGCACGCCCTGGCCTGGATCCGCCGCCCCGGCTCGGGTCGTCCGCCGGAGCAGACCGGCAACCTGGACAGCCTCGAGCTGGCCCGGCGGCTGCTCGCTCTGGGCGCCAACCCGAACGTCCGCATCTTCTGGCAGGAGATTCCCTTCGAGGTCGACCTGGGCATCGTCAAGCCGCCGCCGAACATCTCGGTCGGCCGCAACTACATCAGCTTCGTCGGCGCCACGCCGTTCTACCTGGCCGCGAAGCACGCGGACCTGGACCTGATGCGGCTGCTGGTCGACTACGGCGCGGACCCGCTGGCAAAGACCGGCCAGGGGGTGACCCCGCTGATGGCGGCGTCCGGTCTGGGGTTCTGGGACGGCGAGAGCCCGGGTCCGCTGAACGGCACCCCCGAGCGCGTGCGGCTCGAGGCGGTCAAGATGACCCTGGCGCTCGGCAACGACCTGCACGCGGTCACCGACTTCGGAGACACGAAGCTCGAGGGCGACGGCGTGGACCTGCTGCTGCGCCACCCGCTGAACCTCCTGGAGATGGACGCGCAGCGCGACCGCGGCGACATGCGCTGGGGCGGCTGCACGGCGCTGCACGGCGCCGCGATGATGGGCTCGAACCTGATCGTGCAGTACCTGATCGGCCAGGGCGCGGACGTCAACGCCCGCAACACGATCGGCTGGACGCCCCGGATGGTGGCCGAGGGCGTCTTCGTGGCCAACACGGAGAAGGCGTGGCCGGAGACGGTGGCGCTGTTGCGTGAACTCGGCGGAGAAACGGTCGAACGACGATGAGCATGGAGGCGCAACCGGAGACGGTGGCGCTGTTGCGTGAACTCGGCGGAGAAACGGTGGAACGACGATGACCAAGAGACAACTGGGAAGCCTGACGGCCGCGCTCGGGTGCGCGGCGCTCGTCGCCGCCGCGGCGCCGGGCACGGTCGCGGTGCAGGCGGCGGACAACGACGGCGTCATCCGCGGCACCGTCACCAGCGCCAACGGTCCCGAGGCGGGCGTCTGGGTGATCGCCGAGACCGACGAGCTCGAGACCGTGTTCCGCAAGATCGTCGTCACCGGCGACGACGGGCAGTACGTGCTGCCGGAACTGCCGGACGCGACCTTCGATGTGTGGGTGCGCGGCTACGGGCTCGTCGACTCCGAGCCGGTCGCCGGGCGGCCGGACCAGGAGCTCGACCTGACCGCGGTGGTGGCGGCGACGCCGCAGGAAGCGGCGCAGGTCTACCCCTCCACCTACTGGCTGTCGCTCATCAACCTGCCCGCCGCGCACGAGTTTCCGGGCACCGGTCCCGAGGGCAACGGCATCAACCCGCAGATGGCCAGCCAGGCCGAGTGGATCAACAACCTGAAGGGCTGCCAGCGCTGCCACCAGGTGGGCAACAAGCGCACCCGCGAGATCCCCGACCTCGAGGACTTCGACTCGGCCCGCTCGGCGTGGGCGGACCGGGTGCAGCGCGGGCAGCGGGGCTCGCTGATGAACAGCTTCATCACCCGCTTCGGCCCCGACGCCGGCCTCGACATGCTGGTCGACTGGACCGACCGCATCGCCGCCGGCGAGGCGCCCCCGGCCCCGCCCCGGCCGCAGGGTATCGAGCGCAACGTCGTGCTGACGATGTGGAACTGGGGCGACAACGTCGCCTTCGTGCACGACGAGATCGCCACCGACAAGCGCAACCCGCGCGTCAACGCGAACGGCCCGCTCTACGGCGTGGACATCGGCAACGACTTCCTGCTGGTGACCGACACCCTCGAGCACAGCTCGGAGATGATCAAGATCCCGCTGCGCGAGAACGACCCGCCGGTCCCGTCGATGTTCCAGACCGAGGGCTTCAGGCCGTGGCGCGACTTCGGGGCCGAGGCGGTCTGGAACGATCCCGCCAACCCGCACAACCCGATGATCGACGCCGAGGGGCGCGTCTGGCTGACGACGCGGGTCCGCCACCCCAACAACCCCGACTGGTGCCGCGAAGGGTCGGACAACGCCTACGCCCAGTACTTCCCGGTCGATCGCGCCGGCCGCCACACCGGCTACTACGACCCGGAGACCGAGGACTTCGTGCTGATCGGCACCTGCTACGGCACGCACCACCTGCAGTTCGCCGAGGACGCCAACGACACGCTGTACTTCAGCGGCGGCGGCGCCGTCATCGGCTGGCTCGACACGAAGCTCTACGACGAGACCGGCGACGAGCAGCTCGCCCAGGGCTGGTGCCCGACCGTCATCGACACCAACGGCGACGGCGTCATCACGAAGCCGTGGAACGAGCCGGCCCCGCGCGGCAGCCGCGAGGAGCCGCCGTTCGACCCGGCGCTGGACACCCGCGTGAGGGTCGGCGCCTACGGCATCATCGCCAACCCCCTGGACGACGCGGTCTGGATCGTCTCGGACGACTTCCCCGGCCGGATGCTGCGCCTGGAGCGCGGCGACAACCCGCCGGAGACCTGCATCAGCGAGCTCTACACGGTGCCGGTGGAGAAGGGCTACCGCACCCGCGGCCTCGACGTCGACCGCAACGGCGTGCTCTGGACCGCGCTGGCCGGCAGCAGCCACTTCGCCTCGTTCGACCGCAGCGCGTGCACCGTCTTCGGCGGGCCCGAGGCGCGCGACGGACGGCAGTGCGACGCCGGCTGGTCCTTCTACAAGGCGCCGGGCCCGAACTTCCGGGACACCGACATCGGGACCGACTTCCACTATTACAACTGGGTCGACCAGTTCAACACCCTCGGCCTCGGCGAGAACATCCCCATCGCCAACGGATCGAGCTCGGACTCGCTGCTGGCCCTCGACCCGGAGACCGGCGAGTGGACCGTCCTGCGCGTCCCGTATCCGCAGGGCTTCCACAGCCGCGGGCTCGACGGCCGCATCGACGATCCCGACGCCGGCTGGAAGGGGCGCGGCGTCTACGCCACCTACGGCGCCGACGCGGCGTGGCACGTCGAGGGCGGCCCGGCGGAGCCGGGGAACCTGGTGAAATTCCAGATCCGGCCGGATCCGCTGGCGCACTGAGGCGCCGCTCCAGCAGTTCGTGGACTCCATCGCCCGTCCGACATTTGCGTCGGGCGGGCGAGTTTCATGTACCGGCCGACCGAACACGCCGGAGTCGCCGCATCAGGTGAACGTAGGAAATCGTGATGCCGTCGATTCTCAGAGAAGGACCGTTTCGTTTCTTCTTCTACTCCGGAGATCGCGACGAACCGCAACAAACCGCAACACATACACGTTGCGCATGGCGATAAAATAGCGAAGTTCTGGCTCGATCCGGTGAGGCTGCAACGCAGCGGAGGACTGAGGCGCGCGGAAATACGTCAGATCCAACGGATAATCGACCGGAATCGCACGTTCCTTCAGGAGGCGTGGCGTAATTACTTCGACGATTGAGGCGAAGGTACCCGAAGCCCAGGACGTGACGGTTACCGAAGACACGTTGAGGGTCGAGCTCTCCGACGGACGCACGATCTCCGTGCCGCTCGCGTGGTATCCTCGGCTCGTCCACGCTGCCCAGGAGGAGCGCGAAGCCTGGGAATTGATCGGCGGGGGACAGGGAATCCGATGGGCGGCTCTGGACGAAGACCTCAGCGTGGAGGGCCTGATTGCGGGTCGTCCGTCGGGCGAAAGCCAACGTTCCCTCAAGCGCTGGCTGGAGGCACGGCGTGCGGGACGCAGCGTGGCACTGTCTGACCTCACGAACGCCACGCGACGCGTATCGAACGTCTCCGGCGCTTGACGATTTCGAGCTACTCCTCGGCCAGGGCAACGGCCGGCGCGATACGGGCGGCGCGCAATGCGGGTGCCAGACCGGCAAGGAGAGTCGCCAACAGGATTGCCGCCGTCACGACACCGAACGTCGCGGGATCGCGCGGCGCGACCTCGAACAGGAACTGCTCGACGAACCGGGTGAGCGCAAGCGCCGCGACGACGCCCGTCGCAATCCCGACACCCGAGTAGACCAGCGTTCCGGACAACACCGTCCCGACGATCGCGGGGGTGCTCGCCCCGAGGGCGATCCGGACGCCGATCTCCCGCGTCCGGCTGGTCACGGCATACGAGACCGAACCGTAGACGCCGACGATCGCCAGGACCAGCGCAAGGCCGCCCAGTGCGCCCAGCAGCGACGCGCCCATCCGTTGCGGCATCGCCAGCGTCGCGAGGCGGCCCCCGATCGTGGACGCCTCGGAGATCAACAGATCGGGATCGAACGTGCGCACTTCCTGCTCGAGCAGCGGCACGAGAGGGCCGGCATCCCGCGACGCGCGGGCGATGATCGCTCCGCCCGCGGTCGCCAGTCCGCGATGCTGTGCCAACGGCAGGTAGACGGCGAACCCCGCGGTCTCCCGGAGCCCGCGGTACCTGCCATCGCGCACGACGCCGACAACCTGCACATCCCCCCGCAACGGCAGGAACGTGAAGCGCTGACCGAGTGCGCTCCGGCCCGGCCAGAGGTGCCGGGCCAGCGATTCGTTGACCAGCGCCACCGGCTCCGATCCCTCGACGTCACGGCGACCGATGTCCCGCCCCGACCGCAGCGCCAGACCGACCGTACTCGCGTACTCCGGGCCGCACATGAAGATCCACGCCAGTTGCGGCAAGCGCCGCGTGCGACCATCGACGTTGACCTCCGGCGTACCGCCGCTGAAATTGACCAGCGGGAGGTGACCGAAGGTGGCCCGCTCGACACCCGGCATGCCGCGCAACCGGGTGCCGACGCGGTCGTAGAACGCCCTGACCCGCGCCTGGTCGTAGCTCGAACTCCGGAAGGAAACCGACGCGTAGACGATCCGCTCGGCGTCGACACCGATGTCCGCGGTGACGGCGGCGAACCCGGGGCTCCGCAGCAGCGAACGGCATCCGTAGCGGAGATCAGCGAGCACCAGGTCCTCTACGATTCATCGGGAGCGCGGCCGGCGCAATCATCGTCGTTATCGGGCAGAGTCCAGCTCGACAATCGTCGCCTGCGGCTCCGATTGCCGCCCAACCGGGCCTGACCAGGAGTCTACGCCGCCACGGCGCAGACTCCTGCGGCCACTCGCCGCCCTTCCTGCGGCGAGCACCGACTTTCCGACATCGTCCGGCCGACGGCTCTCCGCACTTCCGCCGCCGGCGCCGGCCTATAATCGGCATTCCCCTATCGCAACGGACACCGAACACGGCTCAACCGGAGGCAACCATGCGCAAGTGGCAGATTCTCGCGATCGTCGGGTTCACGTTCGGAATCATCGGCAGCGGCTGGGCGATCGCCGAGCAGCAACGCGCGGCATCCCAGGTCTACGAGCTGCGCGTCTACAAGACGACGCCGGGCAACCGGGAAGCGCTGGCCAACCGCTTCCGCGACCATACCGCCGCGATGTTCGAGCGGGCGGGCATGACGAACGTCGGCTACTGGAACGCGGTGACCGGCGACGACGTGGAGGACACGTTCATCTACATGCTCGCGTATCCGTCCCGCGAGGCGCGCGACGAGATGTGGCGCGAGC
The DNA here is from genome assembly GCA_011523845.1 of Acidobacteriota bacterium. GTDB lineage: Bacteria > Acidobacteriota > Vicinamibacteria > Vicinamibacterales > UBA8438 > WTFV01. The sequence continues at coordinate 36,835 of WTFV01000246.1, read as the reverse complement.
TCGCCACCTTCGAGGACTTCCAGGAAATCATCATCGCGGTCGAGCGCGACGAGAACCGCGCGCTGGTCGACAGCATCGACGCGCGGATCCTGGAGCCGACGTCGTACTCCGCGCTGAAGTAGCCGGGCGGACCGCCGACCAGGCATCCCATGGCCTGGGAGTCCGTGCCACAGGGAACCTACGTCGGCGCTGCCGGGCCAGGAGTCTGCGCTTCAAGAAACCAGCAGGCGCGGACGACGGCGTGCAAGCTTCTCCTGATTCCAGCCAGGATCGACACGAAGCAGCTTCAGAAACCTGCAGGCGCGGACGACGGCGAGCAGACCTGGAAGAACGGGCCCGTGTGGTAACCTTGCAATTACGGACCGACAGTCCTGAATTGCAAGGTGATTACCCGATCCCTCGGTGCCATCGTCGCCGCCCGCCTCCGGCAGTTCCCCGCCGTCGCCCTGATCGGGCCGCGGCAGGTCGGCAAGACGACGCTCGCGCGCTCGCTGGCCGGCGACGCCGACAGCGTCTACCTCGATCTGGAAGATCCTGCGGATCTGGCGAAGCTGGACGACGCGGCCGGCTACCTGCGGGGCTTCCGCCGCCGGCTCGTCGTCATCGACGAAGTGCAGCGCGCACCGGGGTTGTTCCAACTGCTGCGCGTGCTCGTCGACGAACGGACCCGCGCCGGTGAATCGGCCGGGCAGTTCCTGCTGCTCGGATCGGCCGCGCCGGACCTGCTGCGGCAGTCCGGTGAGAGCCTTGCGGGACGCATCGCGTATCTCGAGCTCTCTCCATTGGACGTGTGCGAAACCGGCGGCGACCTCGCGTCGCGGTTGTGGGTTCGCGGCGGATTTCCGCCGAGCTTTCTGGCGGAGAGCGACTGGCAGAGCGCCGAGTGGCGGGAGCAGTTCATCCGAACCTACCTGGAGCGGGACGTGCCCCAGTTGGGCCCGCGCGTGCCGGCCGAGACGCTGCGGCGGCTCTGGACCATGCTCGCGCACGGCCAGGGGAGCCTGCTGAACCTGGCCGCGCTGGCGCGCTCGCTGGCCATGGACGGCAAGACCGTGGCGCGATACGTCGACCTGCTCGCCGACCTGTTCCTGGTGCGCCGGCTGCCGCCCTTCCACGCCAACGTCCGCAAGCGGCTCGTCAAGTCGCCGAAGGTCTACGTGCGCGACAGCGGCCTCGTGCATACGCTGCTACGGCTCGACGACGAGGACGGCGTGCGCGGTCACCCGGTGGCGGGCGCAAGCTGGGAGGGTTTCGTGCTGGAGACGCTCATCCGGGCGGCCCCCGATCGGGCGCGGGCCAGCTTCTACGGCACGGCGACGGGCGTGGAGATCGATCTGCTGCTCGAGTTGCCGGGCAACCGGCTCTGGGCGATCGAGATCAAGCGGAGTTCCGCGCCCAAGGTCGAGAAGGGCCTGCGGATCGCAATCGACGATCTGCAGCCGGACAGGACGTTCCTCGTCTATTCCGGCGACGAGCGCTACCCGCAGGGCGGCGGTATCGAGGTGACTGGCCTCACGGCCATGGCGAACGCCCTGGCGGAACTGGAGCCGGCGCGGGAGGTATGAAGAGACGGTGCGTTTACCGGTCCGTCGGCGGCTCATCGACGGGGTGACCGGCACTCACCCGCCGGGCCTTGTTCAACGTATTGGCCGCAGCCAGACGGGCAGCTTCCAGTTCGCGCTCGGCGTCGGCCACGGGTCGCAACTCTCCCCGCTCGAACCGATCGAGGATCTCCCGCTCCTCCGGGCTCAGCTTCTCGTTCACGATTGACGTCTCCGGTACCTGACGAGTCTCGCACTCCGGCGCTGCCTGCGACAAGCCGCCGAGCGGCGCTCGCGAACAGAGGGATGCCTATAATGTGAGGCTCCCGCCGGGCGACCCGCTACACCAACCCGGGAGCGGCGCTGCCTGCGGCAGGTGGAGGTGGCTCATGGGCGCGGAACGACTGACGGTGACGGGGCCTCGGGCCTGGAGGGTGTGGCTCCGGACGATTCTCGGGGCGGTGGCGGCCAACCTCGTCCTGCGCGCGGCGGCGCTTGCCGTCTTCGACATCTCGCCCGAGTTCGAGCCCTTGGCGACCGCGGGACCGACCGTGTTCCTGACAGTCGTGGGCGTCGGCGCCGGGCTGGGCGTCGCCCTCGCCGTCAACAAGCGATCCGAGCGTCCGGTTCCGTTGTTCCAGCGGATCGTCCTCATCGCCCTGTTGCTCTCGCTTCTCCCGGACCTCTGGATGCTCACCGAGAGCGGCGGCGAGGCGTTTCCGGGCGCCACCGTACCCGCCGTGGCGACCCTGATGGCGCAGCACGTGGCGGCCGCGGCTGTCGTGTTGTGGAGCGTGACGCGGTCGCTCGCCCCGGCCTCCTGAGCACGGCCGCCGCTTCGTGCAGCTCCGACGGGACCGGTGCCGGTCGCGACGGGGGACCGGTCCGTTCGGACGACGCCTGCCCCTGTATGATGATTCCGTCGAGAGACTGCCCGCTTCACCGGCGGCCCGACGAATACGGAGACGAAGGAATGGCACGCAGCAGAATGGCACGCATTTCCCGCTGGCAGCACGTCGGCGCGCTCGTTCTCGTCACGGTGCTGGCCGGTTTCGGCACGGCGGCGGCCCAGCAGGGCGTAAGCGGCGAATGGCGCGTCCACGGCGGCGACGCCGGCTATACGCGCTACGCGGCGCTGGATCAGATCGACGCGGAGACGGTGGGCGACCTGCGGATCGTGTGGCGGCGCGAGGCGGTCGACGCGTCGCTCCGCGACCGCTGGCCGGAGCTGCGCTACTCGAACCAGCTCCGCTCGACGCCGATCATGGTCGACGGCGTGCTCTACGCCTCGAACGGCATCGGCCTGGTGGAGGCTTTCGATCCCGGCACCGGCGAGACCCTCTGGGTGCAGGACGCGGCCTTCCTCGGCGACGAGACGCCGCGCGGGGCGCCGAACCGTGGCGTCGCCTGGTGGGAGTCGGACGACGAGCGACGGATCTTCGCGATTCGCCCACCCTACCTGATGGCCGTCGACGCCGCGACGGGCGAGTTGATCGACTCGTTCGGCTACGCGGGCCTGGTCGATCTGACCTACGACGCCGAGACCGGCTACTCGGGCACGTCGCCGCCGCTGGTGGTCAAGGACGTCGTGATCCTCGGCAGCGCGATGGCGGACCATCCGTTCACCATGGAGCAGCACCCGGGCGACGTCCGCGCCTACGACGTGCGCACCGGCGCGCTGCGCTGGACGTGGAGCCCCATCCCGCGGGCCGGCGAGCCGGGCGTCGAGACGTGGCTCGACGACTCCTGGGAGTACTCCGGGATGTCGAACGTCTGGACGATGTTCAGCGCCGACCTCGATCTCGGCTACGTGTATCTGCCGACCGGGGCCCCGACCAACGACATGTACGGCGGCCACCGCCCGGGCAACAACCTCTACGCGAACAGCCTGGTCTGCGTCGACGCGGAGACCGGCGAGCGCGTCTGGCACTTCCAGATGGTGCACCACGACCTGTGGGACTACGACAACAACGTCGCGCCGATCCTGATGGACATCGCCGTCGACGGCCGCGAGATCAAGGCGGTGGTGCAGCTCACCAAGCAGGCGATGGCCTACACCTTCGACCGGGTCACCGGCGAGCCGGTCTGGCCCATCGTCGAGCGCGAGGTTCCCGGCTCGAACACGCCGGGCGAGTGGATCTCGCCGACGCAGCCGTTCCCGACGAAGCCGCTCCCCTTCGACCGCCACGGCATCGGCATCGACGACCTGATCGACTTCACGCCGGAGTTGCGCGCCGAGGCGATCGAGATCGTGGAGCCCTACATTCTGGGCGAGATCTTCACGCCGCCCTCCATCCGGGGCGAGGATGCGACCGACACGAAGGGGACGCTGCAGCTACCCGGCTCGGTGGGCGGGGCCGAGTGGGGCGGGGCCGGGTTCGACCCCGAGACCGGCATGCTCTACGTGCCGTCGGTCACCGGCGCGTTCGCGGCCGACCTGACGCCCGGCAACCCCGACCGCATGAACGTGCGCTACACGCGCGGCACCCGCGCGTTCCCGAACGGGCCGGAGGGGCTGCCGCTGACAAAGCCCCCCTACGGGCGGATCACCGCCATCGACATGAACACCGGCGAGCACGTCTGGATGGTCCCCAACGGCGACGGACCGCGGAACCACCCGGCCATCGCCCACTTGGACCTCCCGCCGCTCGGCCAGCCGGGCCGCTCGATGACCCTGCTCACCAAGACCCTGCTCTTCGTCAGCGAGGGCGACCCGATCATGGTCCGCACGCCGCCCGGTGCAGGCCCCGATGCGGGCCGCAAGTTCCGGGCGTTCGACAAGGAGTCGGGCGAGGTGATCTGGGAGATCGAGTTCCCGGCGGGCACGAACGGCTCGCCCATCACGTATATGCACGAGGGCAGGCAGTACATCGTGATGCCGATCGGGTCGCTGCGGCACGCCGGCGAGTGGGTGGCGCTGGCGCTGCCGTAGGAGTACGCGGCTCATGAACCCAAGCGCGACTTCGTCCGCCTCGACTCGCGACAACCTGTCGTGATCTACAAGATGAACCCTGTGCGCAGGGACGGAACATCAGGCAAGTCCCAGTGGCGAGTATCTCGCCAGGATGAGATTCGGTGCTTCGATGGTGCCCGCGCCAGCAACTGGCTCGTCGGACCAGTCGGCTGGGGTCTTCATCTGTCGGCCGGCGTACCCGACTACCTGGGGGTGGCCAGGGATCACCAGTCCAGGGTCTTCGTGGCGAAGTTCACCGGCGAGCAGAACGTCTGGCATGGCTATCCCGCCGACCACCGTCGGAATCACCGGGACATTCCGACCGAATCTGTTCTCGCCGACTGGATGCGCGAGGGTTTGTTGGCTCGTGCGACGGTTCGCAAACTCACCCGAGGGCAGCCGTGCCGCCTCTGAAGTTGACCATTCCAGGCCGGTACTGGGACTCCCAGATTCACCGCGGCAGACTCCATCTGTTCGGGATGGAGGGCGATATCCTGACTCTGGACTGGGACGCGTTGATCGGCAAATTGCGGGTCCGCGATGACCTGAAGCTGGCGGCGCGGAGCGCCTTTCAGCGCAGTGACTTCCTCTACGAAGTAGCGTCGACCGGGATTTTCCGGGATGCGGAAATCCAGAGAATCATCAGCCATCGATTCCACGACCTCTCGCAAATGCCGCTCGAACCGAGCCGGCAGGAAATCGATCGGACGGCACTGGGGCGACAGGACAATCTGTTTCCATTCCCCCACGCGGATTCTGAAATCTACAATCGCCGACTGTACGTCTCGTCGAGAGCCGGAGTATTCGCAGCGAACTGCGGAGGCTCAACGAAATACCCCGTCAGCACGAGCATCGCACGGCTCTCCGAGATGCCCGTATCGGCCGTGCGCGCGTCCTACCGTTCCTTGGCTCTGGCCGCCGGTGAGGAAGGCCTGTGGCAGTACGACCTCGACGGTTTCCGGGATGGTTCCCGGACCGAGCGGGTTGCAAGCCAGCATTGCAGCGAGTGCCAATGGGCTTTCCACAGCATCTACGGTTCCTCGTCCACGGGAGCCGGTGTCCTGGCGTCCTACCGGAAGCGCAGGGAACGAGCCGAATGGGCAGAACGCGAGGAGTGGCGCAGGACTCTCTATCGCGTGATCCCGGACAGCGAGATATTTGCCGGCTTCGAAGATCCCGACGGCGGGTACTCCTGGGCGGCCCAGGACAAGATCTGTCAGGCGGCCAACGGTTCGATACGGGTGGCAAAGTACGAACCCTGGAACGAAAGGAGTCCCCTCAGGCGACTCGGTGTCCTGCAGCTCGACCGTCAGGGCGAAGCAGTCGTATCCGCGAAAGTCGCGCTGTTCGGCACCGTCGTCGAGCTGGACTCCGGTCTGATCGTCATTTGCAGCGACGAGACGATCGTCGACGTGTGCGGCGAACCGGTATCCTGGAGAGTCTTTCCACGTTCCCGACACTACGAGAACCACCTGCACGTGATACACGACGACCACCTCGAGGTGCTGTCGTTCAACCACGACTACCTGGTCGACCAGCAGACGAAGGTGTCGGGCATCTCGTTGGGAAAGCCGAGGTCTCGCACTGGCTACCCGGAAACGCGGCGGGGCATCGCAACGCAGCGCGTGGCCGAGGGAGGCAGGCAGTGGGGATCTGCCGACTGACCGGCTTGACCATCACGCGTCGTACAGGCGAAAGCCGACCGCCGCGAAGTGGCGGTCGAACGCGAATGCTTCGTCGATTCGACGCCGGCGCATCACGAGAAAGCTCATCTGATCGACGAGACTGACACTCCGTGGCGCGCCGCGAAGCGCAGCAACGGCCGAGGCGTGCAGCGACTCGTCCACCCACTCGACCTCGAACGCCCGCGCCTCGGACGCAAAGGCGAGCGCCGCTTCCCGGCCGAGGCGATGTTGCAGTAGCGCCATCGATTCGGAGAGCACGTAGCTGTGGGTCAGGATCTGGCGCCGGGTCCGGAGCAGCGCGTCGAACCTTCGTCGCGCGCCGTGATGGTTCAGATCGCGAGCGCTCGCCAGTGCGAATACCGCCGACGTATCGATGAAGATCATGTCTCGTCAGACTCATCCCCGCGACTGGCTATGGCCTCGGCAAGCCACTTGTCGTGATCGACCGACACCGGCAGGTCCTCGGGCGGCTGCGGATCGACACCCATGCCGACGAAGGTGAAGTCCTCGATGGTCCTCTGCGGCTCCTGCGCCGGGCTGGCCGTTCCGAAAGCCTCGGACAGCGTCTCGCGGACCACCGACGCCATCGAGCGGCCCCGTTCGTAGGCCCGTCGTCGAACCGCTTCGTAGGTGGCGTCGTCGAGTTGAATCTGTGTGCGTCTCATCTGCCTGCCCCCCCTCAATTCGTTGTGGCGAGCACCAACCAGTCTAGCACCATGACATCATGGCGGCATGCCACCGGCCGGGATAGAGCGTTCGCTCCCTCCGGCCGTGAACCTGAAGGATCCGACGACGATGGAAGAGAAGCTTGCTCAGGGCTCACCTCCGCGGCCGCGGAGGGCGTCGGCTATCGCGGACTCGTCCACGCGCCGTGGGGGGAACAAGCCCTGGCGGTCCTTGAGCGCGACGCCGACACGGAGGCTGCGCTGCTCGAGTATCTGGTGCTGGCGACGACCCGCCTTTCGACGCGGGAGCGGGAGCTTGCGGAAGCTGCAAGCCTCGGCTACCGGGTCATGGGAATCACGATGGACGGCGGCGGTACGCTCGATGTGAACGACAGGCTCGCGTTTCTGGCTCGCCCGCGCCCCGGGCACGCGCCGGAAGCAACTACCGCCGTGCCATAGACCGCTAGACCGCTACTGCTCGACCACAGGCTCCCGCGCTCCGAGGGCGCGCAGCAGCTCCGCGGTGCTCTCGGAGGGCGCGTTGGCGTTGCCGTACTCGACCAGGTAGAGCGGGGTACGGCCGCGGTTGTCCTCCGCGTTGACGTCGGCGCCCTGGTCGACGAGGAGCTGGATGACCCCGTCTTCCCACATGGCGGCCGCCCCGTGCAGGGCGGTGCTGCCGGCCGGCGTCGCGGCGGTGACGTCGGCGCCCAGCTCGATGAGCAGGGACACCGTCTCGACGACCCGATGATCCGCGGGGCGGCGTGCGTCGTTCTCGCCGAGCCCGGACGCGACCATCAGGGGCGTCGTGCCGAAGGCGTTGGGGAGCAACGGATCGGCCCCGGCGTCGAGCAGGACCTGCATCATCTCCAGGTTGGCGGCGCGGGCGGCGAGCCAGAACGGGGTGGCTCCCTTGAACGGCCTGCGGGAGATGTAGTCGCCCCGCAGGGCCGCGACGGGGTTCGTGAACCGCGCGTCGATGTCGGCGCCCGCTTCGATCAGCGCCGTCGCGAGCCGCGGCCGGTTCGTCTCCACCGCCGCGTGCAGCGCGGTGCGGCCGAGCCGGTCGGCGGCGCTGACCTCCGCCCCCCGCTCGATGAGATAGAGCGCCGTCTCCTCGTGACCGCTGGCGTACGGGATGATCCGCCAGTCGATGCCGGCCAGCGCGTCCGTGCTGCGGCTGGCGACGAGTAGCGGCGTGCTGCCGTCGATGGCCCGCGCCTCCAGGTCGGCGCCGGCTTCGAGAAGGAGCTGCACGGTCTCGAGGTCGCCGGCGCGCGCCGCGAACATGAGAGCGGTAAACCGGCCGGTCGTACGAGCCCGCACGCCGCCGCCGGACTCCAGCAGCCGGCGCGCCACGTCGGTATGGCCTCCCGCGGCTGCCCACATCAGCGCGGTCTGGCCCCGCTCGTGCTCGGCGAGCCGCGCGTCGGCGCCGCGCTCCAGCAACCGCGCGACAATGGTCCCCAGCCCGTGCTGCGCCGCCGTCATCAGCATCGTCTCGCCGGTGGGGAGTCGCGTGTTCGGGTCGGCGCCGGCCTCGATGAGCCGGAGCGCCACGTCGACGTTCGCGCTGTCGAGCGCAATCCAGAGGGGTGGAACGCCGAGATCGTTGACCGCGTCGACGTCGGCGCCGGCCGCGATCAATCGGCCGGCCGTCTCCGCGTCGTTCCAGTGGGCAGCCCAGTGCAGCGCGGTGGCGCCGTCGGGCTGGGTCGCCGTGACGTCGGCGCCCGAGTCGACCAGCGCGCGCACCACATCCCAATCCTGGCGTTCGGCCGCCTCGACGACGCGGAGGCCATCGTCGGCGGCCGCGGCCAGCACCGGCGCGGCGGAGGCTGCGAGCAGGAGAAGGGCAACTAGGAATCCGGCCCGGACCGTGCTGCGCATCAGATCTGTCTCCGTTCGCTGCGTTCGGCGGCGCAGACTCCTAGACGCCCGACAGCTCCTTCAATTCCCCGGTGCTGTCGCCGATCGACTCCGGATGCACGCCCAGCTTGCCGAGCACGCTCATGAACAGGTTCGTCACGGGCGGATCGTCGTCGTAGCTGAAGTGCCGCCCGCCCTTGAGCGTCCCGGAACCGCCGCCCGCCAACACCATCGGCAGCTTGTGGTGGTTATGGGTGTTGCCGTTGCTCATCCCGGCGCCGTACATCAACATGGCGTGGTCGAGCAGCGAGCCGTCGCCGTCCTCCGTGGCATCCAGCCGGCCCAGGTAGTACGAGAACAGCTCGGCGTGGTAGGTGTTCACCCGGATCAGCTTCTGGACCTTCTCCTGGTCGCCGCCGTGGTGCGACAGCGGGTGGTGGGCATCCGAAACGTCGATCTCCGGATACGCCCGGTTGCTCGTCTCGTGGGCCACCATGAAGGTGATGATCCGCGTCAGGTCGGCCTGGTAGGCCAGCACCTGCAGGTCGTACATCAGCTTCGCGTGCTCGCCGAAGGTGCCGGGGATGCCGGCCGGCTGCTCCATGGCCACCGACAGGTCGGTCAGCCCCTGCTGCTCGGCCATCCGGATGCGGCGCTCGACGTCGCGGATCGCCTCCGTGTACTCGTCGAGCTTCCCGCGGTCCCGCGCGCCGAGCGAGCTGCGCAGGCGCGCGAGCTTGTCGGCGACGGCGTCGAGAATGGTGCCGTCCTCCTCCATCCGCGCCAGCCGCGCCGCCGCGTCCGTGGTGCCGCTGCCCCCGAACAGCCGCTCGAAGACCACCCGCGGGTTGTTCTCCATCGGCAGCGGCGTCGTGTCGCCCAGCCAGTTCAGCGTGTTGGCGTAGACGCAACTATAGCCGGGGTCGCAGGCGCCGAGCGGCTCCTTCGAATCGAGCGACAGCTCCAGGGAGGCGAGCTGGGTCTCCTTCTCCAGCACCCGCGCCGCGATCTGGTCCATCGAGATGCCGGCGCGGATGTCGGCGCCGGCCGTCTTCTTCGGATGGACACCGGTCAGGAACGCGCCGGCCGCCCGGGCGTGGTCGCCCGCCCCCTCGCCCGGCAGCGCGTCGCCGTGCTTGTTGGCGAGGCCGCTCAGCACGGTCAGGCGCTCCCGATACGGCGAGAGCGACTGCATCACGGGCTTGATGTCGAACTTCGTCCCGGTTGCGTCGGGCGTCCACTGCTCCATCACGATGCCGTTCGGCACGTAGACCACCCCGAGCCGCTTGACCGGCGCGGCGGCGGACAGCCGCAGCGGCGTGAACGCCGGGACCATGCCGTCGAGCAGGGGCAGCGCCAACGTCGCGCCGACGCCGCGCAGGAACGTCCGTCGTGGCAGATGCGTCTTGGTGATGATCATTGCTCTCGCGCCTTCCTCATCTGAAACGGCGTGCTCTCGACGATGCCGAGGATCAGAGACGACCAGCGGTAGTCGTCCGCCTCGGCCTGCCGCACGATGCGCCGGATCCACGGGTGGTCGTAGTACTCCACCCCGCGGCCGAGCCCGTAAGTCAGCAGCTTTTCGGTAACGGTGCCGACGAATTCCTCGCGGTTGGCCAGCAGCATGTCGCGCACGCTGGCCGGCCCGGTCAGCTCGCGGCCGCTGGGGAGCGTGCCCGAGGTCTGCTCCACCGGCAGCTCGCGGTAGCCGCCGATGGCGTCGAAGCCTTCGAGCGCGAAGCCGAGCGGGTCCATGCGCACGTGACAGCTCGCGCAGACCGGGTCGGTCCGGTGCCGCTCCATCCGCTCACGGACCGAGCGCGGGCGGCTCTCGGGATCCGACGGATCGGCCACCGAGTCCGAATCCTCGAGCCCCGGCACGTCGGCCGGCGGCGGGGGAGGCGGCGCCCCGAGCAGGTTCTCCAGCACCCAGACGCCGCGCTTCACCGGCGAGGTCCGGTTGGCATAGGAAGTCGCGGTCAGCACGCTGCCCTGCCCCAGGATGCCGCGGCGCCGCTCGTCCGGCAGATTCACCCGGCGGAAGTGGTTTCCCTCGACGTCGGGGATGCCGTAGTGCTTCGCCAGCCGCTCGTTGGCGAAGGTGTAGTCGGAGGTCAGCACCTCGATGACGCTGCGGTCCTCCTTGATCTGGCTCTCGAACCAGAGCTCGGTCTCGCGGGTGAACGCCTCGCGCAGATTGCCGTCGAACTCGGGGAACGCCACCGGGTCCGGCTTGACCGAGCGCATGTTCCGCAGGAACAGCCACTGGCCGGCGAAGTTGTCGACCAGGGCGTCGGCCTTTGGATCGAGCAGCATCCGCTTCACCTGCGCCTCCAGCACCCCCTCCTCCCGGAGCGCCCCGCGGGCCGCCACGTCGAGCAGCTCGTCGTCCGGAATGCTGCTCCAGAGGAAGAACGACAGGCGGGAAGCCAGCTCCAGGTCGGAGATGCGGTAGGGCTCACCGGGCGCGGCAGCGGCCGGATCCTGCTCGATGCGGAACAGGAACTCCGGGTCGACCAGAATGGCGCGCAACGCGAACTCGATGCCCGACTCGAAGCCGCCCTTCGCGTATCCCACGTCGTAGAACGACATGAGAGCGGCGACGTCATCGCCGGTGACGGGACGCCGGAACGCACGCCGGGCGAGCGTGCCCAGGATCTCCTCGGCGCAGGCCGGCTCGACGGCCGGGCTCTCCGGCACGCAGGTGAAGATCCGCTCGCGGCTCGGCGTGACGGCGTCCACCGACGCCGCGGCGCCGTTGAACGGCCCTTCGATCTCGACGACCCAGACCGCCATCGGCGCGTCGCGATTCCCCGCGTAGTGGTACGTCTCGGCCGCGCTCACGGGCTCGAGAACGCCCTCCGGCAACGCGCTGCGGCGGAGAAACGACAGCGCCACCTCGCGCATGCCGGCCTGCACCGGCATCCGGAAGCGCAGGTCCGAGTCGGCGTTGCGCTCGTAGGGCGTCAGGTTGAAGACCGCGCTCCACGCCTCGCGCTGCCCGTCGGCGCCGATCTCGAAGCGCGCGACGCGGGCGCGGTCGAGCCGCACCTCCAACGTGTTGCGGCGCTGCAGCCCCTTGATGGCGTCGCCGTGCGTCCGCTCCAGCGTGACCCTGACCTCGTACTCCCCGTCGACCGGGAAGTAGTGCCGGGTCGCGAACCCGCCGCGGCTGCCGAACGGGTGCAGCTCGCTCATCCGCGCATGCTGCATCAGCACCGGCGACGTCGTGTAGACCGCGGTGGTCGACCGGATGGACGGGTCGCCGACCGCCGTCTCGGCGATCTTGCCCGCCGCGAGCATGTAGCGCTCGAGCAGGGCCGGCGACAGCGACAGGACGTCGGCGATGTTGTCGAAGCCGTAGCTGAGGTCGTCGGCCGGCAGCAACTCGCGGCCGTCGATCTCCAGGGCCAGCAGGTCCCGGATGGCGTTGGTGTACTCGGTGCGGTTCAGCCGGTGCACCGTCTCCGTGCCCGGGTTCAGGTCGGCGGCGGCGTCGCGGTCCAGCCCGGCCTCGATCCACTCGACGAACGCCACGTACGTCGCGTCGTCGGGGCGCGGGCGCCGCGGCGGCGGCATCTCGCGGGCGCGGAGCTTGCGAATGACCTTCTCCCACGTCTCCGCGCCCTCGCCCACGTGCACCATGTCGAGCGATTCGAGCGTCAGCCCGGCCGTCCGCAGGCGGTCGTTGTGGCAGGCGGTACAGTAGCGGTCCACGACCGCCCGGTACTCGGCGCTCCCGGCGGCGTGCGCCGCGGACGCTTCCGCGGCGGACTCGGGCGCCTGGCCGGCGGCAGCGTGCGCGGCGGCCGGCGCGACGAACAGGGCGGCCAGCGCGATGACCGCCGCCGATACGGACAAACGTCGGAATATCGCGAACACTGGACGCCTCACTCTCGGGATGGCGGCGAGATCAGCCCCAAGCTATCCGTGCATTATCCGAATCGGCGGCCGGAGGTGTCAAGATGCGCCACGCTTCCGGCAGCACGCCGTGGAGCCCCTCTTCTCTTCCCAAGGAGCGGAGCGCCGGTTCCGGCGGGGCTCCAAAGCGAGCCCCGACATCGAGCTCTTACGGGCGCTCCGCAGCCTCGGCCTGCGCACCGGCGAGAATGTTGTACAGGCCGTAGTTGCCCTCGTGGCACGCGTATTCGTACAGCCGATTGTCGGACCTCGTCATCGTCATCTCGACGCTCCAGGTGCGGGAGAACGCGGTCCGATCGTCGACCGTGAAGCGATAGAGCAGCGTGTCGGCATCGAGCAGGCTGAAGCGTTCGACGAGATGGAGATCCGGTCCCAGGGCCTCGAGCAGCTCCATGTTGGGCGCCGGGTGTGCCGTGCCGAGATCCCTGAAGTTCCGGGTCTCGACGACGAGCGTGTCGTCTTCCCAGCGGCCTCGCGAGTCGCCCCTCCACTGCTGCACCTGGCCGGACAGGGCCGGCTGCCCGTCCAGCGGGACGAGCCGCACGTCGTTCACCATCTCGTTGAGAATCGCGACGTGTCCCGGCGTCTGGAACAACTGAACGAAGTTGTTGTACGCCCCGGGCAGCATCGGCGGGCCGGAATTGAAGCCGAGGATGCACCGCTCGTCGACGTCGCGATCTTCCGGTCCGGCGTTCCGGCCGCGCGCCTCCGCGCGGGCCGCCATCCGCGCCCTGCCCTCGGGCCTGTAGGCAGGCAGGCGCCCGTCCGGCGGGTCGACGATGAGCGACGTGCGGCGAGTCTCGACGACCGTCGTGCCGTCGTCGAACCAGAACCGGTTGTAGCTGCCGGGGTTGCCGGGGGGCGGCGCCGTGTCCACCCGCGCGGCGGCCCGTGCCTCGAGCGCCGACACGTCCTCGTCGGTCAGGAACTCCCTGCCCGCCAGATCGGCGGGGCGTTGCAGCGGCGTCAGGGAGCTGAAGTCCCACACGCCCTGCAGGTCGGGCCGTCCGTCCGGCGTGCGCGGCACGGACACCTCGGCGGACGCTGCCGGCTGCGCGGCGACGAATGCCGGCGCCAGCGCCCCCAACGCGATCACGACGAGGAGAAACCGCACTACAACCGCAGGCCGAACATTCATCTGGACATCCCCTTTCGCCACCGCGGTCCCCGCGGTGCTCGAAGAACAGCCTACCAGGAACCGCCGCCCGCGGAGAACATTTCCTGCCTGACGTACGGGGCCGGCGCACGCGAGGGTCGACAGCCACCCGTTGTGCTTGCCCTTCTCCGATTGTCGAAGGCGAGCGCTCCGTAGTCTCCCGCGACCCGGGTCGGCTCGACGGCGCCCCCGCAGACCGTTCGGCAGCGTACTCGCTCCGCTGGAACGCGAAGGTTCGCCGATCGTGTCTCGTGGTTGAGCGGCCGGACGCCGGCGCACTATAATCGACCGAAATGCGCCTGTTCACCGCGGTCGCCATCGGCATGCTGGCCGCCTTGGTCGCGACGCCGCTCGTCGCCGACGCGCAGTCGCGCGACGCGCCCATCCCGCACGATGTCGGCCAGAGCGCGAGCCCGTCGTTCGAGGGCTGGTACCCCAACGATGACGGCACGTTCTCGCTCTCGTTCGGCTATTTCAACCGCAACTACGAGCAGACGCTCGACGTCCCCATCGGCCCGGACAACCACTTCACGCCGGGGCCCGAGGATCGGGGTCAGCCGACCCACCTGCTGCCGCGCCGGCATACCGGGGTGTTCACGGTGGTGGTCCCGGCCGACTTCGACGACCGGACGCTGACCTGGTCGCTGACCGCCGGCGGCGAGACCTTCGCCGTTCCCGGCCACCTGCGTCCGGAGTGGCGGATCGACGCGCTCGAGGAAGTGACCAGCGGCAACCGGCCCCCGGAGCTGTCGTTCGATGCGGCGGGCGGCGAGCTTCGCATCGGCCAGGGTCCCGGCGGCGTGCGGCAGTCGCTCACCGCCAGCGCCGGCGCGCCGATGACGCTCGCGATCCGGATGCGAGACGACCGGGTGCAGAAACAGAGCCTGCAGGGACGTCCAACCCGCATGGGCCTCGCCTGGAGCAAGTACCGGGGCCCCGGCTCGGTCGACATCGCCGAGCCGTCACCGACGATCGCGGAGGATGGTCTGGCTACCACCCGCGTCACCTTCAGCGAGCCGGGCGAATACGTCCTCCGGGCGCTCGCCTGGGACGACTCGGGCGGCCAGGGAGCCATCATGGCCGGCGGCTTCCAGTGCTGCTGGACCAACGCGTACGTCGACGTTCGTGTAGAGTGAGCGATCCGGCCGCGCGGGCGGCCATTCAACGCGCAACAGCGGAGAGGCAGTCATGAAGACGTACGGGTTCGTGCTCGCGGCGACAGTCCTGATTCTGACCGGCGGCATCGGGCCGGCGACGGCGCAGACGACCGGCACCGACGCGGTGACGTTCGCACGGGACATCGCACCGATCCTCCAGCGGAGCTGCCAGGCTTGCCATCGCAGCGGTAGCATGGCCCCGATGTCGCTCGTGACCTACCAGGAGGTGCGGCCATGGGCCCGCGCCATCCGGGAGAAGGTGGCGGAGCGCAGCATGCCGCCGTGGCACATCGACAAGACCGTGGGCATCCGCGACTTCGCCAACGATATCTCCCTGAACGACACGGAGATCGACGCGGTCGTGCGCTGGGTCGACGCCGGCGCGCCGCTCGGCAACCCCGCCGACATGCCTCCGCCCATCGAGTGGCCGGCGGACGACATCTGGCGCCTCGCCGCCGAGTACGAGGAGCTCGGCGAGCCGGACCTGGTGGTCCGCTCCACCCCGTGGACGCAGCCGGCCGAGGGCCAGGACCAGTGGTACCAGCCGGTGGTCGAGACCGGTCTGACCGAGGACCACTGGGTGAAGGCGCTCGAAGTGCGGCCGTCGCTGCAGGGCCGTCCCATCGTGCACCACGCCGTGACCTACCTGATGCAGGAGGAGAGCCCCGAGGACTTCGAGGCGGCCGTCGACGTCCCGGGCACCGGCTCCTACTTCACGGAGTTCGCGGTCGGCAAGATCGGCGACGTCTTCCGCGAGAACACCGGCAAGCTGCTGAAGGCCGGCTCGCGGATCCGCTACGACCTGCACTACCACTCGGTGGGCGAGGAGATTACCGACTCGACCGAGCTCGGCATCTGGCTGTACCCGAAGGGCTACGTCCCGAAGTACCGCGTCTACGCGCAGGCGATGGGCGTGCGGCAGGCGATGGAGACGCTCGACATCCCGCCCGGCCAGGTGACCGAACACGAGGCGTTCGTCCCGCTGCGCTTCCCGGCGCGGCTCGAGAACTTCCAGCCGCACATGCACATCCGCGGCAAGTCGATGGCGATGGAGGCGATCTACCCGAACGGCCGGACGGAGATGCTCAACTACGTCGACAAGTTCGACTTCAACTGGCACGTCAACTACGTCTACGCGGATCACTCCGCCCCGATCCTGCCCGCCGGCACGGTCATCAAGATCACCGCGTGGCACGACAACAGCACCGGCAACCGGGCGAACCCGGACCCGACGCAGTGGGTCGGCTGGGGGCAGCGCAGCTACGACGACATGTACCACGCGCACGTGAACGTCGTGTACCTCACCGACGAGGACTACGAACAGATCGTCGCCGAGCGGGCCGCGGCGACGGACAACGACGAGTAGTCGGGCAGGCCTCGGCTCGCGCGCGGCGAGGTCAGGCAGGCCGGTCGGGGTGGGCGATTTCCCGACGGCCTGTTCGCTCCGGCGTTTCCGTGGCGGCCCGAGTACGGCGCACGGGAATGGGCAAGCCATGGCACCGACGGCGTTTCCCCTCGTGAACGCCATCGTCGGCGGGTTCATGGGACTGGTGATGGCGTGGCTGCTGTGGCTGCTGGTTGCGGCGCCGTTCGGTCTCGTGTGGACCGTGCCCGGCATGACCGGAAACCGGGCGCTGGATTTCCTCTTTCTCGTCTACTTTCTGGCCTCCGTTGCGGCAGGCGCGACCTGGAGTTGGCGGGAGGCGCAGCGTCACCCGACCATGGCGCATGGGCGGGCAGCGACCCGTCAGGGCGAAGATCACGACGAACGATAGGATGGCCCGAATGACCCGCGGGCATCATGTGCACTTGCTCGGGCTGCTGTTCCCGCTCCTCCTTGCGTGCCAGGCCGGGATGGTCGACCAGCCGGTCCAGGAGTCCGCGACCGGCATCGAGTCGTCGTCGGCTTCGGACGCGGCGTTTCGGGTCGACCCCTTCTGGCCGCGGGAGCTTCCCGAGGACTGGCTGCTCGGCAACGTCGTCGGGGTGGCGACCGATTCGAGCGACAACGTCTGGATCATCCACCGGCCCAACAGTCAGCGGGGGGGCGAGCACACGCCGGCAGTGATCGCTTTCGACGCCGCCGGGAACGTCGTGCACGCCTGGGGCGGCCCCGGCGAAGGCTACGACTGGGGGACCCAGACGCACGGCATCCACGTCGACCACGAGGACAACGTCTGGGTCGGCTTCGGCGGCGGGCTTCCGTACGACCTGTCGAGCCGTGCCACGACCGACAACGCGCACGTCCTGAAGTTCACGCCGGAGGGCGAGTTCCTGCTGCAGATCGGCGACTTCGGCCGGGGTACCGAAGGGAGTACCAGCACCGAGTTCCTCGGCCAACCGACGGACGTATTCGTCGACCCAGCGAGCGACGAGGTCTATATCAGCGACGGATATACCAACCGGCGGTTGATCGTCTTCGACGCGAACACGGGAGAGTACAGGCGGCACTGGAGCGCCTACGGAGATCCGCCGGACGATGGGCCGCTGCCCCCCTTCACGCGGGACGGACCGCTGCCGCAGCAGTTCAACACCCCGCACTGCGTCGGCCGAGCGGCAGACGGCCGGGTCTACGTCTGCGACCGCGGGAACCAGCGGTTGCAGGTGTTCGAGCCGGACGGCACGTTCGTGGCCGAGGCGCTGATTGCAGCCGAGTTGCGTAACGGAACCGTTGGCGGCACCCCGTGGGACCTGGCGTTCTCACGGGACCCGGAGCAGCGCTTCATCTTCGTGGCCGACGGCGGCAACCACGCGGTCCACACCCTGCTCCGCGAGACGCTGGAGGTGGTGGCGACGTTCGGCCGCCGCGGGCGGTGGGCCGGCCGGTTCGAATCGCCCCACAGCCTCGCCGTCGACTCCCGGGGCAACCTGTTCGTCGGCGAGACCCTCGACGGCCGCCGCGTCCAGAAGTTCGTGCCGGCTCAGTGAACGCGATTCGAAGCCTGGCCCACGTAGTTCCTGGTTGACGCAGGCTCCCTGCGCTCACAGACCGGCCAACCCGGAACATGGTTCGGCGATGCGGGCGACCCTCACACCTGGAACCTTCTCCACATCGGCCACCGCCGATAGCATGGCGACCTCGCGGTCCGGGCCCTCCCGGTCGAACTCGATGTACTGGATTCCTTCCGAGCGACCAACCAGACCATCGTCACAGCCGGCCTCGAACAGCGCGTCGACCAGTGCTTCTTCCTGCACGTCCGGTCCGTCGACGATCAACGTGAAATGGTGGATCGGGCATTCTACCGCTCCTCTTGCCTCCAGGTGTGCGGACAGGGTCGCGCGCGCGCCGTAGCTGCCGGGCATGAAGGCCCGCGGTTGATCCGCCGGATGGACGGCCCGCCCGTCAGCCGGACTTGCGCCCCACTACCACCGTCATGCCCACCTCGCGCCACACGCACTCGGCGTCGAAGCCGGCCGACGCGACGGCCGCCAGCTCTTCGTCGAGCGGGAAGTAGGTGTCCTCGTCCGCCCACTCCTCGAAGTGCTGGAAGGCCCGCTCCCGGGCGATGCCCTGGCCGACCATGTGATCGGCCCACGCGCGCCAGATCGCTTCGCTCGCTGCCGGGTCCGCCGGCATCGTGGCGTCGGCGTTGACGAAGACGCCGCCGGGCTCGAGCGCGGCGTGGACCCGGCGGTAGAGCGCCCGCTTGGCGTCCAGCGTCCGTACGTGATGCAGCGCCAGCGACGCTGCCGCGCCGTTGCACCGGGGCAGCGCCCCCAGGAACGACGCTTCGGTGAATCGGACGCGCTCACCAAACCGCCCCAGCCTTGTCCGGGCCTGCGCGAGCATCTCGCGGTCCACGTCGATCAGCTCGACGGTCCCGCTTCCGCCGGTTTGGAGAATAGCCTCTGCGAGGGCACCGGTGCCGCCGCCGAGGTCGATCACCAGCCCGGAGGCGACGGGCGCCAACTCCCGCGCCGCGACGCCGAGCATCGCCTCGTAGCCGGGAATGAACTGGCGGATGGTCGCATCATAGGCGTCGATGGCGACGCGCAGGTGACGACGTACGGAGTGGGAGGTGTCGTCCGTCATTACCCGCTGGTCGACCGCAGGCCGACATTATGGTGTGAGCCCGAGCCTGCCGGCCGGTAGCGCCCCGCTGGCTCGGCATTTCGGCTCATCCCCCCGCGCCACGACCCTTTGCCGCAGCACTTCGCTTCGCTGCCTTCTGCGGCGCAGGCTCCTGGGCCGACCATTCACGGCGTCGGCCCGAAGACGTCGGTGACCGGGAGACGGAAACCCGGGAACAACGGCTCGCCCTCCAGCACGTCGGATCCGGCGAGTCGCCGCGGCGCGCCGTCCGGCTCGTGGATCTCGACCACCAGTCGCTTCGGGTCCACCACCCAGACGAGGCGCGTACCGGCAGCGAGCCACGACGCCACCTTGTCCGCAACTTCGCGGCGGGTATCGCCCGGCGAGGTGACCTCCACCGCGAGATCCGGCGGACCCTCCCAGAAGGTCGCCGGAAGACCGGATGCCGGAATCCGCTCCCGCCGGACGAAGGCGACATCCGGGGCGAGCACGGTATCCGGATCGCGCTCCAGGACGAAGCCGGTCTCGGCACCGCACGTCACCCCCAGCCCATGCGCCTTGACGTGCTGACTCAGCGGCCCGGCCACGTTCATGATGACCGCCCCGTGCCGGAACCCCGCCGCCGCCATTCGCTGCAACTCCCCCCTGACCAGCTCCTGCCTGCAATTGTCGTCCGGCAGACGGAAGAGCTCTTCCGCCGTCATCGCCCGGTCCCGCCGCGGGGCCGGCAGGCGCTGGCCCGGGAGCGGCAGCGACGATGCCGGCGCGCTGGGATTCATGGGGCGACTATGGTGCTCACGGCGTGACGGTGACGGCGATGTCGGCGGTCGTGGCCAAGCCTCCGTCGTGCGCGATGGCGCGCAGCACGTAGTCGCCCGGCTCGGCGAACGTGGCCTCGGCAACCCAGCGGCCGTCCTCGGGCGACTCGGGCGTCTCCCACCCGGGCGACCAGGGAGAATCGGCGTGGTCGCGGGTGTCCTCCCAGACCTTGATCTGCGGCGGGTCGAACGTCACCTGCCCGGCGCCCCGGTAGACGAACCACGACAGGCGGTGGCCGGTGGCCGTGTCGGTGGTGATGGGACGGGGATAGCGCGGATTCGCCCTGATCGAACGGGCCCTCGGCGTGCCGTCGTCGGTCGACAGCGCAGCGAGCGACAGCGGCTCGCCGGCGGGCACGGTACGCTCGCTCCCGCCCTCGATCCGGAGCGTCGGCGGCTGGTTGTCGGGCAGCTCCGGCGTGGACCCGGCGGCCCCGCCCGCGCCGTAGTTGGCCTGAATCACCAGATTGTCGATGTAGTAGTCGCGCTTCAACGTGGCGTAGGCGCGCTCGGTCTGCCCCTTGGTCGTCAGGGTCCAGACGAGCTCCTTGTCGCCGAAGTCGGCCGGAACCCGGATCCGGAAGACGAACCGGTTGCGCCGCGGATGGAAACGGGTCGGCTGTCCCTGGTCCGGGCCGCCCGGCTCGATGCTGTTGTCGGGGCCGATCGGGACGTCGATCTCCTCCTCCCAGTTCCGGTTCATGTAACCGAAGACCAGGTTGAACGACCCGTCGTCGTTGCGCTCCCAGCCCTCGTAGGCGGGCGCGATGGTCTGGCCCGTCGCGTACAACTGCTGGGCCAGCCCGATCGAGGGCGCCGCGAGCAACGCTGCCGCCACCACCACCACGAAGCCGAAACGGACGGTACCGTTCATGACGCGCCTCTCAGTTGCCGCCGCCGGCCGCGTCCGACTCGCCGCCGTCGGAGCCACAGGTGATGCAGCCGATGTCGCCGGCGACGTCACCGGCGTCGAGCATCGCCTCGCGCTCTGCGACCGCCTGCGCGAACTCCTCCTCGTCCAGGTAGAGCGCCTGCATCAGGTTGATGAACATGTTGTCGACGGAGCGGTGGCCCGAGCCGGACCAGTTGCGCGGGTCCGGCACGTTGGGGTTCGTCGGCGAATTGTCGAAGTACCCCGTCAGGTGCAGAACCGTGCCCTTCGGGAGCAGCGGCGCCGCGTCGTCCTCGTACTTGTAGACGCGCACCCAGTTGTGGTCGTAGCCGGCGCAGTTGAGCGTCCGGGCCGTCGAGCCCCAGATCGCGTGGAGACACATCCGGACGCCGGGCGCGTGCATGTGCGGCTCGAAAACGCTGATCTTCGCGTTCTCCGGCATCGTGAAGTACGCGTCCGCGCGCTGATTGGACTCCATCGCCCGGATGTCGAGGTCCGGGCCGTTGCCGAAGAAGAGAAGCTGCATCTCCTTGTCCGGCTGGTAGCCCCGCGGATGGAACTTGAAGCCCACGTCGATGTGGGCGCGCGTATCGGTCCCGTTCGCGTGCAGGTGCGTCGACGGGAAAAGCACCGTCGTGCCGGCCTCGAGCAGCCGGCCGGCCTGCTCGTCGAACACGTCGGCGTTGCGCCCGACCTCGTGCACGGGCCAGCTCACGAAGTCGCGCGGCTCGGCGTCCGGTCCGAGGGTGTAGAGCGCCGAGTGATGCACGACGAACAGCCCCCCCACGGTGTCCGACCGCACGCCGCGCTGCAGGTCGTTGCGCTCCTTGTACTCGATCGCCGCCACGTAGCGATCCTCGGTCAGCCCGCTCTCGACCTCGCCGAGGCTGCCCCACCAGTCGGGCGCATCGCCGGCGATCTCGAAGGTCGGCGACGAGACGATCAGATCGGGCTCGCCGATCTCCCACTCGTCCACGTCGATGAACGGCGGCGGCTCCGGCATGTCGGCCGGGTCGCCCTGCGGCGCCCCGTTGTCGGCCCAGCGGGCAATCGTGGCGATCTCGTCGTCGCTCAGCGACCAGTCGTCCTTGAACCGCTGGATGCCGATGTTCTTCTCGATGTACCACGGCGGCATGACGCCCGGCTTGTCGCGGAGCCCCGTGCGGAACTTGATGGCCCGCGCCCACGGCCGCACGTCTTCGTACGAGATGAGCGACATCGGCGCGAGGGAACTCGGCCGGTGGCACTTCTGGCAGCTCCGCTGCAGGATAGGCGCGATGTCCCGGCTGAACGTCGGGTCGTCGGGCACCTCGCCGGCGGACGCGGGAAGCGGCGTCGCGAGCGCTATGACCGCGGCCAGACCGCAGAAAACAAGCAGCCTTGAAATCGTCATGGTGCGAATCCTCACTCGTCCACTACCTACGAGAGACGCCAAACCGTGGTTCCAGTATATCGCAGCCCCCGGCGGCGACGGGGCGCCGCCGGGGAGTCCGTGCTGAAACTCCGCGTCGCACCGAAACCGGAGGCGCCCACGTCGCAAGACGCGACGAGGAAGCACCCCGGGCACATGCGACCAGGAATCTGCGACGCGGAAGCGGGGCAGACCTCCAGACCGGCCTAAGTTGGGGTGGAGAGCGGCGCCGCAAGGCGACGGTTTCCGGGCGAGGAGCAACGCAGTCCACGCGGGATGCATCGGCGCTCGAATGCCGTGGGGCTCTTGCGACATCATCGGCCGCGGGCCGCGCCCGCACCCCGGCCCTGCATCGGCGCTCGAATGCCGTGGGGCTCTTGCGACGGGCTCCGGGGCCGTGCCGGGTCAACGGCCCGCAGCGGACAGGCTCGGCGCCGGCGCGCCGAAACCGGCTGGAACTTGCGTGCCTGCTGCGATAGCATGCGAGGCACGATCATGAAGGTGTGGTTTCGTGTGCCGGCGTGGGCAGTCTGCGTCCTGGCCGTTTCCGCGGTCGGTCCGGTGATTGTCGCCGGCGCATCGAGCGTCGCCCAGCCTCCCACGCGCGAGGCGTCGGGGACGGCCGGGACCCCGGAATACCAGGTCTCGAGCGGCGCGCGGCTGGGCGAGTTGCGGCTCGCCGATGCGGCGCAGCGCCGCGACCTGGAGACGGTTCGGGCGTTGCTCGACGAGGGAGCGGCCGTCGAGGAGCCGCAGGCGGACGGTGCAACGGCCCTGGCGTGGGCAGTCCACTGGGACGACTTGGCGATGGCCGAGCTGCTGCTCGGGGCCGGCGCCGCCGTAAACACTGCCAACGACCTGGGCGTGACGCCGCTGATGCTCGCCAGCCAGAACGGCAGCGTGCCGATGGTGGAGTTGCTACTCCAGGCCGGGGCGGACCCGAACGCGGCCCGGCCGGCGGGCGGAACCGCGCTGATGATGGCCGCGCGGTCGGGCAACGCGACCGTGCTGCGACGCCTGATCGCGGCGGGAGCCGACGTCGACGCGGCGACCCGCGGCGGGCACACGGCTCTGATGTGGGCGGTCGCGGAGCGCCACGTGGGAGCGGTGAACCTCCTCGCGGAGATCGGGACGGACCTGCACGCGCGCACCGCCGTCCACACGCCGCCCGCCCGGACCATAGTACGCGAGGCGAAGGTGCTGAGCCGCTTCGAAGCGGTCAATCCGGCCGTCCTGCCGCGGGACGGGGATCGGGACCCGCCGCGGGCCGAGGGCGGATTCACGCCGCTGCTCTACGCGATTCTGGCCGGCGATCCGCGGATCGTGCGCGTGCTGCTGGCCGCCGGCGCCGACGTCGACGACGCGGCGCCCGACGGGGTCACCGCTCTGATGCTCGCGCTGACCAAGCGCCACGAGGAGTTGGCCCGCCTCCTGCTCGAGGCGGGCGCCGACCCGCGTCCGGCCGCAGCCGGGTTCACGGCGCTGCATCTGGCGAGCGCCACCGGCAGTCTCGCCGTCGCCGAGGCGCTCCTGGCCCGGGGCGCGGATGCGAACGCCCGGCTGGAGAGGCCGCAGCGACTCACGAACTCCTTCGAGATCGGCGTCTTCACGTCGCCCGGCTCGGGCCGCCTGACCCAGATCGGCTCGACGCCGTTCCTCGTCGCCGCCAAGTCCGCCGACGCGCGCATGATGCGCCTGCTGGCCGCGGCCGGGGCCGACCCCCGTCTGACGACCGACGACGGAACGACCGCTCTCATGCTCGCGGCGGGGCTCGGCAAGCGCGCCGCGACCGACATCACCTACTACGACTGGACCGAGGAGAAGGCGGTCGAGGCGCTGGCGGCCGGGATCGAGCTCGGCCTGGACGTCAACGCGGCCAACGCGCACGGCGAGACCGCGCTGCACGCGGCCGCCTACCACAACGCGACGCCGGTCATCGACTTTCTCGTCGACAACGGCGCGCACATCGACGCGCTCAACGCCGCCGAGCAGACGCCGTTGCGTCTCGCCGAGGGGCACCTCATCTGTTGCACCACCTTCGTCCGCCACGCCGAGGCGGCGGCGCGGCTGCGGGCGCTGGGGGCCGCCCCGGAGGCGGGCATCCAGTTGACCTTCGGGCTCACGAACTATGGTGAGGAAGGCGAGCCGGAGGCGACGCGTCCCTAGTGTGCCGTCCCGGAGACACATGACACAATTCTGTCCGCCCCGTGGTGAGGTATTCGTGGCGTCTCCGCGGTCTTGAGCGGCGAAGAATTCTGCATCGAACTTGAGAGGCAGGACACTAGGAGACCGTGGTGGAAACGCGCGCAGCACCCAGAGCGGCGAGGCACCCGCGTGGCAAGGCGCGACGAGGGAGCATCTTGGGCACGACGCCATTGACCGGACGGGCGGTGGTCGCCGCCAGCGTTGCCGGCATCCTGTGTCTGGCGTTCACCGGCCCCGCGCGGGCGCAACCCGACGCCGGCGCTCCGGCGACGGCGGCAGAGGCCCGCACCCTGCTCGACCGCTACTGCGTCACCTGCCACAACGAACGGCTGCGCACGGCCGGCTTGGCGCTGGATGCGGTCGATCCCGCCCAGGTCGCCGACGCCCCGGAGATCTGGGAGAAGGTGGTGCGGAAGCTCCGCACCGGAATGATGCCGCCGGCGCCGCGCCCGCGCCCGGATGCGGCCACGTACGCCGGCATCGTGGGCTACTTCGAGACCGCCCTGGACCGCGCCGCGGACGTCCGCCCCGATCCGGGCCGGCCGGCGGTGCAGCGATTGAACCGCACGGAGTACGCCAACGCCATCCGCGACCTGCTGGCGCTGGAGGTCGACGCACGCACGTTGCTGCCCGCGGACGAGTCGGGCTACGGCTTCGACAACATCGGCGACGTATTGTCGGTCTCCCCGGGGCTGCTCGAACGCTACCTGCTGGCCGCCGCGAAGATCAGCCGCCAGGCGGTCGGCGACCCGACGTTGCGGCCGGCCACCGCCATCTACAGGACGTCGCCGCTGCTCGCCCAGGACGGCCGGGTCAGCGAGGACCTGCCGTTCGGCTCCCGCGGCGGTCTCGCCGTGCGCCATCATTTCCCGCTCGACGCGGAGTACGAGATCCGGGTGGCCCTGCGGGGCCGGGCGCGGGCCGGACACCGGCTCGAAGTGCGCCTGGACCGCGGACGCGTCGGGTCCTTCGACCTGGGAGACAGGGCGCCGCTGGCGGTCCGGATCCCGGTGACGGCGGGCACGCGGCTGCTCGGCGCCGCGTTCGTCGCGCAGATCGGCCGCTCGCTGCCGGTCGACGGCCGGCCGGCGCCGCCCCCGATCACCAGCTTCGCCTTCACGCTCTACCCGAACGCACCCTCCGTGGAACGCATCGAGGTCGTCGGCCCCTTCGACGGGCGGGCGCCGGCCGAGACGCCGAGCCGGCAGGCCATCTTCACCTGCACCCCGGCCGGAGCCGCCGAGGAGCGGCCGTGCGCGGGTCGGATCGTCGAGTCCCTCGCGCGCCGCGCCTACCGGCGACCGGTGACCGCCGCGGATACCGACCCGCTCCTCGCCGCCTACGACGCGGGCCGTGACGAAGGCGGCGGCTTCGACGACGGCATCCGATGGGCGATCGAGGCGCTGCTGGTGTCGCCGAAGTTCCTCTTCCGCGTCGAGCGCGATCCGCTGGACGCGCCCCCCGGCGCCCCGTATCGCATCGCCGACCTGGACCTCGCCTCCCGGCTGTCGTTCTTTCTGTGGAGCACGGTCCCCGACGAGGAGCTCGTGGATCTCGCCGCCCGCGGCGAGCTGAGCGACCCGGCCGCGCTCGAACAGCAGGTGCGGCGGATGCTCGCCGACCCGCGCTCGCAGGCGCTGGTGGAGAACTTCGCCGGACAATGGCTCTATCTGCGGAACCTGCGCAGCGTGGCGCCGGACACCACGCGGTTTCCGGAGTTCGACGACAACCTGCGGGAGGCGCTCCGGCGGGAGACGGAGCTGCTCTTCGGGACGCAACTGCAGGAGGACCGCAGCGTCCACGACCTGTTGCGCGCGGACTACACCTTCGTCAACGAGCGGCTGGCCCGGCACTACGGCATCCCCAACGTCTACGGGAACCACTTCCGCCGCATCCGGCACGGCGACGACCGGCGTCCGGGCTTGCTGGGGCACGGGAGCGTCCTGACGGTGACCTCCTACCCGCACCGCACCTCCCCGGTGCTGCGCGGCAAGTGGCTGCTGGAGAACCTGCTGGGCGCGCCGCCGCCGCCGCCGCCGCCGGACATCCCGGAGCTGGGTGAAGAAGACACCGCCGCGGCGCCGGCGACGATGCGCGAGCGGATGGCGCAGCATCGGGCCAGCCCCGCCTGCGCCACCTGTCACGCCAAGATCGACCCGCTCGGGTTCGCTCTCGAGAACTTCGACGCGGTCGGCCGCTGGCGGGCGGTCGAGGCCGGGACCGCAACCACTATCGACGCGTCCGGCACGCTGCCCGACGGCGCCCCGTTCGACGGCCCCGCCGCGTTCCGGGACGCGCTGCTGCGCGAGCCCTGGGCCACCGAGTTCGCCACCACGGTCACCGAGAAGCTGCTGACCTACGCGCTCGGCCGCGGGCTGGATTACCGCGACGCACCGGCGGTTCGCCGGATCCTGCGCGGCGCCCGGGACGACGGCTACCGCTGGTCGTCGCTGATCTTCGGTATCGTGGAGAGCAAGCCGTTTCGGATGCGGCGAGCGTCGGACGCCGGCGCCGCGCCCCAGGAGTCCGGGCCGTAGAACGGAACAGACTCCTGGAGAGGATCGGTTGGGCGGGAAGCGGAGCCGCAAGGGAAGTCAAGGATGGAGTGGCCGCTGACGAAGCTGGTCCTGAAAGGGATGCTGGCAATGGTGCTGCTCCCAGTAATGGCGGTGATCGTGCTCGCGCTGCTGGCCTTGGTGCTACTGGCGTAGACGCGTGCCGTACCACAGGCCGCCTGACATCAACGCGAGCGAACTGCAAGCGATCGCAGAGGATACGAAGATGATGATCACGAAGAAGACCCTCCCCCGCCGGACGGTTCTGCGCGGCCTCGGCGCGTCGCTGGCCCTGCCGCTGCTCGACGGCATGGTCCCGGCGCTCGCGGCGACGCGCAACACGGCCGCCAACCCGGTGCGGCGCTTCGGGGCCGTCTACGTGCCGAACGGGGTCGAGATGCGCGCGTGGACGCCGCCGGGAACGGGCGAGGCGCTGGAGCTGACCCCCATCCTGGCGCCGCTGGCGCCGGTGCGCGAGCGGGTCAACGTGCTGAGCGGTCTGGCCGACAAGGTCGCCATCCCGCGCGAGGGGGAGGGCGTCGGCGACCACGCGCGCGCCGCGTCCACCTGGCTGACCGGCGTGCACGTCAAGAAGACCGAGGGCCCCGACATCCGGGCCGGCGTCTCGGTGGATCAGATTGCCGCCCGCGCCTTCGGCAAGGAAACCCAGCTCGCGTCGCTCGAGCTGGCCATCGACTCGGTGGAGGTCCTCGGCGCCTGCGATCAGGGCTATAGCTGCGCCTACACCAACACCATCGCCTGGCGCACGCCGACCACGCCGCTGCCGATGGAGAACAACCCGCGCGCGGTCTTCGAGCGCCTGTTCGGCGCCACCGACAGCACGGACGTCCAGGCGCGGCTGGCCCGGCTCCGCCAGGACCGCAGCATCCTCGACTTCGTGACCGACGAGGCCGACGCGATCCGCCGCAGCCTCGGCCATGGCGACCAGCGCAAGCTGGCGCAGTACCTCGACGCGGTGCGCGACGTCGAGCGGCGCATCCAGATGGCCGAGCGGCAGAGCGACCGCGAGATTCCGGTCGTCGAGCAGCCGGCCGGCATCCCGGACACGTTCGAGGAGCACTGCCGGTTGATGTTCGACCTGCTGATCCTGGCCTACCAGACCGACCTGACGCGCGTCAGCACGTTCATGTTCGGCCGGGAGGTCAGCGGCCGGTCGTTCCCCGAGATCGGCGTGCCGGGCGGCCACCACGGCTACTCGCACCACCAGAACGATCCCGAGAACCTGGCGATGCTCGCGAAGATCAACACGCATCACATCCGGCAGTTCAGCTACTTCCTGGAGAAGATGCACTCGATCCCGGACGGCGACGGCTCGCTGCTCGACCACTCGCTGTTCGTCTACGGCGCGGGCATCAGCGACGGCAACCTCCATTTCCACCTCGACCTGCCGATGCTGCTGGCCGGCGGGGCGGCGGGGCGCGTGCGGGGCGGGCGCCACCTGCGCTACGACCACGACACGCCGCTGTCGAACCTGTACGTCGCGGCGCTCGGCAAGCTGGGGCTGCCGGTGGAGACATTCGGCGACAGCACGGGCGCGCTGCAGTACCTGACGGGAATCTAGTGCTGTGCCACGCCCAAGTGTTCGGGTGCGCGGTGCTGGAGATTCGTCAACGATTACGCGCTGTAAAGCCATGTCCGTGTCCTAGGATTAGGGCGTGACGGACGACTAGGAGTTTGCGCCGCAGAGACCGCGCGGACGACACTGTGTCGGCGCCAGGTCGCCCGCGGTCCGGTAAGCGCGGGCATGTGCAACCGGCCGCACGGGACGGATGTATCGGGTCGTTGCAAGCGACAAGCGTCGGGCGAATGTCGACCCGCTCGCGCTCCGCTCGGAGGATGCCCACCCGGTGATCCGCCACTTGCGACTCCCCGGTCACGGTGCGGACGATGCCCGCGGAAACGCCTGGAGTCGAGATGAAGAAGAGTGAATTCACCTGCATGGCCGCCGTCGCCCTCGTCCTGAGCCTGGCTGCAACGCAGCCGGCACTCTCCCAGACGCGTCCGCCGACCGAGGGACCGGCCGTCGACGGATCGCCGGCGTGGTTCCTGCAGGGATCGTTCCCGGATCCGGGTGGACGGACGATCGTCGATGCGGATGGACATGTCACGGCGGTCCCCCGCGACGAAGCCGGAGACTACAGCACCTCCCTCGGAACGACGCCGGGGTGCAGCGGCTCGCCCATCTGCGGCAGGCGGGGCGGCCGCGCCCGCCAGTCGCTGCAGCGCGTGCAGTGGAAACAGACGCTGGGCTACACCTTCACCTATCCCTACGCGCTGCCCCCCGGCTTCGGCGGCGTTTCGGCGGTGGCCCTCGACTCGAAGGACCACCTGTGGGTCTTCCAGCGCGCGCCGGCGGGCAAGCCGCAGCTCTTCAAGTTCGACCGGGACTACAACCTCGTCCTCGAGGTCGCCCCGGACGTGATCGGCTACCAGGACAAGGCGCACGGCATGGCCGTCGACCCGGAGGACAACGTCTGGATCACCGCCACGAACGGCGCCACGGTGATGAAGCTGAGCCCCGAGGGCAGGCTGCTCCTGACCCTCGGCGAGGCGGGACGCCGGGGCGACTGGGACGAAGCCAGGGGACAGAGGCTGCTCTGGCAGCCCGTCATGGTGGCCTTCGGGCCGAACGGCGACGTCTATATCGCCCAGGGGCACGGCAACGAGAGCCCCAACGACACCGACAGCAACGATCCCGCCAACCACATCGGCGCGTCGCGCATCCTGCACGTCGACGGCGACGGCAACTACATCAACCAGTGGTTCGGCAACGAGGTCGGCCAGGGGAAGTTCAACTCGGCTCACGGGCTCGCTGTCGATCCGGTGAACGGCGACGTCTGGATCGGCGACCGCGAGGACTACCGCATCGTCATTTACTCGGCCGAGGGCAGGTTCCTCCGGACGCTGCAGATGCGGAACCTCGTCTGCGCGCTCTACTTCGACGCCGACGGCCGGCCGTGGATGGCGAGCGGCCAGGACGGCCAGTTCCTCCTGCTGGACCGGACCGGCAAGGTGCTCGGCGCCATCGGCAACGGCATGGGGATAGGCACTGGGCAGTTCATCGAGGCCAGCTACTGGGTCATGGACCGGCACCACAATCTGTACGCGGGCGACACGAGCGTCGGCCGCATCACCCGGATGGTCGCGCCCGGGCAGAAGTGACCAGCTTCAAGCGCGATTCGGGCGCCGGCGACGGCGCCGGGCGATGGACGCGACGACGATGACGCGGCCAGGAACCGGTGGTGGAACCCCGCGTAGCGCCCGCGGCGGCGAGGCGCCCGCGTGGCAGGGTGCGACGAGGAAGCACCTCGGGCATGTTCTACCGAGGAGCAACACGGCCCACCTGGGATGCATCGCCGCTCGAATGCAGCGGGGCTCTCGCCACGGGTTCCCGAGCTCGTGGATGGTCTGCGGGGCTGCGCTCGTCGCAGCCTTCGTTCCGCTGGCGGGCACGGCCGGGGGACAGCAGGAAGCGACCGCAGAGCCGGGCGGCGCGACCGGCCGCGTCACGCTCTCCGTCGTCGGCACCACGGACCTGCATGGCCGCGTCTTCCCCGACAACGGGCAGGGCGGACTCGCCCTGCTCGGCGGGTACCTGCGCAACCTGCGCGCCGCGCGGGCCGCCGACGGCGGCGCGGTGCTGCTGCTGGACGCGGGCGATACGTTCGAGAGCGGAATCGCTTCGAATATCTCCGAAGGCGCCCTGGTGGTCGACGCCTACAACGCGCTCGGCTACGACGCGCTCGCCATCGGCAACCACGAGTTCGACTACGGGGCGGTCGACGATGACGCGGTGATCGACACGACAGCCGCTGACGACCGCACGCCCGACATGCGCGGTGCGCTCAAAGCCGCGGCCGCGCGGGCACGGTTTCCGTTTCTCGCGGCGAACCTGATCGACGCGGCGACGGGACGCGTGGTGCAGTGGCCGAACGTTCGGCCGTCCACGCTCGTCGACGCGGCCGGCCTGCGGGTGGGCATCGTCGGGGTCATGACCCGCTACGGGCTCACGAGGACCATCGCCGCCAACGTCCAGGGACTCGACACGACGGCGCTCGAACCCGCCGTCGAAAGGGAGGCGCGGCGCCTGCGCCGGCGAGGCGCCGACCTGGTGCTGGTGCTCGCGCACGCCGGCGGCGCGTGCTTTCGGTTCGACGATCCCACCGACCTCTCGTCGTGCGACGACGACGCCGAGATCTTCCAGCTTGCCCGGCGGCTGCCGCCCGGCCTCGTCGATGCGATCGTCGCCGGTCATTCTCACCGGGCGGTGGCCCATGAAGTAGCCGGCATCCCGATCGTCGAGGCCTACTCGCATGGGAGAGCGTTCGCTCGCGTCGATCTGATCGTCGAGCGCGGCCACGGGGTCGTAGCCGCCAAACCGTTCCCGCCGCAGGCGATCTGCGCCGCCATCGCCGCGGATGGCTGGTCGTGCGCGACCGACGGCGGCACGCCCGCGTCCTACGAAGGCGCATCCGTCGCACCCGACGCGTCGATCGTCGCCGCGATGCAACCGGTGCTCGACCAGGTGAACAGGTGGCGTGCCGAGCCGCTCGGCGTCACCCTCGAAACTCCTTTGCCACGGAACCCGGACGGCATTGAGTCGCCGCTCGGCAACCTCTTCGCGGACGCGATCCTGGCCTCCGTACCGGGCGCGGATCTCGCGATCGGCATGGGCGGCAGGCGGGCGGGACTGCGCCGGGATTTGCCGGCCGGAGCTCTCACCCGCGGCCCCCTCTACGACGTGTTCGCCTTCGACAACCGTGTCGTCACGCTGGTGATGACCGGGGCGCAGGTGCAGCAGGCCCTGGCTCGTGAGTTGACGCGCGAACTGGCCCGCGGCCTGCGAGGTATCCCGAGCGTGTCGGGTATCCGCGTGCGGGCGGCATGTGCAGGAGTCTACCGGCAGATCGAGATCGTCCGGCCATCAGGCGTACCCGTGGGACCCGAGGAAACGCTCGTCGTGGCGACCACGGACTTCTTCGCCCGGCGCGCCGGTCGAGACGCCATCGCCGTGCCACCGGCGGCGGCGCTGGCCTCCGCGCCGCTGGTCCGGGAAGCGGCTGCCGACTGGCTCAGCGCCCGCGGCGGCCGGCTCGATGCCGCCGACCTCGTGACACCGCCCCGCTGGGAAACGCACGAGGGTGGCGCCTGCCTGCGGTGAGAAGTGCAAGCACGGCGGGACGCCGCCAGCATGAACCAGCGCTGCAGCTCGACGCCCCCCGGGAGGCCGATTGAGCCGCCGCGCGCCGTCGCCGTTCACGCGGCTCCTGCGCCGTTACGTGCGCATCGTGCTGCTGTCGCTGGTCACCGGCGTCTTCTTCGCCATTCTGTGGACGGCCTTCGTCCTGGTCCTGCCGGCGCCGCGGCTGCGCCGGCCCGCGCGCAACGCCACCTTCCGCGTCTGGGCGCGCATCTGCCTGCGGGTCATCGGCGGCCGCGTGCGCGTGGAGGGGACTCCCCCGCGGGCTCCCTTCCTGCTCGTCTGCAATCACCTCGGCTACCTCGACATTCCCGTGCTGGCCGCCTGCACGGACGCCTGGTTCGTCGCCAAGATGGAGATGCGTTCCTGGCCGCTGGTCGGCATGCTCTGCCGTTCGGTGGGCACGATCTTCATCGACCGGCAACTGGGCCGGGACGTGCTGCGCGTCAACCGGCTGATCGAGGACGTGCTGGCGGATGGCTACGGCGTCGTGCTCTTCCCCGAGGGCACGAGCACACAGGGCTTCGAGGTCCGCCGCTTTCGCACTTCGCTACTCGACCATCCGGCGCGCACCCGCATGCCGGTTCACGCTGCGGCGCTCACCTACGGCACGGAGCCCGGAGAGCCGCCGGCGCACCGCTCGGTCTGCTGGTGGGGCGACGCGCCCCTCTTCGCCCACGCGCAGCGCCTCTTCGAGCTGCGGCGCTTCGACGTCGTCGTCCGCTTCGGTCCCGAGGCCGTCATCGCCGGCGACCGCAAGGAGCTGGCCGCCGAGCTGCACCGCGAGGTGGAGCGCCTCTTCGAACCGGTGGTCGCGCCGGACGAGCGGGCCTTCGAGACCGGATTCTGAGCCCAGCACGCCCCCGCTCGAGCGGTCGGCGCTGCTATGCTAGCCAGCGGCCCGCTGTGACGGACGCCGCACCCGCCAGCGCGGCCGACTTTCGCGAGCAGTCCCGCGCACGCTGATTCAGATGATTCGGGAGCCGATTACCGGTTCGCGGGCCTGGACCCGCCGCACGATTCGCGAAAGCGATTGGAGGATCCCGCTTCCCTCGAGTTGCCTCGACGAGATCGAACGCCTTGCCGGCGTGCTGGAGCGCGACCCGGTGCCGACCTGCCTGCTCGACCCTTCGGACTACGAGCTCGATGCGTGCCGCAGCCTGCTCGACGACGTGCACCGGCGCCTGGATGAAGGCCCCGGTGTCGCCGTGGTGGACCGGATCCCGATCGAGGAGCTGTCCGGCCGCCCAAGGATCGAGGCCGTATTCTGGCTGCTCGGGGCCATGGTCGGCCGTCCGGTGGTCCAGACCCTCGATGGCCGGATCCTGTTGGAAGTGACCGACACCGGGGTAAAGAAGCGGATCGGGGTCCGCGGATTTCGCACCAATGTTGCGCAACCCCCGCACGTCGACAACTCCTTCAACGACGCACCGCCGGACTATGTGAGCCTGCTCTGCCTCAACGCCGCCCGTGAAGGCGGGGCAAGCCGCTTCGTGAGCTTCTGCGCGGTCCATAACGTCCTGCTCGCAGAGCACCCTCGGTTGCTCGAACGCCTGTATCGCCCCTTCTATCAGGACCGGCAGGGTGATTTCTGGCCGGACGAATCGCAGACCGTGTTCCTTCCCGTTTTCGAGCTGCGGCCCGACCTTCGCTGCCGATACACTCACTTCACCATCCCAGCCGGATACGAGACGGCGGGGGTCGATATGGACGCGGAAACGCGGGCGGCGTTCGATACGATGACCCGGGTGGTGCAAGACCCGGATCTGTGCTGCGAATTCACCCTTCGGCCGGGCGAACTGCAGTTCGTGAACAACCGCTGGTGCGGCCATGGGCGGACCGCCTATGTCGACGACCCGCAGCGCAGGCGCCTCATGCTGCGACTATGGCACCGCGACGGCGGACTTCGCCGCTATCGCGGTTGAGCGCCAGCCACGCCCACCGTACGACGCCACCCGCTGTCTGGCAGCCCGTAGCAAAGCCCCGTAGCATTCTCGAGCTGTGAGCCATGTCACCCTGGCCATCTGACGATCCGTCTCCCCGGCGACACGAACTCGCGGATTCGGCGCGGCGGGACGGCAGGTCCTCCCGGGCGATGATGCTGATCCGTGGAGTTCGGTGCACCTTCTGCCGCTCCGTCAGCCAACCGGGCAGGTACTGTGACGGCAACGGACTGTACCTGCACGTCGACCCCTCCGGCGCCCGCCGCTGGGTGCAGCGGCTCGTCATCCACGGCAAGGCCCACGCGCTCGGCCTCGGCAGCTTCCACCTCGTCCCACTGGCCAGGCCCGCGAGCAGGCCCTCGCCAACCGCAGGGTCGCCCGCGCGGGCGGCGACCCCCGCGCGGCCAGCCGCCGAACCGACGGCGTGCCGACCTTCGAGGAGGCGGCCGCCAAGGTCGTCGCCATTCACGGCGCCGCGTGGAAGGCCGGAAGCGGGAACGCGCACCGCTGGCAGTACACGCTGCGCCAGTACGTCTACCCGCGCCTGGGCGCCAAGGCCGTCGACGCGGTGACGACCGCCGACGTGATGGCGGTGCTGCTTCCCATCTGGACGCGCAAGCACGCAACGGCGCAGCAAGTGCGCCAGCGCATCGGCACGGTGATGAAATGGGCGATTGCCCAAGGCTACCGCAACGACAACCCGGCCGCCGAGGCGGTCACCGCGGCCCTTCCGAAGCGACCGGTTCCAACCGAGCACCGGCGCGCGCTTCCGCACGCCGAGGTCGCCGGCGCGGTTGCGGCGGTCCGTTCCTCGACGGCGTGGACCGGCGTGAAGCTGGCCTTCGAGTTTCTCGTGCTGACCGCGGCGCGGTCGGCGGAGGTGCGCCTGGCGACGTGGGAAGAGATGGACCTGGACACCCTGGTCTGGACGATTCCGGCGTCGCGGATGAAGACCGCACGCGACCACCGGGTACCGCTGTGCAGCCGCGCGGTCGAGGTTCTGCAGCAGGCGCGGCGGCTCCGTATCGACATGACCGCCGCGGCGCCGCGCGGCATCATGTTTCCGAGCCGGCGCGGCAAGGTGCTGCGCAACCAGTCTCTGTCGGGGCTGATGCCGACGCTGAGCATCGCGGCCGTGCCGCACGGCTTCCGGTCCAGCTTCCGGGACTGGGCGTCGGAGCGGACGGACCATCCCCGGGAGGTGATCGAGGCGGCGCTGGCGCACGTGGTCCGCAACCAGACCGAGGCGGCCTACGCGCGTTCCGGCCTGTTCGAGCGCCGCCGCCGGCTGATGGACGACTGGATGCGGTATCTAAACGGCCGCCGCGGTCACGGTTCGGCTGCCGCCTGACGAACGGTGAGCAACGACCGGAGCCGTCGGTCCCGGTCTGGCTGTTGGCCGCGATCTTCCCGTCGCGTCGATCAGTGCGGGCATTGCGCTGACGGTCGACCACGACCTGGGGCGCCGGACCGCCTTGCCGCGAGCGGACGCCATCGACCTGTCAGCAGCCGGTCCCTTGCGCCGCCGAGAGTCGATGACGCACGACCGGCTGCGCGCACAGACGTCGCCGGTCAGCGTCTCTCCCCAGTCCGTTCTCTCCCCGTGCGCGGACGGGTCTCGATGTAGTTCTGCACCTCGTCCTCGTACCAGCCGGTCGCCTTGCGCCCGACCCTGATCGACTGCGGGAAGATCCCGCGTTGCTGCAGCGCGTAGATCGACGACCGCGACAGCCCCGTCGCCTCCTTGACGTCCTTCAAGCGAAGAACCCGCCTGCTCATCGCACACCTCCTTCGGCGCCGCTTCGGCGCCGCCCGGATCGCATCCCGTTCGGGCCGGGTGGAAGCATGCCAACCTCGCGGTCACCGAGGCCGTCCCGGCAGGCCTCCTTCCGTCGTAAGTGACTGAAGCGCAATGAGAAGTGCTTTATGACGCCGCGGCCGCACTGCTGTCGGCCAGCCGACCCCAGACGTCCGTTCCCGGCCCAACGGGTTCGCTGGCGTTCGGTCACCGCCGTCCTTGCGCGAGATCCGCGCCGGCGAGGCACGCCGGGCATCGATGCGCCGCATCGGCACGCCAGCAACGGCTGGCATGCCCCGCAACGTCGGCAACGACACCGGCGCGCGCGGGGGAACCGATCCGGCGACACAGCGCAAGGGCCGCCGCCGGTGCTTCCGGCGGTATCTGCGCCACCACACGGGGGGATCGGACCAGCGGCGACAATGGGTGGACGGGCGGGTCGGACGCGGGCGGGCGGACAGGTGCTTGCGCACGCGGCCGGGCTGCGCCCGGCGA
The DNA here is from genome assembly GCA_011523845.1 of Acidobacteriota bacterium. Classification (GTDB taxonomy): domain Bacteria; phylum Acidobacteriota; class Vicinamibacteria; order Vicinamibacterales; family UBA8438; genus WTFV01. The sequence goes on along the minus strand of WTFV01000246.1, from coordinate 517 downwards.
TCGACGTCGTTGTCCGGCGGGAGCCGGCGCGACGACCGCTGCGGCAACGCGGCGAAATGAACAGATTGCGAATGTAGAGCGGCCGAGCCGCCCCTGACGCCGGCATCCGCCACCGATCGGCCCAGCCGGGCCATCACCACAACTCACGCTCGACACCGTCGGCCTGCGGGAAGGCGCCGCCCGCGGCGCGCGCCGCCGCGACACCGCTGCGCCAGCCGGCCCCGTCGGGCTCGACCCGGAGGACCCGCCATGACGCTGATCGACATGCTCCGCCCGGAGCAGCGGCAACAACTGCGCCGCTTGCGCTATCGCATCGCCAACCGCGAGTACATGCGCCGCGTCCGCGAGGCCCGCAAGTTGCTGTGCGTCGGCGTCGACCTGCCCGATCGAGGCGGGCACCTGCGGCCGCCTGGTGCACGCCGGCTACCAGCGCTGTATCCACTGCACCCGTCGCCGCTGGTGGCGGCGAACTTGGCGTTGATGCGGCGGATGGACGAATTGTCGTTGCAGTACCCGT
>WTFV01000273.1 GCA_011523845.1 Acidobacteriota bacterium | reverse complement strand
CCGCTACACGGCGGTGGGGGGGAGCAACGTGCAGATCGGGCGCGGCTGCGTCTACTGTGCGAATCACAGCAGCAACCTCGAGCCGCCAATCATCTACATGGCCCTCTCCGCCGTTCATCCGCGGCTGAAGATTCTCTACAAGGCGGAGCTGCGCGCGGCGCTGCCGGTACTCCGCAACGCCTTCGACCTGGTCGGGTTCGTGCCGATCGAGCGAGGCAACCGGGACCAGAGCGCGCAGGCGATAGACCGGGCGGCGGCGGCGCTGGCCGCCGGCGACTCGTTCATGATCTTTCCCGAGGGCACGCGCAGTCGAACCGGGCGGTTGCTCCCTTTCAAGAAAGGGGGCTTCGTCATGGCCATCAAGGGGCAGGCTCCGGTCGTGCCGGTCGCCGTGCAGGGTGCGGCCGCCGCCATGCGGAAGGGCAGCCCGGTCATCCGACCGGTGACCGTGCGGGTGCGGATCGGAGAGCCGATAGCGGTGGACGGCCTGGAATTCAAGGACCGCAACGTCCTCATAGACCGTACGCGGCAAGCCATCGAGACGCTGCTGGCGGCCGATGGGGCCGGCGCGGGCTCCTAGCGCCCCGAAACGCCTCGCCGGCTCGGCGTTTCGGCCCATCCCCCCCGCTCCATGACCCTGCGGCGCAGAACTTCGCTGCGCTGCGTTCTGTGCGCCGCAGACTCCTAGCCGCCGACGAAGAACGACAGCGTCCAGGGCGGAAGGGGGGTGCCGTCGTTGGCGGTCACGCCGTCGAGCAGCTCGACGGTGACGCTGCGGAAGCGCTCCAGCTCCCGATCGAACCGGATTTCCAGCACACGGTTCCGTCCGCGGTAGGCGAGCTCGAACAGGATGTCCGCCGCGTCGGCGTCGACCCGGGTTCCACCGGGCCGCGTGTAGGCGACGCGCACACGTCCGTCGAACGAATCCGCGTCCATGTCCCGGGAGAACTGCACGCGCACGGTGGTGCCCTGGGGTACGTCGACGTCATCCGGCAACGGCGCGCTGAAGATGACCTCCGGCGGCGGCAGGCGCGTCTCGGTCGCTGCCAGCGGCGGGGCGCGCTCCGCCACCGGCTCGGCCAGCGCCAGGGCGCCTGCCTCGACGAGCACCATGCCGTCCTGCACGCGGACGGCGCCGGTCACCTCGAGCCAGCGGCCCGTGTCCATGCGGGCCAGCACGTCGAGCTCGAAACCGTCTCCCTTCGGTTCCCTGCCGACCACCCAGGCCGCGGCGTCCGCCGACCGGAGCACGAAGTCCCAGCGGCTCTCGTCCGGCGCCTCCGGCAGGTCGCCGTAGAGATTGCGCCCCCTGAAGCGACCGATGACGGTGACGCCGCGCTCGAGATAGCGGTCGGGATCGAGCACGATCCCCCGCAGCGTCGTTGCGGCGGGGGGCGCGGCCGGCCGGGACGAGGTGGCGACGACCAGCGGCAGTTCGCCGCGCGCGGGCCACGGCTTCCGCAGGAGCTCCTCCGAGATGCGGCGGATCGGCAGGCCGGCGAGGCGCTGGTCGCCTTCCACGAGACGGCCGACGTCGTAGAACGTACCGATCACTTCCAGCCGCTCGCGGACCCCGTCGGGCGGCGGCGGGACGTCGAGCGCGAGCAGGCGCACGCTGTCGTCCTCGTTGACGAGCCAGGTAAGCACCCGTTCAGCGACGGCGTCGGTGACGACGACGATTTCCTGGCCGTGAAAGAAGTACGGATGCCGGTCGAGGCCGTCGAGCGTGGTCGCGTGCCGGCTCTGCGCGGCGCCGGGCCCGGGGGCGAGCACGACGCAGGCGACCGACGCGGCCGCCGCCAGGCGGGCCGCCCACTCCGAGCACCGCATCCCGCTCATGGTTCGCATCTTAGCATGCCGATCTCCCGGGTGCTCCGGGAGCTTGACCGGCTGCAGTCCGGGCCATAGAATCAGCGACCCTTCCGGGCACGCCGATGCGTGACGAGATTTCCGAGCATACGACGAATCGGCTGTCGCTCTACGTGCGATTTCTGAACGAGCTCGACGAAAAGGGCGTACGCACCGTGTCGTCGACCGTCCTCGCCGCCCGGTTCGGGCTCAACGCCGCACTGATCCGCAAGGATCTGGCGCATTTCGGCGACCTCGGCGTCCGCGGGGTCGGATACGTCGTCAAGGACCTGCGCCGCGAGCTCCAGATGATTCTGGGGCTCGACCGCAGGCTCGCGGTGGCGATCATGGGCGCCGGGAACCTGGGACTCGCCCTCGCCGACTATCCGGGCTTCCGCCGGGAGGGCTTCCGCATCGTGGCCCTGTTCGATACCCTGCAGGAAAAGGTGGGCCAGGAGTCGCGCAGCGGCGTTCGCATCTACGACATCCGCGAGTTGCGCGAGGTGGCCCGCCGGGAGGGCATCACGATCGCCGTCATAGCCGTTCCCGCGGCGTCCGCACAGCAGGTGGTAGGTACCGTAGTGGACGCAGGCATCAAGGCCGTGCTGAACTTCTCTCCCGGCGCGTTGCGGGTGCCGCCCGACGTCAAGCTCAAGAGCGTGGACCTGACGGTCTCGCTCGAGAGCCTGTCGTTCTATCTGGCCAGCCGCGAGAAACAGGCGCCGGCGCCGCGGATGCGATGAAGGACGTGGACAACGACGCCGGCGAGCCGAAACTGAGTCACGTCGACGAAGCGGGGCGGGTCCGCATGGTCGACGTCGGGGACAAGCCGGTCACCGAGCGCGTGGCGGTGGCTCGCGGCCGCATAGCAATCGGCGAGCCGGCGCTGCGCGCCGTACGCGACGGCCGCATCGCCAAGGGAGATCCCCTGCAGGCCGCCCGCCTCGCCGGGGTGATGGCGGCAAAGAAGACGGCGGACCTGATTCCGCTCTGCCATCCGCTCATGCTGTCGCAGGTCGACATCCGCCTGCAGGGGCTCGACGACGGTTACCTGATCGAGGCGCGCGTGCGCACGACGGCGCAGACCGGGGTCGAGATGGAGGCGCTCACGGCGGTTTCCGTGGCCGCCCTGACCATCTACGATATGGTCAAGGCCGTCGACAAGAAAATGGTGATTGGTCCGATAAGACTGGTGAAGAAGACAGGAGGCCGGTCCGGCGACTACGACGCCTCCCGAGGCGCGACCGATGGGAAGACATGAGGGAGCAGCGGCCGCCGCAGGCCGGTGAATCGCCATGGACGATGAACTCAAGACACTGGCCGCACTGCCGTTTCACTTCGTCGGACGCCATCCCGGACGCGCGCTCATGCGGCGCTGCCGGGGCGACGCCGTCGACGAGTTGTCGACCCAGGAGCTCTTCGACCGGATTCGCGACCTCGGTCTCGGGCTCGGTGCGCTCGGGCTGGAGCCGGGCGACCGGGTCGCGATCCTGTCCGACAGCCGCCCCGAGTGGGTCATCGCCGATCTGGCGACGCTGACCGCCGGGGCGGTGACCGCGCCGATATACCCGACGCTGCCCGAGGCGCAGGTGCGCTACATCCTCGCCGACTCGGGCGCCCGGGTCGTCGTGGCGGCCGACGAGACGCAGGCGGCGAAGGTGCGCGCGGTCTGGGGCGAGCTCCCGGATCTGTCCGCCCTGGTGATCATGGATCCGGCCGCCGGCACCGCGGAGGGAGCGGGCGGGGCGGCGGGCCGCGAGGAGCTGAGCCTTGCCGAGGCGACCGACCGCGGCCATCGCCGACTGATGGCGGAGGACGGTCTGGGCCGGGAGTACAAGGAGCGCGCCGCCGCCGTCACGCCGGACCAGTTGGCGACGATCATCTACACGTCGGGCACCACGGGCGAGCCGAAGGGCGTCATGCTGAGCCACGGCAACGTCGCCAGCAACGTCATGGACGGCGGCTCCGTGGTCCGGGTCGACGCGGACGACGTGGCGCTGTCGTTCCTGCCGCTCAGCCATGCCTTCGAGCGGGCCGTGGTGTACCTCTACCTGTACCAGGGCGTGACGGTGACCTTCGCCGAGTCGCTCGACACCATCGCACGCGATCTCGGTGCCGTGAAGCCGACCGTCATGACGGGCGTACCCCGTGTCTACGAGAAGTTCCACGCCCGGGTGCACGAGGCGGTCGCCGGTGCGCCCGCGATCCGCCGCCGGCTGTTCCACTGGGCCGTGGGGGTCGGCCTGCGACGCGCGCGGGCCGAGCTCGCGGGCGGCTCCGCGTCGCTGCCGGCGCGCCTGCGGCACGGGCTCGCGGATCGGCTCGTGCTGTCCAAGGTTCGCGGGCGTCTCGGCGGTCGCCTGCGCTTCGTCGTCTCCGGGAGCGCGCCGCTGTCGACCCCGATCGCGGAGTTCTTCTTCGCGATCGGGATTCGGGTGGCGGAGGGCTACGGCCTCACCGAGACGTCGCCCACGCTGACGGTGAATCCGCTGGAACGCCCGAAGCTGGGCACGGTCGGCCCCGCGCTCCCCAACGTGGAGCTGAAGATCGCGGACGACGGCGAGGTGCTCGCGCGCGGTCCGAACGTCATGCAGGGCTACTACGGCAAGCCGGAGGCGACGGCGGAGGTGATGCGCGACGGCTGGTTCTGCACCGGCGACATCGGGAGCATCGACGACGACGGCTACCTGACCATCCTCGATCGGAAGAAGGAGCTGATCGTGACGGCCGGTGGCAAGAACATCGCTCCGAACCCGATTGAGGCCGAGCTGAAGCGCTCGCCGCTCGTGGCCGAGGCCGTGCTCGTCGGCGACCGGCGACCCTATGTCTCGGCGCTGCTCGTCCCGGACTTCGCGGCGCTGGCCGGGCACGTCGCCGTCGAGGGGGCGTCGCGCGAGGAGGTCGCGGAGCGTCCCGACGTGGTGGCGCTGTTCGACGAGGTCGTGGAAAGAGTCAACGCGGGGTTGGCCAGGCACGAACAGATCAAGCGCTCGACCCTGCTTCCCACCGAGTTCGGCATCGCGACCGGCGAGCTGACGCCGACGCTCAAGGTGAAGCGGCGCGTGGTCGCGCAACGCTGGAGCCACGCCATCGAGCGGCTCTACGCGTCGGAGCGATAGCAGGGAAGCGGCGCGCGAGCGGTTCAGAACATGGTCGCGTCCGCCAGCGGCCACCAGCGAAGCTGCACCTTGCCGACGATGTACTTCTTCGGCACCTGGCCCCAGGTGCGGCTGTCGGAGCTGTTGTTCCGGTGGTCTCCCATCACGAAGTAGTAGGCGTCCTGCACGACCTCGGGGCCATAGTCCTCGTGGCTCCGGTACTCCGGCGGGATGGCGTCGGGAAAGGCCACCTCGTTCACGTAGACCGTGCCGTCCTCGATGCGTACGGTGTCGCCCGCCTCGGCGATGATCCGCTTGACGAAGGACTTGTCGGGGTCCGCCGGGTAGTAGTGCATCACGATGTCGCCCGGCTGCGGGTCCTCGAAGAACTTGTAGATGGCCTTGTTGACGATGAGCCGATCCTGATCCAGCAGCGTCGGCTCCATGCTCTTGCCTTCGACCCGCGCGACCTGGAACCCGAACGTGACGATCAGCGTGGCGTATACCGCTGCCGAGGCGAAGGTCTTCAGCCACGCCACCAGCTCTTCGCCGGCGCGGACCAGGAACGCCTCGTAGCGCCCGCCGCGGGTCGGCGCGGGCTCGGCGGGCAGCGGCAGCGGCTCGCCCGGGGACGCCGCCGCGGTGTCTGCGGGCAGCGGCAGCGGCTCGCCCGGGGAGGTTGCCGCTGCGTCGGCGGGCAGCGGCGGCGGCTCGGCCGGGGGCGCCGCGGCGGCGTCCGTCGCCTGCGGGATCACGTCCTCCGCCGCGTCCGGCTCTAGAGACCGAGGTACTCGCGGAGGCGCTTCGTCTGGGACCGGCTGACCGGTATCTCCGTGCTCCTCGAATCCTTCATCTTGAGAATGTAGTTCCGGCTGAACCACGGGACTATCTCCTTGATCTTGTGGATGTTCACCACGTGCGACCGGTGGACGCGCCAGAAGACGTCCGGGTCGAGGTGCGACTGCAGCTCGTCCAGCGTCCGGAAGCTCGCGGCGCCGTTCAGTGTAGCGGTCACGACGGTGATGACGTCGTCCACGAGAGATGCATACACGATGTCCTGCGGCTGCACGAGCACGAGCCGTTCGCCGACCCTGACGGCGATGGGCTCCCGCCGGCCGCGGCGCTGCGCCACCAGGTCCACGATACGTTCGAGATCGTCCGCCTGCAGCGCCGGCCGCCGGTCCCCCTGGGGGGACGCCGGCTCCACCAGCCGCCGCACCCTGGCCATGGTCCGGGCGAGCCGCGCCGGCTCGACGGGCTTCAGCAGGTAGTCGACGGCGTTCACCTCGAACGCCTCTATCGCATGCCGATCGTATGCGGTCACGAAAACCACCCGGGGGGTATTGTCCCGATCCAGCAGCTCCCGCGCCACCTCGAAACCGGTCCGCCCGGGCATCTGGATGTCGAGCAGCACGAGGTCGGGGTGCAGGGCGTCGATGACCTCCAGGGCCTGCAGGCCGTCTCCCGCCTGCCCGATGATCTCCACGTCATCGAGCTGCTCGAGCTGGAAGCAGAGCTCGTTGCGGGCGAGCCGCTCGTCGTCGACCACCACGGTACGTATGCTCATCTCAGGCCGATACGCTGCGCTGTGCGGCCGGCGTCGGAATCTCGATGCGCGCGCACGTTCCCTCGCCCGGCGTGCTCTCCAGCCGCAACGGGTAGTTCTCCCCGTATATGACGCGCAACCTCTCGTCGACGTTGCGCAGACCGATGCCGCCCTCGCGGCTGCGGCCGACGTCCGTGTCGGCCATGCCGGCCCCGTTGTCGATCACCTCGATGACGCCGTGGCCGTGCGCTCGCCGGCTCCGGATGATGATACGCCCTCCGCCGACCTTCTTCTCGATGCCGTGCTTGATCGCGTTCTCCACCAGCGGCTGCAGCACCATGCTCGGGATGATCAGGTCGAGGCTGTCCGGGCTGATGCGCTGCTCGACCACCAGGGTGGGTCCGAAACGGACCGCTTCGATGTCCAGGTACTCGTTGATGGACGCCAGCTCCTCGCGCAACGTGACGAACTGCTCCTGTGTCCGCAGCATGCGGCGCAGCATTACGGAGAGCTTGAGGATCAGCTCCCGCGCCGTTTCCGGTTGCGAGCGGATGAGCGACGAGATGGACGTGAGGGTGTTGAACAGGAAATGGGGGTGTATCTGACTCGACAGCGCTTCGACGCGCGCCGCCATGAGGAGCTGCTCCTGCTCCTGGAGGCGATGCTCGATGCGTGCGGTATTCCAGATCTTGATCGGGATGGCCACGCTCAGCACGGTGGACAGCATCACCAGCGCGCCGAGCCAGAGATTCTCGATCGTGAAGAAGAAGATGACGTCGAGGCCGAACCGCACGCCCAGGGTCTGGCGGATCGCTTCGAGGGCCACCGGGGCCGCCGCCAGAATCAGCAGCCAGTCGATGCGGAACCGCCGTACGAGCTGCCACGCATGGCGGTGCAGGTCCGCGAAGAACAGCGGCGACAGGTGCCAGATGGCCTCCTTCGGGCACACTTCGCGCAGACCCCCGCCGGCGAACCCGCAGCCCACCGCAAACGGCATGGCCGCCACCTCGCCGCCGAGCAGGGCCGGCGTGCCGACGAGCACGCCGACGATGGCGCCGGCGTAGGGACCGGCGATCAGTCCGGCGAGAAACGGACCGGCCAGAGAGAAGTCCGCCGCGTCGTAGCCGAGGACCAGCCGGGCGATGACGCCCCCGAGCAGCGGTATCCCGAGGCTGAACGCGAACACCAGCCGTTCGCGCCAGGCGCGCTGCTCGGTGAGCAGAATCCGCCGGAACTGGCGGAAGCGGACGAGCATGGTGGAGAGCGTCGCCACGACCGCGAGCTTCACCACCAGCGTCGTCAGCAGCACCTGCTGGGCGGTCGTCAGGAACCTGGCTTCCGGCGGCACCCGGCCACTATAGGTGAATGCAACGCTCGCGTTCGCCCGGCGTCGTCCGCGGGGCTCCGCGGCTCAGTCCCTTGCGACCCGCCGACCGACGCGGTATAGTCGCCCCAGTCGTGCAACGACTCGACAACATGCGCACTTGCTCGTACACCGTGCGGCGGCCGGCTGCCGTCGGGCGCGACGATTGGCGGTTCTCCGCGTGAGTCTCCTCCAACGGAATCCGGACGACGACCTCTGCTCGGATCCGCAGACGCGCGCGCTTTCCGCCGCGGTCGTCGATGGATCCTTCGTCGAATCCGTCTACAACAAGATCGCGGTCATCGACGACTGGCTCTTCGGGGCGACGTTGCACACGGGCCGTCTGGAGGCGATCCGGAGGCTCGATCTGCAGCCCGGCGACGCGGTGCTCGAAGTCGGCGTCGGCACCGGGATCAACGCGGCGCTCTACCCGAGCAACGTGACCGTGACCGGCATCGACGTGGCCGAGAAGATGCTGGCCAAGGCGGCGCGCCGGCTCGCCGCCCACAAGGTGAGCAACGTGCGTCTGATGCAGATGGACGCGACGCACCTCGACTTTCCCGACGATTCGTTCGACCTGGTCTACGCCCCGTACGTCATCAGCACCGTGTCGGATCCGGTGGCGGTCGCCCGGGAGATGCGGCGCGTATGCCGCCCGGGGGGGCGATTCGTCTTTCTGAATCACTTCCTCAGCCCCAATCGCTTCGTGGCGCGCGCCGAGCGCCTCATCTCGCCGCTGACCGTCTATATCGGGTTCAAGGCGGACCTGGACCTGCCGGCGTTCCTCGCGCAGGCCGATCTGCAGCCCGTCTCGATAGAGCGGGTCAACATTCCCCGCATCTGGTCGCTCGTCACCTGCACCAAGGATTGAGGCGCCCGCGGCGTCCTGTCGCTATTCGAGACGCGCCGCGAGCGCGCCGGCGGCGACCTGTGCGCCGTTCACGGCAGGCGGGTCCGGCCGCGGCTGCGCCAGGAGTCGCTCCAGGGGTTCGCGCCAGCGCCCGGCGAAGAGGGCCTCCCGGTCGATCAGGGCCGCACGGATGAACGCCGGCAGGCCCGCCACGAGCACGTCGTACTCCGGGAACCGTCCTCGCGACGTGTAGAGCATGGCGGTGTCGTTGGCGGCGCATTCCGCAATCATCCCGTAGCCCGGCTTGGTGACGACGACGTCGACCGCGGCGACGAGGTCCTCGTAGGCGATGTCGTCTTCGGCCATTGCATCCTCGTCGAGCGTGGTGAACGTGTCGCCGTCCGGTCCCCGGGGGGCGTGCGGGCCGGAGGTGAAGACGACGTGGCACCTTGCCTTCCGCGCCACTTCCGACCATCGGATGTCGCCGATGCCGTAGCGGCCGAAGGCGAACAGCGCCAGCAGGCGGTCGGGCGGGAGTCCGAGCCGCCGGCGGACCTCGTCCGGATCCCGGGTCGACCGCCGGGCCACCAGGGGGAGGTCGACGATGGTCTCGAAGGCGCTGAAGCCCCCGTGGAGGGGCAGGCGCCAGGCGGCCGTGGCGGTCGAGTAGGCGTCACGGAGCGTGGGCACGAGTTCGGGCGCCAGTTCGGCTGTCTCGGGGTAGCCGGCATAGATCCAGTCCCAGGTGAAGTTGCCGACGGCGATGGCCGGGATGCCCGCGCGGGCCGCTGCGGCGCAGGCCAGCGGCGGGATGTCGCCGACCACCAGGTCGGCCCCGCCGGCGGCCAGTGCGCGGGCTTCCGCGTCGATGCGTTCGTCCAGCATGCCGTAGAAGGCGGCGGCGCGGGTGATGGAGGCGCCGACGTCGACCTCCAGGCTGTCGACCTGCACGACGCCGGTGTCGACCGCGACCGTATCGAACGAGAACGGGAAGTCGAGGGCGCGCTCGAAGAGCCACCGCGGGGCCGCGGTCCGGATGTCGATGGCGACGTCGGGCCGGCGCCGGCGCAGGGCGCGGATGATCTCGGTCTGGCGTGACGCGTGGCCGAAGCCGTGCCCCGAGATGGCGAAGACGACGACCGGCATCATGGGATCGGCCGCCGCGCCCGCGAGCCCGGCGCGGCGGCGACTGCTATCATCCGGGCATGGCGTTGCACGAGCGTGAGTTCTTCAGCGAGACCCGCGAGACGAAGCCCGCTTCCTACACGTGTCCGAAGTGCCGGTTCCGCGGCGAGTACCAGGTACGCTGGATCCGTCGCGTCAAGAAGGCGCAGCCTCCGCGCGGGGCCGACGGTCGCGACCGGGAGATGTTCAAGAAGCTGCGCAACTACATGGTGCGGGTCGACGACGTCGTCGTCTGCCAGAAGTGCCGTCGCCGCTTCGACATCCCTTCCCATCAGAACCTCGCGTTCTTCTAGCGGCTCACCGGTCCGGTTCGAGCGTACTCGTGCGATGGACGGCTCGCGACCTTCGACCGCCCGGGGTTGCGTTCGCGCGGCCCACGAGACTCAGGGGGAGAACGTCTTGACCACCGGGCTGACAACGCCGGCGAGGACGAGCGCCACCATGACGTCGAGGCGGGTGAGCCGACTCTCGAATCCGGCGATTTCCTCAGCCGCGTCGCGGGCCTTGTCTTCGGGAGCGCCGGCCGCCTCGAACGCTTCGTACGTTCTCGACAGCATCATCGCCATACGGTGATCGTACGGGCAGTCGTGTGCGTGTGCAATCCAACCGGCTCAATAGATGCCGGGAACCAGCCGCCAGGGGACTTGCGCGCGGTAGCGCTCGTAGCCCTCCCCGAACCGGACGGCCATGTCGCGTTCCTCCCACGGGATGGCGACGACGATGTACGCCATGCTCAGCAGAGCGAACGACAGGCGGCCGTACGTCATGTCGGACGCCCCGAGCAGCACCAGGAGCAGTCCGGCGTAGAGCGGGTGCCGCAGGCGTCGATACGGGCCGCGGATCCGCAGCTCCGTCGGCTGGTCGCCGGCGCCTCGCGGGGCTGCCGCCGGCCGGACGCCGGCCAGCTCCCGCAGGTCGAGTACCATCCCGCCGCGGACCACCAGCACGAGACCCGCCGCCTGCAGGACGAAGCAGATCGCCCGGGCCAGCCCGTCGGCGCGGTACAGATCGCCGGCCAGCGGCTGCCACCACGCGCAGGTCAGCGCGAACAGGATGCTGGCGATCCAGACGTAGGTCGCGCGTTCCAGGCCGTCGGGCAGGTGACGCGCGACCCAGTGCCGGGCGCCGCTGCGCGCGAGCAGGCTGTGGTGCAGCGCGAAAGCGGTGAAAAGGCCGGCGTTGACGGCCAGTCCGGGGACGACCGGCACCGTGTGACCGTCGGCGGCTCCGAGACGGACGCCGTACGTGTAGGCGAAATAGCCCAGCGACGTCATGAATGCCGCCGCGGCGGACAGGGCGTAGAGACGCGCTGCCGTCCGCCCCGCTGTGGCGTTGCGCTCGATTCCGCGAGTCGACGCGTGGCCCGGGTCCCCCATGGGCGCACGGATTATCCACCATCGCTCCCGGCTTCGCCGGCGCGGGCTCTATAATCGCGGCATGACCGGTTTCAGTGAGCGCGCGCAGGAGCCGTACCGCGGCCATCCCGGGCGGCGCCGTCCCCGCGGGTCGAGGGGCCGGGGGGCGTCGGCTCGGGACACGATTGGCCGGCGTCTGGTCCGGGCGGCGACGGTGGCCGCAATCGCCGGTCTGCTCGGTCTCGCCCCCGCGGCCGGAGTCGGGCAGCCGGCCGCGGAGCGCACCCCGGAAGAGCAGTTCCACCGGGACGCCACCCGCGCTCTCGCGCACGGCGATCGCGAGGCGGCGGAAGAGCTCGCCGCCAGCCGCGATGCGACCGATCCGGCCGCCGCCGCGCTCCGCGCGCGGCTGCTGATCGACGTCGGGGAGTACGAGGAGGCGGAGGCGCTGCTCGCACCCGTCGCCCGCGAAGCCCCGAGCAGCGTGGCCGGCCTCGAGCTGGCGCGCCTGCTGGTGACGCTCGGCCGCACCAATGAGGCGGTGCCGTTGCTGGAGGCGGTCATCGTCAGGGGGCTGAACTCCTTCGACGGGCTGTCGCAGTACTACGGCGCGCTCGCGTCCCGCGCCGCCGGCGGCTTCCGGCGGGCCAACACGTTCCTGCGCGGCGCCGCTCGCATGGCGCCGGACGATCCGGCGATCCACACCGCCTGGGGCGAGCTGTTCCTGGAGAAGTACAACAACCCGGACGCGCTGCAATCGTTTCAGGACGCCCTGAAGCTGGACGAGAACTGGGCGCCGGCCCTGGTCGGCATGGCGCGGGTGCTGGCCAACGAGAATCCGCCGGCGGCCCGCGGGGCGGTGGAGCGCGCGCTCGGCGTCGACGAGTCGAACGTCGGGGCACATCTGTTCGTCGCGGAGCTGGAGCTCGGCGACCGGAACCGCGACGCCGCCCGCGAGTCCATCGGGCGGGCGCTCGACTTCAATCCGCGCAGCCTGGAGGCGCGGTCGCTGCTGGCCGCCATCGCGTATCTGGAGGACCGCGCCGACGACTTCGCGGCCGAGGTCGAGCGCGTGCTGGCGATCAACCCGAGCTACGGTGACGTCTATCGCATCGCGGGGAGTCAGACGGCCCGGGCCTACCGCTTCCCCGAGGCGGTTGCCCTCGTGCGGCGGGCGCTGGAGCTCGATCCCGACAACACGCGCGCCTACGCCGAGCTGGGAATGCACCTGCTGCGCACCGGCGACGAGCCGGCGGCGCGCGCGGCGCTGGAGCGGTCGTTCGAGGAAGACCCGTACGACGTGGTGACGTTCAACCTGCTGCAGATGATGGACAACCTCGACGAGTTCGAGACCGTCGAGCAAGGCGACCTGGTCGTGCGTCTGCACCCCGACGAGGCGCCGATCCTGCGGGAGTACGTCCTGGACGTCGCCCAGGAGGCGCTCGACGAGCTTTCGGCGCGCTACGACATGACGGTGCAGACCCCGATTCTCGTCGAGGTGTTTCCGAACCACGACGACTTCGCGGTGCGCACGCTGGGTCTGCCCGGCATGCTCGGCGCGCTGGGGGCGTGCTTCGGTCAGGTCGTCACCCTCGACTCGCCGCGCGCCCGCCCGCCGGGCGACTTCAACTGGATGTCGACGTTGTGGCACGAGATGGCCCACGTCATCACCCTGCAGATGTCGCAGCAGCGGTTGCCGCGCTGGCTGAGCGAGGGGATCTCGACCTACGAGGAGAAGCGCAAGCACCTCGCCTGGGGCCGCGACCAGGTGCTGGAGTTCGCCAACGCCCTCAACGGCGGCACGCTGCTGTCGATCAGCGAGCTCGACCGCGGGTTCACGCGGCCCGAGTCGATATCGCTCTCCTACTTCCACGCTTCGGTGGTGGTCGAGCACCTGATCGAGGCCTACGGGCTGGAGGCCCTCCGGACGTTGATTCGCGCGTACGGCGACGGGCTGGAGACCGAGGAGGCCCTTGCCCGCATCGATCTCGACTACGAGCGCCTGCAGGCGAGCTTCGACGCGGCGGTGGAGGAGCAGTTCGGTGCGCTGCGGCGCTCGCTGCAGAACAGGCCGCAGAACCTGCCGGAGGGGCCCGAGCGTCTCGATGCGCTGCGCAGGCTGGCGGAGGAACAGCCTGGGAACTTCAACGTGCAGTTCGGGCTCGGCCAGGCGTTGCGCGAAGCCGGCGATACCGCGGCGGCGCGCGCGGCCTTCGAGCGCGCGGCCGAGCTGGCGCCGATGGCGACCGGCCTGGGCAGCCCGCGCGGGCAGTTGGCGAGCCTTGCGGAAGCGGAGGGCGACGCCGAGCGGGCGATGGCGGAGCTGGAGCGCCTGCTGGAGTACGACGAGACCTCGATCGATGCCGTGCGCCGGTTCGCCGTCCTGGCGGAGGGGGCGGGAGACGACACCCGTCTGCAGGCGGCCTACGAACGGCTGATCGAGATCGATCCGTTCGATCCGATCCCCCACCAGACGCTCGGCCGGCTCGCCCGGGAGGCCGGGCGGACGGAGACCGCCGTGCGGGAGCTGGAGGTGGCCCTGGCCCTGGGGCCGGTGGACCGGGTGGCGGCGCACACCGATTTGGCGGAGACGCTGTTCGCCGCGGGACGGCTTGCCGAGGCCCGGCGCCAGACGCTGAATGCCCTGGAGATCGCCCCGACCTACGATCGCGCGCTGGAGCTGCTGCTCTCCATCGTCGAGGCCGACCGGTGAGACGCATGCCGCTGCGGGCCGCGGCCTGCGGGCTGGCCGTCGCCGTGCTGGTCACGAGCGGGGCGCGTGTGGCGGGCCAGGACGAAGCCCTGCCGGAACGCGACGGCCTGACCGGGCTCGAATGGCGCTTCGTTCGCATCCGCTACAGCACGCCGCCGGCCCAGCTCGCCGAGTTCAAGCGCATCTACTGGGTCGATCCGTGGGAGGTCGACGCCCCGGTCGCCGAGCAGAACCTCTCGCGGCGCATGGCGCGGGTGACCAGCCTGCAGGTGAACGAGCCGATCATCCTGGAGCTGTCGGACGAGGCGCTCTGGGAGCACCCCTGGATCTACATCGTGGAGCCGGCCAACCTGATGCTGACGGAGGCCGAGGTCGGCATCCTGCGCGAGTTCCTGCTGCGGGGAGGGACGGTCACGTTCGACGACTTCCACGGCCCCGAGGAGTGGGCGCTGTTCGAGCGGCAGATGGCGCGCGTGTTCCCGGACCGTGCGATCGTGCAGTTGCCCCCGGACCACCCGGTCTTCAGTTGCTTCTACCAGCTCGACGAATATCCGCAGATCGCCGGCCTCGGGTCCTACTTCAACAACGTCTCCTGGGAGAAGGGCGGGTTCGAGGCGCAGCTCCACGGGATTCTCGACGACGACGGCCGGGCGATGGCGCTGGTCAACTTCAACACCGACATGGGAGACGGCTGGGAGTGGTCCAACGCCGAGCAGTATCCCGGCTACATCCGGTACACCGCGCAGGCGTACCGCATGTTCATCAACGAGATCGTCTACGCGTTGACCCACTGAGGGGCGGCCGGAAGCCTGTACCGCAGCACGGTGCGGAAGTGTAAACTGCATTCATGAGCCATCTCGTCACGGAAGTCTACGAGGCCTTCCGACTTGCCGGCGTCGGCGATGCTGCGGCCAAAGCGGCAGCGGCGGCGATCCCGCTCGGCAACGACCTGGCGACCACCGCCGACCTCAACCGGATCGAGACCAGGCTCGCCCGCGTCGAAGCCGACTTGAAGGTGTTGAAGTTCGGCTACGGTCCCGTAATCCTCGGGTTGCTCATCAAGCTCGCTTTCTTCCCGTGACCGCAACGGAGGCGCCGGCCGAACGGGTGATGGAGGGCCGCGCGCGGATCCTGGCCGAGTTGCGCAAGGTCATCGTGGGGCAGGACGCGGTGATCGACCTCGTCCTGACGGCGCTGTTCGCGGGCGGGCACTGCCTCATCACCGGGGTGCCCGGTCTGGCCAAGACGCTGCTCGTCAAGACCCTGGCCGACGTGCTGCACCTGTCGTTCAAGCGCATCCAGTTCACCCCCGACCTGATGCCGGCCGACATCACCGGCACCGAGATCATCGACGAGACCGGCGGCCACCGCGAGTTGCGGTTCGTCAAGGGACCGGTCTTCGCGCAGATCATCCTGGCCGACGAGATCAACCGGACGCCGCCGAAGACGCAGTCGGCCCTGCTCGAGGCGATGCAGGAGCACCATGTGACGGCGGCGGGGCGCACCTACCCGCTCGAGGAGCCGTTCCTGGTGCTCGCGACGCAGAACCCCATCGAGCTGGAAGGGACCTACCCGCTTCCCGAGGCGCAGCTTTCCCGCTTCATGTTCAACATCGTCATGGACTATCTCGCGGAGGACGACGAGGTGCGCGTGGTGACCCGCACGACCTCCGACGAGACGCCGGCCCTCGACCGCGTGCTGCACGGCGACGACGTCCTGGCGTTCCAGCACCTGGTCCGGCAGGTGGTGGTGGCCGACGAGGTGGCGCGCTACGCCGTCCGCCTCGTCGACGCCTCGCGGCCGGGCCGGTCCGGCACGCCGGACTTCGTCCAGCGCTGGGTGAAGTGGGGCGCCGGCACCCGCGCGTCGCAGGCGCTGGTGCTCGGCGGCAAGGCGCGCGCGTTGATGGCGGGGCGCTACCATGTATCGGTGGCGGACGTCCGGGGCCTGGCGCTGCCGACGCTGCGGCACCGCCTCGTGACCAACTTCTACGCCGAGTCCGAGGGCGTCGACGCCGAGACGATCGTCACGCGGCTGATCGACGCCGTGCCGGCCCCCGCGAGCGGGATGTGATGGGCGCGGGTTCTCCATCGGACCGTGTGGACGAGTTGTTGCGTCGATAGATTTTTCCGCGAGCGGGATGTGAGTCGCGGGTTCTCTCCATCCGGCGTGAGGCGCGGCGACAGCGTGATGCGGCGTGTACCGGGGTAGGTCGATGTCGGACACCGCTTCCGAACGCCCGGCGCTCGGCTGCCTCGATCCGGAGATCGTCGCGAGCCTCGGCTCTATGGAGCTGCGGGCCCGCGCCGTGGTCGAAGGCTTCCTGCTCGGCCTGCACCGCAGCCCGTGGACGGGCTTCAGCGCCGAGTTTTCGGAGTATCGCCAGTACATGCCGGGCGACGATCCGTCGACCCTCGACTGGAAGGTCTACGGCCGCAGCGATCGGTTCTACGTCAAGCGGTTCGAGGAGGAGACCAACGTCGACTGCCGGATTCTCCTGGACGTGTCGGCGTCGATGAGCTACGGCTCCGGCGCCATCTCGAAGCTGCAGTACGGCTCGTATCTCGCGGCCGCGCTGGCCTGGTTGATGAACCGCCAGCACGATGCGGTCGGGTTGCTGACCTTCGACGAATGGGTCGTCGGCAACGTCCCGGTCAGTGCGCGGCCCGGCCATCTGCGGCGGATACTGGTCGCGCTGGAGCAGATCGAGGTCGGACGCCGCTCGAACGTCTCGCAGGCGCTCGACGCGCTGGCCGCCGCCATGCGCCGGCGCGGGATCGTGGCGTTGATCTCCGACCTGCTCGACGATCCGGAGGCGGTCGTCGCCGGCCTGAAGCACGTGAAGTTCCGGGGCAGCGAGGTCATCGTGTTCCACGTGCTCGACCCGGCCGAGTTGCAGTTTCCGTTCGAGCGCGCGACGCGGTTCCAGGATCTGGAGACCGGCCGGGAGGTGACGACGGTCGCCGGCGAGATCCGGGAAGGCTACGTGCGGGAGATGGAGCGGATGACCGCGCGCTACGCCCGCGAGCTGCGGCTGGCGGGCATCGAGTACTGTCGGGTGCAGACCGTGCAGCCGCTCGACGGCGCGCTCCGCGAGTACCTGGCGACGCGGAGCCGGCGCTGATGTCGTTCCTCTTTCCCGCGTTCCTGTTCGCCGGGTTCGCTGTCGCTGTCCCGATCCTCCTGCACTTCTTCGCGCGCGATCGGGCGCCCCGGCTGCGGTTCAGCGACGTCCGGTTCCTCGAACGCGCGTTCGTGCGCCGCGACCGGCGCCGGCGCCTGCGCGAGCTGCTGCTGCTGGCGCTGCGGGTGGCGGCGCTGCTGCTGCTGGCCGTCGCCTTCGCACGGCCGTTCCTGGAGGCGGAGGGCGGCGCGCGGCGGGTCACCGTCGTCGCCCTGGACCGGTCGCTGAGCCTGTCGGCGCCGGGACAGATGGCCCTGGCGCGCGAGCGCGCGCTGGAGGTGGTGGCTGCGACGCCGCCAGGCGAGTCCATCGCCGTCGTCGCGTTCGACGAGGCGGCGGAGGTCGTGGGAGGTCCCGCGGTCGACCGATCGCGGGTGCGGGCCGCGATCGAGCGGGTAGCTCCGACCGCGGGCGCGACGCGCTACGCGGCCGGGCTCGCGGCGGCGGCCGAGCTGCTCGACGGGCGCGGGGGGCGGATCGTCGTCGTGACGGACCTGCAGGCAGCCGGTTGGCCCGAGGGCGCGCGGACGGCGGTTCCGGAGCATGTGGACGTGGAGATCGTCGGCGTGCCCCCGGTGGAGCGCAATCTCGCCGTGACCGCCGCTCGACCCGACCCGAACGGCCTGGTCGCCGTCATCCTCAACACGGGGCCGGGCGCGTCCGAGACGGAGACGACGCTGACGCTCGACGGGCGGGAGGTTGCGCGCCGGCCGGCGACGCTCCAGCCGGGGGCCACCGAGGTGCGCTGGGATCTGCCGCTGGACGCGGCCGAGGTCGCCGCCGTCGGCGTGTCGGACGCGGACGGCTATCGGTGGGACGACGTCCGCTACGCGTTGCTCGGGCCCGCGAACACGACGGTCGTCCACGTCGTCGCCGACAGTGGGACGCTCGATGCCGAGGCGTTCTATCTCGCGCAGGCGCTCGGCGCTGCGCCCGCGGCCCGGCCGTTCGAGGTCCGGCCGGTGACGCCCGCTGCGCTGAGCGCGCCGCCCGCGTCCGACCGGCCGGCGGGCGACGTCGTCGTCGTGGTCGGAACCGGTGGTCTGGGCCGCCCCGCCCGGGCGCGCATCGCCGCGTTCGTCGAGGCTGGCGGCGGCCTTCTGCTGGTCACCGGTCCGGACGTCGATCCGCCGCTCGTCCGCGACCTGCTCGGGGAGTCGTTCGAGCTGGCGGTCGAGGCGCCGGAGGAGATCTCTCCGCTCGCGGCCGCCCGGCGGCTCGCGGTCGTGGATCCCCGCCATCCCGTGTTCCGGCCGTTCGGCGACAGCGCCGGGATGCTCGGTCAGGTGCGGTTCACGCGGACGGCCCGCGTGAGCCTTCCCGAGCCCGGCGCTGCGCCGGCCGGCGCGGGCGGCCGGCCGCACGTGCTGGCCCGGTTCGACGATGGAGATCCGGCGCTGATCGAGTATCGCCCCGGAAGCGGCCGTGCGCTGGTCTTCGCGTCGGATCTCGGCATGGACTGGAACGACCTGCCGCGCCACCCGGGCTTCGTGCCCTTCGTGCAGGAGACCGTTCGGTACCTCGCCGGTCCGGGCGGGTTGCCGCGGGACGCGCCGCTGGCCGACCTCCCCGCCGGCGTTCCGCGCGTGCCCGGGGTGATCACCCTGCCTGCATCCGGCCGGCGGGTCGCCGTCAACGCGGACCCGCGCGAGTCCGAGCCCCGGCCGCTGACGCCGGACGGATTCCTCGCGCGCGTCGGCGTGGCCCCCGTTGCGCCCGGGGGGACGCCGGCGGTCGACGGCGCGACGCGCGAGGCCGAACAATCGCTCTGGTGGTACGCGGTGCTGGCGGTGGTGGTCGTGCTGGTCGGCGAAGCGTGGCTCGGGCGCACCATGGCATAGTCGCCTGCGGCTCCGTTTGCCGCCCAACCGGGCCTGGCCAGGGGTCTACGCCGTTCTACGGCGCAGACTCCCGGCCGAGTGGCATACACTTGGATCCGTGGCCGAGTCTCTCCGCCCGGAGATCGCGGCGTTGCTGGCGTCGGTGCGCCGGCGGTGGGTGACCGCGGGCGCCATGCGCGCCGTGGCTCGAATCTTTTCGGTTGCGCTCCTGGGGCTGGCGCTGGTGCTCGTCGTCGACCGTTCGCTGGCGCCGTCCGACCTGGTCATGGCGCTGCTGGCGTCCGGCTCGGCGGGCGCGTGCGCCGGCTTCGCCGCCTGGACGCTCCGGCCGTTCAGGCGCGGCCCCTCCGACCGCCGGGTGGCGCGCTACGTCGAAGAGCGCTGTCCGGAGTTGCAGGATCGGCTGGCGAGCGCGATCGATCTCGGCGAGACGCCGTCGCCCTTCGGCGGCCGCGTGCTGGACGACGCGGCGCGCCGCTCGCGCGGTGTCGATCTCGACCACGTGATCGCCGGCCGGGTGGTTCGCCGCGCCGTTGCCGGCGGGGTGGGCGCCGCGGCCGCGTTTGCGACCCTGCTGCTCGTCGGCGCCGGCGAGCTGGGGCGGATCGCGCGTGGCGCGTGGCTGTACGCGGCTCCGTTCGGCGCGACGCTCAGCGTCGAGCCTGGCGAGGCGCGTCTGGTCGCGGGCGAGTCGCTGGAAGTGCGGGCGCGCCTCGGCGATACCCTCGGAGCGCTTGGACGGTCGGTTCCCCGGGTGACGGTCACCGGCGCGGCCGGCGGGCGCGCGACGGTGGCCATGCAACCGCGTGGCGCCGGGTTCGCGGTGACGATGCCGCCCGCGTCGGCGAGCTTCACCTACCGGGTGGCGGCGGCGGGGATCGAGTCCGACGACTTCCCGGTGACCGTGCTCCACGCGCCGCGCGTGGCGCGTATCGACGTCGCCTACGCGTATCCCGCGCACACCGGTCTCGATCCCCGCGTGGAAACCGGCGGCGACGTGTTCGCCCCGGAAGGCACGGTGGTGACGGTGACGGTGCACGCCGACAAGCCGATCGGGGGCGGTTCGCTGCGGCTGGCCGCAGGCGGCGCCATCGGCCTGCGGAGCGACGCGCCGGCAGTGCTGTCCGCATCGTTCGAGGTCACCCGCGACGATACGTATCGCGTCGCGCTGCGCGACGAGGACGGTTTGTCGAACCGATCCGACGCGGCCTACGTCATTCGGGCCGCGGCCGATGGCGCGCCGCTCGTCGAGGTCCGCCGGCCCGGCGGAGACCGCGAGATTACGCCGCTCGAGGAGGTGGTCATCGAGGCGCGAGCCGAGGACGACTTCGCCCTTGCACGGTTCGATCTCGTGTACGCGGTCGCCGGGGGCGCCGAGCGGATCGTCGATCTGCTCGGCGCGGAACCGATGGCGCGCGGGGACGGCGTCCATACCCTCTACGCGGAGGATCTCGGCGTCTCGCCGGGCGACGTCATCAGCTATTACGTCCGCGCGGGCGACGCCAACCCGGCGCACGCGCGCGAGACGCGCAGCGACATCTACTTTCTGGAGGTCGGCCCCTTCGAGCGGGAGTTCGAGGATGCGCCGAGCCAGTCGTCGCTGTCGATGGACGCGGGTACGGTAGGGCAGCTCGCTGGCGTGCAGAAGGAGATCATCGCCGCGACCTGGCGGCTGGACGGCCGGCCGGATCTGGCGGCCGACGATGCGGATCTTCTGGCGGTGGCGGACGCGCAGGCCGAGTTGCGGCAGACGGCGCTCGGCGCCGCGGCGCGAGCGCTGCGGCGCGGGGGTGTGCGAGCGGAGCGGGAGGCCCTGGCCGCCGCGGTGGACGCCATGGCGCGGGCCGATGCCGCGTTGCGAGCCGCCGCGACGAACACCGCCCTGCCGTTCGAGATGGAGGCGTTGGCCGCGCTGCTGCGCGCGCAGGCCGCGATTCGGCGCACGCGCGTCTCGCGGGGCGGCAGCGGGCGGTCGGCGGCCTGGCAGCCGCGGGAAGACCTGTCGCGGCTGTTCGACCGCGACCTGCGTCGCGAGCAGGAGACGAACTACGAGAACCGAGCCTCGGCGCCCCCGGCCGAATCGAGTGCGGAGAGCGATGCGCTGCGTCGCGTGCGGGAGTTGGCGGAGCGGCAGGCGGCGCTGGGCCGTGCGCAGGAGGACCTGGCGCGCCGGCGCGAGGCGCTCGGCGACGAAGAGGCGGCTCGCGTTCTCGAGCGGCTCACGCGCGAGCAGGAGGAGCTTCGCACGCGGGCCGAGGCGCTCGAACGCGAGATCGAGGCGCGCTCGGGCGGGCGGTCGAGCCGGGTGTCCGGATCGGAATCCACCGGCTCGCGCCGCTCGTCGACATCCTCGGGAGATTCCGGGGCGACTGCGTCTCGCGATTCCTCCACGGCGCCGGAAGCCGGCGAGTCGCCCGGCGCGTCCGCAGCTTCCGACCCGAACGAACGCGACGCCGCGGGTATCGGCGAGCCGATGCGGCGCGCGCTGGCCGAGTTGCGCCGCGGTGAGATTGCGGAAGCGGCCGGGCAGGCTCGCGAGGCGCTCGATCGGCTGCGCGATCTGGGGCGGGAGCTGGCCGGCGCCGGCGAGGCCGCCGCGGCCGACGAAGGCCGGCGGCTCGCGGCCGAGCTGCAGGCCGCCGAGGCGGTGCGCCGGAGCCTCGAGGCGCTGGAAGAGCGGCTCGGCCGCATCGGAATGGAATCGGGGCAGGCCGGAGAGACGCGTTCCGGGGGCGGCGATCGGTCCGCCGAGGGCGAGCAGATCGACCGCGAGTCGGCCGCCGTCGGGGCGGCCGCCCGCGAGCTCCTCCGCCGGCTGGAATCGCTGCCGGAGCTGCAGGAGGCAATCCGCGCGGCGCGCCCCGGTGTTCTGGAAGAGCTGGCCCGCCAGGCGTCCCGCCCGGCCGGCGGCGGCCCGGCGCTCCAGGCGTTCGAGCAGGACTTCGCCGCGTGGGAAAGCCTGCGCGACGGCGTCCGAGAGGCGATCGAGGCGTTCGAGTCGGACCGCGCGGGGGCGTTGCAGGCGGTCACGACCGGAGGGCGTCTCGACGTCGGCCCCGCCGAGGAGGTTCCGGAGGCCTACCGCGCGCTCATCGACCGCTACTATCGCGCCCTTGCGGACCATTCCCCGCGCCGGCCCGAGCGCCGGTAGTATCGTGTTCCCGTGCAGATCGGCGTACCGATTCCGGGGTGGGGCGTCGCGGCCGCGGTCCTGGCCGCGGCGATTGTGGCGTGGTGGGCGTATGCGCGCGCGCCGGTCGACCTGACCCGCCGGAAGCGCGCCATCCTGACCGCGTTGCGCCTGGCCGCCTTCCTGGTCGTCCTCTTCCTGCTGCTGCGGCCGTTGCGCACGGAGCTTTCCCCGCCGGGCGACGGCGCCGTGGCCGTCCTCGTGGACCAGTCGCGCAGCATGGCGATTGCGGATGCGGACGGCGCGCCGCGCATCGACGCCGCCCGGCGGCTCGTCCGGGATCGACTGCTCCCCGCGCTCGGCGAGGCCTTCGACGTCGAGGCGCTGGCATTCGGCGAGACGCTGGCCGCGGTCGACGTCGAGGCGCTCGAGGCGGAGGCGGCACGGTCCGACCTGGCCGGCGCCCTGCACGAGGTCCGGGCCCGTTTCGCAGGGCGGGCCGTCGCCGCGGTCGTCGTCGTCTCCGACGGCGCCGCGACCGACAGCGGCGACCTGGCCGAGGCCGCCGCTCGGTCGCCCGCGCCGATCTACGCCCTGGGCGTCGGACACCCGCGCCCGGGGCCGGACCGGGAGGTGACCGCCCTCGAGTCGGGACAGCCGATTGGAAGCGGCTCGGCCGTCGACGTCAGCGCGATCGTCGTCAGCCGCGGGCTCGGCGACGCGCCCTTCGACGTGCGGTTGCGTGCCGACGGCCGTCTCGTCGGCGTGCATCGCGTTCGGCCCGAGCAGGACGGCGCGCCGATTGTCGCGGTGTTCCGGGTGGCGCCCGATCCGGCGCTGGCGTCCGTGTACACCGTCGAGGTCCCGGTCGATGCGGCGGAGCTCGTGTCCGGCAACAATCGCCGGCAGGTCCTGGTACGCCCGCCCCGGCGGCCGCGCCGCCTGCTGCTCGTGGAGGGATCGCCCGGCTACGAGCACAGCTTCCTCAAGCGGACGTGGCTGGCCGATCCCGGGATCACGTTCGACGCGGTGGTGCGGAAGGGGCAGAACGATCGGGGGGAGCAGACCTTCTACGTCCAGGGCGCCCCGGAGCGGACGGGCGCGCTGGCGGCCGGTTACCCCACGACGCGCGCCGCGCTGTTCCGGTACGACGCCGTCGTGCTCGCCAACATCGAGGCGGAGTTCTTCCGGCCGGACCAGTTCGACCTGACCGCCGACTTCGTCTCCGAGCGCGGCGGCGGCCTGCTGCTGTTCGGACCGGCGAGCCTGCGGCGGCGAGGCTACCTCGGCTCGGCGCTCGAGCCGGTGCTGCCGGCGCGGCTTGCGGACCGGCTCGGCCTGACCGACGCGGGCCGCGGGGGAGACGGCGCGCATCGCTTCGCGCCGACCCCCAAGGGGCTCGTCCATCCGATGCTGCGGCTCGGGCCGACCGTCGAGGAGTCGCGCAACCGGTGGCGGTCGGCGCCGGCCCTGGCCGGCAGCGTGCGGCTCGGTCCCGTGCGGCCGGGCGCCGCCGTGCTCGCAATCGCCGCCTCGGAGGACGGCTCCGCACGGCCGCTGGTCGTCGTCCAGCGCTATGGAGCCGGGCGGTCGATGATCCTGGCCGGGCGCGCCACGTGGCGCTGGCGGATGCTGCTGCCTGCCGGCGATCGGACCTACGAACGGTATTGGGGACAGGTGGCCCGCTGGCTGACGGCCGGCGCCGTCGACCCGATCGCGGTCGCGGCCCGCGGCGCGGACGCCGCCGGCGATCCCCTGGAGGTGGAGGTCTCGGTGCGCGACCACGAGTTCCGGTCCGTGGCGGATGCCGCCGTGCGCGTACGGGTCAGCGATCCGGCCGGCGAGCCGCGACTGGAAGAAGAGCTCGAGGCGGCGGGCGCGACCGGTGCGTACCGTGTCTCCACCGGCCCGTTGGCGGCGGGCGTGCATCGCATCGACGTGACGGTCGGCCGGGACGGGCAGGAGCTCGGGCGCGCGAGTGACTGGGTGCTGGTGGGGGGCGCCGACCCGGAGCTGGAGGATCCGTGGCTGAACGCGGATCTGCTCCGGCGCACGGCGGAGACCGCCGGCGGCGCGTATCTCGATCCGGATCGGCTGGGCGACCTGGTCGATCGCCTGCGGGTCGCGGCCCGCGCCGATCCACGCCCGGCGACGCGTGAAGTCTGGCACCATGCGGGGGTGCTCATGCTGCTGTTCGGGCTGCTCGCGGCGGAGTGGTCGCTCCGGCGCCTGTGGGGCATGCGGTGATCCGGGGCGGCTGGCGCGCCGGGGCGGCGATGATCGCCCTGCTGATCGCTCCCGGCGAGGTCGCCGCGCGGGACTACTTCACCCTCGTCGTGTCGGGTGCGTCGGGCGGCCCGGAGTACGCGGAACGCCACGACCGCTGGCGATCCGGTCTCGTCGCCGCCCTGCGGGCGCAGCCGGGGTTCCGGGACGACCACCTGCTGGTGCTCGCCGAAACGCCCGGTCCGGGCATCGGGCGTGCGACCGGCGAGGGCGTGCGGGGCGCGGTCCGGGAGCTCGCCGCGCGCATGGACGAGCAGTCCGTGCTGTTCGTGCTCCTGCTCGGTCACGGCACGTTCGACGGCCGCGAGGCGAAGTTCAACCTCGTCGGACCCGATCTGGCCGCGGCGGAATGGGCCGCCCTGGTCGAAGCGCTGCCCGGGCGGCTGGTATTCGTCAACACGACGGCGGCCAGCGCGCCGTTCCTCGCGTCGCTGGCCGGGACCGACCGCGTCGTCATCACGGCGACCGAGTCGCCGGTGCAGCGCTACGCGACCGTGTTTCCGGAGTTCCTCGTCCGCGCGTTCGTCGATGCGGCCAGCGATTTCGACCGCAACGGCCGCGTCTCGGTATGGGAGGCATTCCTCTATGCCAGCGCCGGCGTGCGGCGCTGGTACCAGGAGCGCGGGCGTCTGGCGACGGAGCGTGCGCTCCTCGACGACACGGGTGACGGGCGGGGTGTCGACGCCGGCAACGGCGAGGGCGGCCCGCCGGCAGGTCTGGCCGCCGCGGTGTACGTCGGGGCCGGCGTGGACGACGTCTCCGCCGGGCAGGGCGGCGAGCTGGACCGGCTCGCGGCGCGCCGGGCCGCGCTCGACGTCGAGGTGGCCGAGCTCCGCGCGGTGCGAGAATCGATGCCGCCGGAACGCTACGCCGCCGAGCTGGAGCGGCTTCTCCTGGAGCTGGCGCGGGTATCGCGGGACATGCGGCGTCTGACCGACGGGCGCTGAACGGAACGGACGGGGAGATCATGACGTGTGACGCCTGCGGGCAGGAGATCGCCGACAACGCCCTCATCTGCTACAAGTGCGGCGCCGCGACGGCGGCGCGCGAGCGCGATCCGGCGCCTCTGGAAGAGCCCGGCCGGCGGCGCTGGTCCGCCCTGTTCCTCGCGGTCGTGTTCCTCGGCGTCGTTCTGTTCTTCGTTGCCGAGCTCGTGCGCGGCCGGCCGCCGGAGCCGCTCGTCTGGGCGATGCTCGCCTGTGCCGGGGGGCTGCTGGCGTGGCGCCTGCGGCTCGGTTGAACCGCCGGTTGCGATAGCATGGCGCACGCATGACCGGAGCCCGCCTCGAGGGACCCGGCGCCGGGGGTCGGCGGGTGCCCATAGACAAGGTCCCGTTTCACCTCGGCCGCCGCGCCGAGAGCGACCTCGTTCTGCCGCACGGAGAGGTGTCCCGCGACCACGCGGAGATCGTCGCGGCCGGCGGCCGCTACGCGATCCGCGACCGGGGGTCGCGCTACGGCACGTTCGTCAACGACGAGCCGGTAACGGAGCGGGCGCTGGCCGACGGCGATCGAGTACGGCTGGGCCGCCGCGGCGGCGGCGAGCTGGTGTTTCGCCATTCGGCCGCGGTCGCCGCGGCCAGCCGGAACGGCGAGGACGACGCGGCCACGGGCGCCGATCTGCGCCAGGTGGCGGTGTTGCTGGAGGGGCTCCGGGCGCTCAGCTCCGCCCGCGTCCTCGACGACGTGCTGGCGCTCGTCATCGATTCGGCCATCGCGGTGAGCGGCGCCGAGCGCGGGTTCATCATGCTCGCCAACGACGACGGCGCTCTGGACCTGAAGATGGCGCGCGCCCGCGGCCGGCAGACCCTGCCCGGCAGCGGTTTCGACACCAGCCGCAAGATTCCCGAGGAGGTATTCCGCACCGGCCGCACCCGCATGGAGGCCGACCTGCTCGGCGGCGACCTCGCCGGCCGGCACGTCGGCACGGTGGCGTTGGGGATTCGCCACGTGCTCTGCGTGCCGCTGCGGTCGATGCAGTTCTCGGACGCGCCGGCGCCGGCGGAAGACGAGGATGGGCGGCGGCGCATCGGTGTGTTGTACCTCGACGGCCGCGACCGGGCGACGCTCTTGTCGCCGGACACCGAGGCCGCGCTCGAGACGCTGGCCAACGAGGCGGCGGTCGCCATTCAGAACGCGGAGCTGTACCGGGCGGCGCTCGAGAACGCGAAGCTGGAGCGCGAGATGCGGACGGCGGCCGAGATCCAGCAGGCGCTGCTTCCGAACCGGCAACGGTCCGGCGCATTCTTCGAGGCGGCGGCGGCGACGTTGCCGTGCCGTTCCATCGGCGGCGATTTCTTCGACTACATCGATCGGCCCGACGGGGCGCTCGCGTTCGCCCTCGGAGACGTGGCCGGCAAGGGTCCCCCGGCCGCCCTGCTCGGCGCCCTGATGCAGGGTTCGCTCGCGGCCGAAGGCAGCATCGGGGCCGGACCCGCGGCGACGATGGCCACCGTGAACACGGCGCTCGTCCGCCGCGGCATCCAGGGGCGCTTCGTGACGCTCTTCTACGCCGTGCTGTACCCGGACGGCCGGCTGATCTACTGCAACGCCGGGCACAATGCGCCGGTGGTCGTCACCGAAACCGGCGTGGAACGCCTCGACACCGGCGGGATGGTGGTGGGCCTGTTCGACGGCACGCCCTTCGACGAAGGGACGCTGCGCCTGCAACCCGACGACTACCTCGTCGTCTTCAGCGACGGCGTCTCGGAGGCGATGAACGCGGCCGAAGAGGAGTACGGCGACGAACGCCTCCTGGCGTGCCTGGCCGGCATGACCGGGTCCGGGTGCGAGGCGCGGCTGCAGGAGATCTTCGCCGGCGTCGAGCGCTTCACCGCGGGTGCGCCGCAGCACGACGACGTCACGGCGATGGTCGTCACCTATCGGCCGCGCGCGTCGGCAGCGACGTAGTCGCGCGTGCCCTCCCCCATGTAGAGCTGCCGCGGACGGGCGATACGCTGCTCCTTGTCCTCCAGCATCTCTTCCCACTGGGCGACCCAGCCGGCGGTGCGGCCGATGGCGAAGAGCACGGGGAACATGCCGGCGTCGAATCCCATCGCTTCGTAGATCAGGCCGGAGTAGAAGTCGACGTTGGGATAGAGGCGGCGCTCGACGAAGTAGTCGTCCTCGAGCGCGATCCTCTCGAGCTCGAGCGCCACGTCGAGCAGCGGGTTGCGGCCGGTCACCTCGAAGACCTCGTAGGCGGTCTTCTTGATCACCTTGGCCCGCGGGTCGTAGGACTTGTAGACGCGATGGCCGAAGCCCATCAGCCTGCCCTCGCCGCTCTTGACGCGGGCGATGAACTCCGGGATGCGATCCACCGAGCCGATCTCCCGCAGCATCCGCAGGACTGCCTCGTTCGCCCCGCCGTGCAGGGGGCCGTAGAGCGCCGCCGCGGCGCCCGCGAGCGATGCGAACGGGTCGGCCTGCGAGCTGCCGATGCCGCGCATCGCGCTCGTGCTGCAGTTCTGCTCGTGGTCGGCGTGCAGGATGAACAGGATGTCGAGGGCGCGCTCGAGGACCGGATCCGGCTCGTAGGCCGCTCCCTCTTCCTTGTTGAGCATGCTCAGGAAGGTGCCGGTGTAGCCGAGGCCGGCGTCGGGCACGACGTACGAGCGTCCGCTGCTGCGCCGGCAGGCATAGGCGGCCACGCCGGGCGCGAGCGCGATCAGCCGGGCCATCTGCGTCCGGCGGGTGTCCGCGTCGAGCACGTGCTTCGCCTCGGGGAAGAACGTCGAGAGCGCCCCGATGGCGGCCAGGAACATGCCCATCGGGTGGGCGCCTTCCGCGAAGCCGCTCATCAACGCCTGCACCTTCGGGTCGAGCGCGGAGCGACCGTTCAGGGCGTGGCTGTCGATCTCGGCCGACCAGGCGTCGAGCTCGGCCGCCGTCGGCAGCTCCCCGTCGATGAGCAGCCAAGCGGTCTCGAGGAACGTGCTCCGCTCGGCAAGCTGCTCGATTGGATAGCCACGATAGCGGAGGATGCCCCGGTCCCCGTCGATGAACGTGATCCGGCTGCGGCAACTGGCGGTGTTGAGGTACGCCGGGTCGTACGACATCATCCCGAACTCGTCGGGATCCACCTTGATCTGGCGGAGGTCGATGGCGCGGATGGTGCCGTCGACGATCGGGATCTCGTACTGCCTGCCGGTGCGGTTGTCGGTGATGGTCAGCGTATCGCTCATGCCTGCCTGTCGCTCCCCGGTTTTACTCGGTCGATCCTCCGGCGTCGGTCTCAGGAACCCTGGTCGCGGCCGAGGGGATCCTGATTCCCTGCTGCCGTCGGTTCACTCGCAACCCGGTAGCGCTCGTCGATCCAGTTGCCCAGGTCGAGGAGCCTGCAGCGCTCGCTGCAGAACGGTCGCCATTCCGGGTCGATCGGACGCTGCCGGCACTGCACGCAACGCCGCTCCTTGCTCACGACGTCTCCCTGGAAGCAGATGCGCGCGCGGCCGGCGGCCGCCGAAGTCCTCGTCGTGCCGCCGTCACCAACCGGCGATGCGGCCGGCCGTCGCGTCGAACGGACTCGCCGGATTGTAGATCGTCGCGCCGCCGTCCGTCAGCAGCCCGTGGTGAACCCCGCGTCGCACCGGGGCGGCGAGGCGCCCGTCCGACAAGGCGCTCCTACGCGGTGTCCGGCCCGGCGCGCCGCCGCGGCGCGGGCGTGCGAGGCGCGGCGGCTTCGCGGCGTCGACCCGTCGACGCCGCCCCGCGGATCCCCGAGTGCCGCCGCTTCGTGTCGACCTCGCAACGGATGATGCGGCCCAGCACCGACTCGAGAGGCGCCACGTTGCGCTGGGCGGCCCACAGCTCGAGCTCGGTGTCGCCGGAGGGCGTCAACTTCAGCAGACAGTCGTGCGCTCCGGGTACGACGGAGACCGACGCCACGCTCTGCGCATGGCTGCGGTCGAGTCCCTCGGCCACCCGCAGCATGGCCGAGAGGGTCCTGACGGTGCGCCGCCGCGCCCCCGAGAGGTCGCCGTATCCGCCGTGCGAACGCTTGGGCAGCCCGCGGCGATGGTGACGCGCAACCAGCGCCATGACCTCTATCTCGCGGGGCTCGAAGCCACGCAGGTCGCCGTTCCTGATCAGGTAGTAGGAGTGCTTGTGATGCCGGCTGTAGCTGATGTGCACGCCGATGTCGTGCAGCAGCGCGGCGTACTCCAGCCACTCGCGCTCGCGCGGCCCCAGGCCGTGAATCGCCGAGGTCTGGTCGAACAGGGACAGCGCCATCCGCACGACCTGCCGGGCGTGCGGCGCGCTGTAGTTGCAGCGCTCGGCCAGCTCGATCACGCTGCGCCGGCGCACGTCGGGGTACTGCTCCACCTTGGCGATGTGGGCCCGGTTGCGGTGGATGTAGTCGAGCGCCAGCCCCTCGCGCAGGGCCAGGTCGCACAGGGTCAGCTCGCGCGCGCCGAGCATCCGCAGCATCGTGCAGATCAGAATGGAGCCGGCGACGGCCAGGTCCGCCCGTCGCGGATCGAGCCCCGGCATGCCGATGCGTCCGGCCAGGTCCAGGGCCGTCAGCTCCTTGCGCACGCGGCGCAACTGCTTGAGGCTGACGCGCCGGTTGCGCAGCGCATCGGAACCGACCCCCCGGCCCTCGCCGACCGCCAGCGAGCCGAGGCTCAGAATGGTGCCCGACGTCCCGACGACACGCGCGAAGCCGCCGGCCCGAATCTGCTCGGTGACCGGGGTCAGCACCTCCGTGACGTAGCTCACCATGCGCCGTTCGTCGGCCCGGGTGATCGGATCGCTGTGCACGAACCGTTCCGTCAACCGGATGACGCCGAGCTTGAGGCTGTGGGCGACGCGCACCCGCGACCCCCGCCCGAGCGTCAGCTCGACGCTCCCGCCGCCGACGTCGATGACCAGGGCCGCGCCGTCCGAGACGTCGACGCCGTAGACGGCGGCGCGGTGAATCAGACGCGCCTCCTCGGTGCCGGAGATCACGCGGACCTGGATCCCGGTCCGCTGCCGGATGGCGGCGAGAAACTCGCGTCCGTTCTCGGCCTCCCGCACCGCGCTGGTCGCCGCCGCCACCACCTCGTCCACTTCGTGCGACTCGGCCAGGCGCTTGAACTTCGTGAGCGCCTGCAGCGCCGAGCGCATCGTGAGATCGGTCAGGGCGCGCCCGCCCAGGCCGCCCGCGCCGAGACGGACCATCTCCTTCTCGCGGTCGACGATCTCGAACGAGTGGTCGGACCGCACCTGCACCACGATCATGTGGACCGAGTTGGTGCCGATGTCGATGGCGGCGATGCGCACGGTGCAGAAGAAGGCGAATGCCGTGCCCGCCTGCGACGGGCGCCGGAAAACTCCACTATACTCGTGATTTCCGAAACGGGCGGGGCATCGTAGCATGACCGATCCCCATGTCCTGAAGCGTCCGTTGGAGCGCCGCGTCCGGGCGTTGCTGCGGCATCTTCGCCCCACGACCGAGGGCGCGGTCGAGCCGCTGCACCAGTGCCGCGTGGCGACCCGCCGGCTCCGCGAGCTGCTGCCGCTGTGCGACGCGGAGCTCGGCGTGCGGATCGCGGCGCGGGCGCGGAAGCGGGTCCGGCAGTTGGGCGGCGCGCTCGGGGCGGTGCGCGAGCTGGACGTGGCCCTCGGACTGGTGGACGAGCTGGAGCGGACGGGACGCGCCACGCCGGCCGCGGCCGGCCGCCTGCGCCAACGGGTGAGCGAGGAGCGCGAGCGGCAACGCGAACGGATGCGAGTCCGGTTGAAGCCGGCGTTCCTGCGGAAGGTGGCGCGGGACGTGGCGGAGGTGCTCAAGGCGATCGGCATGCTCGACGCCACCGACGCGTGGGCGCTGGTCCTGGCCGACCGGCTGAGCCTGCGCGCCGACCGGTTGCGCGATGCGATCACCGACGCCGGCCCGATGTACGTCTCCGAACGCGTCCACGAGGTGCGGATCGCCGCCAAGAAGCTGCGCTACGCCTTCGAGCTGGCGTCCGAGACCGGCGAGGCGGACACGGCGGAGGCAGTGGCCCGCCTCAAGAAGATCCAGGACTCGCTGGGCCGGCTCCACGACATCGAAATACTGCAGGAGCTGCTGCGCAGCATCGACCTGCTGGCCGATGGCGACGAGCCCTGGGCGGAGCAGCTCGCGGGGCTGGACGGCGATCTGACCGAGGAATGCCGGCGACTCCACGGCGTCTTCGTGGCCGGCCAGGCCGGACTGGTCGAGGTGGGAAGGGTCGCACGCCGCGTGGCCTCGCGGATGTCGAGCGACCATGGCGGGCACACCGGGCGCGGCCGGCCGCTCAAGATGTCCCTGGAGCGCGCTCCGGAGGCGCCGGTGGCGGCCTCCTCCGAGCGGCGCTGACCGCGGCCTCCCTATCCCTGCAGCAGCCAGCCGGCCGCGGCGCCGCCCAGAATCAGCCACGTCGAGTTGGGTCGCCGGCGGAACAGGACCAGGGCGGCGGTTGCGGCGATCAGCACCGTCGGCAGATCGACCACCGCCGCGCGCGTCAACTGCCACGTGACCGCCGCCATCAGGCCGAGCGACGCCGCCACCACGCCGTCGATTCCCTGGTATCCACCCAGCGGAGCGTTTGGTCGCGATCCGCGCGGGCCTGCTGGCGAGCGCGGTAGGATTTCGTCTGCCATGTCCCGATTCTCGCTGATACGACCGCTCGATCAGCCGACCGGACTCCGTCGACTGTTACACGATTTGGAGACGGCGCTGGACGACGCTCGGTTCACTGCGTTCCGGTTGATCGTTGCGTACGCAAAGAGCGGTCCCCTCCATCGGCTTCGACCACGGCTGGGGGACTGGAAGCGGGCCGGCAAGTCGGTCCAGGCGATCTTCGGCATAGACCAACACGGAACGAGCAGGGAGGCGCTCGAGATGGCGCTGGCCCTGTTCGACAGCACCTACGTGACACACCAGACTCAAGTCACGTTCCATCCGAAGCTGTACATCTTCACTGGCTCCGGTCTGGCGCGCGCATTCGTCGGTTCGAACAATCTCACCGTTGGCGGCACGGAAACGAACTACGAGGCGGCGGTGCAGATCGAGCTCGACCTTCCCGCCGACGCCGCCGATCTCGCGGTGTTGGACGACGCGTGGACAGCACTACTTCCGTCGGCCTGCCCGGCCACCGTCCCGCTCGACGGAGCCGCGCTCGACCGACTGCTGAAAGCCGGCCTCGTCCTCGACGAACGCGCTATGCAGATCAATCGGCCACGCGGTGATGCCGCGTCGTTCGGAACGGGGCGCGGCCAGTTGTTCCGCGGTGTACCCGTGCTGCCCGAAAGCCCTCTTCCACCTCTACATCGCGCGTCGCGGGGCGCGCCTGGGGACGCGCCTCCGCACCCGGCCCGTCGCTTCGCGATCCAGATCAAGCCGCATCACAATGGAGAGATCTTCCTGAGCGTGACGGCGGCCATGCAGAACCCCGCGTTCTTCGACTGGCCGTTCACTGGCCGCACGTCTCCCAAGAAAGCAGGCAATCCATCGTATCCCCAGCGGGATCCCGACCCTGTCGCCAACATCGCCGTATATGGTGCGGAGCTCTCTCCGGCGTTGACGTTGAATCACTACCCGCTCAACACCGTCTACTACGAGAAGAAGCGTGAGATTCGCATCACCGCTGCGCCACTGGTCCCGATAGTTCCAGACTACTCGATCATGATCATGGAACGGTTGAACGTTGCGGGCGTCGACTACGAGATCACCATTCATCGCCCCGACAGTCCGGACCACGAGGTCTGGTTGGCCCGTTGCAACCAACGCATGCCGGGTGGCGGCCGGATGCCGCGCCGGTTCGGCTGGTTCTAGCCGGGTTTCTCGAAGACCAGGATGCTGTTCCTGGTGATGGCGTTTCGAACGTGCATCCGGTTCTCGGTCGTCACGTCGATGCCGATCGATTCGACGTGCCGCAATCCCGTCATGCGTCCGATATCCGAGAGGTGACGGCAAGTGTCGATCACCACCCACTCGTCCCCGGCCTTCGTTCTGCCGTTGCCCACGACATAGAAGGCCTTCCGTCCGGGGGCTAGCAGGCGGTGCGTCTGGAGCAGGTTGCTCCGCATGTCCACGAAGTAGCGCCACAGCAGCGCCGCCATGTTTTCCCGCCGGCAGCCGACGTCGCACCTGCGGTTGGCGCGGTGAATGCGCCGGATGGCCCGCACTACGCCAGCCGGTAGCGCATCGGTTGCCGATACGCTGCTCAACGCGGCTTCGGCGTCTTCCCGCGCGCCCCGCCGGATCTCACGGGTTCCTGTCAGGTCGCGTTCCAGTCCGGAACGCACGTTGGCGCGCTGTCCCAGGATCGCGAGCAGGGACAGGCGATCCGTGTCGATGTACGGCAGAGCCGTAGCGTAGGGAGGGCTGGTCACGACGGACTCCACACTGTCCGACCCGAGCCCCAGCGCGTCCATTGCACCAGCGGTTCGCGAATCGCCTGCCTGCACGGTGGCCGGGATCAGGCGACCGGGTTGCCGTCCGGCGATGACCCAGTACCGGCGGAGTCGGTCGTGCTGTTCACGCAATCGTTGGCCGAACCTCTCCAGTACGGGGGCGTCATCGAGCGGCTCTTTCCTCCTGCGGATCCGCAGGTCCAGGGGTTCCTGCTGTGAGACGTCCCGGATGATGCTGCTCAGGATGACCTCGAAGAACTCGACGAGAGTTTCGTGGCCAATCAGGCGTATCTGCCCGAGAATCCAGTTCAACTTGTAGAGCACGGGTTCCGCGAACCACCGGAGCAACTCGTCGTGCGTGTCCTCACGGAACTGATCCAGGACGGCCGGGATCGATGTCGCGCGACGCGTCACGCGCTCGCCGATCGCTCGCAGCGCCCGATCGGAGACATCGCGCGGAACCGTCAGGATCGCGGTCTTCGCCCGGGCGATCTTCGCGGCAAGGGGATTCAAGTCGCAGCCATAGGCTTCGAAACCGTTGAGCATGCCTTCGAGCAGCATCGTCCCGGACCCACAAAACGGATCGAGCACGCGCGCTCCGAACGGCGCACCGGACATGTTCAGCAGCGACTTGGCGATCTGCGGATAGAACTTGCCCTTGAACGGATGCAGTCCGTGGGTGACGTACTTCGGGTCCTTTCTCTTGGCGCGTCCGGACGCCGACGCTCCGTTCTCGAGGCTGGTCTGCCAGGTGGATTGAGCGGGTGTCTCCGTTGCTCCCGGTGTTTCCAGCGGGCCAACGACGTAGTCCTTCGTGAACGTCAGGCGGCGGATCGCCCAAAGCGCGGGTTGATCCAGGTGGAGCACCACGGGCTCCGACCCAGCGCTCTTGTCAGGACAGGAGCCTGTCAGCGCCGTGATTTCACGATGTCTGAGCACCGCTTCATGCTCCCACATGCGGTACGCGGGTGGGTTGAGTACAACCGTCGCTCCGCGGTCGGGCTTCCGGAGCACGACCAGACGCTCGTCGCGGGCCCGCCGCGCCGGTTTCGCGAACGAGCGACGAGTGTCGTGAATCCGCCGTTCGATGGCGCCGCATATCGAGAATCCGACCGTTCGCGCCGCATCGCGGATAGCGTCGGAGGTCGAGCACTGCTTCCCCTTGAACAGCGCGTCACCGACCACGAAGACCGCGTAGCGCCCCGGCAAGAGAATCCGGAAGCAACCGTCGAGCACCTGCGCCATGTCCGCGCGGAATTCGTCGAAGCCGGTGCGGTTCCGTTGATGGCGGAGGTGCGATCCGATTTCGATGCGGCCCAGAACGCGAGGATCGAAACCGAGCCAGAACAGACGAAACCGGTGATACAGGTGATAGTCGGTGGCGTTGGGGTACGGCGGTGACGTGACGATCAGGTCGACGGTGTGGTCCCCGACGATGCGTCGCAGATCCGTTCTGGCGTCACCGGTCAGGAAGCGCCCGTCCGCGCTTTGCAGATCGAGCGCCGCCGCTTCGAGCCGGCGCGTAACGGTTCCCAGTGACTCGAGGAAGGCTGCGAGCGTCAGGGTGGGGCGGACGGCTTTCGAGACCGACACGTACCGCGTTTCGGAGTCCTGATTCGATACCCGAACGATGATGCGCGAGAGTGCAAGGAGTGCAGCGTTCCGTGCCAGGCCTTCCGTTGCCCGGTCGATCAGGTGTCGGAGCAACGCCAGTTCTTCGACGACGCACGGTTCGAACCATTTGTCGAGGTTCGGAATGTCCGGAACGTAGTGTCGCAAGTCGCCCGTCCAGTCCCGCCGTTCTCTGCCGCTGTCGGCTACGTGTCCCTGGACGGCGGCCGCAAGCTGATCGAGATCGCCGCGAACGTCCGAGGTCATGTATCCGGTCTTGACGCGGCCGATCAGCACGGACAACGGATTGGCGTCGAACGAGACGGCGCGGCGGCCGAGCCGCACGGCTTCGATCGCGGTCGTCGCACTGCCGCCGAAGGGATCGCAGATTACGTCGCCGCGCACCGACAGACGCGCGATGAGATGGGCCGGAATCTGGGGAATGAACTTGGCCGGATAGGGGTGCAGGTCGTGGGTGAGATACCGAGTGTCGTCGTCTGTGAAGGACCAGTCGAGCGCATTCAGAGATGCGATGACGGAATCGGGATTCTGAAGATCCGACGGACTCGAGATCTCTGGAACCGTGACGGGTGGGCGGTTCGAGCGTCGAGGCATCGCGACGAGAAACTGCTCTTCGAACCAGTCGGTGAGGCTCTCCCCCTGGAGGTCGGCTGCCTCCAACATCGCGGATTTTCGGTCGTCCGATGTTTCGAGAACGATTCGACTGCGGGCCACGTGCCTGGCTCGTTGAGAAGTGGGAGCACGAGCATGGTACTGAAAAATGGTACAGAAATAAAGAAGATCACCCAAAGGAGGGGAGGAGCGGGGCAGCCCGCCACACGTTACCCGCGCAGCAGCCAGCCGGCCGCGGCGCCGCCCAGAATCAGCCACGTCGAGTTGGGTCGCCGGCGGAACAGGACCAGGGCGGCGGTTGCGGCGATCAGCACCGTCGGCAGATCGACCACCGCCGCGCGCGTCAACTGCCACGTGACCGCCGCCATCAGGCCGAGCGACGCCGCCACCACGCCGTCGAGGCAACCGCCGAGCGCCAGTGACGCGCGCAGCCGCGGGATGAGCGGTTGGGTCACCGCGACGAAGAAGAACCCAGGGGCGAAGATCGCCGCAGTGCCGAGCACGGCCCCCATCCAGCCTCCGAGCAGGTAGCCGATGAACGTGGCCGTGGTGAAGACCGGGCCCGGGGTGACCTGCCCGACGGTGATGGCGTCGATGAGCTGCTGGTCGGTCAACCAGCCCCAGCGTTCCACGAGGTCGGCCCGCAGGAAGGCGAGCAGGACGTAGCCGCTGCCGAACAGGACCGAGCCCACCTTCAGGAAGAAGAGCGCCAGCCCCGCCAGCGTGAAGGGGACGGCGCTGCCCGTTGCCGCCGCCGCGCCGCCCGCTGCGATTCCTGCGACGGCGCCCGCCGGGGGCGCCGCTCCCGCTGTTGCGCCGGCCTGCGCCGCCGCCGCGGCAGTCGCGCGCAGCAGGTGCACCGGCGCTGTCGCGAGCGCGGCCAGCCAGGCAAGGACCGCCGAGCTGCCTCCCGGCCCCCTCGGCCGCAGGGCCAGCGCCAGCCCGATCGCACCGCCGCCTGCGAGCACCGCCAGCTCGTTGACGCCGCCGAGCGCCGCGGCCAGCGCGGCGGCCCCGACCGGCGCGTACACCCAACGGGTGAGCGCCGCCTGCCCCAGCTTCACCAGCGCCTGTACGACGATGGCGATGACCACCGGCCCGATGCCGTACATCAGCCACCCGACCTGCGGCGTCGTGCCGTACCGGGAGTACGCCCACGCGATGCCGGCCACGAGGAGCGCCGCCGGAAGGATGAAGCAGACGCCGGCCAGCGCCAGCCCCGCGAGGCCGCCGCGTCGATAGCCGAGGTGGATGGCCAGCTCGGTCGAGTTGGGACCGGGGATCAGGTTGGTCGCTGCGACGAGGTCGAGGAACTCCTTGTCGGTCAACCACCGCCGCCGGTCGACCACCTCGTCGCGCATCATCGCGATGTGCGCAGCCGGACCGCCGAACGCGGTGACGCCGAGGCGCAGGAAGAGGGCGGCCAGCTCGCGGAGCGGGGTGGTGACGGTCACGCGCGGGATTCTACGGGAAGAGCTTCAGCAGGGTGAACGTGGCTCCGACGATGCCGGCGGCCATCACCCACAGATGCCGGAACAGGCGGGCTTCGACCTGGGCGATCTCCGTGCGTACGTCAGCGACCTCCGTGCGTACGCCGGCGATCTGCGATTGCATCTCGGCGTGCACGGCTACGATCTTCGTGTGCACGGCAGCAATCTCGCCGTCCACGCCGGAGATCGCGGCGCGGACGAACTCCTTGGTGGCCAGCGGCTCGAGATCCGCTTTCGTAACCGGGTCGCCGAGCGCCCTGCTCATGATGTCAACCAGCGTTTCCGCCTGCGCATCGTTCACGCCCGCGGCGCGGAGCTGCTTGACGGCGGCGTGGGTGTCGAACGCAGCGGTCGTCATTCGAATTGCCTCCTCCAGTCTACGAAGGAAGCAACTTTCCTGCCAGTCTGTCACTCGTAGTCGGCCGCGTCCATCGAGAAGGCGATGATCTCCTCGTCGTTCCGGGTGTAGATGTGACGGTTCGCGTAGGCCGGGTGGACCCAGTTGACGAACCGCAGTTCGCGCCGGTTGCCGGGGGGCGACGTGGGCGCAATCAGCTTGGTACGGCTCACCTCCTCGTAGCCTTCCGGGCTGAGGCGCGCGATGATCAGCTCGCCGCGGTCGTTGTTGATCAGCACGCGGTCGCCGTTGCGCACCATGTAGCCGGACGCCCAGCGGCGCCGCTCGACCGTCGCCGCCTGGGTCTCCCAGAGGCGCTCGCCGGTCGAGGCGTTCAGGCAGCGGAGCTGGCCGTAGCTGCAGATGCCGTAGATGTAGCCGCCGTCGATGATCGGGGTGGCCAGGACCGCGTGCAGGCCGTCGGTGCGGATTTCGCTGTTGCTGCTCCCCTTCCAGGCGACGGTCGCGTCGGGCCGGTCCTGGTTCAGGGTCAGCATCATCGGGCCGTCGTAGAACGTCGTGAAGAAGAGCTGCGCGCCCACCTGCACGGGCACCGCCACGGTCATCGCCCCGCCGACGACGTACGGCTGCCGCCAGTAGATCTCGCCGGTGACCGGATCGAGCGACGCCACCTCCTCCGGGTTCCAGACGATGAGCTGCCGGGCGCCGCCCGCCTCGACGATGATCGGCTGGGCGACCCCGAGATCCTCCTCGCTCGACAGCGCCCGCCAGATCTCCTCGCCGGTCAGCTTGTCGAAGGCCACCACCCGCGCGTCGGGCCCTCCTCCGACGAAGCAGATGAGCCGTTCCCCGTCGACCAGGGGCGCGCTGGCGAAGCCCCAGTCGAAGCCCCACTGCATGCGGTCCACGCCGTAGTCGTCCGCGTAGTTCCTGCGCCACAGGATTTCGCCGGTGTCGACGCGCAGCGCGGAGAGGGTCCCGGTGCGGCCCAGGACGTACACCCGGTCGTCGTCGACCGTCGGCGTCGCCCCGGGTCCGACCTCCCACTGCACGCCGGCGTAGTCGGCCTCCCATTCCCGGACCCACAGCAGCTCGCCGGTCGCCTCGTCGAACGCCATGGCTCGCTCGGTGCCGCGCATGCCGTCGGTCGGCTCCCAGTCGGTGGCGAACACCCGGCCGTCGGCCACTGCCGGCCCCGCGAAACCCGCCTTGATGGGCATCCGCCAGCGCACCTTGAGGCCCTCGGCCGGGAACGACTCGAGCAGGCCAGTCTCGCGCCACTCGCCCAGACGGCCTTCGCCCCTGAACTCCGGCCAGTCGTCGGCGCGGACGTCGGTTGCGCCGCCCGCGAGCAACGCCAGGCCGCCGATCGCCACCGTGAGGAGCCCGTGGCACAATCCCCGCTGCATCATGATGTTCCCCTCGCGCCCGTCAGCGGGCCGCCAGTTCGTTGTAGATCGCTTCGACGTTCGCCCGGGCCCGCTCCATGTCGTAGGCGGCGTAGCGCTCCGGCAGGTCGAGGTCGGCGGCCGCCTCCGCGACGCTCCGGCCGGCCTCGTGGGACGCGCGGACCGAGGCGAGAAAGTCGCGGTTGAAGTCGGCGTATTCCGCCAGGTCGTCCCAGGTCATCCATCCGGTCCACGCCCGCCGCCCGCCGCGATCTCGGCGTCCGCGGCCCGCGTAGGTGGTCGGAATCGGGCCGTGGCCGGTGATCACCCGGTCCACGCCGTCGATGGCCGCCACCGCCCTCGCCAGCGTCTCCGGAAACGCAATGCCGCTTCCGCCGTTGGCGGTGTCGATGACCGGCGCGGCCTTGTCCGGGAACAGGTCCCCGACGTATGCCGTTCGCTTCTGCGGGAACACGACCACGATGTCGCCGTCGGTGTGGGCGGGACCGAAGTAGTACAGCTCGATGCGGTCGAGGTCCTCGAGCAGCCCGAAGCGCTCGCTGAACGTCGTCGTCGGCAGACCGGGAGCGCCGCCGGAGAACAGTTCCATGCGACCCATGTTGGCGCGCGTGTTCTCGTGCGCGATGATCTCGACCACGTCCGGGAACTCGCCGTTGCTTCCGGTGTGATCGAGATCGGCGTGGGTGCTGATGATGGTGGTGACCGGCAGGTCCGTGACCTGGTAGACGGCGTCGAGGACCGGCTGCCCCCACCCCGGCAGCTTGGTGCCGACCAGGATGACCCCGCCGTTGATCTCGTCGATCAGCGCGAGCGCGTTCGCGCCGCCGTCTCCGAGATGGTAGAGCGTGTCGCGGACGTTGAGGGTATCGATGCGGATGAACCGCTCTTCCTGCTCCTGGCCGCGCCCGGCGGCGGGGGCGAGCCCCAGCAGGAGAACGGCGCCCAGCGCGATCGGCCTCGTCCACGGCTTCATGGGATCCCTCCTCGCATGCGAGTCCGAAGCGAGTCCGCGAGCACGACGGACTGGAACATCATACCGCCGGCAGGACGCTTTTGACCCGCCGCATCCAACGCGGATACAGTGCGGCGGGAGCCTCGCGCCGATGCCGTCGACGAACTCTCGTGTCATCGCGGCCGGGGCGTGCCTGTTGGGAGGCGTCCTGACGGCGTGCGGCGCGTCGCCGCGGGACGCGGCGGACGCGGCCTGGGGAGAACGCTCCTCCATCCTGCCGGAGGGCGCTCCGGCGGAGCGCTTCGAACCATCGTCCGTCGGTAGTCCGCCCGGCGCCGACGAACGGCCGCAGATCGCGCACGTCGACGTCACCGACCTGGACGGTGACGGCCTGCTCGACATCCTGGTCTGCGACGCCGGGCGCGGCCGGGTCTCGTGGATACGCCAGGCCCCGGCCGGCACCTACTCCGAGCACCCGGTCGGGGACGTTCCGGCGCCGGCGCACGTCGAGGCGGTCGATCTCGACGCGGACGGCGACCGCGATCTGGTGGTCGCGAGTCTCGGACAGCTCTTCCCGAGCAACCTGCGGATCGGGTCGGTCGTGGTGCTCGAGAACCTCGGCGGCGAACGCTTCAGGAACCGCGTCGTCGCCGACCGACTCCCGCGCGTGGCCGACGCCCGCGCCGGCGACGTGGATCGCGACGGGGATCCGGACCTGGCGGTCGCCGCGTTCGGCTACGACCACGGCGAGACGCTGTGGCTGGAGAACCTCGGCGGCTGGGCCTTCGAACCGCACGTGTTGCAGCGATTGTCCGGGGCCATCAACGCCGTGATCGTCGACATCGACCGTGACGCGGCGCCCGACGTGGTCTCGCTCGTCAGCCAGGAGTGGGAAGAGGTCTGGGCGTTCGACGGCAGCGACCGGCTCGACGCGGAGCTGATCTGGGGGTCGACTAATGCCGATTTCGGATCGAGCTGGATCACCGTGACCGATCTCGACGGCGACGGGCTTGCCGACCTCCTGCACAGCAACGGGGACGCGTTCGACTACGCGCCGGCCAACAGCCGGCCGTGGCACGGCGTGCAGTGGTTGCAGAACCTGGGTGGCCGCCGGTTTCAGGCCCACCGGATCGCGGATCTGTCGGGGGCCTCGAGCCCGCAGGCGAGTGACGTCGACGGCGACGGCGATCTCGACGTCGTCGCGGCGAGCGCCTACAACCAGTGGCGCGATCGGGATGCGCGCAGTCTGGTCTGGCTGGAAAACGACGGGCGGATGCGCTTCGCCATGCGGCCGATAGCCGTTGCGCCCACGCATCTGGTCACGCTTGCCGTCGGCGATCTGGACGGCAACGGGACGCCGGACCTGGTGACCGGAGGCATGCACATCAGTCCTCCCTACGACCGGATGTCGCGGGTGACGGTCTGGAGCAATCGAGGGAGCGGGCCGCGCCCCTGAGCAGTCCGTGGCAGGATTCCTGCGGGATTCGAGCGGCGCCGTATTCCGTCCCGGCAGCGTCACGGACGCGTGTTCCCGTTCTCGGGCGAGCCCCTGGACTGCCCGCGCTGCAGCGGTGGCCACGTCCCTCGCATTGCTGTGCGGATGCCGGGGAGCGGGCGAGCCCACCCCTGGCTCGCGGTTGCCGTCGCTGCCCGATCCGTCCGCGCGGACCGAGGCGGTTCGGACCCACCTGACGGCCGCGGATCGCGCGGCCCGCGCCGACCCGCGGTCGCCGGCGGCGATCGGCGCGCTCGGGCTCGCCTACCACGCGGACCTGTACTACGACCACGCGGTGCGCAGCTATGTGCTGGCCGAGGCGCTTGACCCCGGAGACTGGACGTGGACCTACTACCGGGCCCTGGCGCACGCGTCACGCGGGGACGACGAACGGGCGCGGCTCGCGCTGCGCGCCGTCGTGCAGGCCGCGGTCGATTTCGGTCCTGCCTGGTGGCGTCTGGGAGATGCCGAGTTCAAGACGGGTCGCCGGGAAGCGGCAGCGCGCGCCTGGCGCCGCGTGATGCAGCTCCCGGAGCCCGCCATCCCGCCGGGGGCTGCGGCGGCCGGGCACACGCCGATCGCCCCGCTCGCGGCGTACGCCGCGTTCGGCCTCGCGCGGCTGGCGCTGGGGGACGACGACCCGGCGCGGGCTGTGGATCTGCTCGAGGACCTCACGGCCGCGGCGCCCCGATTCGGGCCCGCGTTCCGGCTGCTCGGCGATGCGTACGCCGCGCTCGGCCGGGACGCAGACGCCGTCCGCGCCCGCCGGCGGGCGGCCCGGTCGCCGCGCCACGCCCCGTACCTCGATCCCCTGTTCCACGAGTTGATTGCCGAATCCCGCAGCGCCGCTTTTCTGTTGCAGCAGGCCTCGACGGCCGACCTGACGACCAACGCCGCCTGGCGGGAGCACCTGGTGCGGCGGGCGCTCGCGCTCGATCCCGACAACGCGGACGCGTTGTTCGACCTCGCCACCATGTTGCGCGTGCTGCGGCGCTACGACGAAGCGCTGGAGCTGCTGGAGCGCCATCGCCGGCTGTTCCCCGGCGATCCGCGGGTCATCGCGGACATCGGCCGCTGCCTGTCGGGGCTGCGGCGGTACGCGGCGGCCGAGTCGGTCCTGCGCCAGGCGCTGGAGGGACTCGATACGGCCGAGACGCGCTACGACCTGGCCCTGGTCCTCGATCGCGGGGGGCGGCTCGACGAGGCGCTCGCCGAATACGAACGCGCGCTCGATCGCAACCCGAACCATGTCGGCTCGCTCATCAACCTCGGCGTCGTGCAGGCGCGCCGGGGGCTGATCCGGCAGGCGGTGAGCCTCTTCGAGCGGGCCGTCGCGGTCGATCCGGACCACGCCGACGCGCACGTCAATCTGGGCGCGCTGCTGCTGGCTCGGGGCGCGCGCGAGGAGGCGAGCCGGGCGTTCCGCGCCGCCCTCGAAATCGATCCCGCGCACGCGGGCGCCGCCGACGGCCTGCGGCAGGTCGAACGGAGATGAATCCTCCGCCGCAGGACATCCACCCGCGAGAGAAGAGTGTTTGCCCCGCTCCGCGACTGGGTGTATACCTTGACATTCGATCCGGAAGCTCG
This sequence comes from Acidobacteriota bacterium, assembly GCA_011523845.1. Lineage (GTDB taxonomy): Bacteria > Acidobacteriota > Vicinamibacteria > Vicinamibacterales > UBA8438 > WTFV01. Next base: position 2,617 of record WTFV01000273.1, on the reverse strand, counting down.
GCGCTCGGCCGCTCACGCGGCGGCGCCAGGGTCTGTTCGCGCGTCGTCGATCGCGGTCCGGGCCGTCTCGCCGGCGATGGGGGACGGCACGATTCACGGGTCGGCAGCGTCGGCTCGTGGCATCACTCACTGACGAGTCGGGAGGTAGTGATGAGAGCACGGCGGATCGTTCGTGCGTTCGCTCCGGCGGTCGTCGTCACGTTCCTCTCCGTCCCGTCCGCGGTCCTGGCCCAGGATGCCGAGATCGCGGGCGTGGTGACGGACAACACCGGGGGCATCCTGCCCGGCGTCACGGTCGAGGCGTCGAGTCCGGCGCTCATCGAGCAGTCCCGCGTCGTCTTCACCGACAGCGCGGGCGCGTATCGCATCATCGCGCTGAATCCCGGCGAGTACACGGTCACGTTCACCCTGCCCGGCTTCACCACGGTGGTCCGGGAGGGCGTCACGCTGACCGCCACCTTCTCGGCCAACGTCGATGCCCAGATGTCGGTCGGCGGGGTCGAGGAGACCATCACCGTCACCGGCGAGAGTCCTCTCATCGACGTCCAGACCGTCACCCAGACCGAGGCGCTCACCACGGAGGTCCTCGCAGAGCTGCCGACGGGACGGTCGTTCCAGAACCTGGGAATACTGGTCCCCGGCGTGCAGGTGCCGCTGAGCCAGCAGGACGTGGGCGGCGCCGACGGCGCGAACTGGCAGACGATGGAGGTCCACGGCAGTCGCGGCGACCAGATGCCGCTGGTCCTGAACGGGATGCCGTTCAACAACATGAACAACACCGGCGGCGGCTACAACCACACGCAGGCGATCAACATCGGCACGGTGGCGGAGATGACCGTCACGACGAGCGGCACCGACGCCGAGTTCCGATCGAGCGGCGTGGTCGCCAACAGCATCTCCAAGGAAGGCGGTAACCAGTTCACCTTCGACATGTACGCCGACTACACCAACGGCGACATGCAGTCCGACAACCTGTCGCAGGCCCTGATCGACCAGGGGCTGCGCTCGGTCAACTCCGTGAAGCAGGTGTCGGAGTTCAACCCGTCGTTCGGCGGGCCCATCGTCGACGATCGGCTCTGGTTCTATCTCGGCTACCGCAACCTCGTGTCCACGCAGTGGCAGACCGAGTCGTTCGAACGCATCGACCCGCTGGATCCGCAGTTCTGCCGCACGGAGGGCGGTTGCCTGTACGACGGCAGGCTGGTTCCCGATCAACGCGACCTGTCGAAGCCGGTCTTCGCCGGCGACAACTACTTCCACACCGCCACCCTGAACCTCACCTCGCAGATCACCCCGCGGAACAAGATGACCGCCTTCTACCAGTTCGGGAAGCGGCACAAGGTGAGCGACTCCGGCCTCTTCCGGACGCCGGAGGCGACCGACTACCTGACGTCGGATCCCGACTACATCGGACAGGTCAAGTGGACCAGTCCGGTCACGAGCCGGTTGCTCCTCGAGGGGGGTGCGACGTTCTACAACGAGACCTGGCGCTTCCTCCAGCAGCCCGAGTTCCCCGTGCCGTTCGGGGTGATCGCGAAGCGGGAGCTGTCGACCGGCACGCGTTACGCGGCGGACAACACCACCTGGGATGCCTACAACCACCAGTACAACATGCGCTTGTCGCTCAACTACGTGACGGGGACGCATTCCTTCAAGGTGGGCATGCAGGACATGTGGGGCACCCGCAACTACACCGCCTTCGGGACCCAGGCGCAGGACTGGGACTTCAACATGGGCGTTCCGGCCCGCATCTTCCAGTATGCCAGGCCGCTCGAGGACCTGCAGAAGCTGCGGGCGGCGCTGGGCATCTATGCCCAGGACCGCTGGACCATCGACCGCGTGACGTTGAACCTGGGCATCCGCTACGACTTCCACGAAGCCTACGTGCCGGCGCAGACGACGGCGGAGTTGCTGTTCGTGCCGTCGACGACCTATGCCGAGGTGCCGGACACGCCGTCGTGGAGGGACATATCGCCCCGCATGGGAGCCGCCTGGGACGTGTTCGGTACCGGGCGGACGGTGCTGCGCGCGAACTTCGGACGCTACGTCGCCAGCGAGTCGGTGGCCACCGCCACGGCGAACAACCCGGTGAACACGCGCATCAATGCCGCCGTCCGCACGTGGAACGACGCGAACCGCAACTTCATGCCCGACTGCGATCTCACGAGCCGCGGGGCGAACGGCGAGTGCGGCGCGATGAGCGCGCAACTCGGCGATCCGAACATCGTCACCACCTGGAACCCGGCCATCGTCCGCGGCTTCGGCGTCCGGCCGAACGACACCGAGATTCTCATCGGACTGCAGCAGGGGCTGACCCCGGGCGTCAGCCTCGACGTGCAGTGGACGCGCCACTGGTACGGCAACTTCTTCGTGACGCAGAACCGGGCCACGCCTCCCACCGGCTTCGACCCCTACTGCGTCACGGTGCCGTCCGATTCACGCCTGCCGGGGGGCGGCGGCAACGAGATCTGCGGCTTCATGGACATCCAGCCGGCGTACTTCGGTCTGACCGAGAACTACGTGACGTCGGCCGGCGATTTCGGCGACGTCACCGACGTGTACACCTCAGAGATCCCCTCATTTTATAATATGAGCCGAATAGGAGACAAGTCCTTTC
>WTFV01000195.1 GCA_011523845.1 Acidobacteriota bacterium | reverse complement strand
AGGTCCACCAGAAACGCGCGAGCAGGACGTTCATCGTCGGCGACTACGACCCGCAGGGCCCGAGAACTCATGGGGCAACGCTCCTGGTGGTGGCCGCAACGTCCGCGCGCTCCAGCTCGTACGCCGGCGATCGCAGCATGGCGGTCGTCGAGGTGGTGCACCACAACGCCAGCAGCACGGCGACCGCGAATGGTGGAAGTGCCCCGCTGTCGACTCCCAGCGGCAACACGACCAGCGCGTACGATCCGACCACCACCGCGACGACCATGACTACTCGGTCCGCAACGCCACGATGGGGTCCACGCGTGTGGCCCGGCGAGCCGGGACGTAGCATGCGAGCGCGGCAGTGGCGAGCAGAAATGTCGGGGCCAGCACGAGCGTCATCGGATCGACCGGGCTGACCTCGTACAACATGCCGGCAATCAGACGCCCGCAGGCGACGACGAGCCCGAGCCCCACGGCGACACCCGCAATAGCTGGTCTCAAGCCGCGGGCGAGGATCTCGCGAACGATGCCGTCGGATGTCGCACCGAGCGCCAGGCGGACGCCGATGTCGCGCGTCTGTTGGCTCACGATGTACGACAGCACGCCGTAGAGACCGACGGCGGCCAGCACGAGCGCCAGCACCGCGAAGCTGCCGAACAGCGCACCGGCAAGGCGACGTTGCCAGATTCGATTCGCGACTCGACGGTCGTAGGTCTGCACGTCCAGGAACGACTGGTTCGGATCCGTCTCGCCGACAATCGCTGTCGCGGCCCGAGCGATGACCATCGGATCGCCCCTGGTGCGAATGACGTAGTACGGGCCTCTGGTCCCGACCTGGGCCTGCGCGCGATAGAGATCGAATCCCGGATCGCCGTCGAGCTCGTGGTGAAGCACCGGGGCCGATACGCCGATCACCGTCCACCAGACATCCGGTCGTCCCGTGCTCTCGAGTTGCAGCCGTTGGCCGATTGGATCCTGACCGGGCCAGAGCCGGTCGGCGAGACGCTGGCCGACCACGGCCGCTGGAAGCGTGTCGAATCGGTCCCGCTCGTCGAAGGCGCGTCCCCGACGGATGGCGATGTCCATCACTTCGAAGTAGTCCGGTCCGACCGAGTGGTGGTTGACGTACGGATTTCTGACCTCATCGTCCGGACCCTGTCGAGCGACGCGTATGGCCACCGGCGCGCGCGGTGTGCCGCCCATCGGCAAGTTGTCGTCGAAGGTCACCGCCGTCACCCCGGGCAGCTCACGAAACCGGGACACGACGCGATCGTGAAACGCACGCTCCTTCTCGAACGTGTCGTACGCCGCCCACCCCAGCTCGACCCGAAACGTCAGCGTGTCCGCCGTGTCGAACCCGCGATCGACGAGAGTGAGGCGCCAGACGCTCTGCAGCATCAGGCTGGCGCCGGCGACGAGGACCACGGCGAGTGCGACCTCGCCCACGACGAGCAGCGTCCGCAGCAGTTGGTGTTGGACGCCTTCCGACGATCCTCGCGTGCCCTCCTTGAGCGCGGCGTACGGCTGCTGCGAGGCGATACGCACCGCCGGCACGAGCCCGGTGACCAGTGCCGTCAGCACCGCGACACTCATGAGAAAAGCCGCCACGGGCACGTCCACCTCGATCTGCATCCACGGAGGAAGCTGGACGGGGACCAGCCGTGTCAGCACCCGCACGCCGGCGAGCGCCAGCACCGCTCCCACGACCGCGCCGCCAAGGGCGAGAACGATGCTCTCAGCCAGGAACGCGCGAATGACGCGCCATCGGCCCGCTCCGAGCGCCGTGCGCACGGCCATCTCACGATCGCGCGCGATCGCGCGCGACAGCAGGAGGTTCGCCACGTTGGCGCACGCGACGGTCAGGACCAGCGCCACGGCGCCGAACAGCAGCAGCACGTACGGCCGGACCTGACCGGAGTACATTTCGCGAAGCGGCGTGACGCGAAAGCCCAGGCCGGCATTGGTGGCCGGGAACTCGCGCTCGAGCCGGCGCGCCAGATCATCGATGGCGTCTCGCGCGCCCCCGAGACCGACACCGGGCGCAAGGCGCGCGAGCACGTACCGCTCGCGGACGTCACGCCGCCGATACGACTGCGGGTCGGGCGTGATACCGGCGCTGCGGAAGAGATCGGAATGCGACGGAAAGTTGAACGCGGGCGGCATCACCCCGTAGATCGTGTAGCCGGATGCGCCGTCGAGCGTTATCGAGCGCCCAACGATGTTCGGATCCCGGCCGAACTTGCGCACCCACAGGCCGTGGCTGATGACGAGTCCGAAGCTGCGGGTGCGATCGAAGCTGGCGGGAAACGTCGATCCGACGAACGGCTCGACCCCGAGCACGCGAAAGAGATTGTGGGTCGTGACTGTCGCCTGCAACTCTTCCGGTGTCCCGAAGCCGCTGGCGTTGTACATGCCCTGATCGGTGTACATCGCGGCGTCCTCGATCACCGGAAGCGCCAGCAGATCATCCAGCTCCGGCACGGCCAGCGCACCGCCGTCCGCGTCGCCGCGGACGCTGGTCACGCGCACGAGCCGATGGGGCTCCTTGAACGGCGGATCCCGCAGCAGCAGACTGTTGACGGCGCTGAAAATGGCGGCGTTCGCGCCGATGCCGAGGCCGAGGGTCAGGACGGCCAGTACCGAAAACCCCGGGTTCCGCCGGAGGCCGCGTCCCGCGTAGCGGAGATCCGCGGCCAGGTCCCGGATGATCCGCGTGGCGCGCAGATCGCGACACTCCTCCTTGCTCTTGTCGACGGGACCCATGGCGCGGCGCGCCGCGCGGCGCGCCTCTTCCGGGGTCAGACCGGCCTCGATCCCGGCATCGATCATGCGGTCGAGGTGGTACTGGAACTCCTCGTCGAGCTCGTCCTCCTCGCGGCGCGGGCGAACGAGAGAGCGCAGGACCACTCGCATGCCGTAGAACCAGCGCGACATCGTTTTCCCCATCAGGTAGTGCGCACGATGCTGGAGATCGCAGCGGACAGGCGCTCCCATCGTGCGGCCTCGTCGACGACCGCGTCACGTCCCGCCTCGGTAAGCGAGTAGTACCTCGCACGACGGTTCGTCTCCGATGTCCGCCACTCGGAGGTCACCCAGCCCTGGCGTTCGAGCTTGTGCAAGGCCGGATAGAGCGCGCTCTGACCGACCTGCAGCACATCGTCCGACATCTGTCGGATACGTTGGGCGATGGCCCAGCCGTGCATCGGCTCCAGCGCGATGGTCTTCAGAATCAGCAGGTCCAGCGTTCCCTGGACCAGGTCGACAGGTTTGGTCATCGCGCTGCACTCACATCAGTTACTGATATATCAGTAACTGACATTATGCCACAAGACCGAAGGTGGTCAGCCAGCGGCTCCCCGACGGGCGCCGGCCCGGTCGCGATCCAATCGGCCAACGGCTGCAACTGGGGAGAGCGCGGGACGACCGGATGTCTGGTGGACGGTGATCGGCGTATCGGCCCCGGTGCTTCACCACGAGCTCGACGGCGATCCGGGATCCGATCGGGCGTTGCGGACCGAGTAGTGGTCCGCCGGTGACGGCCAGATTGGCCCGAAGCCCTCGCCACCGAGAACGAAGTTAGACTGGCCGGACGATGCTGGCCGTTGACATCCCGGCGCTGTTGCACATCGCCGGGTATCTGACCGGCGCCACGCTCTACGCGATGCTCCTCGCCATGGTGCTGAGCACGCAATCCAGCGAGAGCCGGCTGGCTGTCGTCACCGCGTTCCTCGGTCTCACGTGGAACGTGGGTGAGCTGTCGATGCGTATCGCGTCGAATCTGGAGCACCCCCTCCTGGCGTCGTGGCTGGCCGCCGCCTCCTACGGGGCGCTGGGACTGCTCGCTGCCGTCGTCGTGCATTCCGTCTCGGAGGGATCCGTGGACGACAGCCGGCTCACGCGATGCCTTCGACGCCTGGTGCTGGTGCTGGCCTACGGCAGCGCCGGCCTGGCCACAGTCGTCCACGGATGGACCGCGGTCGTCGGGGCGCCGCTGCCGTCGACCCTCGGGCTCACGATCAACACCGCCGGACTCCTCGGTCTGTCCGTGCCGCTCGCCCTGGTGACGCGAGGACAGGCGACGCAGCGTCGCGCGCTGTGGATGGCGGCGCTGGCTGCGTTCGGCGTGTCGGCATTGCACGTCGCGCAATTCCACGGCACCAACGAACCCTGGACGTTGGAGCTGCTGGGACACCATGCATCGATCCCCCTCGCCTTCGCCTTGCTCTACGAGGACTATCGATTCGCGCTGGCCGACCTGTTTCTCAAGCACGCGCTGACGCTTATCATGGTCGTCGCGGTGGTGGTCGGATCGTATGCGCTGGTCGTGTTGCCGCTGGGAGTCGACGGCGGGGCACTCCCGCCATCCGCGGTCGCCGTGCTGCTGGCGTTGTGGTGCACCACCTCGTTGGCGTTCCCGTGGATCCGACGCGCGGCCGACGTGTTCGTCGATCGTGTCGTTCTCAGGCGCGCAGACTATGCTGCGCTGCTGGATCGCGTGTCCGTCGATGTCCAGGGAGGCGTTTCGGTCGATGGGGTGCTGACCACTATCTGCCGCACGTTGGGTCCCGCGCTGAGCGCCCGCCGAGTCACCTGGCGCAGCAACGCTCTGGACCCGTCAGTGCCGTTGGAGGCGAACGCCTTCGCGGTCTGGACGGTCGAGCCGCCGCATTTTGTCCTCACGGTGGAAACGCTGACCGGCGGCCGTCGCCTGCTCTCCGACGACCTCGTCCTGCTGGAGCGCGTTGCGACGATTGCCGCTCGACGAATCGACGCACTCCGCTTGTCCGAGGAGCGCTACGGACGAGTGCTGCGTGAGCGTGAAATACAGACCCTGGCGACGGAGGCCGAGCTTCGGGCACTGCGCGCGCAAGTCAATCCCCACTTTCTCTTCAACGCGTTGACCACCATCGGCTACCTGATACAGAGCCAATCCCCCCGGGCGCTGGACACGCTCTTGCGGCTGACGACCCTCCTGCGAAGCGTGCTGCGGTCGGCAGGCGAGTTCACCACGCTCGGCCGGGAACGAGAGCTGATCGATTGCTACCTCTCGATCGAGCGCGAGCGCTTCGAGGAACGGCTTGAGATCGAGTTGGACGTCCCGGAGCAGTTGTGCGGCCGACGGATTCCGTCGCTCATCGTGCAACCGCTAGTGGAGAATGCGATCAAACACGGGGTCGCCGAGAGCCGCGGTCGCGCGCTGGTGTCCATCACTGCGCGACTCGAGGGTTCGGAGCTGGTCATCAGCGTACGCAACACGGGCGCGCGGCGGCACGTTCGACGTCAGGCGGGCCGCCGCGGACTCGGGCTGGCCAACGTCGAGCGGCGGTTGGAACTTCATTGCGGCGATGCGGCGAGTGTGTCCCTTATGCATGGTCCGGACGGTACGACGACCGCCATGCTGCGATTGCCGGCGCAGGACCTGGACCGCGCGGACGTTGCTGCCGCCACCAGGAGCGTTGCCCCATGAGTTCTCGGGCCCTGCGGGTCGTGGTCGCCGACGATGGGATGGCCTGACCCGCGTGATCAGTCACGCAGTGCGATGAGCGGGTCCACGCGCGACGCGCGCCATGCTGGCAGCGCGCATGCGATCAGGGTGACCACACCGATGACGATGAAGACACTCGAGAATGTCACAAGGTCGAAGCGGGACACCCGAAACAGCAACGCTTCGAGGTAGCTGCCCATCGCAAGCGCGACGAGCAAGCCACATACCGTGCCGACGGCCGCGATGCCTGCCCCATTGCGGAGGACCGTGGCGACGATATCGGAGCGGGTCGCGCCCAATGCGGTCCGTACACCGAACTCCCGGGTGCGTTGGGCGACGAGATAGCTCATGACCGCGAACAGCCCTACGCTTGTGAGGACGACGGCCACCGTTCCAAACACGAGAAACAGGAACGTCCACAGGCGGCGTTGCCAAAGCGCCTCGTAGGCGATGCGATCGAGCGGCACGACGCGCTCGACGACGAAGTTCGGGTTGACCGAGTCCAGCGTGCGCCGCACCGAGGTCGCCAGCAACGCAGGGTCATTTCTCGTCGAGATCAGGAAGCGCATCGTCTCCGCTGGAAACTGCCCGTGGTGGAAGTAGAACTCGATGCCGCCGTCATCGGCCTGATGCCATGTTGTGTTCGGGACAATACCGATGACGGTCGCCCAGAAGTACGGATCGACGCCCCACCGTATTTGCTGCCCCAAGGGATACTCGCCTTGAAAGAGAAGCTCGCCCGCCCGCCGGCTGAGAATCGCCACCGGAGGTGTCTCCAGCGTGTCGGTATCCGCGAAGTCGCGCCCGTCGAGGATGGGCACGCCGAGCGTTGCGAAATACTCTGGCATGGCATTCGACGTTCGCAGGGCACCGCGATACGCTGTCGCCGGTGTGTCCCGCCGGCGCGAATAGAGTTCGTAAACCGGGCGCTCTTCGGGCGCGTTCAGAAATGGAATCCTGGTGGCGGCGGCTACTGCGCGAACGCCGGGTAACATCCGTAGCGCGTCGCGCATTTGCCGAAACCCGCGCGCGTGCCGAGCGATGGTCTCCTCGCGCGTGGAGCTCGGCAGGATGTCGCCCGCGACCGACGCGACGAGCACACCGTCGGTGCGGATACCCGTGTCGACCTGGCCGAGGTGCAGCAGCGATCGCACCGTCAGTCCCGTGCCAACCAGTAACGCAACCGAGAGTGCGACTTGCACTACTATCAATTGCCGGCGCAATCGGGATGACGGACTGGTTTCGAGACCTCCTTTGTCGCCCTGCCTCAGCACGTTGGCGAGATTGGGGCGCATGTGCCAGGCGAGCGATGTCGTGCTGATGACAAGTCCGGTTCCGACGCTGGCGCTCGCCGCGAACGCCATGGTTCGGCCATCGAGGCGGAACTGCATCCATGCGGGGAGATCCACCGGGATGAGGGCGTACAGAGCCGGAATGGCTGCGGCGGCAACGGCGACGCCCGCCACGCCTCCAAGAAGCCCGTACAGCAGGCCCTCGACGACGTGTTGGCGCATCAGGTGCCTGGGTTCGGCACCGAGCGCGGTACGTACCCCGACCTCCTGCGCGCGGCCGGCAGCGCGCGCCACGAACAGGCCGCTTACGTTCACGCACCCGAGCAGGAAGAGCAGCACCGCTGCCGCCGTGACGCCGGCGAGCTGGGATCCGAGTTGCCCGACCTCCGCCTCGCGCAGATGCCGCACGCGGACACGCGTGTCGCGATTCGTGGCGGGATACTCCTCCGCCAGTCGGCGGGCGATGGCATCCATATCCGCCTGTGCCTGTGCGATGGTCACATCGGGCCGCCGGCGGGCGAGCACGCCGTGGGTGTACAGGTCTCGCCGTTTCCACCAGACTTCCGTCATGGCGTAGCGGCTCATGAGCGGCATCCACACCTGGGTGCGATCGGGATAATCGAACCGCGGCGGCAGCACGCCAATCACTTCGTGCGGGCGGCCGCGGATCTGGATCTGCCGGCCGATGACATCCGACGATCCGCCGAATGCGTCCTGCCACAGTCCGTACCCCAGCACGACCTTGCGGAGGTCGCCTCCGTGCACGTTTTCGTCGTCGCGAAACGTGCGGCCCAGGATCGGCCGAACGCCAAGCGTCTCGAACAACTGGGGCGTGGCAAAGGTGGTCCTGACCATCCGCGCCGGACCGCGTCCGGTGAGGTGTGTCGGGAATGAAACCCACGCCGCGATCCGAGAGAGACCCTGCACCTGCTGTTGCCAGTCCTCGAAGTCCGGGAGGGAGGCGCCATGCAACGACTGCGGCGCGTCACGGGAGAACGTGAAGACGCGAACCAGGCGCTCGCTGTCGACGTAGGGCAACGGCCGCAGCAGAATCGCGTCGAACAGGCTGAATGCCACCGTGGCAAGGCCAAGGCTCAACCCGAGCGTCACGGTAACGAGGAGCGCGAACAGCGGGCGCCCCGTCCACTGGCGAAGGGCGGCGCGCAGGTCATCAAGTGTCGTCATGCCTACTTCGCCGGGTAGTGCAGTATCCAGTAGTGTACTCGTGCCGGGCCGCGCCCGAGCCGTCCGGTACAATGACCGGCTCTCCAGCGGCGACGATCGGCTCCAGAAGACAGATCAATAGGCGTCGGCCTCGGTTCGGCCGACCCCGGTCCGACGAGATCACTGGCGACAGCGCCTGGATGATCGTCAGCCCGACTTTGCCTGGGCGTCTGTTGAGCAGGGCACGCTTTCGACTGCCGCCAGGGGCAAGACCATTCGTGACCTGAAGTCGCCCGCTCAGCGTCCGCGAACGCCTGCCCGTCGAAATTGCCTTCAGCATCCCGGACAGGCGCGCGCGTGGCGTCTCGGTGGCGCGCCATCGTCACATCACGTCGTCACGCGTGGCAAGGAGGACCTACAGTCGCGTCCGGCTTCTCCTACTCGGCAATGGATAACCAGCTCGTGGTGTTCCTGATGCCATCCGTCGGCCGCTTTCATCCACTCGTTCGAATTCGCTCCGGTTCCCCACCCTCGCCGCCTAACGTAGCGAACGCCAGTGAGAGGCAGATCGTGGCGGAGTGTCGTCCGCGTCGAGTCTCGTTCAAGTCAGGTTCTCATCGGGGGAGGATTCATGCTCCAGTCTGAATCAAGGCGTCCACGTGAGATCACAACAACTGCGTGGGTGCTCGCCGTCGCGGTCAGCCTGCTCGCAACCGGAGGAGCTTCCGGCCAGGGCACCGTTCACGCCACGTTGTCAGGAAGCGTGGACGATCCTTCGGGCAGCGTCGTCCCCGGCGCTACAGTACACCTGACCAATGAAGGGACCGGTGCTGTCCAGACCGCGACCACCGGCGAGCAGGGCACCTACCAGTTCGCGCGCGTCGTGCCGGGGCTGTACTCGCTCGTGGCCCGGATGGACGGGTTCGGCGAGATCCGCCAGAGCCTCACGCTGACGGTGAGCGACTCAGTTGTCGTCGATCTCGTCTTGCCGCTGCCGACGGTGGACACCGCCGTCACCGTCGAGGCGTCGGCGATCACGTCTCGGGCGACAGCGGTCTCCGAGCTGGTCGACGGCCAGCGCATTCGAGATCTGCCGCTGAACGGCAGACGCTTTCTCGATCTCACGACGCTCGCGCCTGGCATGGTGACGACGGCGGCCCGCGGCTCCCGGACCAATCCCGCCGTGTCCGGCACGCGCAGTACGTCGAACAACTATGTCATCGACGGCATGAGCGCCAACGAGGAGCGGACGGGGATCGGAGGAATGGCTCCGGCAAACCCGTCCAACCTCGCGGTTCCGGACGTCATCTCGACCGAGGCCCTGGAAGAGTTTCGCGTGATCACTTCCAACGCCGACGCATCGTTCGGCCGGGGCGCGGGTGGGCAGATCAACGTCGTCACGAAGTCCGGCACCAACACGCTCAGCGGATCCGTATACGAGTATTTCCGGCACAACCGGATGGGCGCACGCGACTTCTTCAACACCGGTCCGTACTTCGACGACAACGACAACCCGATTCCGCCACCGCTGCGCTATGACCTCTTCGGCGGCACCGCGGGCGGCCCCATCGTGCGCGACCGTCACTTCTTCTTCGCGAGCTACGAGGGCTTCCGTCAGAACGAGGATCTGGTCGGCAACCTGACGCTGCCGAATGCGTCGTTGATCGGACTCATACCCGGCGATCTGGGGCGCGTCTTCAGCGGGTCCTTCCTCGATTCGGGGTTCATTCCCCGCACGGGCAATCGCTCCGGGGAGTTTCGGGCCTTCTCCGCTTCCGATCGCGCGGCCGCGGTCGCCGCCGGTTTCCCGGCCGCGCTGTTCGACGGCGACTCGGCCAACGGTGAGGCGGGAGTCGTGGTCTCCGGCGTGGTGCAACCTCGCGAGTACGTGCAGGATGCGTCCCTCATCCGAACCGATCACCGACTCAGCGACCGGGTGACGCTCTCGGCTCGCTACGCCCACACGCGGAATGTGTTCGAGCGGTTCTTCGGCTGGCCTGGCACGCTCGTCGATACGACCCGTGATTTTCGCTCCGGGATGGCTCAGCTCGTGGACAGGCTGTCGCCGGATCAGATTCTGGAAGTCCGCGGTGGCTGGCTCTGGAGTCGAGCACCCGTGTGTATTCTGGACGTTCCGAACGTGGGCGTCGGAGAGCGGGGAGTCAACATCTTCGTGTCGGGCACTACGTTCTTCACAACGCCCTTCGTGTCTTCCCCCTGCGTTTTCGAGGACAGGCAGTTCATTCCCCAGGCGAACGCCGTCCACACGTGGGGGCGCGGGAACCTGACCCTGCGGTCCGGCTTCGACCTCCGCCCCGTGGAGTACGACTTCGCGAACAACGGCCTGGGAACGCCCACTTATCGGTTCACGGGCCTGGTGGGTCCGAACGCCCTGCTCGGCGCCGGCCCGGGGCAGGCCGACGCCGTGTCCTCCGCGTTCACCGCCACCTACTTCGGCGGCGACGGGCTGCCGTCGACTCCGTTTCGCACGTACCGCTCGCTCCAGCACGAGTACTTTGCCCAGGCGGACTGGCGGGTATCGCCGAGCTTGACGCTGAATCTGGGAGTCCGATACTCGATCTTCGGCGTCTACGACATCGACGGTGCAGCGAACCTGTACGCCGTCGACCCGGCAAGCGGCGCGCTCGTACCGGACGTGTCGCCGTTGACGTTGGGCCGGACGTCGAACCGGCTCGAAGTCGCGACCGGCGACCTGCCCGCGTACCAGCGGGACCTCGACAACGTGCAGCCTCGGCTGGGCGTCGCCTGGGACGTGACCGGGGACGGCGGCACCATTCTCCGAGGTGCGTATGGGATGTATCACGATCGCATCTTCCAGTTCGGTTTCGCGAACCTGATCGTCAACGCACCGTTCGCCCTGTCAGGCTCGGCCAGCGACGTGCCGTTCCTGCTGGACGCCGGGCCGCCGGAACTCAATCCCAATACTCCGGGCGTGTTCGCCATCGATCCGGCGATGGAGAGCCCGTTGTTCCACCGGACGAGCATAGGTGTAGATCAGCACCTCGGCCGGGGCACGCGAGTGTCCGCCGGCTACGTCGGCACCTTCGGGCGAGACCTGGCGCGGATCGTCGACCTCAACTTCGGGCCGGGTTTCCCGCAGGCGTCGCGGCCTGACCCGCGCTTCGCCGAGATCCGCATGCTGACCAACGCCTCCACATCGCGGTACGACGCGCTGCAGGTGCAACTCGAGAGCCGTCCGGCGTCCGGCGTCCACGCGTCGGTGGCCTACACGTACAGCCGCTTCCACGACTTCGCGTATCCGGACACGATCGGGCTCACTACGCCGGTGCCGGCGACGCTCATCAACACCGGCGCCGCTGCTGACCCAGGCTTCCAGGTCGGGCCATTCGTGGAGCGTCCCCTGGCGGCGGAGGAAGGGCGATCGGATTTGGACCTTCCGCATGTCCTCGCGGTCAGCCATCTGATCGAGCTGCCGTTCGGGCGGGGCCGACGCTGGGGACGGACATGGCCCGGCGGCGTCGATGCCGCGTTCGGGGGCTGGTCGCTCGCGGGAACCCTGCGCGCCAGCTCGGGCCCGCCGATCAACATCATCATCGGGCGGGATGTCAACGACGACGGCAACCGCTTGGACCGTCCGGCGCTGGTCGCCGGGTCGCTGGACGACCTCTATGCCGGGTCGGGCTCGAAGACGCAGTACCTGGTGCCACAGGAAGAAGCCTGCGCCGGCTGGGCGTCCCGGTCGATCCCACCGACCCCTTCGCGCAGATTCCGTACAACGGACTGCGTGGGCCGTCTCTGTGGGCGTACGACGTCTCGCTCCGGAAGCAGGCTCCGCTCGGCGAGCGGGCCATGCTGGCGATCGAGCTCAACGCGTTCAACGTCTTCAATCGAACCAACCTGGCGGCGCCGACTGCAAACCTGAGCTCGGCGTTGTTCGGCGCCATCACGAGGACGGCGGCAGGGTTCGGCGCACGACAGCTCCAGTTGGGCGCCAGGCTCACTTTCTGAGCACAGGGCACGGACCAACTGCCGGCAGCGGCGAGAGAGAAGACCGCTCATCGGCCTCGGGGAGCCGTTCGTTGGGGAAACCGGCGGATCAAGCGCCCGAGCGGGTAGACTCCTGTCGTGTTGCGGTCAGCACATGCTGCCGGCGCGCCGCTGCTGCAGCTCGATGGCGTGGTGCCGGGCTACGCGGCGAACGGCCGGCGCACGGCCGTCTCGAGCCGGATCGACGAGACGCTCAGGGCCGGAGAGCTCGCCTGCCTGATCGGGCCGAACGGCGCAGGGAAGAGCACGCTCATGCGGACGATGGCGGGGCTGCAGATGCCGCTCGAGGGCGTGGTGCGTTTCGATGGCGCCGACGTGCATCGCATGCCGCCGGCGAGTCGAGCGCGACGCCTCGCGGTCGTGCTGACCGAGCCCGTTCAGGTGCCGATGCTCACGGCGTACGACCTGGTCGCCTTCGGGCGGGTGCCGTACACCGATTGGGGCGGCACGCTCGCGGCGCACGACCGCGACATGGTCGGGCAGGCGCTCGAAGCGGTCGGCGCCACCGAGCTGGGCTGGCGCCATGTGGCGGAGCTCAGCGACGGAGAGCGGCAGCGAGTCATGATCGCCCGCGCGCTGGCGCAAGAGCCGGCCGCGATGATCCTCGACGAGATCACCGGGTTCCTCGACCTGCCCCGGCGCATCGAGATCATGCAGCTCCTGCGCCGCGCCGCGCACGAATGGGGCTGTGCCGTGCTTCTCTCGACGCACGACCTCGATTTGGCCCTCCGTACTGCAGACCGCATCTGGCTGATGCCGAAGGGTCGGCCCCTTCACACGGCGATGCCCGAGACCCTGGTGCTGAACGGCGCATTTCAGGCCGCCTTCAGTCTCGCCGACGTGGCGTTCGACGAACAGAGCGGCTCGTTTCGCGTACGACATCCTCGGCGCTGGCCTGTCACGACGACGGGCGATGCGTCCGGTGTGACGTGGACCGAGCGTGCGCTCGAACGCTACGGTTTCTATGCCGCACCGACCGGAGGAAAGTCCGGGGTCCGAATAGAGGTCACCCGCGGCGCAGCCGGCATGCGGTGGAATGTGCACTTCGACGATGCGTCGCACCAGCATGCGAACCTGGAGGAACTGATCCAGGCGCTACGCACACGTCACGAGCACCAGGTCGAGACGATCGGATCCGACGCATGACGTCGGGCGCCCTCCGTCGCCCGTTGCGTTCGTTGCGCGGCGCCATGCCATTGGTCACTGCACTCGCTCTCCTCGCGGGCACGGCGTGCCGTCTCGAGCCCGAACCTCCACCAGCGCCGGCGGATCCGATCCGTTCGGGGCACGCACCGGCCGCTAACCTGCAATCCGAGCGGGTCGCCCGCTTCGATTCGACGGTGGATTACTTTCCGCAGAAGGCTCGATTCCGACACGCCACGAAACTGACGGTCGAATACCACGGGCATTTCAAGATCGCGGACATCGTGCTCGCCGGCATGGGCGGCCAGCGGCAGCAGGTCCTCATGGTGCAGCGCGGCACCCCTCGGCCCGCCGGCTATCCCGACGCGGTGCTCGTGTGGGTCCCGGTGCGCCGATGGTCGGCGCAGAACTATCACTACGGAGGGATCTCGGACCTCCTGGGGGTATCCGATCGGCTCGTGTCCCTGGGCGGCAGCATCGCTCACGCGACGTCGCCCAACCTGGTGCGCCTGATCGAGGAGGGCCGCATACGCCGGCATCGGTCCGTGGAACAGGCCGCCGCCCTCGAACCGGATGTCTTTCTCAGTTACGCGCCGTACATGGCGATCATGCGGGGCTACGAGCAGTACCGCGCGCTCGGCATCACGAATCTGCTGCCTGTCGAGCGGCTCGAGGAGACGCCGCTCGGCCGGGCGGAGTGGATCAAGTTCTTTGCAATGCTGTTCAACAAGGAAGCCGAGGCCGAAGCGCACTTTGCTCGCGTGGAGTCGGAATACGACGCATTGGCCGCCAGGGCCCGCAACGTCTCGGCACGTCCGCGGGTCCTTGTGGATATCCCGGTGGGCGACGGCTGGTGGACGCCGGGCGGGCGCAATGCGTCGGCCCGAATGATCGCCGATGCCGGCGGCGATTTCGTGCTCGACGACAACGATTCCGTGTCCAACCAGTTCGTGCATCACATGGAGGTAGCCTACGATCGAGGTCTCGACGCCGACGTCTGGTTGTTGACCGACGCGCACGCCGGCCGCCGGGACCTTCTCGACGTGATCGCCACGAATCCGTACACACGCCAGCTCCCGATGCTGCGGCGGGGCGCAGTCCATATCAAGCACGGTGGTTCCCCCGGTGGCCCGAATCCCTACTGGGATATGGGACTCCTGTATCCCCAATGGGATCTGGCCGACCACATCAGGATCCTGCACCCCGAGCTGCTGCCCGATCACGAACTCGTTTTCCATCAGAGCCTGGCCTCGTGGGTCGCACGGTCACAGGAGACGCCCTGAGGTGTCGGATGCGCGTGTTGCGACGCTGAAACCGGCTGCGGGCATCGCTGCCCCACCCGCGGCGCTCCCACCTGCAACCGTCTACGTGGCGCTCGCGAGCCTCGTACTGCTCCTCTTCATCCTCGAGCTCACCATCGGGGTCGTGCCGATTCCGCTGAGCGCCCTTGTGGATATCTTCACCGGGGACGTGCCGGAACGGGCTTCGTGGACTCGAATCGTGCTCGACTTCCGCCTGCCACGGGCCTGGGCGGCCGTACTTGCCGGGGCGGGCATCGGCATGACCGGCCTGCTGCTGCAGACGCTCTTCAGGAACCCCCTCGCCGATCCGTGGGTGCTCGGCGTCGTCAACGGCGCCGGTCTGGGCGTGGCGATCATGGTGGTGGCGGTGAGCTGGTTCGGGACGGGCCTGCTGACGTCGCTCGGCGCGGCCGGGGACCTGGCGTACATCGTGACGGCCGGCCTCGGCGCCGCGGTGCTGATGGCGGGGTTGGCCGCCGTCGCACCGCGCGTGACGAGCGTCACGCTGCTCGTCACGGGTGTCGTGCTGGGGTTCACCTGCCAGGGCCTGATCAGCATCGTGCTGCATCTTGCGCCGGACGAGGCGGTCGCACGGGCGTTCTTTGCGTGGTTCGACGGCAACTTCACGGGCATCGGCTACACGCGCCTGTACGTCTTCACGCCGCTCATCGGGATCGCCTGCCTCGCGGCGTTCGCCATGGTCAAGTCGCTGAACACGCTGCTGCTGGGAGATCGGTATGCGGCCAGTCTCGGCCTCGACGTGACGCGCGCCCGGCGCGTCGGCCTCGGCGTCGCGGCGTTGCTCGCGGGCACCGTCACCGCGTTTTGCGGGCCGATTGCGTTTCTCGGCATCCTCGTCCCTCACGCGTGCCGGCTGCTGCTGTCGACGGCCGACCACCGCGTGCTCATGCCGGCGGTGACGATCGGCGGCGCCGCACTCGCCCTGGGCGCCGACCTCGTCACCCACCTGCCATGGAGCCGCCATCTCCTGCACGTCAACGCCGTGACCGGCGCGGTGGGCGGTCCGATCGTGCTCTGGATGCTGCTGCGCAGCCGGGTGCGGTGGACGTGACGCCATTCGACGATCGCCGTGGCCGGGGCACTCCTTTCGAGAACGATGAACGAGACGGCTTGACAAGCGTTCAGGTCTACGGTTAGGTAACTGGCAATGGTGTCGATACTGCGGGGGCGGTGGTTGACCCCGGCCACGACGGTCATGTTGGTCGCGTTGGCGGTCGGACCGGCCAGTGGATTCTTCCATGGCCACGAGACCGGCGCGTCCGACGACCATTGTGCGGTCTGCCACTCGCACCACGTCTCCGCCATCGAGACCCGGCACGCGCACCTCGGATTCGAGGCTGTCGCCCACACGCTCACACCGCGGCAGGCCGAGGCCGAGCGTGACGTCTGCCTCGGCGTCCACTTCTGCCGCGGTCCCCCCCTGCCCTCCTCGCTCTAGTCCCGAACGCTCGGATACCAGCGATCGCCCCGCGGAGCAGGCGCAGCCGGTTCCGTGGGCCATCGTGCAGGCGGCTGATGTTGCGACCCGCCTCCGGGCGATGAGGCTCGACCCGGCTGGTGAGCCGCTCGCCGAAGCGCAGTCGCCGGAACTCGGACTTCGGAGGCTTGCAGTGCAGCGGCCGGAAGCGGGGAACGCGACTTCCGTCTTCGCGCTGCCGGAGTTACGGCGAGATGCTCGCAAGGAGCAAGGAGCAAGGAGCAAGGAGTGACGACCATGGATGACATCACGCGACGGACGTTCTTCGGTCGAGCGGCGGCGGGGGCCCTCGGGGCCGCGGCGGTAACGGCTGGCCTGCCCGGCTCGATGCGCGCTCGTGCCCAGTCCCGGCGCACGGCGGCGCCGAGCGGTCCTCGCGCCGACTGGCTGGCGTTGACCGACGAGGCGGTGCTGGAGCCGGAGCTGCCCATCATCGACCCGCACCACCATCTGTGGGATCGCCCCGGCAACCGCTACCTGTTGGACGAGCTGCTCGAGGACACGAACACGCACAAGATCCGTCAGACCGTCTTCGTCGAGTGCACCTCGATGTATCGGGCGGACGGTCCGGAGGAGCTCCGTATCGTGGGCGAGACGGAGTTCGTGCAGGGCATCGCCGCCATGAGCGCGAGCGGCCAGTACGGTGAGACCCGGGTGGCGACCGGGATCGTGGGGTCGGCAAACCTGCGCCTCGGTGACCGCGTGGCGCCGGTGCTCGAGGCGCAGATCGCCGCCAGCCCGCAGCGCTTCCGGGGCGTTCGCCATCGGGCCGCCTGGGCGGAGCCGCCGGTCGTGGCGCGGCGTCCGACCGGGCCCGAGCATCTGCTCCTCGATCCCGAGTTCCGTCGTGGCTACGCGCACCTGCGCCCCTACGGGCTCACGTTCGAGGGCTGGATCTATCACACCCACATCGCCGACTTGGCCGACCTCGCGGACGCGTTCCCCGACACAGTCATCATCTTCAACCACCTCGGCGGTCCCATCGGGATCGGGCCCTACGCCGGACGCCGCGACGAGGTCTTCGAGGTCTGGAAGCCCGCGGTGACCGAGCTGGCCCGACGTCCGAACGTGGTGGCGAAGGTGGGCGGGATCCAGATGGTCGTGAACGGCTACGGCTGGCACGAGCGCGACCGACCGCCGACCTCGGACGAGTTGCTCGAGGCCAACGGCGACTGGTATCGCCACATCATCGAGGCGTTCGGGCCGCGGCGCTGCATGTTCGAGAGCAACTTCCCGGTCGACAAGCTGTCGTGCTCGTACACCGTGCTCTGGAACCAGTTCAAGAAGCTGACGCGGGGGTTCTCGGCCGACGAGCGGGCGGCGATGTTCCACGACACCGCGCTGCGGGTCTACCGGCTCCCGCGGATCTGACATGGGTGCCTCACGAGGTTGGCTCAAGCATTCCGAGCTGTCGTGGCGCGCCTTGCGGCGCGCGCCTTCCTTCACCGTTCCCGCCGTGGTGACCATTGCCCTGGGAATCGGGGCTGCGACGGCGGTCTTCAGCCTGGTCTACGCGATACTTCTCCGTCCATTCCCCTATCCGGACGCGGACCGCCTGGTGCGCGTGTTCACCGTGGCGGAGGGCGAGCAGGGGGCGGAGAGAAACTGCTCGCTGCTCGATATCGAAGAGTACAACCGGCGTTCGACTCTTCTGGAGAACATCGGCGGGTACACGGTTTTCGATTCGCAGATCGAGGGCGATGGTTTGGCGGAGGCCGTCGTTATCGCGCAGTTGAACCAGGAGGCCATGCACGCGGTGGGAGTGCAACCGGTCCTGGGTCGGCTCTTCACCGCAGAGGAGGATCGCACAGGCGGACCGGTGAACAAGGCGATACTCGGCCATGGGCTGTGGCAACGTCGTTACGGCGGTGCGCCCGACGCGCTGGGGAGGATGATCCGGCTGCCCATGGGCGAGTTCGAAGTGGTCGGGGTCATGCCCGCGGGATACGGGTACCCGGACCGGGCGACGCTGTGGCTCACGATGGAGAGCTGGTACGCGCTGGGGCTGGACACCTATCGCGAGAAGCAACGTGATCAACGGTGGTACCCGACCGTCGCGCGCCTCGCGCCCGGAGTATCGCTCGAGCAGGCGCAGGACGAGATGGGCGCTGTGGCCCGGCAGCTCGCGGCAGAGTTTCCCACCACCAACCAGGACGTCGGTGTGCGTCTTGTGCCTCTGCGCGACGCCGAGGTGGGCGAGGTGCGTCCCTACCTGGCGTTGCTGGCCGGCGGTGTGTCGTTGGTTCTGCTGATCTGCATCTTCAACGTCGCGAATCTCCTGCTCGCACGAGCCCTCACGCAGCACAAGCAGTACGTGGTGCAGGCGGCGCTGGGGGCGGGACGGTTCGAGTTGACGAAGGGATTCCTGGCCGAGAGTTTGCTGCTCGCCTCCGTCGGGGGTGCCGGCGGCGCTGCCATCGCGTGGATGGCTGTCCGCGCGTTCCAGACACTGCTGCCCGACTCGATTCCGATGTGGATGCGCATCGCGGTTGACCCGCATGTGCTGGCGTTCTGCTTCGCGGCCACGGTGATCAGCGGGTTGGCGCTCGGGATCGCGCCTGCGGTAATGGGTTCGCGAGTGAATCTTGCCGTGGCGCTGAAAGACGGCACGCGGGGGAGCTCGGGCGATTCCTGGGGGCGTTCCGCGCTCGTCGTGACGGAAGTGGCCGCCTCGCTGCTGCTGTTGCTGGGCGCGGGACTTCTGATGAAGACGTTCGTGCAGATGCAGAACGCGGATCACGGTTTCGAGGCCGAGAATCTGATCGTGGCGAGCGCGCGCAACAGTCTGTTCTCGCAAGCGCCGCGCGCGGAACGGGCGGCGCTGCTCGCGGCGTATCACGAGCGTGTGCTGGCGCGACTGCACGCCATCCCCGGGGTCGACAGCGCGGCGGTCACCAACTCGCTCCCCTACACGGGCGGCGCGTTGCGGAATGGGCGGCTCAGGGTGCAAGGCCAGGCGGAGGAGGAAACGCAGTTTCTGCTGCCGACGACCGGGGCCGATGTCTCGTGGGACTACTTCGAAGCGATGCGGATTCCCCTGGCGGCAGGCCGGTTCTTCGACCGCACCGACGCGAGCGACAATGCTCCGGTGGTGATCGTCAACGAAGTCGGCGCAAGAGCACTCTTTGGCGAGCGGAACCCGATCGGGCAGATGGTGCAGTGGGGAGACACCGTGGGGCCGTCGAACCCGTACTGCCGCGTCGTCGGGGTTGTCGGTGACGTCAAGCATGAGGGCGCGGAGCGTGACGCGATCGAACTGTACTACCCATTCACGCAATGGCCGGTGGGCGGCGGCTACTACGTCTTGCGGACGCACCTGGACCAGACCGCGGTATCGGGGGCGATTCGGGAAGCGATCTCGAAGGAGGACCGGAACGCGGCCATCGTTTCGATCCAGAGCATGACGGAACGCATCGACGGCGCGCTGTGGCAGCGCCGGCTATGGGGGGTCCTGTTTGCGGTGTTTGCGGCGTTGGCGCTGTTGCTGGCCAGCGTCGGGTTGTACGGATTGCTGAGCTACTCCGTTTCGGTGCGCGCGCGGGACATCGGGATCCGGTTGGCGCTCGGGGCAACACCAGCGGGCGTACGGGCCATGGTCGTTCGACGCGGAATGGGATTGGTCCTGCTCGGACTCGCGATCGGGTTGGTGCTTTCGGCGGGAGCTCTCCGAACGATCGCTCATCTGTTGGTCGATGTTGCGGTGTTCGACTGGGCGATCCACGCGTCGGTGGCCGGCTGTCTGACAGCAGCCGGACTTGTGGCGTCGCTATGGCCGGCCGTCCGGGCTTCGCGGCTCGACCCCGCACAGTCACTGAGGAGCGAATAGACGAAGCGTTTTCGAGCGTGGCGGGGGTCGTCTTGGGCCGTGGGCAACCGTCGTCACATGAAACCGGGAATGCGAGCTGCCCGGCCATGCGGTCCGCCCCAATCACACCACGCGAAAGCGACGGAAGGCGACGGCGGCGCCGGAGGTCCCGAACGCGGCGAACGCGGCGAGCGTGGCGAGCGCGGCCAGAGACCGCCGCACGATCCATCCGGCGGGCTCTTCCGCATACTCGAAGGTCGGCAGGCGGTCATAGTCCGCGGCGGAGAGCGCCGCCGCATGGAACACACGCGGCCAGAAAAAGGCGCGCTGCTCCGCCTGATGGACGGCCGCCAGTTCGAAGAAGCGTCGATAGCGGGCCTCACCCGTACCGGCCGCGTTGCTGAGCACGCGTTGCACGAGGGAAGCCGGCGCCAGCCATGCCCACCGATCGAGAAACGCGCGTCGCGAGGCCAGGCTGTCGGCGATGCGATCCCGAACCGCCTCCGTGCGGCGCTCGACTGCCTCCTCCTGTGCCGCCAGCAGCACGTAGAAGAGGCTCATCTGCGTGAAGCGGCGATCGCCGGCGAGCTTCGGATGACGCGCGAAGAAATCGTCGAGGAGCGGGTTGCCCGCGGGCGCCGGCTCGACGATGGTGGTCATCGCCGCGTACATCGACGCCTGGTCGTGGATGCGATCGCGGTGTCGTTCGAGGAACCGGCGGCGCAGCGCCTCCTCGTTGGCGGTCACGCGCGCCTCGTTGCGCGCGCGGCGCGCGGCCTCCACGAGCTCGATGCGGGGAGGCACCGGGTGCAGCTCCGTGGCCGCGAGCGTGAGCGCGGATGGGAGGACGACCACCAGGACGATCCACAAGGTGGCCAGCACCATCACGTTGTGCGCGGAGCCGCGGCCGGATGCGTTGATCCAGGCCGCGAGGGCGATGAAGAGGACGAGCACCACGACCACGGCGCGATCGGCGCGCAGCAGGCGCCATTCGTGGCGAAGCACCGTGCCCAACGTGCCTGAACCCTCAGACATGCAACCTCCGAACCGAGGCCAGCAGGCCGGCGGTGGCGGCCGTCAGCCAGAGGAGGAGCGTGGCGGTGGATGTCCACGTGTAGCTCGCCGCCCAAGCCAGCGGAGGCCGCACGTACTCGAATCGCGGCAGCTCGGCCCAGAGGTCGCGCCCGCGCAGATAACCCGCGTAGAACGTCTCGTCGCCGGGACGCTGCGCGATCTCGTCGTTCACGGCGATGGCGCGGTTGAGCGGCTGCACCAGGTCCAGTCGATAGGCTTCCGCGGCGGCGGCGAAGCGGCGGTGGTGCGCGAGGTCGGTGCCGGACAGCGCATTCGAGACGGTTTTTCCAAGGACGAGCTCCCAGCCGCGCACACCGGTGGCGAGCGTCTGGCGCAGCGTGCCCTGCTCGCGCTCCCCGGCGAACGTGGAAAACGTGAGGAGCAGGATCACCAGCGGCACGAGGACCTGCAGCGCGGCGGCGGCCGTCAGCTCGCCGAAGCGTGCGCCCGGGGGGGCATCGGCGGCCGGCCGTCCGGCGAAGAGGTTCTGCTTGTGGGCTTCGAGAAAGACGAACGATCCGACGTAGTCGTCGATCCCCCGGTCGACGGCGGCCAGGGGCGGCACCGGCTTGAACAGGAACATGCCGTAGTGGGCCGCCATGTGCGGATGCATCGCTCCCTTCTCGAGCCAAGCCTCGTGCTGGACGTCCGTCGCCGCACGCCGAAGGGCGGCCGCCTGGGTGGAGCGCGTCCAGCCGACACACACGGAAACGGCGAGCAGCAGCAGGAGCACACCCACGGCCCAGCGCAGACGACCGTCGCGCGACATCTCGAGCAGGTCCCGGCGCGCGACCTGGAGCGCGATCATGCTCTCATCCTTCAACGCCACGCCCGCACATCGCGTCTCCACCGGCCGTCGCGCTGCAGCCGTACAGGAGTCCGCGTCAGGCGATCCCGGCACCCCGTACGCCGACGTAGACCGAGTAGAGCGACTGGCTCGCGGTCATGAACAGCCGGTTGCGCCGCGTGCCGCCGAAGCAGACGTTGGCGCACCGCTCCGGCAGCCGGATGACGCCGATGACGTCGCCGTCCGGGGCGATGATCTGCACGCCCGGGACCGCCCCCGCCCAGACGTTGCCGTCCACGTCGCAGCGCATGCCGTCGGCAATCGACCGCGCGTCGGGATCGCCCGGCACCGAGAGCTGCACGAGGCTGCGCCCGTTCAGCAGGCGTTCACCGTCGACGTCCCAGATCTTCACCTCCTGGCCGCTGCCGGTGTCGGCGACGTACAGGCGGTCGTAGTTCGGCGAGAAGCAGAGGCCGTTCGGCGCTCCGATCTCGTCGGTGACCCGGGTGATCGCGCCGGTCACGCCGTCAACGCGATAGACCGACAGGGGCAGTTCCTGCTCGGCCGGAAAGCCCTCGTAGCTGCCCCGGATGCCGTACGGCGGGTCGGTGAACCAGATGCTGCGGTCGGGATGGACGACGACGTCGTTCGGCGAGTTCAACCGGCTGCCCTCGAAGCGGTCCGCGATGACCGTGACCTCGCCGGAGTGCTCGTAGCGCGCCACGCGCCGGTTCCCGTGTTCGCAGGAGATCTGCCGCCCCTCGTGGTCGAACGTGTTGCCGTTGCTGTGGCCGGAGGGGCTGCGGAAGACGCTGACGTGGCCGTCCTCTTCGAGCCAGCGCATCTGGCGGTTGTTCGGGATGTCGCTCCAGACCAGGTAGCGGCCGCTGCCGTTCCAGGCCGGGCCTTCCGCCCACAGCGTGCCGACGTAGTGCCGGCGGATCGGGGTGTTGAAGAGGATGTAGGAGCGGAACCGGGGATCGAGCGCGATGATGTCCGGATCCGGATAGTGCAGCGGGTTGCGGCCCGACCAGTCGCGCGGCTCGTACGGCGGCAGGCTCGCCTGCTGCGCGGCGGCCAGCGCCGGCGCAATCGTGGTGGACGCGACGGTGGCGCCGAGAAACGCGCGCCGGCTGAGTGGCCGGCGGGGCGAACCGTGCGCGGGGGACGTCGACGGGCGGCGAGTGGTGTCAGTGTGCATGGGGGAGATCTATACCCCATCGTTCAGTCGAGTGACAGCCAGCGGCGAAGCGCCTCGTCGATGGCCTCGATTTCTTCTTCGGCACAGCGACCAATCTCCTTGCCGACCCGCTTTCGGGGAACGCTGGCGACCTTGTCGACCATCGCCTGCGAGATTTGGCGCAGGCCGGTCCGGTCGCCTGCCGCCACCGTCACGCGAAAGAGAGTCGCATCCACGCAGTCCGTGGTGAGCGGACAGATCGTCACGCTGGCGTGCGTGAGATTGAACAGGTCGGACTGCACGACGACTGCGGGTCGCGGCTTGCCGGTGTAGGCTCCCTTGGCCGCTACGACGACGACCGAGCCGCGATTCACCGCCAGTCCCGCGGGTCGATGGCGTGCTCGATGAAATCGAGAGTCTCGCGTTCGGAGTCGCGACGGCTGACGAGCAGCGATTGCCGTCGAGCTTCGCCTGCCGGGTCGTGGTCGCGCGACTCGATCCGGAGCGCGTCCTCAAGAATGGCTCGAATGAGCTCGCTCCTGCTCTGTCGTCGCTGTCGGGCCATACGGCCCAAGGCCCGCACGACGGCGCCTGAAGCTCGAAAGGTCAGCACGTGCGATGCATCCGTCGTTCCTGCCATGTAATACAGTATACGCGATACGCGGGCCACGCCGTAGCGTCGGCAAGCTGAGATCGCGCCGCTGCGCCGCTTCCAGGCGCTTGCGCCGATAACGCAACGGAGTGAGAGTTGCGGCGCAAGCTCCTGGGGCGGTGGGGGACGGGACCGAACACGGAGCCTTGCGACGGGTCAGCGCCAGTCCACGTCCGGGAACAGCTCGTCGGTCTCCTGCGGCTGGACGCCGAGCACGTTGAGCGACATCGAGACGAGCCGGTAGTTGGCGACGGTCATCACCACGCTCATCATCTCGCGCGTGTCGTACCGTTCGGCCAGCGTGTCCCAGGTCTCCTGCGAGACGATCCCGTCGCGGTAGATCTCGTCCGCCGCGCGTACGTGCGCCGCCTCGAACTCGTCCCAACCGGCGCCGGCGCCCAGCGCGATCCGTTCCGGCTCCAGCCCGTGGTCGCGGGCGCGGCCTACGCTGCCGACGTGCTTCGCCCACTCGTAGACGGCCTGGCAGTTCCACCCGATGCGCAGGATCAGCAGCTCGCGGAAGTAGGGCGTGAGCGGTGAGATGCGGTTGACGTAACCGGACTGGCCGCTGCGGGCGGCCTGCAGCGCGGGGTAGCGTCCGAACGTGCGGCCCACGCGGATGCCGGGCCCCTCGAGCGGCGCCACGCGCGGCGTCGTGAGCGGCGGCTCCGGCGCCGGCACGTTCAGCCGGTACGGCACGTCGGCGGGGAAGCGCGCGTAGGCGTTGTCGTCCGGCTGCACGCCCCACGAGTTGTAGAGCATCGCGACCAGGGTGGTCTCGTTGACCGCCATCACCGCGTCGAACAGGTTGTAGAGGTCGTAGCGGGCGGCCAGCGCGTCCCAGGTCGCGTCGCGCACCGAGGAGTTGACGTACAACTCGTCGGCGAGGCGGAGCAGCGTGGCCTCGAAAGGATCCCACCCGGCCGCATCCGGTCCCTCGGCGATGCGGTACACTTCGCCCGGCAGGACGCCGGCCGCGCGGGCGGTCGGCACGTGGTCGGCCCAGAGGTAGCTCGACCGGGTCAGCCAGGCCGTTCGCAGGACCAGCAGCGCGCGATGGCGCGCCGACAGCGTCGAGTCTATCGACGTGAAGAGGACGAAGGGCATCACCGCTTCGACCAGCTCGGGCACGCGGAGCATGGTCCGGAAGGCGTTGCCGATGCGCACCTGGGAGGCGTACTGCTCGACGAGCGCGCGCTGTCCGGCCGTCCATTCCGATTCCGGTAGCGGTGGAATGCGCGGCTCGTCGAGCCGGACGACCGGCGTGCTGCCGGGGGCGGCCGGGCGCACCTGCGCGGCGGCGCGCTCCGCGCCCTGGCAGAGCAGTGCTCCGGTCACGAGACTGACGGCGGCGAGGCGTCGGCGGAACCCGATCGAGCGCATGGCATCCTCCCGGCAGGTCGCAGAAAACGGCTTTACGGCCGAGCTCTGTCGAGCACCTACTGCGCGTCCTCCGCGCGGGCGCCGCGCATGATGTTCAGCAGGCCGTAGTTCCCCTCGTGGCAGGCGTACTCGTACATCGGACCGGACGTGACCCCGCGCGACTCGTGGTCGGTGGTCATGGGCAGGAGCGCCGTCCAGGGCCGGGTGAACATGTCCGGGTCGGTCATGGTGAACTCGTAGTCCAGCGTCTGCTCGTCGACGCGCGTGAACCGCTCGACCAGACGCAGACCGGGCCGCGCCGCGCGCCACGTCGCCCGCCACAGGTCGTCTCGTTTGTCGGCGAAGGCGGTCGTCTCGACCACGAGGGTGTCGCCCTCCCACCGGCCGCGCGAGTCGCCGAGCCACTGTCCCACGTGCACGGGGATGTGCGACCGGCCGTCGGTCGGGATCAGCCGGAACTCGTGGAACATCTCGTTCAGCATGGCCACCCAACCCTCGGACTGCAGGATGTGGTAGTTCATGTTGTAGCCCTGCAGCGGGACGAACGGCAGGCCGTCGGTGAGGCAGCGCTCGCCGGTGTCGGCGTCCGTGTAGGAGTAGAACGGACCGACGCCGTACCTGGCCGAGTCCGCCGCGAGCCGTTCGCGGCCCGCCTCGGTCCACGGGATGCGTCCGTCCGGCGGATCGGTGATGAGCGAGGTCCGGCGATCGCCGGTCATCACCTTGCCGCCGTCCATCCAGAACTGGTTGTAGGCTCCGACGTTGCCCGGGATGAAGCGGTCGGACGCGGCGCGCGCCTCGGCCGACGAGGTCTCGAACGCCGCCGCTTCCTCCGCGGTGAGCACGTCCTGCCCGGCCATCGCCGCGGGCCGTTCGATGGGCGTCAGCGTGGCGTTGGTCCAGATGCCCTGGATGTCCGGCACGCCCCACGGGGTGCGGGGCGCGGTATAGGCCTCGCCGCTCGTGGACTGCGCGTAGGGGACGGCGATGGCGCCCGCGACCAGCATCGCGCAGGCCGTTGCGAGCAGCAGTCTTCGGGGTCGATGCTGATTCCGCGTGCCCATGGTTACCTCCTGGTGTCGGTCGCGCCGGACTGCTAGCGCCCGGCGGCAGCCTTTGCCTCGTCGGCACGCGCCGGCGAGGATTCCTTCCATGCCGATATTGCCCTCGTGACAGGCGTACTCGAAGATCGGCTCGTCGGTCCGCCGCCACCGCGTCAGCGCCGTCCCGGATTCCCGCCTCGCCAGAATAGCAAAAACGGCCGCCGCCCCGACTCCCGGGTCGGAGCGGCGGCCGTGTCGAGTGCCTCGGTCGGGCCGGCGGATCAGCGGCTGGCCGCGGCTGCCGCCTCCTGGGCTTCCATGCGCCGCGCGCCGGCGAGGATGCCCTCCATGCCGATGTTGCCCTCGTGGCAGGCGTACTCGTAGATGGCGTCTGGGCTGCTGCGCAGCGGAATCATCGCCGTCCACGGCCGCTCCCACGTCGTCGGATCGCTGGCCGTGACCTCGTACTGCAGCACGTCCTCGCTCACGCGGGTGAAGCGCTCGGTGATCTGCAGGTGCTCGGCCGCGCCCATGAAGTTGGCGAACGGGGAGTAGTTCCTCGTTTCCACCACGAGGGTGTCGCCGTCCCAGTAGCCGCGCGAGTCGCCGAGCCACTGCCGGACGTCGTCGTTCAGATGCGGGCGTCCGTCGAGCGGGATGATCCGCGCGTCGTGCGCCATCTCCATCAGGATGACCACGTGGTCGGGGGTCTGGAAGAGCTGGTAGTAGCTGTTGTAGCCGGCCCCGAGGCGCGGCGCGCCGAAGCTGACGCAGCGCTCGCCGAGGCTCCGGTCGTCGGTCCAGATGGCGTGGCGCTGCCGTTTGGCGGCGGCCACCTCGGCCCGCATCGTGGCCGCCGCGGTGCGCGCCGGCAGGCGGCCGTCGGGGGGATCGACGATGAGCGAGGTGCGGTTGTCCCAGTCGCGCTCGACCATCCAGAACTGGTTGTAGTTGCCGGTGGCGGTGTCGCGCGAGCTGAAGTTCTGCACCGCGTTCAGCGCCGCGGTGAAGACGCTGTCGCCGAAGGCGGCGTCGCCCGCGTCGAGGGCGAAGAGCTCCTCGGCGTGGGACTGCAGCGTGGCCACTTCCTCGTCGGTGAGGAACTCGCGGTCGGCGAGCGCTTGCGGCCGCTGGAGCGGCGTGGCGTTGTTGTTGGCCCAGACCCCTTGCAGATCGGGGTGGCCGAAGGCGGTCCGAGGCGCCTTCCAGGAGTCGTCCTGGGCCGCCGCGGTGCCGGTCACGAGCGCCAGGCCGGCGAAGAGCACGACCGTCAGGTGAAGACTGCGTCTGGCCACCGTTTCCCTCCTATCCCATGAGTGTCTCCGGAGAACGACGCGATTCTGCCTCTTGAACACGTGACATCCCGTGGCAGAAGGCCCCGCTGCATTCGAGCGGCGATGCACCCCGCGTGGACGGCGTTGCTCCTCGGTCGAATAGCCCAATATGCTCCCTCGTCGCGCCTTGCCACGCGGGCGCCGCGCCGCTCTGGGCGCTACGCGGGGTTTCACCCACGGACTGCTAAAGATAGCAGTTTTGGGGTGCGCGGGCGTGTTTCTTGTGCGGTACTCGGGCAGGGCCACCGGCGGCGGCCCGATCGGAGCTGGAGGGGGCCGGCCGGTCTCTCGATCGGGCGCTGGAGGTCCGTCGCCCCGGGGTCCACGGCGAGAGATACGCCGCGGTGGAGACCGAGGGAGGATAGGATTCAGGCAAGGGAGCGTTCAGCATGACGATGAGACAGTGGACGGTAGCGGCGGCGCTCGCGCTGCTCGGGGGGCTCGCGGGGCTCGGGGTGACGGCGCCCGTGGTCATGGCCCAGGCGCCGGCGGAGTGGCCGCAGTTCCGGGGCCGCACGGCCGGCGCCGTTGCCGACGATCCGGCCCTGCCGGACACCTGGAGCCGAACGGAGAACGTCGCCTGGGCGACCGAGATTCCCGGGCTCGGCTGGAGCTCGCCGGTGGTGGCCGGCGACCACGTCTTCGTGACGTCGGCGATCAGCGCAGGCGAGGAGCTGCAGCCGGTGCCTGGGCTGTACGACCCGGGCGACGAGTTCGGCAAGCAGCGCTCGACGGCCGAGCACCGCTGGATCGTGTACGACGTCTCGTTCGCCACCGGCCGCATCCGCTGGGCGCGCGAGCTCGCCGCGCTGTCGCCGCCCGAGCTGAAGCACATCAAGAACAGCTTCGCGTCGGAGACGCCGGTCACCGACGGGCGGCGGGTGTACGTCCACTTCGGCGCCGTGGGTCTGGTAGCCGCCCTGAACCTGAGCGGCGAGACGGTCTGGACGGCCGAGGTCGGCGCCTTCAACGGCGGGCAGGAGTTCGGGAGCGCCGCCTCGCCGGTGCTGCACGACGGGCGTCTGTACATCGTCAACGACAACACGACCCGGTCGTTCCTGGCCGCCTTCGACACGTCGACCGGCGAGCAGGTGTGGCGCATCGACCGGGACGAGACCGAGAACTGGTCGACGCCCTTCGTCTGGGAGAACGAGCTCCGCACCGAGATCGTCACCACCGGCCGGCGCAGGATCCGCTCCTACGACCTCGACGGGAACCAGCTCTGGGAGCTGGGCGGGATGACCGTCAACGTGGTCCCGACGCCGTTCACCGGCCATGGCCTGCTGTATCTCAGCTCCGGCTACCCGGGCGGCTTCCCGCGTCCGGTCTACGCCGTCCGGCCCGGTGCCGCGGGCGACATCTCGCTCGCCGAGGGCGAGACGAGCAACGAGCACATCGCCTGGTACCAGCCGCTGCTCGGCACCTACAGCACCTCGGCGCTGGTCTACGGCGACTACTACTACACGCTGCTCGACAGAGGGTTCCTGCTGGCCCACGACGCGCGGACGGGACAGGAGATCTACGGGCGCCGCCGCATCGCCCCCGGCCACGGGTTCACCGCCTCGCCGTGGGCCTACAACGGCAGGATCTTCGCCCTGAGCGAAGACGGGATCACCTACGTCATGGAGGCTGGCCCCGAGTTCGCCATCGTGGGGACGAACGACCTCGACGAGATGGCGCTGGCGACGCCCGCCATCGCGAACGGCAGCCTGATCCTGCGGACGCAGTCGAAGCTCTACCGTGTCACCAACGACACGCCGTGAGCCCGTTCGAGCCGGCGGACCGCGACCCGCAGCTCGGTGAAGTGCGCCCCCTTGATCGTCGTGCCCACGCGCAGGTCGGGATCGGTCCAGTGAGGCGCCGGGTACGAACAGGCGCGGTACGCTTCCTCCAGGGCGGCGCGAGGCTGGGTGACGTGGTCGGCCTTCACCGGGGTCACACCCGGCACGATGTCCGGATCGATCCATGGCACGCCGGCGAGACCGCACCGGCGGCGCGCGTCGTCGATTCGCTTCCGCAGTTCCGTGAGGTGGACGCTCCGGATGCCGGCGCGACCTCCCGAGAGCACCGGATCGGTGAAAGAGCGGAGCGCCGCCGAGTCGGCGGCGGCCAGCGCGTCGACGATGCCCGCGCCGGAATCGCGGTCCCAGGCGCCGGGCGCCTCGATGTCGAGCGCCGTGTCCTGCATCCGCTGCAGCAGCTCACTCCGCGTCATCGACCGAGGTCCGCCGGCCGCCTCCAGCATCAACGCGGCGATCGCCGCCGCGTGCGGCGCCGCCGCCGACGTGCCGGCAAAACTCTCGAATCCCGGCGTCGAGGTCGAGACGCGGTCTGCCGCGGTCAGGTCCGGCTTCAGGAGCAGGCGTCCGCCGGTGGACGAGAAGTTGCCCGCCGTGATCGGCCGCCCGTCCGGATGGTAGAAGATCCGCCGCGGGCCGTCCGAGCTGAAGAGCTCGACCGACTCGGCGCCGTCGAAGACGCCGCCCGGGCCGGCCGCCAGCGTCGCGTCGGTGGCGGCGACGCCTATCGCGTTGGCGGCCGCGGCGTGATCGTACATCTGGCCGTCGGTCGCGACCGCCAGGCGTCCCCTGTGGGCATTCAGATGCAGGAACCTGCTTTCGCCGCCGGCGTTGAGGACGAGCAGGGAGTTGCCGGCGTCGAACCGGTTGTAGGTGGTCCCCACGATGGCTTCCAGGGGGTCCTGCGTGCCGTTCTGGGTATCGTAGGACACGGCGCGCACTCTGCGCAGCCCCTCGCTGTCGGGTTGGCTGAACAGAAACAGGTCGTAGTCGTTGGCCGACGCGCCGAGCGGGTCCGCCCACTTCAGCGTGTACAGCCGGCCGCTGCCCGTGATCGTATTCAGGCTCGAGGCGTCCGTGAAGCGATGCGTGAAACCGGGAACGCCGAGGAGGCGGATCGGTATCCCCGGCCGGAAGTCTCCCTCCCAGACCCCGGAGGTGCCGTCGTTCAGGTTGCCGCCGTTGCCCGCCGCCGAGAAGTAGAAGCAGCCCTTGCCGACCGCGGCGTTGACCCCCTGCGCGACGATGCCGTCCTGAAAGGGTGGCTCGGCCAGATAGGTGATGTCGTCGACGATGACGTGCGCGCCGGCGTCGCACAGCGCCTCGATGTTCGCCGCGAACTGCGCCTGGCTGGGGAGAGCGGTCGCGTAGAAGAGTCTGGCGCCGGGCGCGAGATCGTGGACGATCTCGAGCATCGCCGTTCCCTCGTCGCCCTCCCCCTCCTGGCCCGGGAGGACCGTTATGTCGGCCGGCAGGTCTCCCGACGCCTGCCGCTCTGCGAGCGAGTCGATGCCGTCCGAGAGCACGCCGATCCCGATGCCGGAGCCGTCGACGCGGTAGCGACGCCGCGCCTGGTCCGCCTTGTGGGCGGCGTCTCCCTCCGACACGTTGATCCTGCGGGTGATCGCGGGGTCGCCTCCTGGGTCGCTTCTCGTGGTGCGGGCAATCGCTTCCAGGCGCTGTGCTCCGCCCTTCGTCATCGCGAGCTCGGCGGGGTGAATGGACTGCACGGCGTCGAGGCCGGCGAGCCCTTCCACGGCGGCGAGCGGAAGCTCCGCCCGGATGGCCCCGTACTGCGGCACGCTGTTGACCACCGTGCCGCCGAGGGCGTCTATCCGCTCCAGGACTTCCGGCGTCACGTCGGCCCTGACGTCCACCGACACCGTGCCGCCCGATTCGACGTCGACCGGCGACTCCCGCAGCACCACGCCGTCGGCGATCGGCTCGCCGCGCTCGATCTTCTGCGCCTGCAGCAGTTGCGAGCTCACCTTCTGCTGGGCCTCGGTCCGCTGCGCCTTCTCGGCCATCAGCGCCTCGATCTGCGCGATGAGCTCCGGCGACAGCTCGGATTCGATACCCGGCTGCTGCTGGGCGCGCACCGGCCATACGAGCACGGCCGCCGTCGCCGCCGCGCCGAGCAGGAGAGAGACCCGCCAGAACGGCGCGCCCGCACCGCGATGGGTTCCTTGTGAATTCAACGCCATGCCTTCGTGAACCCTCGATGAAGTGAAGAAAGAACGATTGCGCACGTTGACCGAGACGCGATTATCGCCCGCCCGCGTGACGAATGCCAACGGGCGCGCTTCGTGCCGGCCCCGGGTGCACCGGCCCGTCCGGCGCGCCGGCGCGAAGCACGAACCGTCCGGCCGTCATCAGCGAATCCGCTCGAAGACGAAGCGCCCGAACGAGCTGGTGGCGCCGGGGGGCGCCACCGGGGGGCCCAAGAGGACCAGAATCCGCTGCTGGGGCACGGTGTCGGCGTCGGGCGACGCGTAGGTTTCGCCGCTGTCGGTCCCGGCATCCCACGGAGACAGCTCCTTCTCCACGGCCTGGTACCAACCGTCGGCCCCGACGAGCGGAAAGTCGTAGACGCCGAGGAACCAGTCCGGGCTCGGCGCCACCATGGTGACCAGGCTCACGTGCGGGAACGCGAGGGTGACGTCGAACTCCATGGACAGGCTGCCGGGTGACCGATTCAACTGGCCGCCGCGAAGCAGGCGCCCGGCGCTGCCCGCCGCCACGGCGGCCCTGACCTCGTCGTTGAGAGGCGAGACGCTCCCCGTCTCCGCCATGTTCTCCATGCCCGGCGAGGCCAGACCGCCCGGCATCCAGAACGGCGCCCCGGCTCGATGCGTGGCGCCGATGAGCGGCGAGTAATGCGGGTTGCCGGGGAAGTCCTGCGGATGCGTTCTCGCGCTCCACCACGATTCGAAGGTCACCCGGTAGCGTGCGCGCGGCGGGTTGGCCCACCTGCGCAGCTCGGTGAGGTGCGCGGCGCGGATCGGCGTCACCCCCGCCGTGATCGGCTCGTTCCAGGAGGGCGGCGCCGCGTCGCAACTCCGATAGGCGTCCTCGATGGCGGTGCGGAGCTCGTTGAAGTGCACGGCCTTGATCGGCGTGGCGCCGGCCATGATGACCGGGTCCGTCCACGCGAAGTTTCCGAGGTCGCACCGGCGCCGCAGGTCGTCGACGCGTCTCCGCAGATCGGTAACGTCGACCGCCCGCACGGGGGTCCCCGGCGGCAACGCGGCGTCGGTCGATGCGCCGGCTGTCGCGACGCTCTCGCCGTCGGCCGGAGCCGGGGGTTGCTGTGCGCCGAGAGCGCCGAGCAGGAGGGGGGTCGCCGCCATCGCGACGAGCACAGAAATCGTCCGGAGCCGATGAGCGGTCACGCAATTCAGTCTACTCCGAGCCGTGTACACGCGAACGCGTGGATGGCGCCGCTTCCGGTGCCGCGGGGCTCACCACGTAAGCCTAGCGCGTCACCGGGTGATCCGCCGGCCGGATCCCGCGGACGTCGTCGCGCTCGGCCAGCGGGATCATCGCCTCGATGGGCGTCCAGGCGCGGATGGCGTCATAGCGCGCGAAGTGACTGACGACGACACCGCCACGGGCCGCGATGGCGTCGAGCAGCTCCGGCGTCACCTCGGCGGTGATATCGACCAGTACGCGTTGCTCGGCGTCCAGATCCAGTCCGTCCCGGACGGAGAACGGAGAGACGCCGGCGCGCATCCGATCGACAGCGGCCAGCAGCCGGCTGTTCAGCTTGGCCTCGGCGGGCGTCGCGGCCTTGCGCGGCACGGTTCCGGAGAAGGCGAGCTGCGAGGGGGACTGGGGTGGCGCCGCCTCGCATGCGGCTACGGCGAGCAAGAAACAGAGGGCGCCGGCGACGAGCGTTGCCTGCCGTCGCGGTCCCGCCGGTGCGGGCGGAAGGGCGACGGCAGGCGAACGCGGGAATGCCTGCGGCTCTGGCATCATCTCGCCGTCGACCGTCGTTGCCGGACACCGTCCGGCAACGACGCCGGTGCTGCTACTGATCCTGGGTCGCCGCCGCCGTTCGCGCGTCGATGACCCGCTGGCCGCTCAGCGCGTTCGGCACCGCGTAGTTCCCCTCGTGGCAGGCGTACTCGAAGATGTCGTACTCGGGCTCGGCCGTCAGCGGCATCTGGATCGTCCAGGGCCGCGTGTAGACGTTCGGGTCCTCGATGGTCACCGTCCAGATGATGGTGTTCTCCGACACGCGCCGGAAGCGCTCCACGACGTGCAGCGCCTTGCTGACCGCGATGCCCTTGAGGCGGGCGCCGGCGCCGCTCGAGGCGATCCAGCCGCGGTTGTGGAAGTTCCTCGTCTCGACGACCAGGGTGTCGCCCTCCCAGTGGGCGCGGGCGTCGCCCATCCACTGCCGGATGTTGTCGTCGATGAACGGCTGTTCCCGGAACGGAATGATCCGCACGTCGTGGATCATCTCGTGCTGGATGACGAAGTGGTCCGGGGTCTGCACGAAGCGGTAGGCGTTGTTGTAGCCGGCCGGCAGCATCGAGCCGGGCACGCCGCGCGAGAGGCAGCGGTCCCAGACGCTCATGTTCCGGTAGTGGTCGCCGTTGTGGGCGAGGTTGTAGGCCTTGTTGTCCAGCGCCCACTGGCGGACCGGCGCCCGTCCGTCCGGCGGGTCGACGATCAGCGACGTCTGGCCGGTCGAGAGCACCGTGTCGCCCGCGTCGAGCCAGTAGCTGCCGTACCCGCCCACGTTGCCGCCCGCCTCGTAGCGCCGCGCCGGCGCCGCGTCGCGCGCCGCCTCGTCGAGCGCCCGTTGCCGGTTGCGCTGGGCGATCTCCTCGTCGGTCAGGAAGGCCCGTCCTTCGAAATCGGCGGGCCGCTCCATCGGCGTGATGGTCTTGTTGCCCCACAGGCCCTGCAGGTCCGGCTGGCCGTCGGCGGTGCGCGGCAGGGTCCAGTCGGGGTCGATGACGCGCTCGAGCTGCGCGTCGGCGCCCGTTGCCCCCACCAGCGCGAAGACCGCTGCGAGGGGAATGATGGTGACCAAGCGGAAATTCATGAATCGGTGCATCGATATGCTCCTGGCGTGAGTCTCGTCAGCGTGCCGTGGCGGCGCCGGCGCCGCCACGCTCGGCGTTGCCGGACCGGCGCTCCTGGACGCGGGCGCCGGCCAGCAGGTTGGTCATGCCGTAGTTTCCTTCGTGGCAGGCGTACTCGAACAGCGGTGCGTCGCTGCGCTGCATCGGGATCATGCCGGTGATCGGCCGCGTGAACGTGGCCGGGTCGTCGATTGTGAACTCGTAGCGCAGGCGATCGTCGCCCGCGCGCGTGAAGCGCTCGACGAGCCGCAGCGTCGCTCCCGACCCGTAGGCGCGGACGACGGTATAGAAGCTGCCCGTCTTCGCCGTGAAGTTCGTGGATTCGACGACCAGGGTGTCTCCCTCCCAGTGCCCGCGCGAGTCGCCGAGCCACTGCCGGATGCCGTCAGGCAGGTGCGGCCTGTCGCCGAGGGCCACGATGCGGGCGTCGTGAATCATCTCGTTGAGGATGACGACGTGTTCCCGTGTCTGGAGAATCCGGATGTTGTTGTTGTAGGCGCTCGGCAGCATCGGCGGCCCGGCGTTGAAGCCGAGCATGCACCGCTCGGACAGGCCCAGATCCTCCGGCCCGTGGGCGGGGGAGCCGAAGACGACCCGTTCGCGGACCGGCCGCCGTCGCGCCTCCCGCCGCGCGTCGTCGGCCTCGTCGATGCCGGCGACCCGCGGCGGGATCCGGCCGTTCGGGGGATCGACGATGAGCGACGTGCGCAGGTCTTCCGTCAGGCTGTCGCCGTAGTCCCACCAGAAGTCGTTGTAGGCGCGCTCGACGTCGCGAGCGGCGCCACCGTCGCGCCGGTCCGCGTTGCGGCTCTCGAGGATCTGCGTCCGAAACGCGGCGGCTTCCTCCGGGGTGAGCACGGCCTTCTCGCCCAGGACCGCGGGGCGCTCCAACGGGGTCAGCGTCCGGAAGTCCCAGACGCCGCCGAGATCGGGTGCGCCCCACGGCGTGCGAAGTGCACTGTCGCCTCGACCGGCGGTCGAGGTGTCGGCCGAGGGGTCCTGCGCGACCGCGGCCCCGGGTGCGGCGAGCAGGGCCACCAGACCGCCGACCGCCGTGAACCGGTGGCGCCTCGGACGCGCCGGGCGTTGCACGTGTTCCATCGTCATCCCCTCCCGGCAGGCGCGGTCCCGCCGCGGCATCGAGAGCATCACGCCGTCACCGCCCGGATTCTGCGGCCTTGCGGGCATCCTCGGAGCGGGCGCTCACCATCAGGTTGAGCATCCCGTAGTTCCCCTCGTGGCAGGCGTACTCGAAGACCGGCAGGTCGTTCTTCCGCATCGGCACGGCGACCGACCACGGGCGCTCGAACGATTCGGGATCGGTGACGGTGTACTCGTAGAGCAGCGTTCCCTCCGCCACCCGCGTGAAACGCTCGACCAGGTGCAGTCCGGGCCCGGTGCCGCGGAACGAGGTCTTGTCGGTGAAGTTCTTCGTCTCGACGACCAGGGTGTCGCCCTCCCAGCGCCCGCGCGAGTCGCCGCGCCACTGCCGCACGCCGGCCGGCAGATGGTCCGAGCCGTCCAGCGGAACGACCCGCGCGTCGTGCACCATCTCGTTCAGGATGACCACGTGATCGGCGGTCTGGAAGAGCTGCATGTTGTTGTTGTAGGCGCTCGGGTTCATCGGCGGGCCGGCGTTGAAGCCGAGGATGCAGCGCTCGAAGGCGCCGCGATCCTCCGGGCCGTGCGCGTCGCGGCCGAGGGCGGCCCGGCGCATGTCCGCGCGCTCCCGGCCGTCCGGGGTGAGGGCCGGTATGCGCCCGTCGGGCGGGTCGACGACGAGCGACGTGCGCAGGTCGTCGGTGAGCTCGCGGCCGTAATCCCACCAGAAGTCGTTGTAGCCGCCCGACAGCGGGATGCGGCCGTCCGGTCCGGGCTGGTCCTTGTCGAGCGCGGCGAGACGCTCCTCGGTGAACTGCGCGGCTTCTTCCTCGGTGAAGATGTCCTGGTCGGCGAGGGCCTCCGGGCGCTCGAGCGGCGTCAGGCTGCGGAAGTCCCAGACGCCCTGCAGGTCGGGGCGCCCGTCCGGCGTACGCGGCGCCTGCCACGCGTCGTCCTGACCGGCCGCCGCGGCGGGGATGAAAACGGCCGCGGCGAGCGCGACGGCGAAGCTGATCGAAACCGACGGCCGGAATCGCATCCGATACCTCCTGGTGAGAATCGTTCTGTTCAACTCTCTATTATGTCCCGGTTCGGTTGCGCCATGCAGTCCGTTGGGTCCGTTGGAGAACCCCGCGCGGCTGTCGAACGCAGCGGGCTCCCGCCGCGGCCCGCTACGAAGAGACTCCGCTTCCGTTTCGTCCTGCAGGGTGTCCGCGGCAGGCGGGCACGGTCAACTTGACAGGCAGGGTGTCCGCCGCAGGCGGGCATGGTCAACTTGACAGGCGAATCGGCCGTCGTACAGTTAGGGGCACGCGCCGCGCCTCGTCCGCCGGCGCTGCGGGACCGTCCGGTGCGCTACGCGGAACCTACGCTCGCGCGGGCGCCGGACCTGACCGAAGGAGAGAGCCGATGCACCGGATCGTCGCAATCGGGCTGGCCGTGCTGCTGGTCGCCGGAACGGCCGCGGGACAGGAGGACTGGCTGCAGTTCCGGGGGCCTGCCGCGGGCGTCGTCCCCGACGATCCGCACTTGCCGGAGCACTGGAGCGAGACCGAGAACGTCGTCTGGACCGTCGATGTTCCGGGTCTGGCCTGGAGCTCGCCGGTCATCGCGGGCGACAACGTGTTCGTGACCACGGCGATCAGCGC
Organism: Acidobacteriota bacterium; assembly: GCA_011523845.1. Classification (GTDB taxonomy): domain Bacteria; phylum Acidobacteriota; class Vicinamibacteria; order Vicinamibacterales; family UBA8438; genus WTFV01. The sequence continues at coordinate 9,192 of WTFV01000195.1, read as the reverse complement.
CGGCGACGAGCCCGAGCCGATCAAGGGACTCTACGACCCGGGCATGGAGAACGGGTCGGAGGCGTCGTTCAACGAGCACCGCTGGATGCTCTACGCCATCGACTTCCACAGCGGCCGCCTCCGCTGGCAGCGCGAGCTCTACAGCGCGCCGCCGCCCGGCAAGCGGCACCTGAAGAACAGCTTCGCGTCGGAGACACCGGTCACCGACGGCCGGCGCGTGTACGTCTATTTCGGGGCCATCGGTCAGGTCGCCGCCTTCAACATGAGCGGCGAGACCATCTGGACCCGCGAGCTCGACGTCTACAACACGTTGCTGGAGATGGGGACGGCCGCGTCGCCGATTCTCCACGACGACCGGCTGTACATCGTCAACGACAACACGACCCGTTCGTTCCTCGCCGCCTTCGACAAGGACACCGGCGAGAAGATCTGGGAGGTCCAACGCGACGAGCAGGGCCAGAACTGGTCGACGCCGTTCGTCTGGGAGCACGACCTGCGGACGGAGCTCGTGACCGCCGGAACGCAGGGGGTGCGCTCCTACGACCTCGACGGCGAGCTGCTCTGGGAGCTCCACGGCATGTCGGGGCTCACCATCCCGACGCCGTTCACGAGCCACGGCCTCGTCTACATCAGCTCGGGCTATCCGGGCGGCGGCCTGCGGCCCGTCTACGCGGTGCGGCCGGGCGCCTCGGGCGACATCTCGCTCTTCCCGGAGGACGCGATGCGGCGCGGGATCACCTCCGGGTTCCCCGGTCCGCTCACCTCCTCGGAAGACGTCGCCTGGTCGTATCCGCTGCTCGGGACCTACAACACGACCGCCATCGTCTACGGCGACATCTACTACACGCTGCTCGACCGCGGCTTCCTGGTGGCCCACGACGCGCGCACCGGGGAGGAGATCTACAGCCGCCGGCGCCTGGAGATCGGCAACGGCTTCACCGCCTCGCCCTGGGCCTACAACGGCAAGCTCTTCCTGCTGAGCGAGGACGGCGAGACCTACGTGGTGAAGGCGGGCCGCGAGTTCGAGATCCTCCACAAGAACCCGCTGAACGAGATGACGCTGGCGACGCCGGCCGTCGCGCGCGGCAGCCTCTTCATCCGGACCCAGTCGAAGCTCTATCGGATCGCGAAGGGAGGCGGGCAGTGACGACGTTGCAGACGATGACGCGCGGTGCGGTGCCGGCGACCGCTCTCGGTCTGTTCGCTCTCGGTCTGTTCGCGACGAGCGCGTCCGCTCAGGGAGTGGCTCTCGAGCCGGTAGGAGTGATTCCGGGGCCGGCGGAGCTGGTGCGCATCCAGGGCGATCGCGCCTACGTGTCGGGCGGGCATACGTTCACCATCTGGGACATCTCCGACCCGGCGAATCCCGTCGGGCGCGGCTCGCACACCTTTCCGCAGGAGATCTGGGGCTTCCGCCTGACGGAGGATCGCGCCTACGTCGGCGCCAACTTCTTCGGGCTCGGCATCCTCGACATATCCGACGCGGACGCGCCGGTGCTGCTGGGCCAGCACAAGACGCTCGGGCAGACGAAGATCGGCGACGTCGCGAGCGGCAAGGTGGGCATCATCGATCACATGGAGGGCTTCGTCCTCGTCGACGTGTCGGACGAGACCGCGCCGGCCGGGATCGGCTCGTTCTTCCTCGACGGCTACGCACGTGACGTGGTCACCGCCGGGACCATCGCCTACGCCACCGATTCGCCGTCGGGGCTCTACGTGTTCGACCTCTCCAGACCGGGCATGCCCGAGCCGATCGGCGTGATCCACGCGCCGGCGGCGCCGCGCGACATCGAGGTGTCGGTGGGCGCGGGCTCGCGGCCGAGCCTGATCGTCGGGGCCGGCGGGGGAGACCTGCAGGTCTACGACGTCTCGGATCCGGCCGCGCCGAGCAAGCTCTCGTCGTTCGAGACGCCCGGCCGCGCGACCCGCGTGTCGCTCGATGGCCACTACGCCTACGTGGCCGATACCGAGGCCGGCGTGCAGGTGGTGGATCTGTCGGATCCGGCCAATCCCGTGGCGGCGGGCGGTTTCGAGACGCCGCGTCCGGCGCGCGACGTCTCCGCGTCCGGCTCGCTGGTTCTCGCGGTCGTAGGTGATAGCGAGCGGGAGGGGCATGATCGCTGGGTGATGGTGCTGCGGCGGTAGCCGGGCGGTGAAGACTACCGGCTACTTCGACGTAATCCGTACTCGGCCGGACAGAGCGGGAATTGCGGACGAGTGGATCGAGCGGGCCATGGAGGCCCCGCTCCGTGAACATGTCCAGGCCGATGGGCGCATTCGCCGATGGGCACGAATACCAGAGGCGGGCGGGCGCTTCCTGAGAGTTGTCCTGCTTCGCGACGGCGAGACAGTTCACAACGCGTTTTTCGACAGAGGCTTCAAGCCATGAAGATACGGTACTACGTCGAGACTGATACGCTGTACATCGAGTTTCGTCATGCCGGCGTCGTCGAGACACGGGACTTGGACGAGAACACGTTGCTTGATCTCGGGGACGACGGGAGAATCTGCGCCCTCACGGTCGAGCACGCGTCCGAGCGTACGGGTATCCCGGAGTTCTCGTACGAGCAGGTGCCCGCCTGATCTGGGCTCAGCGGCATCTGGTCAGCACTACGCTTCCATGACGTCGAGAAACGCGTTCACGACGCGCACGGAGCCGTACGTCTGGTCGTGGCTCAGGTCCTCGCTGAACAGCGTGCGGGCGCCGAGCGCCTCTGCCACGGCGATGATCGCGCCGTCCCAGTAACTGTTCCGATGCCGCTGGCTGATCTCCGCGCCCACCTTGACAAGGGCCGAGTCGAGCGGCTGGCACGGAAAGGCCTCGAGTTGCTCGATCCATTCGAGCGCCTCGGCGGGGCGCAGGGGTTGCTCGACCTTGCGGACGACGGTGACGTAGAACTCCTGAAGCACTTGGGCCGAAAGCCCGAAATCCAGCTCGTCGAGCAGCTTGAGCGCGCGTTCGCGTTTTGCCCCCTCCTGTTCGCCGCCGGCAACCGCGTAGACCAGTACGTTGGTGTCGACGAAGGCGTCAACGTTCATGAAGCTCCTCGCGGGTCCAGGTGCGGGAGCCGATCCGCGCCTTCGAGCGCTCGCTGAGCTCCCGGATGCGCTGCCGCGCCTTGCGGGCCCGATCCTCCCGTCGTGCGATCCCGGTCAGGTACTCGCGGACCAGCGCGTTCACCGTCGAGCCACGTTCGGCGGCGTACAGCCGTACCGCGCGGATCACGGTTTCGTCGACGCTGAGCGTGATGTTCTGCATGAACACAGTATACGTGTCACTGTGCGTACATGCCGAGCGTATCGGGTGCGCTCTGCGTGGGCTTCACGTGGTCACTCCCAGCGAAATACCCTGGAGGCGACACCGGTCGCGACGACGAACACGAGACCGAGTACCGCAACGTCCCCGAGGTGAGCCGACCACGGGTTGCCGCTCCAGATGCCGCGCAGCAGCGACACCGCGTAGGTCAGCGGCAGGAAGCGCGCGACCGTCTCCAGTGCGGGCGGCAGCGTGTCGATCGGCGTGAAGAGCCCCGACAGCGGGATCATCGGATAGAGCAGCAGCGCTCCGAGCGGCTGCGCGAAGCGGGCCGTCGGCACCACGCTGGCGATGACGAAGCCGATGGACAGCAGGCTCCACGTGCTGAGCACCAGCGCCACCGTGAACGCGGCCAGCGGCGCGTCGACGCCGACGGGGTAGAAGCGCCGGCCGGCCAGCACCATCAGGCCGAGCGTTACGGCCGTGAAGAGCAGCTTGACCAGCACGTGCGCGAGCAGAATGGTCGGCGGGCGGACCGGCGTGGCGCGCAGCCGCTTGAGGATTCCCCCCTCGCGATAGATGGCGATGATGGTGACGAGCGAGAGGACGGCGCTCAGCGTGATCAGGATGGCGACGAAGACGGGCAGGTCGGTCCGCAGGAACGCCACGTCGCCGGGGGCGGCTTCCTGTACGGCACGCGCGCCGGCGCCGCCGATGGCGATCCGGCCCACGACGAGGAAGAGCAGCACCGGCACGGCGACCGAGCCGACCACGCCGAGCGGCTCGCGGACGAAGATCTTCGTCTCGAGCCAGACGAGGTGCAGGAGGTTTCGCAGCATCGCCTGCATCGTGCATCTCACGCGCGGATCGACCGGCCGGTGAGCGTCAGGAAGACGTCCTCGAGGGTCGGCAGCACGGTGCGGAACTCGGAGACCGGCATCCGGTGCTCGGAGATCGTGTGGATGACGTCGGTGATCAGGTCGTCGCCCCGGCCGTCGATGGTGTGGCGGTCTCCTTCGCTCCTGACCGCGGTGGCGCTCGGAACGGCCTCGAAGCGGTCGGCGGCGTCGGGGAACTCCGTGGCGACGACGACGGTGCGCTGCGGGCAGTGCCGCTCGACCAGCGCGGCGGGCCGGTCCATGTCGATGATCCGGCCGTGATCGAGGATTGCCACCCGGTCGCACAGGCGCTCGGCTTCCTCCATGAGATGCGTCGTCAGGAACACGGTCTTTCCGCGATCGCGGATGCCGCGCACGAGGTCCCAGATGGCGCGCCGCGCCTGCGGGTCGAGGCCTGTCGTGAGCTCGTCGAGAAACACCACCTCCGGGTCGTTGACCAGCGCCAGGGCGATGAACAGGCGCTGCTTCTGGCCGCCCGACAGGGTCATGAACCAGGCGTCGCGCTTGTCATGGAGCCCGAGCTGCCGGAGCAACCGGCCGCCCGCCACCGCCGTCGGATAGAGCGACCGCCAGAAGGCGACCGCCTCCCACACCTTGATGCGCTTCTGGAGCTGCGCTTCCTGAAGCTGCACCCCGATCCGGAGCTGGAGCGCCCACCGGTCGCGGACCGGGTCGAGCCCGAGCACCTGGATTCGGCCCGCGTCCGGTGCGCGCAGCCCCTCGATGCACTCCATCGTCGTGGTCTTGCCGGCCCCGTTCGGTCCGATGAGGCCGAAGATTTCGCCCCGCCGCACCGTGAAGGAAACGTCGTCGGCCGCGACCGTCGGGCCGTACGCCTTGCGGATCGCGTCGACCTCGATGACGTGATCAGGATTCATCCCGACGGGCCGGCTTCAGCGGTGTGCCTGGCGCCGGGTCGGACCAGATCTACGCCGGCTACCAAGTCCTCGTGAGACCACCGCCTGGCAGGCGTATCCAGTCGTTCCTCCGCCAGAAGGAGGTCCTCCAACTCCCCGAGGTACTTCAGAATCGCCTCGCGCGCATGGACTGCTTCGGTGCGTACGGTCCTGCAGGAGATCGCGGCCAGACGCCGTAAGGCCTCTGCGAGCAGAAGGACGATAGAAGACATGGCTTTCTCGGGCGCTGTGTTGGCAGACGATTCTACTGCGGACCGTCGTGCGTGTCCGGTCAACTGCCCGCGCAGTCGGTCTCGGGGCGCCTGGGGCATGATCTGGGTGGAATCCTTCGTGCGGACCTGTTCGGTTGACGAGTGACGATACGGTTGACCCAGGATTGCCGCGCAGGCGGCCGTCCGGTACATTGCATCCATGCATTGGGGCGACTTGGCGATCCGGCTCCCGGCCTGGGTGGGTTCTCGGTGATCACCCGCATCGAGATCGACGGCTTCAAGACCTTCGACAACTTCAGGCTCGACTTGCGTCCATTCACGGCCGTTGTGGGCCCGAACGCGTCCGGCAAGTCCAATCTGTTCGATGCGATCAAGTTCATTTCGCGCCTGGCGCAGACCGACATTCGGGAGGCGATGCAGGAGTTGAGGGGCCGACCGGAAGAGCTGTTCCGCCGCACGGCTGCGAAGCGCTCCGACCGGATGGCCTTTGCCGTCGAAGTCCTGCTCGAACCCCACGGCACGGATCCGTTCGGCAAGTCGTTCGAGTTGCGGACGCAGCGCATTCGGTACGAGCTGGAGATCGCGGTTCGAACCGGGGCTGACCGGCGGCTGGAGGGTGTATACGTTCACCGGGAACACTGTCTGCCGATACGGCGGAGAGAAGAGCGCGGGTCGCTGACCTGGAACAGCGGGTCGATCAGGTACGGACAACAGTCGAAGCCCTTCATCGCGACGCGTTCCGGGTCGAGCGAGGAGTCGCACGTCATAGAGATCCGTCAGGACGGTCCCGGCAAGAGGGGCCGGCCGCTGGGGCTGTCGGCCAAGGAAGCGTCTCGCACGGGGCTTTCCACGGTGACGACCGCGGAGTTTCCGCACTTGTATGCTCTGCGCACGCTGCTGTCGTCGACTCAGTTCCTGCAAATCGATCCGCAGGCCTCCAGACGTGCGACCGACCGGCTGGCGCCGCGGCGACTGCTTCCCGACGCCTCCAACCTCGCCACCGTGCTCGCCAAGCTGACGGAGGAGACGAGAACCGAGAAGAGGCCGGACGGTCTTCTGTCGGATGTCGCGGCGGACTTGTCCTCACTGATTCCGTCGGTGGCGGGTCTGGTGGTTCGGGACGATCCGGGCGACTCGGAGTATTCGTTCGCTCTCAGACTGGCCGATTCGCTCTCCTTCAGTTCCCGTGTGATCTCGGACGGCACCCTTCGTCTCCTGGCCCTGGTGACGATCCTGAACGATCCCCAACACGGAGGGGTCCTCTGCTGGGAGGAACCTGAGAACGGGGTTCACGAGGCGCGAATACCGGCGTTGATGGAGCTCATTCGGTCCGCGGCCGGCTGTACCGAATCGGCCGGGGCGCAGACCTGCTTTCAGATCCTGGTGAACACCCACTCCCCGGTGGTGATGTCCGCGCTGCGGGATTGCGAAGTCGTCGCGTCGGACGTCGTGTCCACGTTGACGCCGGAAACGCAGTCGCGCACTTCGAGAACCCGGATGAGGAGCGGGGTGTCCTCCGATTCGGAGAGTGGCCTCACGCGTTTCGAAGTCGAAGAGATCTGCCCCGAGGGAGACCACCCGTCCGCGTGGAATGGATCCCAGAGAGTAGAGCGATGAGGACAAGCGCCGCGAAGACCCCGGTTACGGCAGACGAATTGCTGCTCGTCTCGGTGCGCCTCTCGATCCTGGGCAAGCGTACGGAGCTCGTGAGAGGAGATCTCGTTGTCATGGCGCTGGCGGGAGGACGACACGGGCAGGTCGCACACAAGTTCGGGCTCTTCATCGGCAATCATGTGTTGGAGCGGGATCTGGGCCGGGTCTTTGCGGCGGAAACCGGCTTCCTCCTGCGGCGGAGTCCGGACACGGTGCGAGCGCCGGACGTGGCTTTCGTGGCCGGCGAGCGGCTGGGAACGGAGGAGGCTCCTGCGGGGTTCCCCGAGATGGCGCCCGATCTGGCAGTAGAAGTGGTCTCGCCGGGCGATTCCACGGCCGCGGTCCAGGACAAGATCCGGGACTGGCTGGAGGCGGGCACGCGGGCCGTGTGGGTTGCGTATCCCGATACGCGATCAGTAACCGTTCACCGCCACGGGCAGCCGGCCGAGGTGCTCCGGGACGCGGACATCCTGGAAGGAGGCCCCGTGCTCCCGGGCTTCGCCGTGCGCGTCCGAGAGTTGTTCACCTGAGGTCGGAAGAGGCGCCCATGCTGGAGTACCTCAAGCTCGAGAATGTGGGTCCCGCACCTCGTATGGAGGTCGAGTTCGCCCCGCGGGTGAACCTCATCACCGGGGACAACGGCCTCGGAAAGAGCTTTCTGCTGGACGCTGCGTGGTGGGCGTTGACTGGGGTTTGGCCAGCGGAGGTCAACCTGCACATGACCTCGGGCCTGCCGGCTCGACCCCGCGACCGGAAACGGCGTTCGACGATATGGTCTCGTCAGCGATTTGCCGAGAAAGAGATCAGCTCGCACGTGAGTTATTCACCGGTAGAGGAGGCGTGGACGCCTCGACCGCGGCCTGAAACCCCTGGTCTGGTCGTGTATGCGCACGCAGATGGTTCCTTTTCGGTGTGGGATGTCGCCCGTAACGGGCGGCCACGATGGCCCAGCACCCTGAATCTCAAGCGACGACCTCCATACGTGTTTACTGCGTCCGAGGTGTGGGACGGTCTAGGGGCCGTTGCAGACGGGAGGACAGTACCGCTCTGTAACGGGCTGCTGCATGACTGGTCGGGTTGGATCAAGGCCGAGGATGCCATGTCGAGAGCCATGGCCTCGGCATTGCGCGCGCTGTCGCCCGATTGGACCGACGGCGACCCGCTGGAGCCGGGACCTCCGATGCGGCTGTCGATCGACGATGCGCGAGACATTCCGTCGATCCGGACGAGCTATGCCGGAGCGGTACCCATCCTGCACGCATCGTCGGGGATTCGTCGGATCGTGGCGCTCGCCTATATGTTGACGTGGGCCTGGAGCGAGCACCGGGTAGCAGCAGAGCTGACTGGTGAGAAGGCTGCCCGTGAGGTCACCATGCTCTTCGACGAGGCGGAGAGCCATCTTCATCCCAGATGGCAGCGGTCGATCCTCAAGGCGTTGCGGGACGTTGGCAGCACGCTTCTCGATGGTGCTGAGCTACAGCTCATTGCCTCCACGCATGCACCGCTGGTGCTCGCTTCCGCCGAACCCTGGTTCGATCCGAAGCAGGACGCGTGGTTGGACTTGGATCTTCATGGCGACCCGCCGGAGGCAAAACTGTATCGCCGCGCCTACACGCCACGAGGCACGCCCGGTGCGTGGCTCATGAGCGAGGCTTTCGACTTGGCGACCGAGCGGGGCAGTATCGAGGCTGAACGGGCAGTCCTACGTGCACGGAAGCTCCTCAGGGAAACCCATGCCCCACTTGACGAGGTGATGGAGGTCCACAAGGAACTGCGAGGCGTGCTCCCGGACATCGACCGGTTCTGGGTGCGCTGGAACGCGTTCGTGGAGGACCGTGGGGGTACTCCGTGATTCCCGTCAGACCGGCGGAAGAGCCCCCAACTTTCGACACCGCGGTGAGACAGCCAGGACGGCGCGCCGTGGCGGAGCTGGTTGAACGTTTCGGGGACAAGATTCCCGCCAGTGAGTTTCCTCCGTATTGGCGGAGGGTGTTGCCCGAATTGCTTGAGAGCTACAATCGCATCTGCTCTTATCTGTGTCTGCGCATTTCGGGCGGTACAGGTGCGCCCAGCGTCGACCACATGGTTGCGAAGTCCGTTCGTAGAGACCTCGTCTACGAATGGCACAACTACCGTCTGGCTTGCTCACTGATGAACTCCCGGAAGGGCACTGACTCGGACGTGGTGGATCCCTTCGAAGTTGGGGTCTTCCGCAGAATCTGTGGGCAGAATGGAGAACCGGTAGGGCAGCGTCA
>WTFV01000013.1 GCA_011523845.1 Acidobacteriota bacterium | reverse complement strand
CATTGTGGTGTACCGGTGCGCTGCCCACCAAACCCGTGCGGGCCGCGATCGCGGCGCCCTGCGCGCCGCCCACTGGCGCAACCGGGCGCGCCCAGCAGCCGGGACGAGGCCGGCGGGTTTGTCGACTTCGGGCCCCGGTCGATGTAAAGGCTCCGGCCGCGCAGGGCGTCCTGGTAGGCGTCGTCACGCTGGCGGGGCGGGCCGGGCAGTCTCCACATCAGCCACGTTCACCGGCCTGCTCCGCCATTTTTCCGGGCTACCACTCGTAAACGGATTTCGGGAATCCGATGTCTGACGCCATGCAGTCCATTTTCTGATCTCTGAGTCCGCATGGATCCAGCGAGGAAAACACGTGCAAGTCCACCCTTCGCCAGTCGGAAGCCGGTACGAGCGGACCCGGGCGCTGACCGTCGTCGTCGCGTGGTTCTTCGCCGCGATTCCCGCGGCGCTGGCGCAGACGGACGGCGACTTCGAAGCGTTTGCGGGCGCGAACGCCGTAGAACGGAACACGGTAGCGATCGCTCCGTTCGTGAACATCACGGCGGACCCGGCCGACGAGTGGATCGGCGCAGGTATCGCGGAGACGGTCTCTGCCGACCTCGAGCGTCTGCATGACCTGTCGGTCGTCGGGCGCGAGGCGCTGAGCAGCGAGATCGCGGCGACCGACCCGGAACCGGCGCGGGCGGGCACGGGTGGCGCGGAGCGGGGCGTGCGCGAGGCGAGCCGGCGGCTTGGCGCCGCGTGGCTCGTCACGGGCGGCTACCAGCGGATCGGCGATCGAATGCGCATAACCGCGCGCGTGGTCGACACCGAGACCGGATCGATCGCGACCGGTGTCAAGGTGGACGGTCCCGTTGCCGATCTCTTTGCACTTCAGGACCGGGTCGTCTACGAGCTCGACGCGGCATTCGAAGCGACGGCGGACGGCAACGGCTCCGGGCGGACCGGATTCCTGGCCGGCAATGGCGACGGAAACGGAAACGGAAACGGCAATGGCAACGGCGCGTATGGCGGCTTGCCGGCGCCGGGGTCCGAAACGTGGGCCTCCGCGGCGGGCCGGGACGCCGGCGGCACGGGTCCCGGCAGGCTCACGGGCCTGCCGCCCGGGGCGCGGCGGGGCGGCCCCGCAGGTGCACGCTTCGCGCCACCGGGTCGTACTGCTTCCGCCGCGCCCGCGCCGCCCGGCGACATGGCCGGCAGCCTGCTGCTGGAGGGGGAGACCGACTCGGGCAGCGGACGGACGCCGGTCGCCGGGTTCGCCGCCGCCGCCGGCATCCTGACCGGGCGTCCGATGCTGCGGCCGACGCGGACCGCCGTCCGCCCCGACATCGACGGCCGCCTCGACGACCTGGTGTGGCGGGACGCGCTGCGGGTGACCGAGTTCGTGCAGGAGTCGCCGTTCGAGGGCGCGCCGGCCAGCGAGGACACCGAGGTCTGGATCAGCTACGACAGCCAGAACCTGTACCTGGCGTTCCACGCCCACTACGAGGACCCGGGCATCATGCGGGCGACGCGGGTGGACCGCGACCAGGCGTTCCGCGACGACAACATCACCGTCTACTTCGACCCGTTCCTCGACCAGCAGCGCGCCTACGCCTTCTCGATCAACGGCTACGGGGTGCAGGGCGACGAGATCGTCAACGCGCGCGGCCGCAGCGGCGGCGGCGGGCGCGGCGGCGGTGGACGCGGCGGGCGCGGCGGCGGTGGCGGCGGCGGTTTCAGCCGCCGGGGCATTCCGCGCGGCGACGACTCGTGGGACGCGCTGTTCGACAGCGGCGCGCAGATCGTCAGCGACGGCTTCACGGCCGAGATGGCCATCCCCTTCAAGAGCCTGCGCTATCCGCAGCGGGGTAGCAGCGTCCCGCACCGCTGGGCGTTCCAGATCGTGCGCGAGATCCGGCATCGGGACGAGAACGTCGTCTGGGCCCCGATATCGCGCAGCGTGTCCGGCTTCCTGCCCCAGATGGGGCTGCTCGAGGGGATGACGAACCTGTCGACGAGCCGCAATCTGGAGATCATGCCGGTGGCGACCGGGATCCAGCTCGGCTCGCTCGACACGTCGAGCGGCGCATTCCTTCCGGGGAAGGCGCAGCCGGAAGGGGGCGTCAACGTCAAGTACGGCATCACGTCGAACCTGACCGCCGACTTCACGCTCAACCCGGATTTCTCGCAGGTCGAGTCCGACCGCCCGCAGATCGAGGTCAACCAGCGCTTCGCCCTCTTCTACCCGGAACTGCGCCCGTTCTTCCTCGAGGGCGCCGAGATCTTCAACGTGTTCGGGCCGGTCAACTTCGTCCACACGCGGACCATCCGCGACCCGGACTGGGGCGCGAAGATAACCGGCAAGGTGGGCCGCACGTCGGTCGGCTTCCTGGCCGCCAACGACGCCTCGGCCGGCTCGGTGGCCGGTCTCGTCGGCCCCGCGGGCGATACCGCGGCGAACGTCGTCATCGGGCGGGCGCGCTACGACCTCTACGCCGAGTCGCACGTCGGCGCGATGGTGACCAACCGCGACTTCCTCGGCAGCTACAGCCGCATGGCGCTGGCCGACGGCGCCTTCCGGCTCGGCCAGACGCAATCGGTCGGGTTCACCGCCGTCCAGACGGACAACCGCGACCTCGACGGGATCGACTCGCGCGGCACGCTGTTCGACTTGAACTACCGGCTGCAGGGCCGCCACTGGAACATCTTCAACGGCACGTATCTGCTCTCACCCGATTTCCGGACCGACGTGGGGTTCGTGCAGCGGACCGATCAGCAGCGCAACGTCACCACCCTCGGGTACCGCTTCTGGCCCGAGAGCTGGGTCATCAACTGGGGGCCCAGCGTCACCTACGGCCGCAACTGGAACTTCGACAACGTGCTCGAGGACGAGCAGCTCCAGGTCAGCCTGAACTCGACGCTCGCCAACAACATCAGCGCCAACGTGAGCGTCAACCGCGACATGGAGCGCTACCTGGGCGTGAACTTCGACAAGCTGAGCTACCGCGCCTTCGGCCGCATCAGCAGCAGCCGCCGGATTTCCATCGGCGGGTTCTTCCAGTACGGCGACGAGGTGCGGTACGAGGAGAACCCGTTCCTGGGGCGCGGCGGCGGCGGCGGGATGTTCCTCACCGTGCGGCCCGTGCCGCGGTTCCAGTCGCAGATCAATCTGAACACGAGCCGGCTGATCGACCCGCGCATCGACCCGAGCATCGGGGACCCGCTGGTCTTCGACGTCACGATCGTGCGCGCCCTGAGCACCTACCAGTTCACCGACCGGCTGGCGTACCGGAACATCGTCGAGTTCAACACGCTGCAGCGCACGACCGGGCTCAACATGCTGTTCAGCTACCGGGTCAACGCGGGGACGGTGTTCTACATCGGCTACGACGACCGCTACCAGCAGGGCAGCCTGATCCTGGGCGACGACCTCGACGGCGACGGGATCCAGGACTACCTGTTCCCGTCGGTGACGACGATGCAGCGCACCAACCGGGCGTTCTTCACCAAGTTCCAGTACCTGTTCCGCTACTGAGCGCCGCCGACGGGGACAGCCAACTGCTGGAAGGCATCCTGGCCGCAGGGCAACGCCAGGCTACTGCAGTCGGGGAAGCAGCACGGCCACGTCGGCCAGGTCATGGTGCGTCGTCCTCGTCCTCGATCCGCTGAATCGTCTCGGCAGTAACCACTTCCCTTCCGTCGCAGACGAGGAGCCCGTTGCGCCGCTCCATGCCGCGGGCGGATCTCCCGCGCCCGGGCTGGGCTCCCGGAAGCGAACGACGTACGAGCCGGTTGACGGCTGCGCTGATGCTGCAGTCCTCGGCCTTGGCGAGCGATACGGCCACCGCGTAGAGGTCGGGCTCGAGGTTGATCGTCAGTCTCATGCGCCATTGTGGTGCAGTGGTGACATGGCGTAAACCAGATCCCCGCGTTGCCGTGGTCGCGGAGCCCCAGGTCGACGGCGCGGAGCCTGTCGCGACGCGCCCGGCCCATTGGACCCCGGCTGGATAATCGGCTACCGTCGTTCGGCACCGAGCCGCAAGAGATGATGCAAAGGGACCGGATCCTGCTCCCGGCGCTCGCGCTCGCCGCCTGCGGCGCGGCCTCGGAACCGGCCCCGCATGCCCTGCCGACCGCCCTTTCACCGCCCGATACCGGCACTCCACCGCCCAACATCCTCTGGATCGTCGCCGAGGACCACGGTCCGCACCACGGCAGCTACGGCGACGCCTACGCGGTCACGCCGAACCTCGACCGGCTGGCCGCCGAGGGCGCCCGCTTCACGCGCGCCTTCGCCGTGACCCCGGTCTGCGCTCCGGCGCGCTCGGGGATCATCACCGGCATGTACCCGACGTCCATCGGCTCGCACCACATGCGGTCGACCGCGGTGCCGCCGCCCCACGTCAAGGGCTTCACGGAACGGCTGCGCGCGGCCGGCTACTTCACGACCAACAACGCCAAGACCGACTACAACTTCTCGCCGTGGCTGCCGACCGGGACCCGGCGCGCGGTGCGCGAGGCCCCGCTCGGCCTGTGGGACCAGAACGGCGAGCACGCGCACTGGCGCAACCGGGCGCCCGGACAGCCTTTCTTCTCGGTGTTCAACCTCGGCGCGTCTCACGAGGGCCAGGTCCGGATGCCGGACGACCGCTTCGCCGAGCGGACGGTGGGGCTCGCGCCTGCCGCCCGGCACGATCCGGCCTCGGCGCCGCTGCCGCCGTACTACCCGGACGTCCCGGAAGTCCGCCGGGACATCGCGCGCTACTACGACCTGGTCACGGTCATGGACGCCGAGGCGGGCGAGATTCTCGCCGAACTCGAAGCCGACGGGCTGGCCGACGACACGGTGGTCTTCTTCTACGGCGACCACGGCTGGGGGCTGCCGCGCGGCAAGCGCTGGGTCTACGACTCCGGACTGCGCGTGCCGCTGCTGGTCCGCTGGCCGGGCCGCATCGAGCCCGGTACGGTGCGAGGCGACCTCGTCAGCTTCATCGACTTCGCACCCACCCTGCTCGCCCTCGCCGGGGATACGGTCCCGGAACACATGCAGGGCCGCGTATTCCTCGGCAACGACGCGGCCCCCGAGCCCGATTACGTGTTCTTCACCCGCGACCGGATGGACGAAACGTACGACCGCATCCGCGCGGTCCGGGACGACCGCTACAAGTACATCCGGAACTTCGCCCCGGAGCTGCCCTACGCGCAGCGCATCGCCTACATGGACCTGATGCCGACGATGCAGGCGTGGCGGCGTCTGGCGGCGGCCGGCGCGCTCGAGGGCGCGCAGCAACATTTCATGGCCGCGACGAAGCCGGCGGAAGAGCTCTACGACACCGAGGCCGACCCGCACGAAGTCGTCAATCTGGCCGGCGACCCCGCCCATGCCGACCGGCTCGGGCGCATGCGCGCGGCGCTCGACGCGTGGATCGAGACGACCGGCGACCTGGGCGAGATGCCGGAGGCCGACCTGGTCCGGCGGTTTCGCCCGGGCGGTGCCTACCAGACGGCCGCGCTGCCGAAGGCGGACCCGCCGGGCGGCATGTTCCACTACCCGCCGACGGTGGAGCTGACCTGCCCGACCGAGGGCTCGACGATCGAGTACACGACCGAGCCGGGCGAAGCGCCCCGCTGGCAGCTTTACGCCGGCCCGTTCCGGATGCTCGACTGGGAGCTCCGGTTCCGCTGCGGCCGGCTCGGCTACTTCGATAGCCGGACCGTGCAGTACGATTTCCACATCGACTACAACTGGTGGTAATGACCGCAAGAGCGGGCCGGGGGCGATCTGCTCCCCGCCAGCCCCCGGGAATGCGTGTCTCAGTGCGACTCGACCTCTCCTGCCTCTCCGACCACTCGGATTGCAGCGTGCTCCGGCCGCGCAGTCCCGTTTCACGACAATTGAACGGCTGCCCCGCACCGCCATCGTTCCTGCTCCGTCGATGAAACGACAGCCGGTCGTCGAGCGTCCTTAGCTGCGTCACCCGATCCCGGCGGAACGATGAACAACGCCAAACTGCTCGAAATGAACCGCTGGCTGGCGGCGCTGGCGGCGGACGTCATCTTCACTCACGTACCCGGAATCGCTGGAGCGGGAACGCGCCGGGAACGGCATGCGGACGAACCGGACGAACCCCAATCGTGGCGCGCCGCTCCCCGCGCCGCCGTTCTCACGGACTCCTGGCCCACGATCGAGCCGCTCATCGATACGCTGCCGGAACCGCAGCGACAGGTGTTTCGGCTCCATCTGGTGGAAGGACTCAGCTACCGGGAGGTGGCCGAGCGGCTCACGGTGCCTCTGGGCACGGTCCACTCCCGCATCGCGCGCGGCAAGCGAAGGATTCGCGCCGGGGCAGCGGAGCGCATTCTCCCACCGGCAGCCTCCCGGCCCCTCGTGCGGAGACCGCCGCCCGGTCCCACCGCCAGGCCCACCGCCGCCATCGACGGCCCGCACTCGTGCCCGGTCAGGGCATCGAATTTTGCCCCGCCATCAACGCGGCCTATGATTGAAGCGGTCGCTCGTGGAGGCGACCTCTCTAACCGACCTGGATGGGAGGCTCCATGACCCGCACTGTCTCGATTCTCGCGCTCCTGTTCCTCACCGCCGGTCCAGCATCCGCCGACGTGGTCCGCGTGGTCGTCGAGGACCGCGCCGACGTTGCCGGCGGCACGGCCTACGGCCTCGCGGGGCCCTACGAGAAGCTGGCCGGCATGGTCCACTTCGAGGTCGATCCGGCGAATCCGGCGAACCGGATCGTGACCGACATCGACTTCGCGCCGCGCAACGACCGCGGCCTGGTGGAGTTCCGCTCGAACTTCTTCCTGCTGAAGCCCAAGGACGCCGCGCGCGGCAACGGCACCGTCCTCTACGAGGTGTCGAACCGCGGCGGCAAGGGGATGCTCGGCACCTTCAACAACGCCGCCGGCAGCCGCGATCCGCAGACGGCCGAAGAGATGGGCGACGGGTTCCTGCTCGAGAACGGCTTCTCGCTGCTGTGGCTCGGCTGGCAGTTCGACGTGCCGGTGCGCGACGGGCAGATGCGGCTGCATACGCCGGTGGCCACCGGCGACGGCAACCCGCTCACGGGGCTCGTCCGCAGCGAGGTGATCGTCAACCAGCGCGCCTTCGACCGCTCGCTCGCGGATCGGAACCACATCGCCTACCCGGTCGCCGACCCGGACGATCCGGCCAACGTGATGACGGTGCGTGACGGCGTCGACCAGCCGCGGCGCGTCGTGCCGCGCGACCAGTGGCGCTTCGCCCGGCGCAACGACGACGGCTCGGTGGTCGACGATCCGACCCGCGTCCACCTGGAGGGCGGTTTCGAGCCCTTCAAGATCTACGACGTCGTCTACGTCGCGCAGGATCCCGCCCTGGTCGGGCTCGGGCCGGCGGCGGTCCGCGACATGATCTCGCAACTGAAGTACGAGGCGACGCCGGAACTGGGCCTCACGGCCGGCGCCATCGAGCACGCCATCGCCTGGGGCGTCTCGCAGAGCGGCCGCTTCCTGCGGACGTTCCTCCACCACGGGTACAACGTCGACGAGCAGAACCGGCGGGCGTTCGACGGCGTGATGTCGCACGTGGCGGGCGGCGGACGCGGCAGCTTCAACCACCGCTTCGCGCAGCCGTCGCGCGACGGCCACCCGTTCCTGAACAAGCTCTACCCGAGCGACATCTTCCCGTTCACCGACGTGGTGCAGCACGACCCGGAGACCGACATGCGGGACGGCCTGCTCGCGGGCATCCAGCCGGGCCACATGCCGAAGGTCTTCTACACGAACTCGTCCTACGAGTACTGGGGACGCGCGGCCTCGCTGATCCACACCACCATCGACGGGACGGCGGACGCGCCGCTGCTGGACAACGTCCGCATCTACTCGTTCGCGGGCGGGCAGCACGGCCCCGGCCGCTTCCCGCCGCTGCGCACCAGCGGCCAGGAGCTGAGCAACCCGAACGACTACTCCTGGTTCCTGCGCCCGCTGCTGCTGGCGATGGACCGCTGGATCGACGACGACGCGGACGTGCCGCCGGCCAGCGTCTACCCGCGGATCGCGGACGACGATCTGGTTCTTCCCGAGAACCTGGGCTTCCCGGAGCTGCCGGGCGTCGGCCAGCCGGCCGTGCCGCACCTCGCCTACCGGGCCGTCTACGGGCCGGAGTTCCGGACCCGCGGCATCGCCTCGGTGCAGCCGCCGCAGGTGCTCTCGGCGTTCCCGATCCTGGTGCCGAGCGTCGACGCCGACGGCAACGAGACCGGCGGGCTGATGATGCCGGAGGTCGCCGTGCCGCTGGCCACCTACACCGGCTGGAACCTGTTCCACGCCGAGGCGGGGCCGACCGACGTGCTGTCGAGCATGCAGGGCTCCTACATCCCCTTCCCGCGGACGGCCGACGATCGCCAGCGGACGAGCGACCCGCGCTCGTCGATCCAGGAACGCTACGGCAGCCGCGCCGAGTATCTCGGCCGGGTAACCGAGGCCGCCCTCGCGCTGGTCGACCACGGGTACCTTCTCGCCGGCGACCTCGCGCCCATCCTGACCCAGGCCGCGCGCCACTGGGACTACCTGATGGAGGAGGACACCGGCAACGACGGCCAGCAGTGACCACGGCGGGCGGGGCCTCGGCGCCCCGCCCGCACTCCCATTCCATCCCGGCGCCGAAGCGGAACATCTCG
The DNA here is from genome assembly GCA_011523845.1 of Acidobacteriota bacterium. GTDB lineage: Bacteria > Acidobacteriota > Vicinamibacteria > Vicinamibacterales > UBA8438 > WTFV01. The sequence goes on along the minus strand of WTFV01000013.1, from coordinate 37,698 downwards.
AGGAGAACATTCATGCGCACCCGCACAGGGTCAGTCGTCGGCTCCATCGTCCTGGTCGCGTTCCTCGGCGGCATCGCCGCAGGCGCCCAGGTGCAGATCCGCCAGCAGGCCCCCACCGACCGCGCGGCCGACTTCCCGCTGGCCGAGCTCGAGGCGATCGTGCAGGAGATGGACGCCGAGCAGCGCCAGACCGTGCGGCTGCTGGAAGGCGGGAGCTACAACGTCAACATCCGCCGCATCCGGGACGGCGAGACGGCGCTGATGCACCCGCGCACGATCGACGTGTGGGTGGTTCGGGAGGGCTCCGGGACGCTCGTCACCGGCGGGCAGATCGTCGACGAGAACGGGGAGCCGGCCGAGCAGCGCGGCGCCGCCATCCGCGGCGGCGAGGAACGGGAGATCGGCGTGGGCGACCTCATCTTCATTCCCGCCGGCGTGCCGCACGGCATCCGCGAGACGGACGGCATCACCTGGTTCAACATCCGGTTCGATACGCTGCCCTGATCGGTATGCCGGTACCAGGATCACGCGCCGGTCGGCAAGCCGCAGGGCTCGCGCGCCTACCGGCTCGCCGACAAGGCATGCCGCTACCAGGATCACGCGCCGGTCGGCAAGGGCCGACGCCGGCACCGCCGGCACCGCGTGCTATGTTGAACGACATGGAGGACCGTGCACGGGCCGGGGTCGGGCGAGAGGCCACGATGCATACCGGACCGCTCGGGTCCACCATCCACGTCCTGCGCGCCGACCCGCAGACCGTCGTCGAACTCGCCTCCATCGACTGGAACCGGTCGTTCCGGCGGGTCTGCCTCGACCCCGTCCGGGGCCTCATCACGCTGATGGCGCCGTCACGGCTCCACGAGGAGTTCTCCGCGATACTCGGCCATGTCATCGACATCGCCGCAAGCTCGCTCTCCGGTGCCGCGAAGGACCTCCTGAACGCGCGTCTTCGGGGGCCGGGTTCTCCGCCGGGTACCGGCATGGAGCCGGATTGCGCGTTCTACCTGGGTGAGAAGGCCAGGGCTTATCGCACGGCGCTCGCGGCCGGCAAAGAGGCAGCCGATGCGTTCTTCGACGAGAACGCGCCCGACCTGGTGGTGGAGGTCGAGATCACGAGCGCCGACGAGAGCAAGATCGAGCGTTACGCCGACCTGGGGGTACGGGAGATCTGGCTGCTGCGAGATCCGGAGGGTTCCGGCACTCCGCGTGCAGAGTTCCTCACCCTGCGTCCCCGGACGGCACCGCGTCGACTCGCCTCCTCCGCCGTCCTCCGGGGCCTGACCCCCGACGATATCTGCGAGGCGATCGTCGGCGTGCGACTCAGTGTGACCCGCGACGAGCGCACGGCGGCCGTGGCGCGCATCGTGCGCCGCCGGCAGCGGGCCAGCGTCCGCGTGCGCGACGCGGACACGCCGTACGCTGCGCGTTCAGGCTGAGCGCGAAGGAAAACCCGCGAATCACGTCCGAGACGCCAACGCCTCCAATCGCTCCCACACCACCGGGAGACGTTTTACGATCTCACTCTCCGCGAAGCTTCTCTCGCGGGCGCGGCCGTCCCGCAACGCGTCCAGCAGGGCCAGCAGTTCGTAGAGGTACGGATCCGCTTGCGCGGCCAGTGGTACGGTCACGTACAGTGGTTGGAGCGAGACACCTCGGTGCTTGCCCATCGCGAACGGCCAGACAGGCGGAAGATCACGCCCAAGTGAGATGTGACGGTTCAACGGCGGCGCCGCGTACGAGGTCAGCATCCCCCGGGTGACGCCACCCCGGACTGCTGGAAACATGTACTTTACGCCGTGCACGAGGAACTCCTCCGCCGCGCTCGTGTTCGGTCGACCACTCCGAGCATCCTTGACCAAGCGTGCGACCGCCCGCCGGTTGCTCGTTTTGGGTCGACTGCTCTGGGCGTCCTTGAAGACCAGGCGCGCAGCCTCGAGCCGCTTGAGGGCAGCGTGGACCTGGGACCCGCTGAGGAACAGATCCGCAGCCATTCGTGCCAGGGATGGCCGGCCGTCAGCGTAGGTCAGCAGCTTCGCCAGCACAACAACGTCTTGGGGCAGCAGGGAGGCCGGACTCATTCTGGTCATCCATATTCTAGAATCTGGAATACAGAGTATCACCAGTACCCCACGTCCCAGAGAACCCAGAACGGCACACCCGGCAATCTGCTACGGGTCGACATGGGTGCGATAATGATCCGCACCATGCGGGAGAGCCTCTGCGCGCGTCTCGGTTTCCGGTCGACCCGGCGGCGGTCAAGCGGCGCCCTTCCGCTGCTCGCCCTGGCCGCAACGGCGATTGCCGGCGTCCCGGCTGCTGCCGGACAGGCACCCAGAGCGGCGGGCGCAACGCCGGCCGCCGCGCTGCACGCCGAGGCCGCACCGTTCTTCGCCGAGCACTGCGTCGTCTGCCACGGCAACCGGCTGAGCACGGTGAACCTCAACCTGGAAAGGCTTGCGGCCGCTATCGACCCTGAGGCGGTCGCCGCCGGACCTGACGCTGTCAATGCCACCGCCGAGCCGCTGGTCGACACCTGGACGCGCGTGCTCGGCAGGCTGAACGCCGGACAGATGCCGCCCCCGGGACGCCCCCGGCCGGCTGACGACGCGATCGCACGCCTGACCGCGTCCATCGAAGCGTATCTCGCCGACGGCGGCTATCGCAGGACGGCCGATCCCGGCCGCGTGACCGCGCGCCGGCTCAACCGGGTCGAGTACGACAACACGGTCCGCAGCCTGCTCGGCGTCCACGGCAGCCCGGCCGACGAGTTCCCGATCGACGACTCGGGCTACGGCTTCGACAACATCGGCGACGTCCTGTCGGTCTCGCCGCTGCTGATGGAGAAGTACGTCGCGGCGGCCAAGCGCCTCTCGCGCATCGCGATCTTCGGCGAGCCGCTGCCCGCCGAGCCGACCCTGCTCGCCCGCTACATGGGCAGGCGCTCGCACGACGCCGGCAACGAGCTGACCGGCGGGAACATCCTTCCCTACTCGATGCGGGGCGCCCTGTACGGCTCGCACCTCTTCCCGTGGGACGCCGAGTACGAGCTGCGCTTCCGCGCCGCCAACTACCGCTACAGCCGCCGGCAGCTCATCGCCCGCGGGGTGATCGAGGCGGAGGATCGCGACCGGCGCGACCGGACGCTCGAAGCGCGCATGACGGCCGAGGAACGCCTCGCCCGCTTCATCGAGGACGCCCGGCAGAGCCAGCCGCCGGTGCCGGTGGTGGCAACGCTCGACGGCCGGGTGTTTCGCGAGGAGCTCATCGAGGGAAGCAACGCCTTCGGGTACGAGCGCGGGGAGTTCGTCACGCGGGTTCCCGTGACGGCCGGGATGCACGACTTCCGCATCTCCTACCCGCATGTCGCCGACATCGAGGATCCGCGCGACAACGTGATGGACGACGGCCGGCGGGTCCTGTACGTCGACTACGTCGACATCGTCGGGCCGTTCGACCCGAGCCCGGCCCCACCCGCGAGCCACGAGCGCATCTTCGTCTGCCGGCAGCGGCCGGGTGAGCACGGCGAGGACTGCGCGCGCGAGGTGATCACGAATCTGGCCCGCCGCGCGTACCGCCGGCCGGTGACCGCGGCCGACGTCGATCCGTTGCTCGGCTTGGTGCGGCAGGCGCAGGCGGCGGGCGATTCGTTCGAGGAGGGAATCCGGCTCGCTCTCCAGGCGGTGCTGCTCTCCCCCAACTTCCTGTTCCGCATCGAGCGCGACCCGGCGGCCGGCGAGGACGTGCGCGCCCTCGACGACCACGAGCTGGCCTCGCGGCTGTCCTACTTCCTCTGGGCGGACATGCCGGACGAGCGGCTCTTCCGGCTCGCCGATGAGAGACGCCTTACCGACCCGGCCGTGCTGCGGGCCGAGACGCTGCGAATGCTGGCCGATCCGAAGGCCGGCACGCTCGTCACCGACTTCGCCGCCCAGTGGCTGCAGTTGCGCGCGCTCGACCGCGCCAAGCCCGACCCGGCGCGGTTTTCGACCGTCGACGACGAGCTGCGCGACGCCATGCGCACGGAGACCGAGCTCTTCCTGCAGGCGATCGTGCGCGAAGACCGCAGCGTGCTCGACCTGCTCGACGCGCCGTTCACGTTCGTCAACGGCCTGCTGGCCCGGCACTACGGGATTCCCGGGGTCGACGGCGAGGCGTTCCGGCGGGTCGCCCTGGACGGACGGCAGCGCGGCGGGCTGCTGTCGCACGCGAGCGTCCTGACCGTCTCGTCCTACCCGACGCGCACCTCGCCGGTGCTGCGCGGCAAGTGGGTGCTGGAGAACCTGTTGGGCGCGCCGCCGCCGGAACCGCCCGCGGACGTCCCGGCCCTGGAAGCCGCCGGCGCCGGTGGCGGCGCCACGTTGCGGGAGCAGATGGAGGTCCACCGCACCAACCCGAGTTGCGCGGTCTGTCACAACCAGATCGATCCGATCGGCTTCGGTCTGGAGAAGTACGACGCGGCCGGCGCCTGGCGGACGCACGAGGGCGACGCCCCGATCGACGACACCGGCGTGCTGCCCGACGGCACGGCGTTCCGCGGGCCGGCCGAGCTGAAGCAGGTGCTCCGCCACCGCGCGGACGCCTTCCGCCGCAACCTGAGCGAGAAGCTGCTGACCTATGCCCTCGGCCGCGGACTGGAGCACTACGACGCCGAGGCCGTGGCCGCCATTTCCGAGACGGCCCGCGAGAGCGGCGACCGCTGGTCGGCGTTCGTCACGGGCGTCGTCGAGAGTGCGCCGTTCCGCATGCGGCGCGCCGAGGCGCGCGCACCCCGGGAGTCTGCGCCGTAGAACGGTACATGTCCCGGAGCAGATCGATTGGGCGGATGGCGGAACGGCAGGACGACGATTCCCGGGCCAGGACGGTTCGAGGCGACGAGCCGCCGGCCTGACAGAGCAAGGACGCGAATCATGACGATGCAACGAGCCCTCCCGCGACGGACCGTCCTCCGCGGCGTCGGCGCCACGCTGGCGCTGCCGTTCCTCGACGCGATGGTACCGGCGTTCGCGCGCACGGCGCACGCCGCCGCGGGGCCGAACCGGATGGTCTTCGTCTACGTGCCGAACGGCATCGTCATGCAGCAGTGGACCCCCGAAACCGCCGGCCCCATCGCTCCCCTGCCGGCAGCGCTGCCCCGCGTGCTGGAGCCGATGGTTCCCTACCGGAGCGACATCTCGGTCCTGAGCGGGCTCACCCACAACGGCGGCCGCGCGCTCGGCGACGGCCCCGGCGACCACGCGCGCGCCGGGGCGAGCTACCTCACCGGCGTCCACCCGAGGAAGACCTACGGCGCCGACATCCACGCCGGGGTCTCGGCGGACCAGATCGCGGCGCGGCACCTCGGCGGCGAGACGCGCTTCGGCTCGCTCGAGCTGGGCTGCGAGCCGGGTCTGCTCGGCGGCAACTGCGACAGCGGCTACAGTTGCGCCTACAGCAACAGCATCTCGTGGCGGACGCCCTCGTCACCGATGCCGCTGGAAGCGAGCCCGCGGGCCGCGTTCGAGCGCCTGTTCGGGGCGGAGGACATCGAGCGGGATCCGGCCGTCCGCGCCCGGCAGCGGCGCTACGACCGCAGCGTCCTCGACGTCGTGCTGGCGGACGCCCACCGCCTGAGCGGGACGCTGGGCCCGACGGACCGGCGCAAGCTGGACGAGTACCTCTTCTCGGTGCGCGAGATCGAGCGGCGCATCGCGAGCAGCGAACGGGACGCCGACCTGGCGCCTCCGGACCTCGACCGGCCCGCGCCCGGCCTCCCCGGCGACTTCGTCCAGCACGTCCGCCTGATGTTCGACCTGATGACGGTCGCCCTCGCGGCGGACGTGACGCGCGTCATCACCCTGATGTACGCCATCGAGCTGAGCAACCGCGTCTACCGCGAGATCGGCATCTCGGAGGCTCACCACGGCCTGACCCATCACCGCGGGGACCCCGAGAAGATCGAGAAGGTGACGCGGATCAACCGCTTCCACGTCGAGCAGTTCGCGTACTTCGTGGAGAAGCTGCGCAACACCGCGGACGGCGACGGGTCGCTCCTCGACCACGCGATGGTCGTCTACGGCGGGGGGATCTCGGACGGCAACCGGCACGATCACCACGACCTGCCGACGCTGCTGGCCGGCCGCGGCGGCGGCCGCCTGAGCCCGGGGCGCCACGTCACCTACCCGGACGAGACGCCGATGGCCAATCTGCTGCTCACCATACTCCACCATATGGGGGTGCCGGCCGAGTCGATCGGCGACAGCACCGGCGCCATCGCGCACCTGTCGGAGGTGTGAGACCTGCCGGCGCGGACCGGCGGCCCGGCGGGCGCGCCACCGGCGACGCGACACCACCTGCCGCCGGTCTGGCTGTCGCCCTCCACCCTGTGGCGACAGCGCGTTGGTCGTGGCGCCACATGCCGCGCGGGCGAGCATCGCCTGCGGTCTTCCGGAGGAAGGCACGTTCAGCAGCTCGCAGCCTGTTGTAATTTTTCGTTAAAATTGCATTAAGCCCAGGTCGTTATTGGCATTTTTGCACTTGGGGAGGTCGCACGACGCCGGCGAACAAGCCCCACCTCATTACTATTTCATTTTTCGTAGAGTATTCCATTTACAGAATCGCCTATTGCAGTCGTTCCACCAAGAGATCGACCACCATGCAGCGCGGAGAAATCGGCCGGTACGAGGAGACGATCGCAGGCGGCGAACAGGTTCGCGCCTTTGTGCCGGCGCCGCTGCCGCCCGTCCCCCCCCTGGACCCCGACGGCACACTCCAGCAGGCGCTCGAGTCCGCGGTGCTCGCCCTGGGCCGGCTCGACGGCATCGCACCCCTCCTGCCGGACCAGGCGGCGCTATTCCTCTACGCCTATGTGCGCAAGGAAGCCGTGCTCTCCTCGCAGATCGAGGGTACGCAATCTTCGCTGTCGGATCTCCTGCTCTTCGAGTCGGAAGAGGCGCCCGGCGTCCCGCTCGACGATGTCGTCGAGGTCTCCAACTACGTCGCTGCGCTGGAGCATGGCCTGCGGCGCCTGCGGGAGGGGTTCCCGCTGTCGAACCGACTGATTCGCGAGATCCACGGGATCCTGCTGTCGCGCGGGCGCGGCAGCACCAAGACGCCCGGCGAGTTCCGGCGCTCGCAGAACTGGATTGGCGGATCCCGACCCGGCAACGCCGCCTTCGTGCCGCCGCCGCACACCGCGGTGGCCGACTGCATGGCAGCGCTCGAGCGCTTCCTGCACGCCACGGACGATGGCCTTCCCGTCCTGATCCGCGCGGGCTTGGCGCACGTGCAGTTCGAGACCATTCACCCGTTCCTCGACGGCAACGGGCGGGTAGGACGGCTCCTGATCACGTTGCTCCTGTGTCACGCGAGCGTGTTGCGCGAGCCGCTCCTGTACCTGAGCCTTTACTTCAAGCAGCACCGCACCGCCTACTACGACCTGCTGAACGACGTGCGCCGCACCGGCGACTGGGAGTCCTGGATCGCCTTCTTCATCGACGGGGTACGGACCACGGCCGAAGGCGCAGTCTCCACGTCGCACCGCCTCTCGCAATTGTTCGCGGCCGATCGGACCGCCATCGAGCGACGCTTCGGCCGCCGCGCCGGCTCCGCCCTGCGGGTTTACGGAGCCCTCACCGAGCAGCCGATGCTGTCGCTGCCGTCGGCCAGCACCCGGACGGGTCTTGCGTTTCGCACCACCGCGTCGGCGATGGAGCTGCTCGTCGACCAGGGCATCGCACGCGAAATCACTGGAAAACGCCGCGGGCGGCTGTTCGTTCACGATCGATACCTGGCCATCCTGAACGAGGGAGCCGAGGCGCCGTGAGTCAGGAAACACGACCACAATGGAGACGACAGAAGACGGCGTTGCGGCGCAACGGGTCAGGGGCGAGGAGGTCCTGCTTCGGCTCGACTACCCGGCGTATTTCCACCTGCTCGGCGCACCGCTCCCCGACGGTCGCGCCGCCATTCTCGACGCCTTGCAACGGGATCGTCTTGTCGCGCCTTGCGAGGCTGGCGGCTTCGACGTCACGAACCTGGGCGCCATCCTGTTCGCCAGGAATCTGGGCGATTTTCCGCGGCTCAAGCGGAAGTCCGTGCGCGTCATCGAGTACCGTGGCAAGGGGCGCACCGAAGGCCTGGGAGAGCGTGAGCACACGAAGGGCTACGCCTCCGGCTTCGAGGGGCTGATCGACTACGTCAACGCCAAGCTGCCCACGCACGAGGTCATCGGGCAGGCACTCCGGCGGACCATCCCGGAATTCCCCGCCCCGGCGGTGCGGGAGTTGGTCGCCAACGCGCTGCTGCACCAGGACTTCTCCGTGACCGGGGCCGGGCCGATGGTGGAGATCTTCGACGGACGCATCGAGATCACGAACCCCGGCGAACCGCTGGTGGACACTCGGCGCTTCCTCGACAGCCCACCGGCTTCGCGGAACGAGGCGCTCACGTCGCTCATGCGCCGGTTCGACATCTGCGAGGAACGAGGCGGCGGAATCGACAAGGTGGTGGAACAGGTCGAACGCTACCAGCTTCCTGCTCCGCTCTTCGAGGTGCCCCCCCGGCTCCACCCGCGTGGTCCTGTTCGCTCGCAAACCTCTGACCGACATGGACAGCAGGGAACGAGTTCGGGCCTGCTACCTGCACGCCTGCCTGAAGTACGTGACGCGCGAATTCCTGACCAATGCCTCGCTGCGGGAGCGGTTCGGCATCAAGACGAACAACAAGGCGACGGTGTCGCGGTACATCCGCGAGGCCCGTAGCTGCCGGCGCGATCAGGCCGTTCGACGAAAACGCTCCCCCGAGGCTGCGAAAGTACGTCCCGTTCTGGGCCGGCATTCCTGCCGACCGGTAGTTGACAGGCAACCGTCGGAGCGCACGCTTTGTGCATGTAAATTGTTGAAAACAAAATCCTTACCTCAGTTGATGGGTAGTTGACGGGAAGCTGATCCGCGCGGCGGGTAGAACGGAGCACCAGAGTCTGCGGGCTCGATTCGGCTGGTAGTTGACAGACAGGCACCCGCGTCGGCGCCAAGAGCCCGTAAGATATTGAAAATAAAATGCTTCCGGTAGTTGATGGGTAGTTGATCGTCAACTGGCCAGACCGGCCCTCGTTCCTGCAACATGTCGAGAACGAACGTGTCGGTTCCGACGCGATCGCAAGCGCCAGGGCTCCACGGCCCGTGGTGAAACCCCGCGTCGCACCGAGAGCGGCGAGGCGGCCTCGACACCCGCTACCCGGCGCGAGGAGAGCGCATATTGGGCATACGCAACCGACGAACAACGCGGTCAGGCGGGATGCGTCGCCGCTCGAATGCAGCGGGGACTTTCACCACGGGCTGTCCGGACAGCGCTTTGCGGGGGGATGCTCCACGCGCTATTCTGCCGCGCATGAAGCGGGAAGCCGAACGCGATGCGCTCGTTGACCGGGCTGGACGTCCGCAGGGCGGCGCGCGCCTCCTGTTGCTCGCCGGGCTGGGCATCCTGGCGGTGGCCGGCAACGTCGCCCTGGGCCGGACCTCGCCGACCGCGGCATCGGCGGCAGCCACCGGCCAGCCGGCACCGACCGCCGCTCCGCCTGCGCTGACGCTGGACTCGTTCCGAACGGCTGACGCGCCGTGCTACGACCGGTCCGCGCAACCCCAGACCGCGGTCGTCGACACCCACGTCCACTTCCGGCCGTTCGGCGGGCCCGCCGTCCCGTTCGAGGAGATCCTGGGATATTTCGAGGCGACCGGCGTCCTCTTCGCCAACGTCTACGGCATCGGCCAGATGCTGCCGGCGTCGTCCTCCTGCACGTACTACCTGGACTGTCCCGGCACGCCGGTGACCCCGACGCTGAAGAACGACTTCGTCAACGCCGCCAACGTCGTCACGAAGACGCCGGAGGGCCTGCACCTGACGCTCGCCATGACGTTCCCCGATCTGGCGGACCCCGAGTCCGTTCTCGACGGCATGGCGCTGTTCGACGCGGAGTACCCGGGGCTCTTCCGCTGGATGGGCGAGGTCAACCTGGTCAAGCAGGCGCTGTTCGACAACGGGCACGAGCCGGTGCCCGCGGAAGCCATCGCCAAGTGGACCGGCTTCATGGCAGCGCTGCGCGAGCGCGGCATCCCGCTGGCCATCCACTCCGATCTGGGCAGCGACGACGAGCCGACCCGCTACCTCCCGCTGATGGAGGAGGTGCTGCGCCGCTATCCCGACAACGCGATCGTGTGGGTCCACATGGGGCTGTCGCGCGAACTGACCACGATGGACCCGCACCGTCACGTCGCCCTGATGACGTCGATGCTGGAGCGCCATCCGAACCTGACGCTGGAAATCGCGTGGCGGGTGATCGACGATGCCTACTTCTCGACGCCGGAGGGGCGAGAAGCGTACGTGCCGTTCCTGAACGCCTTCTCGGAACGCATTCTTCCGGGCACGGACTTCCTGGCGTCGCGCGACAAGGACCTCGAGGTCTACCGGGAAGAGTTGGAGGTCACTGGCCGCATCCATCGGCATCTGAACGACGACGCCTTCCGGAACATCGCTCTCGGCGAGAACTACTTCCGGTTGCTCCACCTGGAGTACGAGGCGCCCACTGTCTGCTCGGAGTGAATCCGGCGCGAATCCCCGCAAGGAAGGTCGCAACCGACGGGGCCGCGGACGCAAGCGTCGCACGACGGGAACATCCGGAGCCGGCGAAAGGAAACCATGACGGCCACCCTCGAACGGTTCTTCGGACTGGCGGAGCGCGGCACCGACGTGCGGACGGAGGTGACGGCGGGCGCAACGACGTTCCTCACGATGGCCTACATCGCCTTCGTGAATCCGCAGATCCTGGCCGACGCCGGCATGCCGTTCGACGCCGTGTTCGTCGCCACCTGCCTGGCGGCGGCGTTCAGCACATTGGTCATGGGGCTGTACGCCAACTATCCGATCGCGCTGGCGCCGGGGATGGGGCTCAACGCCTTCTTCGCCTACGGCGTGGTGCTCGGCATGGGTCACTCGTGGGAGGTCGCGCTCGGCACGGTGTTCGTCTCCGGCGTGCTGTTCCTGATCCTCAGCGTGCTGCCGGTGCGGCGCTGGATCATCGAGGCGATCCCGCAGGGGCTGAAGCTGGCCATCGCGGCCGGGATCGGGCTGTTCCTGGGCATCATCGCGTTGCGCAACGCCGGCATCATCCAGGCCAGCGAGGCGACGCTGGTCACCGCCGGTGAGCTGTTGGCCCCGGGACCGGTGCTCTCCCTGCTCGGGTTCTGCGCCATCGTGGCGCTGGCGGCGCGCCGGGTGCCGGGCGCCGCGCTCATCGGGATGCTGGGCGTCGCCGTCGCGGGCCTGGTCCTCGGCGTTTCCGAATGGCAGGGCATCGCGTCGCTGCCGCCGGATCCCACGCCCACGCTGCTGGCCCTGGACATCGCCGGCGCGCTGCAGGCGGGCATGATCGCGGTGATTCTCACCTTCCTGATCGTCGATCTGTTCGACACGACCGGCACGCTGATCGGCGTCGCCCACCAGGCGCGGCTCCTGGACGACCGCGGACAGCTTCCGCGCATGCAGCAGGCGCTGATCGCCGACTCGACGGGAACGGTGGGAGGCGCCCTGCTCGGCACCTCGCCGGTGACGAGCTACATCGAGAGCGCGGCGGGGGCCAGCGCGGGCGGACGGACCGGCCTGACCGCAGTCGTCGTGTCCGTGCTGTTCCTCGCCTGCCTGTTCTTCGCGCCGCTGGCCGGCTCGATCCCGCCCTACGCCACGGCGGCGGCCATCCTCTACGTGGCGTGCCTGATGGCGCGACCGCTGGTGGGCATCAACTGGAGCGACGTCACCGAGTCCGCCGCCGCGATCATGACCGTCATCGCCATCCCGCTGACGTTCTCCATCGCCGACGGCATCGGACTCGGCTTCCTGACCTACGTGCTGATCAAGGTGATGGCGGGACGGCGGCAGGAATGCTCGCCGACGCTCATCACGGTGGCGCTGCTCTTCGCGGTGAAGTTCGCCTGGCTGTAACGACGAACGCCAGCACAGGGTTCGTGCCGCGGGCATGCTTCGGACGACGGCGGCCGTCGCGGTCGGCGGGCGCGCCGGCAGGGCAGGCGCGCCCGCCTGGCGTGATACGATAGCCGCGTTCCGTGTGGAATCGCGCGTCGCCACCGCGGCAGATCAGGGTCGATCGGCCTTTGCGCGTCGGGGGCGACAATCGGGAGAGAGACCTATGCGACCTGTCACCTTCGTCGTCGTGTGCGTCGCCTTGACCGTGGCCGTGGCTGTACCGGACGGCGCCGCGGCGCAAGCGACGTCCGGTGCCGCCTTGCCGTCAGATCTCGGGGTCATCGACTTTCCGACCTCCGGCCCCCCCGATGCCCAGGTCCATTTTCTTCGCGGCGCGGCGATGCTCCACAGCTTCGGCCTCGAGGATGCGGCCCTGGAGTTCCGTCAGGCCCAGGCCCTGGCTCCGGACTTCGCCATGGCCTACTGGGGCGAGGCGATGAGCTACAACCACCCCCTCCAGCGCTTCCAGGAGTGGGACCTGCCGCGGCAGGCGCTCGAGCGGCTGGGGCCGACCCGGGAGGCCCGGTTGGCCAAGGCTCCGTCCGAGCGCGAGAGGGGATTCGTCCGCGCCGTGGATGCCCTGTTCTTCGGCGCAGGCGAGGAAACCGATCGCCGCGTGGCGTACGCGGACGAGATGGAGCGGCTTGCCGCCGCCTACCCCGACGATCACGAGGTGCAGGCGTTCTACGCGCTGGCGCTGCTGGCCACCTCGAGCGACTATGGCTACGAGCCGTATCGCACGAACGTGAAGGCGGGCGCCATCGCGCTGCGGGTGTTCGACGAGAATCCGGATCATCCGGGCGCCGCGCACTACATCATTCACGCCTTCGACGATCCGATTCACGCGGCGATCGCGCTGCCGGCGGCCACGCGCTTCGCCGCAATCGCGCCCGGTGTCGTGCACGCGCTGCACATGCCGTCGCACATCTTCATCCAGCTCGGGATGTGGGACGACGTCTCGTCGTCGAACGACGCCTCGTATGCGACGGCGCTCGAGATGTTCGAGCGGCAGGACACCTACGAATCGGACACACAGCGGTACTTCAATGCCAGGAATCTGACGCATGCGCTCGACTGGGGCCAGTACGGCGACCTGCAGCGTGGTGACTACGCCAGGGCGTGGCAGGCGGTCGAGAACGGCGAGATGGTCATCGCCAATACCGAGGCGCCGATTGCCTTGCAGCGGGCAGCCGTCACCCGGCCGCGGTACGTGATCGAGACCGAGCAGTGGCAGGTCATCGAAGTGTCGCCACATGCCGCGGCGGGGGGACACCTGGCGAACGGCATCAGCGCCGTGCGGACCGGCGACCTGGCGGCGGGCGCCGCGGCGGCCGCGGCGCTGGCCGTGCTGGACGGCGCTGTCGCGGCGATCGCGCATCACGAGGTCACGGCGCTCCTGCACGCCGCGCGGGGCGACGCGGACGCCGCGTCGGCCTCGATGGACAAGGCGATCGAGCTGGCCGAGTCGCGGGGCGCGCCGCGCGGGGCGCCGACCCCACTCAAGCCGGCGCACGAGTTGTATGGCGAGCTCCTGCTCGAGCTGGGTCGGCCTGCTGAAGCCGTCGAACAGTTCAAGCGCTCGCTGCGGCGCACGCCGAACCGGTCGCTCTCGCTCCGCGGGCTCGCCCGCGCCGCCGTGGCCGCCGGCGATCCGGACACCGCGCGCGCGCAGTACGCACAGCTCGTGGCCCAGTGGCGCGGGGCGGAGGACGCGCCGACCGTCGAGGAAGCGCGGCAGTTCCTGAGGGACCACTAGCGGCGAGCGGAAGCGGCCCGAGCCATCATCTGTCGCCCCCCTCGGCGTCGTCCGGGCTCAACGCGAGGATCCGGGTGACCAACCGGCGTACGGTTGCGGCCGGTCCTTGCGCCATGCCCAGGCGGTCGCGATCATCTCGTCCAGCGTCGGATGGGTCGGCGACCAGCCGAGCACCTCTCGGGCCCGGTCGGCGCTCGCCACCAGCCGTGCCGGGTCGCCCGCCCGTCGGGGGGCCGCAACCGCCGGAATCGGGTGGCCGGTGACGCGACGGGCCGCCTCGACCACCTCCCGGTTCGAGAACCCGGCCCCGTTGCCCAGATTGAACGCGCCCGATTCGATTCCGTCGATGCGGTCGAGGGCCAGCAGGTGCGCGTCGGCGATGTCGCCGGCGTGGACGTAGTCGCGGATGCAGGTGCCGTCCGGCGTGTCGTAGTCGCTGCCGAAGATCCGGATCTCGGGGCGCAGGCCGAGGGCGACCTCCAGCAGGATCGCGATCAGATGGGTCTCCGGGACGTGGTGCTCGCCCCGCTCCGCCGTCGCCCCGCACGCATTGAAGTAGCGCAGAGAGACGTGGCGCAGGCCGTACGCCGACGCGTACCACGGCAGCGCCTGCTCGAACGCCAGCTTCGAGGCGCCGTAGGCGTTGACCGGGTGCAACGGGGCGTCCTCGCGGATGGGAATCTCCTCCGGCTCGCCGTAGACTGCCGCGGTCGACGAGAAGACGAGGCGGCGCACGCCGGCAGCACGCATCGCGTCCAGCAGGTTCAGCCCGCCGGTGACGTTGACCTCGAAGAACTTCGCGGGCTCGGTCGCCGACTCTCCGACCAGCGCCTCCGCCGCCAGGTGCACGACGGCGCCCGGTCGCACCGCGGCCATCACTTCCGCAAGCCGCGTCCGGTTGCGCAGATCGCCCTCGAAGAACCCGGCTCCCGCCGGCACCGCCGCGCGGTGCCCCTGCGAGAGGTCGTCGAGCGCGGCGACCGCGTGGCCGTGCTCCAGCAGACGCTCGGCCACCACGCTGCCGATGTATCCGGCCGCGCCGGTGACGAGAACTGTCATGGATGGTCGGGACAATGGTCACAGGCGCCCGCGACGGGGCGGGCGCGGGAGTCGGTATTATTCATGAGCGTGGCGGCGCACGGCAACGTCCCGCCACCGAGGAGTTGAGCCATGCATCGTCGAGATCTCATCCACGCGCTCTGCGGCCTGCTCGGCCTCGGGACTCTCAGCACGCACCGTGTGCGAGCCGCCGCGCCGCGGCAAGTCCGGCTTGCCGGCATGCACGTCGCCGGGACCGCATACTACGACGCCGAGGCGGTCGCAGGCCGCCTGCGCCCCGGGCAGCGTCTCACGCTGCGGCGGCAGCCCGAGAACCGTTACGATGCGCTTGCCATCGAGGTGCTCGGGCCGGAAGGACGCAAGCTGGGCTACGTGCCTCGCCGGCGCAACGAGATGCCCGCGCGGCTGATGGACGCCGGCAAGCACCTCTGTGCGCGGGCGGAATCCATCGAGCGCCGCGGGAGCCGGCTCGACATCCGGGTTTCGGTGTACCTGGAAGACGCCTGAACACCCAGGTGGACGGGCGCCGGTCGCGCCTCGTTCACCGGTAGTCAGAGAGGGAACCTGATGCATCTTCGAGACGATCGGGCCGCGCGCGGCCCGACCAGCGGCGTCGTTCTGGCTGCCGCCGTCGCGTGCGCGGTGCCGTTGGCCGGTTCCACGGGCGGGTCTCCCGCGCCGACGTCGGAGTCCGCGACCTCCGCGACCGTCTACGACGGCGCGCGTCTGATCGACGGCACGGGAATGCCCGCGATCGAGTCGGCGCGGCTGGTGGTCGATGACGGCGTCGTCACCGCCGCCGGACCGCGGGACGAGGTCGAATCGCCGCCCGGCGCCACGGTGGTGGACCTGACCGGCAAGACCGTGATGCCGGCGCTGGTCAACCTGCACGGCCATGTCGGGTTCCAGCGGGGGCTCACCTACGACGCCGCGAACTACACCCGCGAGAACGTCGTCGACCATCTCAACCGCTATGCCTACTACGGAGTGGGGGTCATCGTGTCGCTCGGCACCGACGCCGGCGACATCTGGAGCGACATCCGCCGGGATCAGGAGGCCGGGACGCTCGGCGGCGCCCGCCTCTTCACGGCCGGCCGGGGGCTGGCGCGGCCCAATGCCGGTCCGGGCGCCGCGGCGCTCCGCCCGTCGGCTTCCGGGGTGACGAGCGAAGAGGAGGGACGGCAGTACGTCCGGGAGCTGGCCGCGCAGGGCGTCTCGTTCGTCAAGATCTGGGTCGACGACCGCGGCGGATCCGTCGAGAAGCTCGAGCCGGCGCTGTACCGGCCGATCATCGACGAGGCGCATCGTCACGGCCTCGACGTGATAGCCCACATCTTCTACCACGACGATGCCGAGGAGCTGGTGGCCGCCGGCGTCGACGGCTTCGCGCACCTGGTCCGCGACCGCGAGATGGACGACGCGCTCGTCGCGGCCGTCGTCGAGCAGGACGTGTTCGTGATGCCGAACATCGGCATCTCCGAGCGCGGCCGCCACACGGAGCCCCCGCCGTGGCTCGCCACGCCGATCCTCGCGGAGACGGTGGCGCCCGCCGTGCTCGCACGCGCGACCGACACCTTCGCGAGCCGCGCCGCGGACGCCGCGGAACGGGCCGCGCGCTCGTACGAACAGATGGAGCGCAGCTTGGCCAAGCTCCATGCCGCCGGCGCGTCGCTCGTCCTCGGCTCCGACTCCGGCGTTCAGGATCACTTCTACGGCTTCTCGGCGCACCGGGAGCTGGAGCTGATGGTGGCGGCCGGGTTGAGCCCGATGGACGCCATCGTGACGGCGACCAGTCGCTCGGCGGATCGCCTGGGAGTAGACGACTCGGGCCGTCTGTCGCCCGGCGCCCGCGCCGACTTCATCGTGCTCGACGCGAACCCGCTGGACGACATAGCGAACTCGCGACGCATCGCGGACGTCTACCTCGGCGGCACGGCCGTGGATCGCGCGGCGCTGCGCGCCGGCTGGACGGCGCAGAACGCAGCGGAGCGAAGTGCTGCGGCGCAAGACGAGGTCAGATAGAGCACCTGCCGCTGACCGGAGGCGAGGATCGGGTGCACGTCAGTTCCGGATCTCGATGCCGCCCATGAAGACCGAGCCCTCCAGGACGAGCCGCTTCGTCGCCCCGGCCGGCCCCCGCGAGTTGTCTTCGACGCCGCCGAGCATCGGCGTGAACCTGACCTCGGTCGTCCACTCCTCGGGGATGCGGATCTCGATGCCGCCCATCAGCGCGGAGACGCGGAGCACGGCCTGGTCGCCCACCATGTGGGCCCCGGTCAGATCGAGCTTGACGCCGCCCAGGAACGCCTCGGCCGATCCGCCCTGAAAGTCCGCCGAGCGATTCCGCCTCTCGACGCTGCCGAGGAAGGCGGAGCAGTTCTCGACCGCGTCTGCGCCGTCCTGCGAGACCCGCGAGTCCGACCGCGGGAACGCCAGCATCCGGAAGCCGATCGCGACCAGGATGAGCGGCCACAGGTCCCACACGTCGAAGTCGACGACGTGCAGACTCTGGATCAGCAGCAGACCGCCCGCGCCGGTCAGAACGGCGCCCCAGAAGACCGTGCCGCGACCCCGCGATCCCCACAGGTGCTTGACCCCGGCCACGATCAGGATCACCGGCCAGAACCGGAACAACCGCTCACTCTCGATGACGTCGAGGTTGTCCAGCAGGAACACGACCCCGAGCGTGATGACCAGCAATCCCGGCCAGACGGGCCGCCGCTTGCGGGGCGGTTGACGCGCGTGCGTTCCGACGTCGTGGTTGCTCTCCATTCGCTCCGTCATTCTGTCGCCTCCCGGGTGATCGTTCACGCGCAGTCTGACGGCAGCGTCCGGTCGGAACCATGGCGATTCGGCGAACGGCGGCTCGGAACCGGCGGACGGCGGCCGGCATGCGGGCTGCTAGAATCGCGCCATGAATGGCGGGCGCCGCGGGGCGACTGCTCGAGTGCTCGACGAATACCACCCACGCGAGAGAGAGCCATGATGCTGCAACGTCGCCTGTTCACGGCCATCGTTCTCCCGGCGGTCGCCGCCACCCTCGCCGCGCCGGCCCGTGCGCAGACACAGTCCAACCAGCGGGAGGCGCCGGCGTTCGCGCCGGTCACCGCCGAGCGCCTGCTCAACGCCGAGAAGGAACCGCACAACTGGCTCATGTACTCGGGCAACTACAACGCCCAGCGCTTTACCCGCCTCGATCAGATCGACCGGCGGAACGTAGCCGGCCTGGAGATTGCCTGGGTCTACCAGCTCGCCGTCCTCGACCGGGCCGAGACGACGCCGCTGGTGGTCGACGGCGTCATGTACATCACCGAGTCGCCGAGCACGGTCATCGCGGTCGACGCCGCCACCGGCCGGCCCTACTGGCGCTACGAGCACCAGTTGCCGGACGAGCTGATCTTCTGCTGCGGACGCAACAACCGCGGGGTGGCCGTGCAGGGCGACCGGGTGATCATGAGCACGCTGGATGCCCATCTCGTCGCGCTGGACGCCCGCACGGGGAGCGTGCTCTGGAACACCGAAGTGCACGAGGCGTCGTCGGGCTACAGCAAGACGGCCGCGCCGCTCGTCGTCGGCGACCGGATCTTCACCGGCGTAGCGGGGGGCGAGTACGGCATCCGCGGGCTGGTGGACGCCTACGACCTGGAGACGGGCGCGCTCGAGTGGCGCTTCTACACGACGCCGGGCCCCGACCATCCCGACAACCGCACGTGGTCGGGCGACTCGTGGCGCACCGGCGGAGCGGCCACGTGGATGACCGGCTCCTACGACCCGGAGCTGAACCTCCTCTACTGGGGCACCGGCAACCCCGGTCCGGACTACGACGGCACGGTCCGCGAGGGCGACAACCTCTACTCCGACTCGGTGGTGGCCCTCGACGCGGATACCGGCGAGCTGGAGTGGTACTTCCAGTTCACGCCGCACGACATCCACGACTGGGACGCGACGCAGATCCCGATCCTGGCCGACACGACCTTCGACGGCGAGGAACGCAGGCTGATGCTCTTCCCGAACCGCAACGCGTTCTTCTACGTGCTCGACCGCGAGACCGGGGAGTTCCTGCTCGGCACGCCGTACGCCCGGCAGACCTGGGCCGAGGGTCTCGACGAGAACGGCCGGCCCATCCTGGTGCCGGGCATGGAGCCGTCGCCCGAGGGCACCGTGGTCGCCCCGGCCATCACCGGCGGCTCGAACTGGTGGTCGCCCACCTACAGCCCGCGCACCGGCCTCATCTACGTGATGGCCTACGACGCGGAAACGCGCTACTTCATCCGGCCGGTGGAATACGAGGAGGGCCAGAGCTACCGCGCCGGCGGCGGCGAGTCGCCCGAGCCGCTCGAGAACTACGTGCGCGCCGTCCGTGCCCTCGAGCCGCAGTCCGGCGACCTGCGGTGGGAGTTCCCGGTGGACTCGCGGACGACCTCGGGCCTGCTGTCGACCGCCGGCAATCTCGTCTTCGGTGGTACTGCCGACGGTTTCTTCTTCGCGCTCGATGCCGAGACCGGCGAGGAACTGTGGCACAAGAACATCGGCGGGCGCGTGCACGCCGGACCGATGGCCTTCGCCGTCGACGGCCGGCAGCACGTGGCGATTGCCGCCGGCAACGCGATCTTCGCGTTCGCGCTGCCGGAGTAGCGCGGGTTCAGGACTGCGGCTCCTCACCGCCCGGTCCGCTCGACACGGGCGGTTCGCCACCGTGAGCAGGACGTCGCTCCCTTGCCTGGGCGCTCGTCCGTGTGAGGCGTTCGGGTTCGTACGCACGCTCGACCAAGCCCTGCAGGCGGCCTGCATCCTGGCGGGACGACATCCAGTCGCCGCCCGGCGCTGTTCCCACAAAAGCGTCGCGATTCCAACAAGCGACCACAAAGTTGTGGATTGCCTGCCATTTTGTTGCCGAAGACCAATCTCGTCGTTTCGGAGCCGCCGGTCCGGAAGCGTATCCACCGCCCGTCGCCCTTCTGAATCGGGGTTCCGGTAGTCCGGGCAAGTACGGCGCGTTTCCACGAAAAGGTAGACCGTCCTCCTCCGAACATACAGATTTGTCGTCTCGCCAAGCCCCCGGGTTCTCCTTTCTCTCCCCGGCGTCCCGTCAAGTCTGCTGCCATTCCTGCTGGACCAATCCGCCGCGCGGGCACCCTCGGGACGCGGATTCCAGTAGTGGCACGTGCCTTGCAATTATGCCGGGCTCATGACGTTGGCATCGGCGGGGGGACGGCGCCTGCCCGGCACCCCGGAATCGGCCGCACAACGGAGAAGGAGACATTCCGTGCCCTGTGACAGACATCAGAGCAACCATGCCGCACGCGGGTGGCGCTCCCGATTGGCGGTGGCGCTGCTGGCGGCACTCGCCTCGTGGGCCGGCACTGGCGCCGGCACCCTCCACGCCCAGGAAGAGATGGACGCCGGGGAAGTGGCAATCGGGGAAGTGGAGACCCGGGCGGCGGCGGTGGCCCCGGGCGTCGAGATCCCGGCAGCGGCGGAAGTCCCGGATGTCGAAACCGGGACAGCGGCGGTAGCGCCCGGGGTCGAAACCGGAGCAGCGGCGGTGGCCCCGAGTGTCGAAGCCCAGGAAGTCGAGGCGGTGGAAGTACAGGAAACGCCGGCGGCAACGCCCCCGATCTCCGTGGGCGGCGGCCTGCAGTCCAGCTTCCTGCACCACCGGTCCCGCGATACCGACGCCACCGATCACCTCAGGGTCAACAGCCTGCGCCTGTACCTCAACGGCGCCGCCACCGACACCATCAAGTTCATGGTGAACACGGACATCGACTACGGCGGCTCGCTGGGCGCCCCGAACCCCGGCCAGAACACGCGGTTCAAGATCCTCGACGCGGTCGCGCAGTTCGAGATGTCCGACACGTTCAACGTGTGGGTGGGACGGTTCCTGCCGCCGAGCGATCGGGCCAACCTGTACGGCCCGTTCTACGCGCACCACTGGGGGGTCTACGCCGACGGGGTCCAGGACGGCTATCCGTTCATCTTCCAGGGTCGCGCGAACGGCGCCGCCTACTGGGGCCAGTTCGACAAGGTCAAGGTGTCCGCGGGCGCCTTCGACGGCCATTCGACAACCGGCATCTCGTCGCTCATCGGGGCCGGCCGGGTGCAGGTGAACTTCTGGGACCCGGAGCCCGGCTACTACCTGAACAGCACCTACTACGGCGAAAAGAACATCCTCGCTATCGGGCTCGCCGGTCAGACGCAGGCCGAGTCAGGCAACGCCTACAGCGCCGACTTCCTCATGGAGCGCAAGGTCGCGGGCGGCGGCGCCGTGTCTCTCGAAGCCGAGTGGGCGCGCTACGACGGCCTCGGCGGCTACGACCCGCGCTACGTGATGAACGACGGCGGCTACCTGCTGGCCGCCTACCTGTTCCCGAAACGCGTCGGCCCCGGCCAGTTCGAGATTCTCGGCAAGTACGCGCGCGCCCGGTTCCGCGAGGGCCTCACGCCGGACTACAACCAGAAGACGACCGAGGTCGATCTCAACTACATCATCCGGCAGTTCAACGCGCGCCTGATGATCTTCTTCAAGGACACCAGCTATACCGCGGTCCAGACCGACGACTTCCAGGTCGGGGTCGGACTGCAGATCCAGATGTAGCGACCGTTCACACACAGGAGCCAGCTTCAAATGAAACGCATCCACGCATGTCTCGTCATACTCGCCGTCGCCCTGACCGGCTGCGGCGGGTCCGGTGACGCACCGGAAACCGCGGAAGGCCCGACCGGCAATCCCATCAAGGTCGGCGTCCTGCACTCGCTATCGGGCACGATGGCCATCAGCGAGACGACCCTGAAGGACACCGTCCTGATGATGGTGGACGAGCAGAACGCCAAGGGCGGCCTGCTCGGCAGACCCGTAGAGGCGGTGGTGGTCGATCCGGCGTCCGACTGGCCGCTGTTCGCCGAGCGCGCGCGCGAGCTGCTCGAGTCCGAGCAGGTCGACGTGGTGTTCGGCTGCTGGACGTCCGTGTCCCGCAAGTCGGTGCTCCCGGTGTTCGAGGAGAACAACGGCCTCCTCTTCTACCCCGTGCAGTACGAGGGCGAGGAGTCGTCGAAGAACGTCATCTATACGGGGGCGGCCCCGAACCAGCAGGCGATTCCGGCCATCGACTACCTGATGAACGAGGTCGGCATCGAGCGCTGGGTGCTCGAGGGCACCGACTACGTCTATCCGCGCACGACCAACCGCATCCTCGAGGCGTACCTGAAGCAGAAGGGGGTAGCCGAAGAGGACATCTCGATCAACTACACCCCGTTCGGGCACTCGGACTGGCAGACCCGCGTGTCCGCCATCCGCCGCTTCGGCTCGACCGGCAAGCCCACCGCGGTGGTGTCCACCATCAACGGCGACGCCAACGTGCCCTTCTACCTGGAGCTCGCCAACCAGGAGGTCTCGGCGGACGAGATCCCGGTCGTGGCGTTCTCGGTGGGCGAGGAAGAGCTGTCGGGTCTCGACACCACGCCGCTGGTCGGCCACCTCGCGGCCTGGAACTACTTCCAGAGCGTGGACTCGGCGCCGAACGCGGAGTTCATCGCGAAGTGGAAGGCGTTCGTCGCCGACGCCGAGCGGACGACCAACGATCCGATGGAAGCGCACTATATCGGCTTCAACCTCTGGGCCAAGGCGGTGGAGAAGGCCGGCACGACCGAGGTCGACGCCGTGCTGGCGGCGCTGCCGGGAACCACGACGCCGAACCTGACCGGCGGCATCGCCGAGGTGCTGCCGAACCACCACATCACCAAGCCGGTGTACATCGGCGAGGTGCAGGCGAACGGGCAGTTCGACGTGGTCTGGCAGACGGACGACACGGTTCCGGGCGACGCCTGGTCGGACTACCTGCCGGGCAGCGAGGACACGGAAGCGGACTGGGTGACGCTGAATTGCGGCAACTACAACACCGAGACGCAGGTGTGCTCCGGGCAGAACTACGAGTAGGGGCACCGGCGCCGGGCGGGCGATGGACCCTGGGTCTGTCGCTCGCCTGGTGCCTCCTCCTCCTCACCGGTCCGGCCCCGGCGGCGGCGGCCGACACCGGGGACGACGCCTTTCGCGCGCTCGTCGCCGAGTTCGCCGACGCCAACTTCCGCGAGAAGGAAGCGCTCGCCGAGCGGCTGCTCGCGACCGGGCACCCGCGCGTGCGCGACGTGCTGACGGCGCTGCTCGAGGACCGCCTGTTCGAGCGCGAGCGCGACCGGCGGATCTTCGTCGTCGAGTCGAACGACGAGCGCCTGACCGCCTTCCGGTTGCTAGACCCCGCCTCGCTGGACCTCGTCGACGCCGTCGCGCCCGACCTGCTGCGGCGCATCATCACCAACAACCGGCTGCGCAGGTTCCTGCGGGGCACGATCGCGCGGTTCAGTCTGTCGAGCGCCGACGCCGGCGTGCGGCTGGAGGCCGCGCGGGAGCTGCTGCGCGGCCTCGACGACGAGACCATCGAGCTCTTCCGCCGGCGGGCCGCGGTGGAGACCGACCCCGACGTCTCCTACGAGATCGAGACCGCGCTGTCGATCGCGGCGCTCGAGGACGGCGACCCGCACGTGCGCATCGAGGCCGTCGAACGGCTCTCGGGCCGCCTCAACCCGGTCGTGCACAATCGACTCACGGCGCTGGTGGCCGACACCGGGAACGGCGGCCGGGTCGAGCCCGACGCGGACGTGCGGGCCGCGGCGGCCGACGCCCTGTGGCAGATCGACTCGATGCGCAACGTGTACTCGGTGCTCGAGACGGTGGCCTTCGGGCTGAGCCTCGGCTCCGTGCTGGTGCTGGTCGCCATCGGGCTGGCGATCACCTTCGGCGTCATGGGCGTCATCAACATGGCCCACGGCGAGCTGATGATGCTCGGCGCCTATACCACCTACGTCGTGCAGCTCTGGATGCCGGACCTCATCGGCATCTCGCTGCTCGTGGCGGTGCCCGCGGCCTTCCTGGTGGCCGGGAGCATCGGCGTGCTCATCGAGCGCAGCGTCATCCGCTTCCTGTACGGGAGGCCGCTCGAGACCCTGCTCGCGACGTTCGGCGTCAGCCTCGTCCTGCAGCAGCTCGTGCGCTCGGTGTTCTCCGCGAACAACCGCGCGGTCGTCACGCCGTCGTGGATGAGCGGGGCGCTGCAGTTCAACGAGGCCTTCTCGCTCACCTGGAACCGGATGTACATCGTCCTGTTCGCCCTGCTCGTGTTCGCGCTGGTGCTGGCCGTCCTGCGGCGCACGCGCCTGGGTCTGGACATCCGCGCCG
Source organism: Acidobacteriota bacterium (assembly GCA_011523845.1). Lineage (GTDB taxonomy): Bacteria > Acidobacteriota > Vicinamibacteria > Vicinamibacterales > UBA8438 > WTFV01. Next base: position 13,639 of record WTFV01000013.1, on the reverse strand, counting down.
TGTCGCAGAACCGGGCGATGGCCCGGGCGATGGGCGTGCGGACCGAACGGGTGGACGTCATGACGTTCGGGCTCGGCGCCGGCATCGCCGGGGTGGCCGGCGTGGCCCTGACGCAGTTGACCAACGTCGGCCCCAACCTCGGCCAGTCCTACATCGTCGACTCGTTCATGGTGGTGGTGTTCGGCGGCGTCGGCAACCTCTGGGGCACGCTCATCGGCGGCATGTCGCTGGGCATCGCCAACAAGTTGCTCGAACCGTTCGCCGGCGCGGTGCTCGGCAAGATCCTGGTCCTGGTCGTGCTGATCCTCTTCATCCAGCGCCGCCCCCGCGGTCTGTTTCCGCAGACGGGACGCGCCGCCGAGAGCATGTGACCGAGGTGCGGGTGACCAGCGTGCGGATGACCGGGGCGATCGGGTACCTGCCGGCGGCGATCGCCGATCGCGCCAGCCTGGCGTTCCTGGCGGTGCTGGCGGCAGTCGCGCTGGCCGCCCCGATCCTGAACCTCGCGGTGCCGGAATCCTCCCCCCTCCACCTGTCGAGCTACGCGGTCGGCCTGATCGGCAAGTACCTGTGCTATGCGCTGCTCGCGCTCGCGGTCGACTTCATCTGGGGCTATTGCGGCATCCTGAGCCTGGGCCACGCGGCGTTCTTCGCGCTCGGGGGCTACGCGATGGGGATGTACCTCATGCGCCAGATCGGCGCCCGGGGCGTGTACGGCCACCCGATCCTGCCGGACTTCATGGTGTTCCTGAACTGGACCGATCTGCCGTGGTTCTGGTACGGCTTCGACCGGTTCTGGTTCGCGATGGGGATGGTGGCGCTGGCGCCCGGGGCGCTGGCGTTCGCGTTCGGGTGGCTGGCGTTCCGCTCGCGGGTCACCGGCGTGTACCTGTCGATCATGACGCAGGCGCTCACCTACGCCCTGATGCTGGCGTTCTTCCGCAACGACATGGGTTTCGGGGGCAACAACGGGTTCACCGACTTCAAGGACCTGCTCGGCTTCGACCTGCAGAGCGACGCCACCCGCTCCGCGCTGCTGGCGGCGACGGCGGTGGCGCTCGGGGCCAGCTACTGGCTCTGCCGGACGGTGCTCGCGTCGCGCGCCGGACGGGTGCTGCGCGCCATCCGGGACGCCGAGAGCCGCACGCGTTTTCTCGGCTACCGCGTCGACGCCTTCAAGCTCTGGGTGTTCGTGCTGTCGGCGGTGCTCGCGGGGGTGGCGGGCGCGCTGTACGTGCCGCAGGTGGGCATCATCAATCCCAGCGAGTTCGAGCCCATCAACTCCATCGAGGTGGTGATCTGGGTGGCGGTCGGCGGACGGGGCACGCTGTGGGGAGCCGTCGCCGGAGCCGTGCTCGTCAACTACGCGAAGACCTGGTTCACCGGCGCGTTGCCCGACCTGTGGCTCTACGCGCTCGGGGCGCTGTTCGTGGGGGTCACCCTCTTCCTGCCCCGCGGGCTGGCCGGCATCCGTTTCCCGGTGAGGCGAGGCGCATGAACGCGGATCCGAGGCCGGCCGTCGAAGCGCGGGCCGGCGGCGCGGGGCCGGATCGCGGTGTGCCGAGACGCGATCGGCCGCGGCCCGCCGATTCCGCGAGCCGGCGCGACGCCTGGCGCGGGAAGCGCGAGGCCGCGCTGCGGCGGCAGCCGTCCCCGCTCGGCGGCGGCGTGCTGTATCTGCAGCACGTGACGGTGAGCTTCGACGGCTTCAAGGCGCTGGACGACCTCACGCTGCACGTCGACCCGGGCGAGCTGCTGTGCGTCATCGGGCCGAACGGGGCCGGCAAGACCACGATGATGGACGTCATCACCGGGAAGACGCGGCCCGACGAGGGCACGGTGTGGTTCGGCAACCGGATCGACCTGCTGGCGCTGACCGAGCCCGAGATCGTGCAGGTGGGCATCGGCCGCAAGTTCCAGAAGCCCACCGTCTTCGATTTCCTGACGGTCTTCGAGAACCTGGAGCTGGCCCTGGCCGGCGACAAGTCGTTCTGGCACACGTTGGTCGCGCGTCTGACCCGCTCGGACCGCGAGCGCATCGATGCCGTTCTCGAAACGACCGGGCTGGCGTCCAGGCGCGATGCGCCGGCCGGCGCCCTGGCCCACGGGCAGAAGCAGTGGCTGGAGATCGGCATGCTGCTGATGCAGGAGCCGAAGCTGCTGCTCGTCGACGAGCCGGTGGCCGGCATGACGCCCCAGGAGACCGAGCGCACGGGCGAGCTGCTGCTGTCGCTGGCGGGACGGCACTCGGTGGTCGTCGTCGAGCACGACATGGAGTTCGTGCGGTCGATCGCCAACCGGGTGGCGGTCCTGCACGAGGGGCGCGTGCTGGCCGAGGGCGACATGGACGACGTGCAGGGCGACCCGCGGGTGATCGAGGTATATCTCGGCGCATGAGCCTGCTCCGCATCCGCAACCTCAACCATTCCTACGGCGGCAGCCGCACGCTGTGGGACATCGACCTGGACATGAAGGCCGGGACGCGCCTGTGCCTCATGGGGCGCAACGGCGTGGGCAAGACCACGCTGCTCAAGTGCGTGATGGGCCTGGTGCCGGTGACGTCGGGCAGCATCGCGTTCGACGAGGTCGACCTGCTCGCGCGCTCCCCCGAGAGCCGGGCGCGGCTGGGCATCGGCTACGTGCCGCAGGGGCGGGAGATCTTTCCGCAGCTCACCGTCGAGGAGAACCTCCGCATCGGTCTGGCGGCGCGCCGCGACGGCGTCCGCAGCATCCCCGGGCGGGTGTTCGAGCTCTTCCCGGTGCTGAAGCGGATGCTGCAGCGCCGGGGCGGAGACCTGTCCGGCGGCCAGCAGCAGCAACTGGCGATAGGCCGGGCCCTGGTGCTCGAGCCCCGGCTGCTGATCCTGGACGAGCCGACCGAGGGGATCCAGCCGAACATCGTCCACGAGATCGGGGATATCATCCTCCGGCTCAACGACGAGGCCGGCGTCACCGTCCTGCTCGTCGAGCAGAAGCTGCCGTTCGCCCGCCGCGTGGCGAGCGAGTTCCGCATCCTGGACAAGGGACGCGCCGTGGCCGGCGGCGCCATCGACGAGTTGAGCGACGATGACATCCGCGACTACCTCACGGTCTGATGCGCAACGTGAGGCTCCGCCGGCGGCTGCCCGGCGGCTGGATGCAGGAAGCGCGGCGGCCACGGGTGTCCGGCCGTCGCGTCCGGGAAACGACGACGCGCCGGCTGTCCGCCCACCGCAACCGGAAAGCGAAACCACCCCGGCGGGTGTCCGGCCGCCGCGTGCGGGGAGCGTCGCGCGAGCGGGCCGCGGGCGGTTCGCGGTCGAGCGGGCGCGCGGGCGCAGCGTCGTGTCCCGGGCGTTCGCGACCAGCCCGCTGCGGCTGCTGACGCCGCGCAACCACGGCCATGCCGCCTGGATCTTCACCTCGAGCCACGGCGGGGGGCTGGTGGACGGTGACGACGTCGCGCTGCAGGCGTCGGTCGGCACGGGCGCCACGGCGTTCCTGTCGACGCAGTCCGCCACCAAGGTCTACCGTTCGCCACGCGGCACGCGGGCGGCCCTGGACGCCGACGTCGGCGAGAACGCCCTGCTCGTCGTCGCCCCGGACGCCGTGATCTGCTTCGCCGGCTCCCGCTATCGCCAGACGCAGCGCGTCGACCTCGGCGCCGGAAGCGGGCTCGTGCTGCTCGACTGGGTGACGTCAGGCCGCCGGGAGTCCGGCGAGCGCTGGGCCTTCGACGAGTACGTCAGCCGCACCGTCGTCCACCTCGAGGGGCGCCTGGTCGTTCACGACGCGCTGGCGCTGCGGGCGTCGGACGGGCGCATGGCGGCCCGTTTCGGCTCCTACGACGTGCTCGCCGCCGCGATTCTGGTCGGCCGCGGGCTCGCGGAGGAGATCGAGCGGCTCGACGCCCGCGTGCGCGCCGAGCCGGTGAAACGCCGCGCCGACCGTCTCATCGCCGCGGCCCCGGTCGGCGACGCCGGCTGCGTCGTGCGCATCGCGGGCCGCACGGCGGAGGACGTCGACCACACGCTGCGGGACCTTCTCGGCTTTGTGCCCCGGCTGCTGGGCGACAGCCCGTGGGCGCGGAAATGGTAGCGCCATGCATCTGACACCTCGCGAGGTCGACAAGCTGATCCTGCACCAGGCCGGGTTCCTGGCGCAGAAACGGCTTGCCCGCGGCCTCAGGCTGAACTACGTCGAGGCGGTCGCGCTGATTGCGACGCAGCTTCTGGAGTTCATCCGGGACGGGCGCTCCGTGGCCGAGCTGATGGACCTCGGACGGCGGTTCCTGGGGACCAGCGACGTCCTCGACGGCATAGCCGACATGGTGGACGAGGTGCAGGTCGAAGGCACCTTCCCCGACGGCACGAAGCTCGTGACGGTCCACCACCCCATCGTGGCGGAGCGCGGCGACCACGAGCTGGCGCTGTACGGGAGCTTTCTCACGCCGCCGGCGACGGAACGGGCAGGCGGACCGCCGGCGGCGGGGCTGGCGGGAACGCCGGGCGAGCTGATGGTCCCCGACGGCTCCATCACGCTGAACGAAGGCCGCGACGCCATCAGCCTGACCGTCGCGAACACGGGCGACCGGCCCATCCAGGTCGGCAGCCACTACCACTTCTCCGAGACCAATCGCGCCCTGGCCTTCGACCGCAGGGCGGCCTACGGACGGCGCCTGGACATACCGGCGGGGACCGCGGTCCGCTTCGAGCCCGGCGAGAGCAGGACGGCCACGCTGGTGCCCATCGCCGGCGCGCGGGTCGTTCGCGGCGGCAACGCGTGGGCGAGCGGCCCGGTGGACGAGCCCCGCGACCTGGAGAACCTGGAGTAGGCCATGCCGCATCGCATCGACCGGCGCCACTACGCCGACCTGTACGGACCCACCCGCGGCGACCGGCTGCGCCTGGGAGACACCGGCCTGGTGGCGGAAGTGGAAGAGGACGCGACCGTCTATGGAGACGAGTGCAAGTTCGGGGGCGGCAAGGTGCTGCGCGACGGCATGGGACAGGCCGCAGGCGTGTCGGACGAGCGCGCCCTCGACTGCGTGATCACCAACGCGCTGATCGTCGACTGGACCGGCATCCGCAAGGCGGACGTCGGCATCAAGAACGGCCGCATCGCGGGCATCGGCAAGGCGGGCAACCCGGACGTCATGGCCGGCGTCGGCGACGACCTCGTCGTGGGCGTGACCACCGAGGCCATCGCCGGCGAGGGGCTCGTCCTGACCGCCGGGGCCATCGACGCCCACATCCACTTCATCTCTCCGCAGCAGGTCTACGAGGCGGTCGCCAGCGGCGTCACCACGTTCATCGGGGGCGGGACCGGGCCGGCCACCGGCACCAAGGCGACGACCTGCACGCCCGGCAGCCGGCACGTCGAGCTGATGCTGCAGGCCAACGATCCGCTGCCGATGAACTTCGGCTTCCTCGGCAAGGGCAACACCTCGCTGCCGGACGGCATCGAGGAGCAGGTCCGCAGCGGCGCGGTCGGGCTGAAGCTGCACGAGGACTGGGGCTCGACGCCGGCCGCCATCGACTGCTGCCTGACCGAGGCGGACCGCTTCGACGTGCAGGTGGCCATCCACACCGACACGCTCAACGAATCGGGGTTCGTGGACGCCTCCATCGCGGCGTTCAAGGGCCGCACGATCCACACGTACCATACGGAAGGCGCCGGCGGGGGCCACGCCCCCGACATCATCCGCGTCTGCGGCGAGCCCAACGTCCTGCCGAGCTCGACCAACCCGACGCGCCCGTACACCGTCAACACGCTCGACGAACATCTCGACATGCTCATGGTCTGCCACCACCTCGACAAGAACACCCCGGAGGACGTCGCCTTCGCGGAGAGCCGCATCCGCGGGCAGACGATCGCCGCCGAGGACGTGCTGCACGACCTGGGCGCCATCAGCATCATGGCGAGCGACAGCCAGGCCATGGGACGCGTGGGAGAGGTCGTCACGCGCACCTGGCAGACGGCCGACAAGATGCGGTCCGAGCGCGGCCGCCTGGACGCCGAGCAGGGCGACAACGACAACCTCCGGATCCGGCGCTACGTGGCCAAGTACACGGTGAACCCCGCCATCGCGCACGGCATCGCGCACGAGGTGGGCTCGGTCGAGGTGGGCAAGCTCGCCGACCTGGTGCTGTGGAAGCCGGCCTTCTTCGGAGTCAAGCCGGAGCTCGTCCTCAAGGGCGGGTTCATCGCCTGGGCGCAGATGGGCGACGCCAACGCGTCCATCCCGACCCCGCAGCCGCAGTTGATGCGCCCGATGTTCGGCGCCTTCGGCCGGGCCACCGGGGCGACGTCGCTGGCGTTCGTCTCCGCGCTCTCGCTGGAGAAGGGAACGGTCGAGCGCTATGGGCTCACGAAGCGGTTGTCGGCCGTTCGCGGGTGTCGCGCGGTCGGCAAGCGGGACATGAAGCTGAACGACGCGCTGCCGCGCATCGAGGTCGATCCGGAGACCTACGTCGTCACCGCCGACGGCGAGACGCTGACGGCCGCGGCGGCCGCGGTGCTGCCGCTCGCACAGCGATACTGCCTGTTCTGAGCGATGTCCGACTGGCTGGCGTGGCAGGTCGTGGACTCGGCGTTTCCGGTGGGCGTTTTCGCGCACTCCTGGGGCCTCGAGGCGGCGTGGCAGGCGGGGCACGTGGACGACGAGGCGGCGCTGCGGAGGTTCCTGGCCGAGTCGATCCAACAGACCGGCTGGGGCGTGCTGCCGCTCATGAACGCCGCCTACAACCGCCCGGAACGGCTCGAAGAGCTGGACGAGCTGAACCATGCGTTCCTCACCAACGGCGTGGCCAACCGCGCCAGCCGCGTGCAGGGTCGGACGCTGGCCGCCACCGCGGCGCGGGTCTGGCCGTCGCGCGCCATGACCGACCTGCAGGCCCGGCTCCACACCGGCCGGGCGCACGTGGCGCCGCTGTCGGGCGTCGTCTTCCGCACCATCGGGCTGCCGCAGGAGACGGCACGCAAGGTGGTCCTCTTCGCCGCCGCCCGCGGCGTGCTGTCCGCGGCGGTCCGCCTCGGCATCGCCGGCAGCTACGGGGCGCAGCAACTGCAGCACGCCGCCGGGACGCAACTCGACGCGATCCTGGAGCGCTGCCGCGAACTCGCGCCCGAGGAGATCTGCCAGACGTCGCCCCTCATCGACGTCCTGCAGGGGGCGCACGACCGCCTGTATTCGCGACTGTTCCAATCGTAGGAGTCGGCGTCGCGATCATGCACGCACCATGACGCGTTATCGGCATGTATTCGCGACTGTTCCGATTCGTAGGAGTCGGCGTCGAGGAAGACGCGGAGACGACGCTCAGCCAACGCCGAGAGTCTGCATCGAGGGAACGTGCGACGACGCAGAGCCACCGCCGCGAGACTACCTCGCAACCACCGCGACGAGGACATCGAGCCAACGCCAGCCCATAGGAGAAGGTGAAGCCGCCATGCACGAGATGCTCGCCCCGCACTACCATCACGACCCGGCCGGGAACGACCCGACCGAACCCGGCCTCTTCACGGAGCGGGATGCGCCGCGCGCCCGCGACTACCGGCAGCGCGCGTTCACGGTCGGCATCGGCGGACCGGTCGGCAGCGGAAAGACGGCGCTGCTGCTCGCGCTCTGCCGCAGGCTCCGCGACCGCTACGGACTCGCGGTCGTGACCAACGACATCTTCACGAAGGAGGACGGCGAGTTCCTGGTGCGCCACGAGGCGCTGGAGACGCGCCGCATCACGGCCGTCGAGACCGGCGGCTGCCCGCACACCGCGGTTCGCGACGACGTCAGCCAGAACCTCGACGCGCTGGCGCAACTGATGGTGCGGGTGCAGCCCGAGCTGCTGTTCGTCGAGAGCGGCGGGGACAACCTGGCCGCCCAGTTCAGCCGCGACCTGGCGGACTTCACGATCTACGTCATCGACGTGTCGGGCGGCGACAAGATCCCCCGCAAGGGGGGGCCGGGCATCACCCAGTCCGACCTGCTCGTGATCAACAAGACCGACCTCGCCGTTCTGGTCGGCGCGGACCTCGACGTCATGGCCCGGGACTCGCGCCGCATGCGGGGCGACGGCCCGTTCGTGTTCGCGCAGGTGACCAACGGCGTGGGCGTCGACACCATCACCGACGCGGTGGTGGCGGGCCTGGAGGCGACGCGCTCGCCGGCCGCCTGAACGGCATCGCGCCGGCAGGGCGAACCGCCTCGTCCGTGTCTCACGGGGTCCGGCGGTCGGACGCGGCCGAAGTTGCAGCGGTTCCTTCGCAAACGGAGCGGCCGGTGGTGGCTCACGGGCTCCGGCGGACGGACGCGGCCGACGGGTTCGCCAGCTCCAGCTCCTCGACCACGGCACGCAGGAACCGCGCCGCCTCGGCGCCGGTCACCGCCCGATGATCGAAGGTCAGCGACAGCGGGAGCACGCGATGGACGGCCGGATCGCCGCCCGCGGCGACGACCTCCCGCGTCATCCGGCCCACGCCGAGGATGCCGACCTGCGGCGGCACCACCACCAGCTCGGCGTGCCGCCCGCCGACGGTTCCGAAGTTCGACAGCGTGATCGTCTGCCCACGCAGCTCGCCGCGCGGGATCGTGCGTCGACGAACATCCGCCTTGAGCCGTTCGAGGCCGCGCTTCAGCTCCACGGGGTCGCGCCGGCCGACGTCCCGGAGCACCGGGACGAACAGCCCGTCATCGTCCAGATCCACCGCGATCCCGAGATCGACGCGTTCGTGCAGCCGGCGCGCCATCGACTCCGGCTCGAACCAGGCGTTGAGCGCAGGTGCGGCCGAGCAGCCGGCCGCGACGGCACGGATGAGGCGCAGGGTCACGTCCGTGCCCGCCGGCCACGCCTCCACGTCCGCCTCGTCGGTCACCGTCGCCGGCACGACCTCGGCGTGGGCCTTCGCCATGCGCTCGGCCATCGCGCGGCGGGCGCCGCGCAGCGGCATCGCGGGCGCCGCGGCGGCGAGCACCTCCGCCGCGCGCTCCACGTCGGCGGTCGTGATCGCGCCGCCCGGTCCCGTGCCCTGGACCAGCGCCGTGTCGACGCCGAGCCTGCGCGCCAGGGCGCGCACCGCCGGCGTCATCCTGCCGCCGGCGCTTGCCGGCCCGGCCGGAGGCGATGTCGCCGCGGACGCGTCCAACGTCCCGACGACCGTGCCGGCATCCGCCGCCGCGCCGGCCGACTCGAACTCGACGAGCGGCTCGCCCACGGCTACCCGGTCGCCCGGTCCCGCGCACAGTCGGGTGACGCGCGCCGAGCGCGGCGACGGGATCTCGACCACGGCCTTGTCCGTCTCCACCGCCACGAGCGGCTGGTCGGTGACCACGTGGTCGCCTTCCGTCACGTGCCACGAGACGATTTCGGCCTCTTGCAGTCCCTCGCCGAGGTCGGGAAGCGTGAATGTGGCGGGCATCTGCATCGTTCTGCGGCGCGGATCCCCTTACGAAAACGCCAGCACTTCCCGCGCGGCCGCCAGGACCCGTTCGGTCGACGGCATGTAGAGGTGCTCCAGGCGCGGCAGGGGCATCACGGTGTCGTACCCCGTGACCCGCTTGACCGGCGCCCGCAGCGACAGCAGCCCGTGCTCGGCCAGCCGCGCCGCGATCTCCGCTCCGAAACCACCGGTCAGCGCCGCTTCGTGCACGATGACGCACCGTCCGGTCTTCTCGACCGAGCGCAGGATCGTCGTCATGTCGAGCGGCGACAGCGTGGCGACGTCGAGCACGTCGGCGCTCACGCCGTCCGCCGCAAGCTGCTCGGCGGCCGCCAGGGTCTCCGAGATCATCGCGCCCCAGGTCACCAGCGTCAGGTCGGCCCCCTCGCGAAGCGGGAAGCAGGAGTCGAGCGGCGCGGCGGCGCCGCTGTCGGGCACGTCTTCCCTCGCCGTGCGGTATATCCGCTTCGGCTCGAGGAAGAGCACCGGATCCGGATCGCGGATCGCCGCGAGCAGCAGCCCGTACGCTCGGGCCGGCGACGACGGAATCACGACGCGCAGGCCCGGAACGTGGGCGAACATCGCCTCCGTGCTCTCCGAGTGGTGCTCGATGGCATGGATGCCGCCGCCGTACGGCGCGCGGATCACGAGCGGGCAGGTCAGCCGCCCCCGTGTGCGCCACCGCAGCCGGGACGCATGGCTGACGAGCTGGTCGACCGCAGAGTAGATGAACCCCATGAACTGGATCTCGGCGACCGGCCGAAAGCCCTGCGCGGCGACACCGACCGACAATCCCGCGATGGCGGTCTCCGCGAGCGGGGTGTCGCGCACGCGCTCGGCGCCGAAGCGATCCAGCAGGCCGTCGGTCACCCGGAAGACCCCGCCGTCGACGCCGACGTCCTCGCCGAGCACGAGGACGCGCTCGTCCTCGGACATCGCGCGGGCAAGCGCCGCGTTGAGCGCCTGCACCATCGTCAGCCCGGCGGGTTCAGCCATCAGCGGATCGCGCCGCGGCGCCTCGCGCTTCGATGGCCGCCGCGCGCTGCCCGGCCAGGTCGGCGGGGACATGCTCGTACAGGTAGTCGAAGACCGCCTCGGGCGGCTGGGGCGGTGTTGCCAGGTACTCGTCCGCCGCCCGCTCCACGTCGCTCGCGCACGCTGCGAGGGTCGCCTCCTCGTCGTCCTTCGTCCAGCCGTGGGCGGCGGTCAGGTAGGCGCGCAGACGGGCGATGGCGTCCTCGCGCCAATGTCGACCGACCGCTTCGTCGTCGCGGTAGCGGCTCGCGTTGTCCGCGGTGGTGTGGTCCGACAGCCGGTACGTGACGGCTTCGACGAGATGCGGACCGGCGCCGCCCCGTGCGCCCGTCAGGGCGCGGTGGACGACGTCGCGCACCGCGACGACGTCGTTCCCGTCCACCTGCTCGCCCGAGAACCCGGCCGCGATCGCCTTCTGGGCCAGCGTGGTCGCGGCCGTCTGGGCGCTGCGGGGCAGAGAGATGGCCCACTGGTTGTTGGTCACGACGAAGACCGCGGGCAGCCGCCAGGCGCCCGCCACGTTCAGCGCCTCGTAGAAGTCGCCCTTCGAGGTGGCGCCGTCGCCCATTACGCAGACCGCTACCCGCGGCTCGCCCCGCAACCGGAACGCGAGGGCGACCCCGACCGCATGCGGGGCCTGGCTGGCGACCGGCACGCAGATCGGGAAGTCCTCGCGCGGCCCGCCGAAGTCGCTGCCCCGCTCGTCTCCGCCCCAGTAGAGGAACAGCTCGGTCGGCGTGACTCCGCGGAGGAGCTGGGCGCCCTGCTCGCGGGCATAGGGCAGGAGCACGTCGTCCGGCGCCATGGCCGCGCCGAGTCCCACCGCCACCGCTTCCTGGCCCAGGCAGGACGGGTAGGTGCCGAGCCGCCCGGTGCGCTGCAGCGCGATCGCCTTCGCGTCGAAGGCGCGTGTCAGCACCATCGCGCGATACAGGGAGACGAGCGCCTCACGATCGCGCGCGAAGGCCGGCAGCGCCTGCTTCGGATGGCCGGATGTATCGAGGTATCCCGTGTAGGCGACGTCGAACGACGCGACCGTGGTCACTGCTACAACCATGACACGATCACGACGCGCTGCCAAACCGACCTCGCGGCCGTCACCTTCGACCGGCGGAGCGGAAGAAGCGGCGCCAGCTCATCGCGAGACCGGTCCAGACCATGACGGCGACGCCCAGGGAGACGATGCCGGCAATCGACTGCCCGATCACGCCATACACCTCTCCGGTATGCGCGAACCGCAACCAGCGACGCATCTTGAAGCCGCGGCTGAACGTCGGATAGCCGGCGCGCCCGATCAGCTCGCCCGTTGCCCGGTCGAACAGCAGGTCCTCGCGCTTCGACGGCTGGCGGCCCGTCCCGCGATCGACCGCGACCACGACGGGAGCGTGCGTCGACGCGGGAAGGTCAATCGTGAGAGTTCGCCATCCGGGCGTCTCGGCCGCGGCCCGCGCGGCCAGCGCCTGCATCTCTACCAGCGGGGGCGCCGGGTCCGCCGCGACCGGCGGATCTCCCGCCGAGGCGAAAGGATCGGCCCGCGCGACCGACTGCCACGGTCGCGGCGACACCTGAAACGGCGGCGTGTCGCCCGCCAGCCGATGGACAAGGTCGGCGGCCCACTGGTACGAGATCGTGGCCCCGCTGAAGACGATGACGGCCAGCGGAACCGCCGACCAGAACCCGAGCACGGCGTGCCAGTTGAAGTCCCGCGCCCGCCCCCGGAGGCCGCGACGGAACCACAGCGCCTGCCGCCAGGCGGCGCGGCTTCCGGTGGACGGCCACCAGAGGTAGACCCCGCTGACGATCAGAAACAGGAATCCGAGGTTGGCGGTTGCCACGAACGTCCGGCCGACGATCCGGTACTCCCCTTCGAGGGCGAACCACCGATGCCAGTACAGGACGCCCCGGAGAAAGCGGCGCGTGCGCGTGTCGCCGTCGCCCAACCGCTCGCCGGTGAAGCGGTCGACATGGACGGCGCCTCCGTCCTCGAGCCGGACGACCGCCGGCTCCCGCGGATCCCTGTACAGGGCCACGGATGCGACGACAGCGGCGGGCTGCGCACCGGTGACGCGCGCGATCAGCTCGTCAGGCCCCAGCGGCGCGGCGTCCGGGGCCGGCGGATCGGCGCGGTACCCGCGCAGCGCCCACCGGTCGAGCTGCGCCTCGTAGGTGAGGATCACGCCCGTCGCCGCCAGCATGAGGAGCACGATGGAGGCGGTGACGCCGACCGCCAGATGAACCCAGAAGATCGCCGTGCGCAGGGACATGTCTGGTCCGGTCAGCGGGACGGAGTCCCCCTCACGCCGGGCCGTGGGGCGGCGCCGCATCGGGATCGGAACGAGGGGGGGCTTCGCGAGCCTCTCGACCCGGACGGGGCACCGAACGGGTGGTTCCCTCTTATGGGTTGCTGTCGGAGTCCGTCGCCTGATCGGAGTCCGTCGCCTGGGCGCCGGCGTCGCCGGCGCCGTCCGAGTCCGTCCCGCTCGGGCAGGCCGCGGTCAGGGTGGCAGCCGCCACGATGGAGCCCGCCGCGACGGCGCGCGAGAAGAACGAGCGGCGGTCGACCCGGACGCTGGTGATGTCCGCATCCGTCAGCGATGCCGGCGATTCCGGACGATTGGCGGCGGGCTCTTCCGCTTTGCGCATGATCACTCCTGATAAGATGATGAGACTGAGTCCCAGTATCGTAGGAGCGCCGCGCCACGGCTGTCAAGCCGCGAAACCTGCGTGAACGAAGGAAGCACGCTCCGGCACGAGGCACGGAGCACGGAGCGCCAAGGGTGACGGGGCACCGGAACAGGCTGGAACGGACGACCGACCGCGACTGGTACGCCTGGCTCATCGATCCGCTGACGACCGCGGCGTTCGAACGCGACTACTACGAGCAACGGATCCTTCACATCCGGCGCCGGGGGTCCCCCTACTACGCCGAGCTCCTCTCGACGACCGACCTCGACGTCGTGCTCGGCACCCACGCGGCCGGTCATCGCGACATCAAGCTGGTCCGGGGCGAGGGCGACGTCGCCCCCCGCGAGTACACGAACGACGCCGGCAGGGTCCAGCCGCTCGAGGTCGCGAGGCACTTCGACGACGGCGCGACCGTCATCTTCAACCAGCTCCACACGCGTGTGCCGGCGCTGGCGCGGCTGTGCGTCGCGCTCGGGCGGCGCTTCTCGTCGCGGGTCCAGACCAACGT
>WTFV01000205.1 GCA_011523845.1 Acidobacteriota bacterium | reverse complement strand
CGCGGCTCGCCGGAGCCGTCCCCACCGATTCGACCGGCTCGGCGGAGACCGATCCGGTGGCCGGCTGGCTGGTGATCGTCGATGGCCCGGGCGTGGGACGGGATCTGCGGATCGGTGTCGGCCGCAACGATCTCGGCCGGGATCGCGAGAACCGCATCGCACTGCCCTTCGGCGATACGCGAATCTCGCGCCGGACGCACCTGTGGGTCAACTACGATCCATTGCACCGGGGGTTCTCCGTCGCCCCCGGAAACAGCACGAACCTGGCGTATCTGAACGACGCCCCGATCGAGGAACGGATGCCGCTCGCCGACGGCGCCACGATCGCCATCGGCCGGACGAAGCTGCGCTTCGTGGCGTTCTGCGGCGATCGCTTCGCGTGGCCCGATGCCGAGTGAACTTCTTCCGTTCGATCCCGGCGCCGCGCCGGGCGCCCTCGTGCTGGCCATCGCGGCTGCGACCGGCCTGCTGGCGTTGATCGTACTGGCGCAGATCCCCGTCGCGGCGCTGATGTGGTGCTTGCGGGCGCAGCCGACGGGCAGGGGACGGCCGGCGCAGGCCGGCGGGCGGTCCGCCGCGTCCCTGTCCGGGGCGGCGGGCGCCGCGGCGGCGCATCTGTCTCGCGCCGGCGGGCAACTCCTCGGTGCGCGGGACGTCCAGGAAGACGAGCTCGGCTTCATCGACGGCTCGACGCTCGACCGCGACGGCCAGCTTCCGGTGGTGGTCGTGGCGGACGGTATGGGCGGCCACGCCGGCGGCGAGCTGGCGAGCCGGCTCGCGGTGCGCGCGTTCGTAGAGGCGTACGGGACGCAAGGCCGGCCGGCCGACCGGCTGCGTGCGGCGCTCGACCGCGCCGACCAGGCGATCGACGAGGCGATTCGGGACAACCTGTCGCTCGACGGCATGGGCACGACGCTGGTGGCGGCGGCGGTGACCGCGGACGGCCTCGAATGGATCAGCGTCGGCGACTCTCCCCTGTACCTCTACCGCGGCGGGCGGCTCAAGCGCCTGAACGAAGACCACTCCCTGGCGCCGGTGATTGCGGCCATGCGCGAGATCGATCCGGCGACGGCCAGGGGCATGAATCCGAACGAGTTGCGCTCGGCGCTGGTCGGCTTCGCGCTCACGAAGGTGGATGCCTCGCCGATGCCGGAGCTGCTGCGCCCGGGCGATCTGATCCTGCTGGCGAGCGACGGTCTGGACACGCTGGACGAAGACGAGATCGCGTCGATCATCTCGGCCAGCCGCGGCCACGGGTCAGAGGCCGCGAAGGACGCGCTGCTCGCGGCGGTTGCGGCGCAGGATGCGCCGGCGCAGGACAACGTGACGGTGGCGCTGATCGAGGCGCCCGGAGCGACGGGAGAATGAGGAAACGGATGTCGAAGGTGACGCGGCCGAGTCCGCCCCGACGCATCGCACGCGTCGGGGTCGCGGCATGCATCGTCCTCGGCGTCGCGTGGGATACCGCCCTGGGCCAGCCCGGTGCGTCCACGCTCGACGAAGAGATGGTGCGCGCCGTTGCCACCGCCGCCGAGATTGCAGCGCAACGGGACACGGAGGCGCGCGAGGCGCAGGCGGCGGCGAACGCGGCGTTGCAGGAAGCCGCTGCGGCGCGGGCGCGGGCCGATGCCGCGCTGGAGCGCGCCCGCACCCTGGAGGCGCAGGCGAACGCTACCCAGGCCGAGCGGGACTCGGCGCGGGCGGAAGCAGAGGCACTGCGAGCCGAAGCCGCGGAGAAGGAAGCGGCGCGCGCCACCCTCGAACAACGCGCCGAAGCGGCGCAGGCGCAGGCGTGCGACGCCCAGGTGCGGGCAGCAACGCTCGAGAGACAGTTGACGCAGGAGCAACGGCGGTTCTCCCTGTCGCTCGTCGCCGGCTCACTGGCGTTGCTGGCGGTCGTCTTGGTCGCGTGGCGCTTCGCGAGACGCCGTCGCCGGGAGCTGGCCGAGTCCGAGGCGGCGCGCCGGGCGGCCGACGAGCAGCTCGCCGCCGCGGTCACTCCCGCGCCGTTCTCCTGCCTGCTCGAAGGCACGGACACGGACGGCCGCCGTGTCGTGGTCAAGATCGGCGCCGCGCAACTGGGATCGCGCAACGGAGTGGTCGTCGGCCGCAATCCGGCGCGCGCGGGCGTCCTCCTCGACCACCCGGAGGCGTCCCGCGAGCACTTTCGACTGACCGCAGGGAACGGCGCGCTCTCCATCGTGGATCTGCATTCGACGAACGGGACGTTCGTCAACGGAACGGAGATCGGATCCGATGCCGTGACCGTGCTCTCCCCCGGCGACGAGATCCGCGTCGGGGCCGCGATCCGCCTGACGCTGTCGATCGAGCAGGACGCACCGTGAAACCGACCCGCCGCGAACTGAGCATCTTCAGCGTGTCGGCGATCGACCTGTTCGCGTCGGCGCTCGGGGCGTTCGTGGTCGTCGCGTTCGTACTGCTTCCCTACTTCCCGAACACCGGTGACGCCCCGGCGGCGCCGGTCCCGCCGGCCGATCCGTCCGCGCCCGCCGGCATCTCGCCCGCCGAGCTGGAGACGCTGCGCGGTCAGGCGGCGCAGGCCGAGGCCGAACTCGATGCCGCACGCCGTCGGGAGCGGGAGCTGGCGCAGGCGCTCGACGACGCGCGGGCGCGGACGCCGCCATCGTCGACGCCGAATCCTCGGGACCGGATCTCACCCGCCGAACTGGCGGCCCTGCGGAGCCGCATCGCACAGGCCCAGACCGATCTCGACACTGCACACGCCCGCGAACGCGAGCTGGCGCGGGCGCTCGATGCCGCGACGTCGTCGGTGCAGTCGCTGCCGCCCATCGATCTGATCATCGCCCTGGACACCACCTCCAGCATGATCGGCGAGGTGGCCAGCCTGCGCGAGGAGATCGCCGGCCTGTCGGAGCTGCTGGTCGATCTCACCGAGGATGCGGCCGTCGGCATCATCGACTTCAAGGACGGCTGCGGCCGGCAGCCGGCGTTGCGCGTCGCCCCGCTGCAGCGCATCGACCGGCAATCGGTGCGGCGGCTGGCGGCGTTCGCCCGATCTATGCGCCCCGGCTCGGCCGCCTGCAACGTGACGGCGGACGAGGACTACGCCGAAGCGCTGCGTGCGGCCGTCGATGCGGACTGGCGGGACGACAGCGAGCACCGCTCGATCGTCCTGATCTCCGACAACCCGGCTCACGCCGACCTGCGGCGCCAAGCCGTCGCTGACGCCGCGCGCTTCGCGCGCCGCCCCGGCGCCCGGCACACCGTCTCGGCGGTGTTCGTCGACACGAGCCTGACCGCCGGTCCCGGCTACCCCGACGCGGCAACGTTCATGCAGCGCGTGGCCCGGGCGGGCGGCGGCCGGTTCGTGCGCGCGGATGAGAACGCGTCGCTGTCGGTGACGATCCTGCGTGCGATCTTCGACGACTGAGCCCCTATCGAGAGGTGTTTCCAGGGATCGAGCGACGAAAAACACAAGGACCGCCGACCGACATCCACACACCGGCCTATAGAGCCGGCCTCGACCCTGTTCTGGCCCACATGGGCGAGCGCCGCTTCTATGACCTCGCGCGAGTGGTCCGTCTCTTTCGCTGCCCAGTCCCGGAACGACGACCGGAAGCCGTGAGCCACGGCGGCGATCTTGTGGTGCTGGAGCGTCTTCGGCAGCGTCGACGGCGAGATTGGTTTCCCGCTCCGCATCGGGTAACACGAGCGGATTGCCGTCGCCCAGTGCCCGCGCCGCGTTGAGGACGTCCAGTGCCCGGCTGCACAGCGGAACGCGGTGCTAGCGCTTCGCCTTCATCCGCAGGGCCGGGACGGTCCAAACGCGCCCGGCCGCGTCCATCTCGTCCCACGTGGCGAGCCGGACCTCCCCCGTCCGCGCGGCCGTGAGCACCACGACCGTCGAGATCGCCGCCGCCACGTTCCGGTGCGGCAGCGCCCGTATGTGCCGCACGACCTCGTTCTGCTTGCCGAGCACCGGCCCGAGCCGGTCGCACGGGTTGTCCGACCGCAGGTTCATCGCGATGGCCCACTCCGTCACCGCGCTGATGTGCTGGCGGACGTTCCGCGCCGTCTGGACCTTCACGTGCCAGATCGACGTGAGTACCTCCAGCATGTCGGCGCTCGCGACCTCGGAGACGGGCCGGTTGCCGATGCGGGGGAAGGCGTGGCGTTCGAGGCTGTTCAGCCAGGTCCGGGCGTGGATGGGGCTGCGCCAGCCGGCCCGCTTCTGCTCGACGACGCGGACCGCGGCGTCGGCGAACGTCGCATGCCCTCCGCGCGCCGCTTCTCGGCCAGGGGATCGCCGCCCTCGCGGGCGAGCCCCCGGTTCGAGAGCGCCCGTTCCCGCGCCTCGGCGAGCGGGACCAGGGCGGTGCTGCCGAGTCCGAGTTCGCGTTTCCGGCCGCGGATGACGATCGCGATGTTCCGGTTCGTCGTGAGGTTGCCGCCGTACTCCGTGTCGTCGTCGGCATTGTCCCGGGGGTACTCTCAGACGCGGTGCCGGTCACGGCGTCGATAGCCTGGATGACCTCCCCGGGATTCGCCATGTAGAGCATGCCGCCGTAAGCAGTGGGATCACTTCCTGGCTGCCCTCGGTCAACGCGCGGGACCAGACCATGCGCAGCCTGCCGACGTTGTCCCGGTCGATCTGGTTGAGCAGGCTGTAGCCCCAGCCGTCGAGTGCGGTATCTGCCGCCATCGGTGCGCCGCGCGATGACGGCGATCCATGGCGTTCGGGGCGGAAGCCGCTGACTTCGGGATAACGGCCCTGTTGCCAAGGGATTCTATGAACACCGGCGCGTGGCCATGACCAATTCGGTGTGCAATTCTGGTCTGGATTCCACGAGACCACTTGGGCCAGATACAGACTGCGGACCTACGGACCGCGGACGAATCTCGCGCCGCAAGTTGACGTATCCAGAACCTCTGCGGGGTCGCCCTGTCACGCAAGACGCGCGTCTGCGGGTCGTCGTGTATCGCCAGGTGCGTATCCGCTCCCGTTCTTGCCGAGGCATGCAAGAACGACTCGGAGCGCAATCTGGTCGCGCCGCCGGTCTCTTCGGGCACCGGTACGGTACCGGATCATGACGATCACGGGTGAGAGGGGCAAGGGTAAGGTCCTGATCACAGTCCACGGCGAGCCGGGCTCAGACTGGCGCTGGGGATCGGTCCGTGAGCGGTCTTTCCGTCAACTACAACCCGCTGGCGGCAGGAAGAGAGCTCGCTCTTCGAGCACGACTGCGGAGCGGCCGGGCGGAAACCCCTCGCGCAAGCGGACGCGCAGATGCACGTCGGTGTCGCGATGCCAAGCCGGGTCAAGGCCGTGCCGGGCGGCGGGTCGAGCAGGTCGAGCAGTGCCGCGGCCGGGCGGGCGACAGCGCGCCCGACGCCCCCGAGATCATCTACTGTACCGCCGTAGCGGAACCCGTGGGCCTGCTGCCCGAACCAGCCGCTGGCCGCGCGGACGCGAAGGCCGCGCGCCACGGCTGGCTAACCGCGGCACGGAAGCGATGATGAACGACATCGGATGGAGCGAGCACCCGCTGTATGCGGACGTGGTGAAGAGAGTGCCGTCCGAGCTGCACCCGACGCTCGCGCGCGCGGTCGACCTGAGAGCAGCCGACACGTGGCTGCGCGAAGGCACGATGCCGGCGGGACTCGACAGCGACGGCAAGAGCCTTGGCGGCCAGCAGGGCCCGGCGTTCCTGCGTGCGGCCGGACGCCGCTACCTGCGGCGTTGGGTGACCGACGAGCACGGCGAGCAGTTCGGCAAGGGCGAGGCCGGAGCGCTCCTCGACAAGTGGGTCGACGAGATGCTGGCGTTCAGTGCAGGGTTGGGCGGACGCGGCCGGGGCATCTCGTGGCTGCCGGGGCGCGTGGAGCAGATCGACGTTCTGGTCGACAGCCGGAGCGGCGAACCGCCGACGTACCGCTACTACACGGTCAGGGAAGTATGCGCGAGCAAGGCCCTGGCGCATTTCCTCGGGCTGTACGCCCGGCGACGGCGTCACAAGACGTACGAGCGGATCGAGAGGGCGCGTGAGGACGAGCACATCCCGCTCAACCGCACGGCGCGCGAGACGTTGGCGTGGGTGCTGGCCAGCAGGGTGATGCACGACGAGGACGAGCTGTAATGACCAACAGACGCCGGAACCGCGGCGCAGGCCGGCCCCGGGCGGGAGCCGCGGACGGGGCCACCGGCGTCAGCGCTGACATCGCGCCGGAGAAGACCGACGAGCCACGCCCGCTGGCGAAGCCCGATATGGCTCCACCCGAGCGTGTCGGACACGCTGCGGGAATGGTCCCACCTGTACCGGCGGCTCGGGCTGATCCTCGAGCAGCTGGCCGCCCACGGACGCACCGCAATCGTCAAGGGGTGCGCGCGGCCGAACCGCGGCTGGCGGCGCTCGCCGCTCGGCGGCGCACGCGGCAACCAGTACTACTTGTGGTGGGGGATAGCCGGGAGCAGCGGGCCGGCGGACAGCTGCGGCGCCGAGCCGGGAACGATAGTCGTGCGCGCCGTGCGGCACCACG
>WTFV01000052.1 GCA_011523845.1 Acidobacteriota bacterium | reverse complement strand
CCGCCGGGATCCACATCGTTGCACCGTCCGACCACAAGTCGCCACCCTCGCCCGGGAGCTCGAACCGGCGAGTTTCCCTGGGAAGAAGGGTTCGCGGCCGCGGCCCTTGATCGGAATCCAGATCATAAGCACGCAATCTGCCGTCGTCCAACGCCCACAGCGTCCGCCCGTCGTTGGACCAGAGGCCGTCAGCCCCCCGCGCCGCACCCAGAATAAAACGGTCCCTCAGAAAAAAGCGGTCCTTGGCCGGCTCCCGGTTCCGGGCCAGTTCAAAGGCATATATCGCGTCATCCATCACCCACAGCGTCGCGCCATCCGACCACAAACTGGCAGCCCTGGAAGGCCATAACGGACCCAGCAACGACGGGTGGTCCCGCGCCGGATTGCGGTTCCCGGTCGCCAGATCATAGGCATACACGGTGGTGTCGTCGTAGAATGCCACCCACATCGTCGTGCCGTCGGACCAGATACTACGCCCGGCACGAGGAAGATCGAAGCTCTTGTCGGGATCGAGGTTTCCGGTCGACAAGTCGTAGGCCATCACCCCGTCACGGTAATCCAACACCCACATCGTCGTGCCGTTGGACCACACATCTTGGAGCCAGGTACTAGCATTCGACTTGTCCAGCTCCAAATCCTTCGCGGGAACCCGCCTTCCGCTCGGCCAATCATAGGCGAACACATAGTACTCCTGCTCGCTGACCGGCGAAGCCCCCGTCACCCACAGCGTCCGACCATCGGACGAGATAATTCGGCCCCCAAAGTACCTCGGCGTGTGCTCCAGCTCAACGTCCTTGGCCGAGTCACGCCGTCCAGTCGTCAAGTCATACGCGTACAGTCGGCGTTCTTCGTCGAGGCTCCTCTGCACATACGCAATCCACATCGTCGCGCCGTCGGACCAGATGTCGCTGGGGTAACTGACCAGTTGCCTTCTTCCCAGCACGCGTTCCGGCCTGACGACAAAATCACGGTGCCCGGTTGCCAGATCATAGACCCAAACCTCCTCCGGGTTGTCAGTCAGCACCCACGCCTTCCTGCCGTTGGACCAGAGGCCGTCGGGTTCGAGCACAGGCCTGCTCAATAGACTGACGTCCTTTGCGAACTCACGGTTCCCGGTGCCGAGGCGATAGGCGTACAGATTGTCCTCGCTGTCGCCTATCCACATTGTCCGGCCATCCGATTCGAGGGTACCGGGCACGACCTCCCCGGTATCGATCTCCCTGGCGGGCACGCGTTGCCCCGTCGCGAGGTCGTAGGCACGCACCTTGGGCTGCTGCGGCTCATACCGGTCCGGCTGGCCGGCTATCCACATCGTCGTGCCGTCGGACCAGATATCGTGGACCCGAAAATACTCGGACCGGATGTCATTGGCGGGCTCACGCCGGCCGGTCGCCCAATCATAGGCGAGCACGGCGAAGCGGTCGGTTACCCATATCGTCGCGCCGTCCGACCACATGCCCCCTGCATCAAACCGGTCCTGGAATTCGACATCCTTGGCCGCATCGCGCTCCCAGGTGGCCATTGAGAAGGCAAACAACTTCCAATCGAGGTCACCACCGCCGGCGAGAACCCACATCGTAGTACCGTCAGACCAGAGGTCCCCGACGTTCCCGAGACCCCGCAACAAGGAGGCAGGGATGCTCCTGGCAGGGTCCCGGCGTCCAGTCGTCATGTCGTAAGCGACCAGAGAACTCAGCGGCGACCCCTCGCGTCTCCACATCGTCGTGCCGTCGGTCCAGAAACCGCCACCAGATCCCCCCGACATTGCCTCCAGCGTGAAGTCGAAATCGAGTGCTCGGTTCCGCTCTTGCGTTCGGACATCGCCGACGGCGATCAGCGCCAGCAGAAGCCCCGCGACGACGCCCGTCAGCAGACCGCGCCAACCACCTCGCTCGACTCGGCATCCCGGAATCTTCGGCGAACCGTCCATCTGCGCCTCCCTTCGTCCGGCTGTCGTCGTGTGCCCCGTCACGCAAATCGCGTCATGGTGTCGTCGCCGGCGAAGCCCTTGAGCGTGTCGTCGCCCCCTTGTAGCCCTTGATGGGATCGGCGTATGCCGTGCCGTCGTAGGGCACCGGATCAGCCATGTCGATTCTCTCGCACAACTCATGTCGATGGCATGTCCTGCTCGATGGGCTGCTCGATGTCAACGCCTTGCCGGGCAAAGGATACCTTTCTGAAGGCCAACCGGGAGCGGGAAGCGGAAGAATCGTTTGTGGCGGCGCGGCGAGCGCATCCGGCGGTCGAGTCTGCCATCAATGGATTGGAGCATCGCGGACTCGACCGTGTTCGAACCCATGGCGCGGAAGGGTTTGCGCGCACGGTTGCCTTGTCGGTGCTGGCGGCCAACCTGCATCGCATCGGGTTGCTTCTGCAGAAGCGGGAGCGCAAACGACGACGACGGGTCGCCTGACGCAGCCGGTTCTTGCCAGTATCACCGGATTGCGAGCCGTCACGAGACGGCAGGGTGCTCCCGCGCGGCCGGATTCGCCCCCGAAATCACGTCCACCGGCTCGCGGCGTCGCAGCAGCTCGAGGTTGATCGCGGCGACCTCGTCGAGGAGTTCCCGCGTCCGGCGGTAGTCGGCGACCAACGGCTCGATCTTGCTGCGAAGCTCCTGCGGCACGTAGACCATGACCGGCCGCCCCTTCGGGACGCTGACCGACAGGTAGACCTTCGGGCCATGGCCGACACCGCGCGCACACTTGCACCCGGGCCGTCCGCACCGCTTGAAGCGTTCGATGAGCGAGCCGCGCAGAATGGCTTTCAAGGGCGGGAGCTTCCGCAGCAGCGCTGCCCGACGCCTGCGCAACGTGCTCGTCTTGGCTGTCGGACCAGTCATATAACGGGTCCGATAATACACGTCTCGGCCTCATTTGTGAAGCCCTCCGTCACGGGGCTGCTCCACGTCTGCCAACAGCTCCGCGAGGGCGACAAGCTTTACGATGTCCATGGAACTGCAGACCGATGGCTCCTACCGGCCGGTCCATCGCAAACCCCGCGCCCGGCGGATCAACGCGCAACAGAGGCTGCTGCGAGCGTACGGGTGACGGCCAGGGCTCTCCCTTGGCGCTTCATATCGGCTGGCGGTCACCAGCGAGCGCGCGGCGCCCACCCCGAACAGCGCACCGAACGCCAGGCAGGCAGCCGGGATGAATTCGTCGCCGGCGCCGGGAACCAGGTACGGCACCAGCGGCACGAATCCGGCGACGATGAAGGCCAGAAACGTCGCGAGTCCATGTCGTGCCGACTGCGCTTCTTCCTGAGGCCGTCCCTGTCGCTCGAGCGCGCTCTCTCGGGCGCGAATGCCGACGTTGGTTCCCCACGCCCATCGACAGCCCGTCGGCAACGAGATTGGCCATGCCGACGACGATGACCGTCGTCGCCGACAGGGCGCCCCCAGTCACGCCGGCGACGACGGCGAACGTCGTGAGGATGCCGTCGTTCGCGCCGTAAACGAGGTCGCCCACGTGTGTTGCGCAGTCTCGTAGAGGCCGTCGGGAGCGACGTGCTTCGGCGGGCGTCCGGGACGCCGCGCTCCTGGCGCTGGTTCGGCCATCATCTGAATCCTGTCGTCCCCCGGGCCCGGCCCCGGTTACGCCGCGTGCGTACCTGCTGGAGTGGAGCCTTCAGGGTTCAGGGGCGGCGCGCTCCAAGTCGGGTTCGTTTCGACGAACGTTGGCGCGCCACGCATTCGGCGGAGGGCGTGGTGAGGCGACTCGTCGCTGCGGCACCTGTGAGGAGCGCCGGTCATCACATCGGCTACCGAACGTTCCAACGGCCGGACTTCGTCCGCACCGAGGGCCAGTGCGACATCACGGTCGGTGAGCACGCCCACGACGCGTCCGCCGCCCTCGACTACGGGCAGGAACCCGCAGCCATGCGAGCGCATCTCACCGACTGCGACGCGCAGGTCCGTTTCCGGACGCACGGTGGCAAGGTCGGTTGACATCAGTGCATCGACTCTCATGGAATCCTCCACCCGAAGAGCAGGGCAAATTCGAGTCCATGGCGCCCACGTTCATCTCGTGCTTGCGGCTGTCGAGAATGTCGCCGCGGCCCGGAGAGCGCCGCTCAGGAATCCTGGGGAAGACTCGATGTGCATTCGGGCGATACCTCGCACGAGTGCAGCGGCGTCTCTCACGTCCCGCAGCCCGGTACGTCGAGCCCGTGCTGGGGGAGCGGTGCCGCCAGCCACGGCGCCGGCCCCACCTTGACGCTCGCCAGAGCGCTTGCCACGATTGGAAGAACGGGAATGAGAAGCGCACGCCATCGGCTGGGAGCGAGTTGGATCCGTTCTGGCGGTGCAGGTCTGTCGACTGCTCTGGCGATCCTCGCCGCCGCCTGCGCGCCCGCCGCGCCGCCGCCCGCTGCGCCGCCGGTGCCGTCGGCGACGCAGCCGGAGGAGGAGGCGCCAGCGTCGCTGCCGCCGGCGCCGCGGGCGGAGGAGCAGGCGCTGCCGTCGACGACTCAGGTCCCTGCCCGGCTGGCCGAACGTGCGGGAGTCGAGCTGTTCGAGCGGGCCAGCTCATCGGTCGTCTACATCACCACGCTCGCGCGTCGTGTCGACTGGTTCGGACGCACCGTAAGCGAGGTCCCGCAGGGACCGGCACCGGCTTCGTCTGGGACGCGGACGGACACGTGATCACGAATGCCCATGTCGTCCGCGGCGCCGGGACTGTCGAGGTCGTCATGTGCGACCAGTCCACCTACGATGCGGAGCTCGTGGGCTGGTCAGCGTCACACGACCTGGCCGTGCTCCGCATAGACGCCGCGTCGTCGGCGCTGCAGCCGATCAGCATGGGTGACAGCGACGTCCTGCGGGTCGGGCAGAGCGCGTATGCGATTGGCAATCCGTTCGGTTTGACCGCGACCCTTACGACCGGGATCGTCTCGGCGCTGGGGCGGCGCATCGAGGGTCTCGACGGCACGCCGGATAGAGGACGTGATCCAGACCGACGCGGCGATCAACACCGGGAATTCGGGCGGGCCGTTGCTCGACAGCAGCGGCCGTCTGATCGGCATCAACACGCGGATCGCCAGTCCCTCCGGCGCGTCGGCCGGGGTCGGGTTTGCCGTACCGGTCAATACGGCGAGCCGTGCGGTGCCGCAGATCATCGAGACCGGCGAGTACACGCCGCCTCGGCTGGGCGTCAGCATGGACGGGCGCGGCCGTCTGAGCCGGTTCGTGCTCGGCCGCCGGGATGTGTCGGGCGTGCTGGTGGTGGACGTCGAGCCCGACGGCGGGGCGGCGGAGGCTGGGTTGCGGGGCACCGCGATCTCGCGTGACGGGCGGCAGGTTGCCCAGGTGGGGGACATCATTCGCGAGATCGACGGTGCGCCGATCACTTCTCCGGCCGAGATGCGGGCGGTGCTCGACAGATATCGTCCGGGCGACGACGTCACCGTGACGATTCTGCGCGACGGCGACACGCTGGACATCGTTGTGAGGTTGTCGTGACGAGAGGTGGCCTGGATAGAGACCCGGGTTGAACAAGAAAACACTGGGCGGACCGGCAAGCAGGGCACATGCGGCGAACATGCGGAAGGAGGACGCCGGCCCGCCCAATTCCTGAGTCTCCTGTCGTCGACCAAGTCCCGGGGCATCGGCGAGCGCGGCCGCCCGCCGATGCCCCGGGAAGGACTTGTTCCGCTCGAACCGTACGGGCAGTTCCTATCCGAGGTCGTTGAATCCGCGGATGTCGAGGACCACGGCCGACCGGTCGGGGGCCGGCTGTGGCGAGGTCGCCGTGATCCAGCGTCCGGGCTTCAGGTCCCGGATGGTGTCGAGGGAGTCGGCCGGCACGGGCACGCGGAAGGTCACGTAGCGTCCGTCGATGGCGGCCAGCTCGACCGGCATCTGGAAGCGGCCCCAGCCGCTCTCGCCGTGCTCGATGCCGCGGACGCCCGAGGCGAAGGTCAGGCCCGACCAGGTCAGCACGACCCGGTCGCCGTGCCCGTAGCCGCTCAGGTCGCCGATGCCGGTGCCGACCAGCATGGCCCGCACGGTGGCCGTCATGCTCGCCTCGTCGAAGGCGACCAGATCGGCCGACCAGTTGTACTCGGGACCGGTCACGTCCAGCGTGACGTGGTCGAGATATTCGTTGCCGACGTCGTTGTAGCCGCGGATGTGCATGACGACGGCCTCGGCGTTCCAGGCCGCGTGCGGCGAGGTGGCGGTGATCCACTCGCCCGGCCGGAGCCCGCGGATGGTGTCGAGGTAGTCGGCCGGGACCGGCACGCGGAACGACAGATAGCGGCCGTCGACGCGGACGAACTCGACCGGCATCTGGAAGCGCCCCGTGGCCTTCCCGCCGTGCTCGATGCCGCGGATGCCCGAGACGGAGATGAATGCCGACCAGGTCAGCACGATCGGGTCGCCGTCACGGAAGCCGGCGAGCGCCTGCGCGTCATGCGGGTCATGGTCGACCAGCCAGTGGCGGAGCGTGGCCATCCCGGTCTCCTCGTCGAAGGCGACCAGCTCGGCGGGCCAAGTGTAGGTCTCGGGGACCGCCGCGCGGTCGGTGTCGGCGGTTGCGCCGCTCATCCCGAAGAGGATCAGAGCGGCGAGGGCCGCGGTCATGCGCAGGGTGTTAACTGGGCTCAGCATCGTTCAGTCTCCTTTCCGGATTACGCGAGTGGTGCATCTGCCTGGGGTGCCTGTCGGTCACCGACTCAGGCGAACGTCTTCGTCTCGATGCTCCGTACGCCGGGCGCCGCCTCGCCCGATCCGCCGCCGCAGACGCGATCCGATGTCGCGGTGCGACTGCAGCGGTTCGTGCGGGTCGGCGCGCTCAACATCGTCGTCTTCTCCTTTCTCTATAGAGGCGGCTCAGGCGGCGTCCTGCCAGAGGCGCCGTACGAAGTGCCGGTAGTCGGTCTGCTGGCTGCGCGGCCGGGCGGCATCGTGGGCTTGGCGCAGCGTCTCGTAGGGGTTGTGGCTCTGGGCGGCGGCCAGCCGCAGTCGCGGGTGCACGTTGCGGGCGACGGCGTTTCCGGTGCTGGCGTGTCGTCTCGGGCTCTTCATGGTGTTCCTCCTGGCTCAGTTCCGACTGACGAGAGAAGCTTAACATAAAGAAATATCCTGTCAAGTCTCTTGACAACATTTTTTGCGCGAGGTAGAGTCTCGCCATGAAGATAGACAGGATGATGGAGCGCTGGGCGAGCCAACGCCCCGACCTGGACGTCTCCTCGCTGGCCGTGCTCGCGCGCCTCAGCCGCCTGGCGCATGTCGCCGAGGAGAATGCCGAGGCGGTGCTGAGCCGGTTCGGTCTGAGCGAGGTCGAGTTCCTGCTGCTGGCCGCCATCCGCACGTCGCCCGAGCAGCATCCGTCGCCGCGCGACCTGCTCGACTCGCTGATGGTGACCTCGAGCGGGCTGACCAACCGCATCGACCGTCTCGAGGCCGCCGGCCTGGTCGAGCGCACGGCGCACCCGACCGACCGGCGGGGCGTGCGCATCGAGCTGACCGACGCGGGGCGCAAGCTGGTCGACGAGGTCACCACGGCGTACCTGGAGAACCAGAACCAGGTGCTCGACGACGCGCTGCAGCCGGACGAGCGCAAGTCGCTGGCGCATCTGTTGCGCAAGCTGCTGGCGTCGCTCACCGGCGACGACGCCGTGGCGGCGGAGGCCGCGTCGGCGGCCCCGCGGCGGACTGGTCGCGACGCGCGCCGCATCCGCGCCAGGCGCGTGCTGAAATCGAGAAGCGAACGGGGGACGTGGACCGGAACGTCGAAGTGACGGGGGGCGCTGGGCCGCCACGGCCGGCGGGGCCTGTTCCTTCTATCTACGTGACCGTGCCGGAGACCCCGGCGTTTGGACGCGCCGCTTCGGCTCGATCCGACGAGCGGTTCGACGGCGCATGCACCGCTCACGCAGTCTTGAAAGGAGACGGAACGATGTCGAACCCAATGAACACTCTTCGCAACAGCGCGGCCATCGCCGTTCTGGTCCTTTTCGGGGTGAGCGGCGCGGCGGCCGCGGACGACACGGTGGCCCGCGAGAGCGAATCGGCCGCGCTAGACGCGATCGACTGGACCGCAGTGGCCACGTTCCGGACGCCGCTGGCCGGCCTCGCCGAAGGGGAGCCGGCCGACGTCCACGACGACGACCGCATCGCGCACGGAGAAGCGGTGCGGGAGCGCCTCGAGACGCCGGTCGAGTTCACCGGCATCGTCGGCCGCTACCTGACGCGCCGCCCACCGGTTCCGGCCGACTACCTCGACGCGGTCCGGGTCCACGGGCCCGATCCGTGGGTCGGGGGATTCTCCGACCTCTGGTAAAGGCACTCGTTCCCGGAAATACGACAGCCGAAGCCCCGCCGACGCCCCGCCGGCCAGCCGGCCGCGCGAGGGCCCGGGGGGCCGGCTGCGCCGGGGAGAAGGTGGAGGAGACTGATGAGCCGCGAGGGAACGCCCCGCTATCCGTGGCTGAGCGCGATCGACCTGGAGGAGTTGAACCGGCCGGGGCGGTTTGCCAATCAAAGCGTCGCCGAGCTCCTGGCGACGTTACCGGTGTGGTGCCGCCGCTGCTACGGGAACCCGGCGACGTGCGGCTGTCGTCCCGCTCGGACGCGGATCACGCAGCGGTACCGCAAGCGGCTGCGGGCGCAGGGTTTGTGCGTGCAGTGCAAGTCGGCGTCGCCGGACCGCGTCGTGTGCGAGCGCTGCCTGGCGCGGAATCGAGCGCAGCAGCACGAGCTGCGCCGACGGCGGCGCGCGGCCGGCCAGTGCGAGCTGTGCGGCAGCGGCGCCCACACCTCGGCGGATCATCGGCGCGCCCGTGCCGCGGCGGCGGACGAGGCGGGGCGCTGCATCGGTTGCGGCAGCCGTCCGCGTGTGGAGGGTCGGAAGCGGTGCCGCGAGTGCCTGGCGGCCGACGCGGCCCGTGCGGCGGCGAACCGGGCGCGGCGGCGGCTGTTGGCGCAGGCTGCATGAAAGGAGAAAAGATTTCCGGACTGTCCGAACTTTTTCGGATCGGCTGGCGTCTAAGGGAGATGAATTAGCAAGAACCACTCAGATAATCTGATGTGGACGACAACAATGCGCCGGCAGAGACCGGCGCGCCGACGCCGAGCACGCGCGTCAGAAAGGAGCACCGAGATGTTGAGCATGACCCGTTGGAACCCGTTCGAGGAGCTGACCACCCTGCACCGGGACATGGACCGCGTCTTCGGTCGCTACCTGGGCGACGAGCGGGCGGGCACGCCGGGCGCGGCCTGGGTCCCGGCGACCGAGATCGACTCGAGCGACGCCGGCTGGAAGCTGCGGGTGGCGCTGCCGGGCATCGACCCGAAGCACGTGCACATCGACCTGCACGGCAACAGCCTGACGATCTCGGGCGAGCGTACCCGCACGGAGCAGACCAGCCAGGGGCACGTTTCGGAGTTCCGCTACGGCCGCTTCGAGCGGACGTTCACGCTGCCCGCCAACGTCGACGCCGATCACGTGGTCGCGAACTTCGACCACGGCATGCTGGAGCTGTCGCTGCCGCTGGCCGAGGCGGCCAGGCCGCGGCGGATCGCCATCGGCACGGGAAGCGACAAGCGGATCGGGCGCGTCGCCTGAGCGCCGCTCGACCAGCCCGCCCCGGGCGGCTCTTGGGTCGCTGGGTCGCTCCGGGGCCGCCTCTCTTTCGAACAAACGCGCGGCGCCTCCTGGCACCGCGCCGCAACCGGCAGAGCATCTCAATTGAAAGTGCGGGGCGGCCGCCCCGCGTCTGCGGGCATGCGTCCCGCGGGAGGACACGATGTCGAGATCGAAGACCACGTTCATTTCGGCCGTCGCCGTGGCGGCCCTTCTGGTCGGCATGGCGGTCGGGTCGCACTTCGACCTGGCGACGGCGCTGAGTGTGAAGGCCATCGAGCGGCAGGCGTCGAACAGCACGCCGATCGGCGGCAACCTGACCGCGACCACGTTCCGCGACATCGCCGAGGCGCAGACGGCGATGGTCGTCACCGTCTGGACGGAACAGCCCCGGCCGCAACTCACCAGCAACGATTTCTTCGGCCGTGGCGAGGAGTTCTTCCGCCGCGGCGAGGAGTTCTTCGGCGGCGAGGAGTTCTTCCGCCGCTTCTTCGGGCGGCCCCCGCCGGGGCTCGACCGCGACGGCTCGGGCGCGCCCAACGAGGACCGGCAGGAGCGGGAGAGCACGCCGTTGGCCGCGACCGGCACCGGGTTCGTCATCGACGACAAGGGCCTGATCCTGACCAACAACCACGTGGTGGAGAACGCCACCAGCATCCAGGTGCAGTTCTACGGCGACGACGAGCGCTACACCGCGCGGGTGCTCGGCCGCGACCGGCTGACCGACAGCGCGCTGCTCGAGCTGGTCGAGCGCCCCGCCCGGAAGCTGCCGGCGGCGACGTTCGGCGACTCGAGCCGGATGGCGCCGGGCGACTGGGTGATGGCGATTGGCGCGCCCTTCGGCCTCAGCCACACGGTCACCGTCGGGGTCATCTCGGCGCTTGCCCGGCCGCTGCGGCCGGTGCCGGGGCGGACCAACGAGATGCTGCAAACCGATGCGGCGATCAACCCGGGCAACTCCGGCGGACCGCTGCTGAACATCCGCGGCGAGGTCATCGGCATGAACACGGCGATCATCAGCGACCGGGCGTCGAACTCGGGGGTCGGCTTCGCGGTGCCGATCAACACGGTGCTGGACCTGCTGGACGAGCTGCGCGGCGGCCGGGTGACGCGCGGGGTCATCGGCGTGCAGATCGGCGACGTGCCGCGCGACGACTACCGGGTGCTGGGCCTCGACGCGCCCGCCGGGGTGATCGTCTCGACGGTCGCGCCGGAGGGTCCCGCCGACGCGGCGGGCATCGAGCCGGGCGACGTCATCGTCGCCTACGCGGGCGAGCCCGTGGAGGACTCGCTGGACCTGCAGCGGCGCGTGGTCGGCACGCGCCCCGGCACCGGCGTGGCGGTCGAGGTCGTCCGCAACGGCGAGCCTGTGACCCTGGACGTCACGATCGGCGAGCTGGACCTCGAGGCCGAGGGCCGCAGCGTGATGGCGGCGTCGGCGGAGGAAGAGACCAGCGAGGGCTTCGGCATCACGCTGCAGGATCTGACGCCGCAGGCGATGCGCGGATTGGGTGTCCCGGACGACACGGTCGGGGCGGTGGTGGCCGGCGTTGCGTCGGGGAGCACCGCCGAGGCGGGCGGCCTGCAGTCGGGCGACGTGATTCTCAGCGTCAACCGGGCGGAAGTCGCCTCGGCGGCCGAGGCGGGCGCCGCGCTCGATGCCATCGAGGCGGGCCGTACGGCGTTCGTCCTCGTGCAGCGCCGCGACACGCGCGTCTTCCTGCAGTTGCAGAAGGAGCAGTAGCCGGAGTTCGACGGCTTGGCGGTTGCGGCCGGGACCGAGCACCCGGCCGAGACCGCCAGGCCGCGCCGGTCGTCCCACCGCGTCCCAACGGAGCCCGCAGGAGGAAAGAGATGAGCCGAATGGTGCGGTTTCTCGATCCCTACGCCGAGTGCACTCACGACACGGTGCGTATCGTCGCCGGCTACGGGTTCATGCTGCACGGCGTGCAGAAGCTGTTCGGCGTGCTCGGCCGGGAGCCGGTCGAGGTCGTATCGCTCCTCGGCGCCGCGGCGCTCATCGAGGTCCTCGGCGGCGCTTTCATCGTCCTGGGCTTCTTCACCCGCGTGGTCGCCTTCATCGCCAGCGGCGAGATGGCTGTCGCCTACTTCGTGGGCCACGTGGCGCGCGAAGAGGCGCTCCTGTTCCCGGTCGCCAACGGCGGAGAGCCGGCGCTGCTGTACTGCTTCCTGTTCCTGTTCCTCGCCGCCAAGGGGCCGGGCGCCTGGAGCCTCGACGCGATGGTGCGCAGAGTCGGCAGTTGAGCTGGCTGAGAATCGCTCCAGCCAGACGGCGTTCAGGAGGTCGTCATGGGAAACACGGTCAAGACCGTCGTGCTGCTCGGCCTGCTCAGCGGCCTGCTGCTCGCAGTCGGCGAGTGGCTGGGCGGCTTCAGCGGGCTGATCATCGCCTTCGCCGTCGCCGTGGCGATGAACTTCGGCTCCTACTGGTTCTCCGACTGGATCGTGCTGGCGATGTACCGCGCGCAACGGGTCGGCCCGGACCACCCGCTGTATGCCATGACGGCGCGACTGGCGCGTCGCGCAGGCCTGCCGATGCCGAAGGTCTACCTCATCGCGGACGACTCTCCCAACGCGTTCGCGACCGGCCGGAATCCGCAGCACGCGGCCGTGGCCGCCACCACGGGCCTGCTGCGCTTTCTCAGGGAGCCGGAGATCGAGGGCGTCATCGCGCACGAGCTCGCCCACGTCAAGCATCGGGACGTCCTCATCAACTCGGTCGCCGCCACGGTGGCCGCCGCCATCATGCTGCTCG
Source organism: Acidobacteriota bacterium (assembly GCA_011523845.1). Taxonomy (GTDB): domain Bacteria; phylum Acidobacteriota; class Vicinamibacteria; order Vicinamibacterales; family UBA8438; genus WTFV01. The sequence goes on along the minus strand of WTFV01000052.1, from coordinate 35,007 downwards.
CCCGCATCGCGCCCTTCGCCGCCCTCTTCGGCGGCTTCGGCCGGGACGGCCAGCAGGGCTCGAATCCGCTGGCCCTGCTGGCGACGATCATCGTCGCGCCGCTCGCGGCGGTGCTGATCCAGGCGGCCATCTCCCGCTCTCGGGAGTTCGCGGCCGACCGTGCAGCGGTCGCCATCGCCGGCACCCCCTACGGCCTGATCGGCGCGCTGACGAAGATCGACGCCGTCCAGCGCGTGATCCCGCTGGACGCGAACCCGGCCACGGCGCACATGTTCATCAGCATGCCGTTGTCGGGACGCGGGTGGCTGTCGCTCTTCGGCACGCACCCGCCGACCGAGCAGCGCATCCGAGCGCTGTTGGGACGACCTGAGCAATCGTGATGCGCTGTCGTCGAGATCCTGCAATGTCCGACGATCGGCACGGGCGAATCGATGACCCGGAAGTCGGGCGACCTCGTGGCCCCAGTGGCAGAGAAAGCAGGACCGGTAACGATGGACCCTACCGACCGCCTCGAACCGGGAACGACGGAGGGTAGAGAGGCGCGGCGAGCCGTCGACGCACTGGAGCGGTTCACGCGCGCCTACCTGGACCATGCAGACCCTGGAAACGGCGAAAACAGCGCAACGCGAAGAGCCTTCGCCAGAGACGCAGGCAGGCTGGTGGTCGCCGTCACTGCCTCGGTAGGCGGCACGCTGGCGACACTGATTGCGAGCACGCTCGGCCATGACGCCAGGAACCTGCTGAAGAAGTTGCGGGACATCGGCGACAACTACGACCAGACGGCGATGACCACGAACGCGAGGAGGCTGCTGGAGGTGGTGATCGAGGGGCTCGTTGAGATCGAAGTGAAGACGCTGCACGTGAGGCGCCGGGCTGAATAGTGGCCCGCGCCAAATGCGAACCGACTGTGGGCGTCGCCTGGAGGCAGCGTACAAGCGCCGCGGAGGATGCCCGTGTCGCGCTCAACGCCCCTGAGGTAGCGGGCGCACTGGTGCTCCACCTCGAGTGCTCCGATTTCGTCGCGGTCCCGGGCGGCGGCGACCACCGCATCTCGCAGGAGTCCTTCTCTCTCCTTGAGCTCCGTCTCCCGCTTGTCGATGTCGGGCCGCGAGCGCCGTGATCTCCTCTTCCCGCTTGGCCAAGGCCTCCGCGGCAGCGACCTTCTGTTCGTGTCCCTGTCGGCTGTGCCCCAGTTCCAGGCGCCGGTTCTTCGCCTCTTCCTCGCGCAGCCGCCGTTGCGCAAGGCGGCGCGGTCCACGAGGAGAACGCCGACCCGCGGCGTCGCGGCCATGGAGTCGAGCCGCAGGTCACGTCGCGCCAGGCCCAGGAGCCGACGGCCTCGGACTGAACGAGGGCGCGGCGCCGGCGGTCGAGCGGGAAGAACGCGATGGCCACGTTCCCGGTGTCCCGCTCGCCGAAGTTGGTGGCCTCCGGCGCGCCTGGGCTGATCCGGGAGATGGTGGAGGCCCACGACGCCTACCAGGCTACGCATGCAGCTCGCATCGGCCTGGATGCCCTCGAGGCGGACGGGCGCGGCTTCAAGCACGAGGACGGGCACTTCCGAATCGAGGCGCGCGTCGAAGAGGTCACGCGGCCTGAACGGCACCCTCTTCCACGACGGCGCCGACGGCGCCCTGCGGCTGACGAAGTGGACCCACCGACCACGGCGGTAGGCCGCTCCGCCGCGCCGCCCGACCCGCGCCCGGAGCGGTTGCGGCGGCGCACACTGCCGCATCCTGTTGCGCCGTTCCGGCCGTTGGCGGTGCGAGGCCGGCGGATGCCGTCGGGGCTCCGGCAGCCGGGCGTCTGCTCACTCCATGTAGGGCATCGGCGGGGTCTTGCCGCGGAGTCGCGCGTACACCGTCAACGCCCCCCGGTGGTGGGCGGTGTGGTCCATGATCGCCCCGAAGATCGCCGCGCGCGGCTGGCCGCCGAGGATGGGGCCGGCCGGCAGCGGCTGATTCCAGTCGTCGTCCGACGTCGATTCGATCACCCGGCGGGCCCCGTGGACGGCTCGCGTGAACCACGCGCGGGCTTCGGCGAGCGACGTCACCTCGCGCACCGTTCGATCGAGCGCCTCGAACTCCAGGCTGAACCCGGTCGGACTGAACGCGCCCTCGACGAACCAGTCGATGGTCTGGGCGGCGTGCGCCACGTGCTGCGCCGCGGTGAACGTGCCCTCCGCGGGGGCGTAGCCCGAGTCGTCCTCGGTCAGCGCGCGGGTGCTGCGGTCGAAGTACTCCTGGGTCTCGTTCAGTGCGCCGAGCAGGCGTTCCTTCATCGGTCTGTTCTCCTTCGCGCGGCAATAATAGCGCCAACATGCGTACAGCCTGGTTGTCGGTGTCCGTACTCTGCGTGGTCGGCGCCGCCGCGCCGGCGGAGGCTCAGTCGGCGGCCGCGGGAGACGGCGGCCCTCCGGCCGCCGTCCAGCCGCTGGTCCCCGAAGGGAGCGGCGCGCCGCAGGCCGGCTTTTCCGTGGGCCGGTCGCTGCGGGTGGAGCCGCGGCGCGTAGACCGGCCCCCGGTCGTGGACGGCCGGCTCGACGAGGAGGTCTGGCTCTCGGCCGCCGTCGTCGACGACTTCGTGCAGCAGGAGCCGGCCGAGGGCGACCCGGCGACGGAGCGCACGGTGGTGCGGCTGCTCCGCGCTATCGGTTCCTCGGTCCGCCCCCGCACGGGCAACTGGTGGCTTGACGGCATGCAGGACCGTTACGACCGGCGTACTGCGCCCCGGTCCGGCCGGGGCCGCCCATCGTTCGGTAGTTCCGCAGCTTGGGAGCGGTTGGCCGAGCAGTGGCTCGACGAACTTGCTGCCCTCTACCAGGGGCGGACCGGTCAGCGGCTTCCTTCGGCTGCTGACAACGGCTCGTTGGACCCCGCCGACATCCTCGACTGATTCCCCTTTTGGTGGTGGGGGGGCCACCACGATCCCACCACGATCCCCCGTTGACGACCTGCGACTGGGTCGGATAACGGGGCGATCCGTCAACCGCCCGGCGGCGCTCCTCGGCGATGCGGCAGCTTCGGCGGCTGTCAAGCGCGGGGGGCTTGGGGCGGCCGGGCAATCGTGGCCAGCGCCAGTGCGCCTCCGAGGGTCGGAGGGGACTGCGACGAGCCAGCGGCAGCGGTCGATGACTATCGCGTGCCAGGCCGGCAGAGCTGGGCGTCGACGGCACGCCATACCCTGGGGGGAGCCCGCAGGAGCCCCCCCAACAGGGGAACGGCTCCTGGAACGGCTCCCCCCGCCCAGTCCGCAACCTCAGTCTATCGTCAGCACGATCCCCGTCTGGACCATCCCCGGCCCTACCGATACCGTGACGACGTTGGAGCTGCCGGCGTCGCTCACGGCCTGCACCGTCAGGACGGTGTCCGGCGCGATCCCGTCAAGCTGGAAGACCCCGTCGGCCCCGGTCTGAGTCTGCCCACCGATCCCCTTGGAGCAGACCGGCGCCGTCGACGTCGTCCCGGTACGCGTACTCCAGCAGGGCGCCTTCGACGGGTGTCCCGCCTCCATCGACAACAACCCCTTCGACCAGGGCGCCGAGGAGCAAACCGATCTGGACGTTCGTGGTGCCCTTGCCGCGCATCGCGAAGTCACCGAAACGCGGCGCGAAGCCATCTGCGCTGGCGAGGTAGACGACTCGCCCCGACGGCTCCGGAAGGTCATCGAAACTGAACGACCCGCGCGGCGCATCGACCGTGTCCGCCAGGATGTTCTTGCCTACCGAACGCATCATGACGCTGACCACCGCACCGCTGACCGCCCGCCGCGCCGCCATGTCGATCACGGTGCCGGTTACCGACCTCGGCGACCAGCGGTAAATGTCGAGGCTACTCCCTTGGCGCGGCGGCCACCGCGCGTATGCCGTTCCGTAGCCCGACGCACGGACCGTCACGACACCGAGCCCGCCTTGGCCGAACTCGAAGTAACCCTTGTCGTCCGTCCTGGTGGTCTGAACGTCGCCACCCTCCTCGTACTCGACACGCGCGCCGCCGACCGGCCGTTCGTTCGTTCGCCGAATCGAGCACCGTGCCGCTCACCTTTCTCCCCTGCCCCGCTGCCGCCGAGATCAGCCAGGCAAGCATCAAGGCCAGCACGACGACTCCTGTTGTTCTGGGCATGCGACCCTCCTTCAGAACGAAAACACGCCGAGTACCATTGGGTGAATCCACGCACCTTCGCGGGCAAAGATGTTCACGCCGGCCTGTATGTCGAACCTCCGACTGGGTAGTTCGTAACGGATGAACAGGTCGACCAGCGGCCCAACAATCCCGGCCTCCCATCCGTCGTGATCCTCAATCGAAGAGATGAACGGAGTCCATCCGAACAGGAGGTGAACTCGGTCGCCGGTCTGCGCCCGAAAGTTCAGCGTCACCGATGTCAACTGCGCGAATGACTCCCCCGCCTGTAGCGAATGCCGCACTCCGAGGCCAAACCCCGGCGACAGCCACTTGATCGCACCGACCTCACCGGTCTGCGCGGCCCCGTCGTCGGTCAGGAACATCCCTGCGCCTACAAGCACGTCCAACGACGACTCTTCCTGCGCATGCGCGGTGCCGGCAGTCGGCACCGCGCACAACACCGCAACAACAACAACGACGATGATGTGGCCGGTCATCGCGAGTGGCGGCGAGTCCGTATTTTCACCGAGATGTTAGCGGTTACCGCGCTGTTACCGGAGCGGGGAGAGTACCAGCTCGACTGACCCCGGCACCGCCAAGCCCCACTGCATTCGATGGGGACGCGGACGTCGCCGTACCGGATCGTGGTTATGTGATCGTCTTCGTCCGGCCAGTCGAGTTCATGAACGGACATGTAGGCGCGGCGCACGATGAACACGCCGCCGCTGAACTGTTCTCGGCATGTCTCGTGCCAGTGCCTTACGGACGCGCCGGCGTACTCCCGAGGGTTGTACGGGTCCGCAGCCTGTGTCCGGCAGTTGACGTTGTAGTGCTTGCAGGACGGCGGCGGGTTCTCCCTCGTGCAGGACTGCCACATCCTATGGCCGTGCTTACGGTACCAGCCAGCGAACTGGTCTCCGTTCCGAATCCGTCCCATGTTCGACAAAACGCCCCAGTTTCCCCAACCGTCATCGTCGTGGATCCCAGAGCATTCGACGTTCACCGGCCCGGGTACACGACGCTCGCGGTTCGTGAACTCGAAGGTAATGTCGCAAGCCTCGTCCGCGACCGCGTCCACCTGCATCAACAGAATGCAGAGCGGAACCATGAGGATCTTGATCTTGCGCATCGTCGCCTCCTTTCGCTCTCACCAACTGAGAGCTTCAGCAAGGCTAGCCAAGCCGGGAATGCCGGGGAACTAGGGTGATCCCTAGTAGCGGCCCTCGCGTTGGCCGTCGCCATGGTCGGCCTCTTCGGCGCCCTGGCCCGCGCGGTCGTCGAGCGACGGCAGGAGCGGGCCATCCGTGCCGCCGTCGGCGCGTCGCCGGGCCGGCTCGTCCGGCTCGTCCGGCGGAGCGCTGTCGCCATTACCGGCGCGGGTCTGGCCGCGGGGCTGCCGCCGGCGGTCGCGACCGGCCGCAGCCTCGCAACGCTGCTCTACGGCGTCAGTCCCTACGACCCGGCCACGTTGGCGGCGGTCGCCGCCGTCATCGTCCTCGCCGCGCTGCCCGCCTCCGCGATTCCTGCCCGCCGGGTCGCCGGGCTCGACCCGATGCCCGCGCTGCGGGCCGAGTAGCGGAGCCGTCGCGGAGCGATGAGGTCTCCGACGATGCCGAATGTCCGGCCACCCGGCCGCGATCCGGTGACCTGCGACCCGGGCGACCCGCGACCCCCGCGACCCGGAGGGCGCCCCCCCGCGACCGGGGCGACCCGGCGACCCCGCGGATCCGGCGACCCCGTCCGCGGTCCGCGCTCCGCGGGTCCGCGGACCCGCGGAGCAGCGAAACGGTGAGCTGGTGAGCCATGGTGAGCTGGTGAGCTGGATCCGGGGGATCCGACTCGGATCCGGGGGATCCGGGGGGATCCGGCTCGGAACTCGCTTCCGGCCACGGCCGCACGCCGCGTTGCGGCCTGTAGGAACGCATCGAGGAGCGCACTCTGCCGGCCGCTGCGCGCCGATGTCCCGATTGCGGGAAGCCCTACGCGGCGGTCGGCGTGGAGGAGTCGGCCCTGGTCGAGATCGAGGTCCGTGCCCACCGGCGGGTGATCCTGGTATTCCGTGTCACTGATCGGCAAGGTGTCGGACCCGAGGACCCACTGCACGGTTGGTTGACGACGAGTGACGTCTGCTTCCGTCATTCCCCCCATCCCCGGCTCATGGCCACCCCGTGTCATCGCACGGCCATGCCGTCACGGCCACGCCCCGCGCTTCACCGCAAGGGGGTCGGTACCGCCGCTCGGTCATCCTGGGTCGCCGCCGTTGAGTGCCAGCAACTCGCGGAGGGCCTCTTCGTCGGAGATGTGGGCGGACCAACCGTACGCGGCGGAAACGGCGGCGTCAAGGGCGTCGTGTGCATCGGCGAGCCACTGCGGCCGGACGTTGTAGAGGTCTATCGTCAGACAGGGGATTCACCAATTCCAACATCAGGTCGGCGACAGGTGCCGGCGTCGTGAACTCGCCGTTGAACTTCCGTACCCGCCGCAACTCCTCGTCGAATCGCTCGAGAGCCTTCGCCCGGCCCTCGGGAGTCCCGATGTCTGTCTCTCTCGCCATGCTCAGGACCCACCGAAGGAACGGTGTCCCTGCAACGTCGATCAGGAGTGGGGCGACGTCGGCGACATAGCGTGCCTTCGCGCTTGCCGTGGCACGATCCGCTGCGGCTCGCTTCAGGGTTTCGATAAGGTGCGGCTCCGTCGGCTCTTCCCACTCCGACTCCAATTCCTCGTCGCCGAAGTCACGTTCCACCACCGCGAGGGCATCGTAGAGCGTTCCGAGAGACTGCCGCTCCGATTGGTACCGGCCGACCCACTTGATGACCAGAAGCGCAGCTAGCGGTCCCATCACGAGACTGGAGAATTCACGGCGTCGAGAACCGGAGTCGCTGACCACATCCAGCAGTTCACGGAACTCTCGGCCGAGAATCTTGTCAGGCTCCGGCAAGGCATTCGACATCTATCGATCTCTCCAGCGCGCGACTGAAATATAAGTAAAGTGCGTACCATGAACACGTCCATGGCGACGACCGGTCGCGATGCCTGTGCAACGTGTTCTGTCCGTCACCCCTGGCGTCGAGCCACGCGTGCTCAGACAAGAAATTCTTGTCCCTCCTCAAGAGAATATTCTTCTCCACGTAACCGGGCCGAATTCCCTCCGGCGCAGGCGATCCTCGCTCGCGATGCTGGCGGCCGGGCTGAGAGCAGAGTCGTCGCGAGGGTCATGAGAAGCGTTCGCGATGCGTCACCGGCAACGCCCGCACTACTACCTGGATCCATCGTCGTACTCCCGAATCCAGGCGGCGAGCTCCGGATCTACGAGCGCCCAGCCGCCGGTGCTGGTGTCCGCGAGTCCGAGTCGTTCGAGCCGACGCAGCGCCGCCTGGACGCGTCCCGGCGACGGCGCGCTCTCTCCGATCGCATCTCCGACCTGCCGGCGAAAGGCCCGGCCGAACGGCCGGTCGGCTCCACCTGCCAATGCGCGCGCCGTCGCACGTTGAACAGGGGTGAGCGCCAGCCAGGTTGCGGGATAGCCGAGATCGACGGCGATGCGGTCACGGACCCGTGCGAGAGCCGATTCAACGTCGAGATGCGGGTCGTGCAGCAACGTGTCGAGCAGCACCCGAAAGAAATGAGGATTGGCGTGCAGCCGCTCGAAGGCGGAGAGCATGCCCGGGCGCGCCAGCGTCCGCCGAGATACGACCCGAAACACTTCGATCATGTGATCTACGAACGCCTCTCCCAGCGCCGGCAAGTCGATCGGCGTCGCGAAATGGAAGAACGGCGCCCGCCGCGCCGAGAACATCGCCGCGAGCCCGTCGCGACTCGATCCGGTGAAAACCGTTCTGAGTCGATCGCTGCGCCGGTCGAGCCCGGTTCGCAGCGCCGCCACCAGTGGCGCGTTGCCTGCGCTTCGGGCAAACTCCTGCACCTCGTCGAGGAGCAGAATCGTCGCCTTGCTTCTCCCGGAGACACGCTCCAGAAGATCGTCCAGATGGACCAGCAGATCGTCCGGGGGGCGTCCTCCCAGCGCGGTGAGATCGACCTTGGCCTCCACCCCGGCGCCGAACGCCGAGAGCTTCAGCGTCGGAGTGAGGCCCAACACCGACCTCCGCACGCGGTCGCTGAACGTGCCCCGAAGGAGCGACGTTTCCATGGCGTGCAACAACACAGCCAGCGGAGAGAGCGGCGCCTGCCAGAACGACGCATAGATCACACGGTGCCGGCGCTGCTCGGCGAGCGGCGCGAGGTCCTTGAGCAGGAACTCCGTCTTGCCGGTCCGTCGCGGCCCGAACAGTGTCAGAGCCTGCCCCGGACCGTCGCCGAGCAGCTTCAGGACGCGCGCGGTGAACTCGCGGCGCGGAAAGTGCCAGGGATCGACCACCATTGCCAACCTTAGCCACAACAAGACAATTGTTCAATGGTGGCTAAGAATAGACAACTCGGGACCGGCCATCCCGGCCATCGGCCTTGCGCCAGCCGCGCGGCGTCGCGCCCGTCAGTCGACGATCGCCTGATACGTCATCGTCGCCAGGTCGTCGCGGATGCGCAGGTGCGTGTACGGCCGCATTTGCGTCAGCATGATGCCGATCAGCTCCTCCGACGGATCCACCCAGAAGATGGTGCCGAACGCGCCGCCCCAATAGTAGGAGCCTTCCGAGCGCGGCGTGGCGGACGGCCCGAGGTCCGTGACGATGGCGTAGCCGAGGCCGAAGCCGTAGCCGGGGCCGGCGAGCCAGATGCCGAAGTCGCCGGTGTGGTTGGCGGTCATCAACTCGATGGTCTTGCGGCTCAGAATCCGCATGCCGTCGAGCTCGCCCCCGTTCAGCATCATCTGGTGGAAGCGGAAATAGTCGCGCGCGGTCGATACCAGGCCGCCCGCGCCGCTGAAGTAGACGTGCGGCTCGCGGACGAAGCGGCTGTCCGCGGTCGGCGCCTCGGTCAGGACGATCCTGCCCTCCTCGTTCGGCCCGTACAGCGCGGCGAAGCGGTCGAGCTTCGACTCCGGCAGGTAGAAATGCGTGTCGGGCATGTCGAGCGGCTCGAAGATGCGCTCGCGGAAGAACGCGTCCAGCGTCTTGCCCGACATCACCTCGACCAGCCGACCCACCACGTCGGTGGCCCGGCCATATTCCCAGCGGTCGCCCGGGTGGAAGTTGAGCGGGAGCTTCGCCAGCCGCCCGACCATGTCGCCGACCGTGTCGTGCGGCTTGCGCTCGGCATTCATCGCCTGGAACTCCGGCTGGGTCAGGCCGCGATAGGTGTTGGCCAGACCCGCGGTGTGGGTGAGCACGTGCTGCACGGTGATGGGACGCGCGGCGGGTACCAGCTTGTAGCGTCCGGCGAGCCGCTCCTGCTCGGGCGAGGGGATCGCCACCTGCATCTCGGCGAACTCCGGCAGCCACTTCGAGATGGGATCGCGCAACTGGAAGCGCCCCTCCTCGTAGAGCATCATCAGCGCCACCGAGGCGATCGGCTTGGTCATCGACGCCATGCGGAAGATGGTGTCGTGGGTCATCGCCTCGCCGGCCTCGACGTCGCGCCGGCCCTGCGCCGAGAAGTTGACCACCTTGCCGCGGCGCGCGACGAGGGTGACCACGCCGGCCACTTCCTCGCGGTCGATGTAGGCCTGCATCACCCGGTCGAGCCGCTCGAGGCGCTCCGACGACATGCCGACCGCTTCCGGCTCGGCCGTCGGCACGCCGTCCATCACCGGCAAGTCGGCTGATGCGCTGTGCAGACCGACCGAGGCGCCGTGCAGACCAAGCACGACCGCCGCCAGGCAGATCACGCCGAGAATCGAACACCGCTGGACTGACGACTTCATGGGAACCTCCCCGCCGATCGGGCGTGCCGCGGCGACCTTGCCTGCCGACCGACCGGCGCGCGCCGGGACTCGACGCACACCCGCATCCGACCTTCCTTCAACTACCGGACTGTCGTCGACGCAAGCTGTTGCAAGCTGTCCATGCCACTGAACGTTCCGCCGGCGCTGCGCGATGCGAATCGGCCGAAGCACGGGCAAGTTCGTTCCAGGACGAACCACTCATCGTCCGGACCGGCCCGACTACTCGTCCAGGCCGAACGTGTAGACCGTATTCCCCACCGACATCGTCACGTACTGCTGCCCGTCGACGGCGTAGGTCATCGGGTTCGCGTTGACCGGCCCGCCGAGCGGGATGTGCCACAGCTCTTCCCCGGTATCCGCGTCGAGCGCGAAGAAGTAGCCGTCGACGGTCGCGCTGAAGACGAGCTCGCCCGCCGTGGCCAGCACGCCGGAGCGGGCCCGCGGCTTCATCTCGAACTCCCACCGGATGTCGCCGGTGGTCGGGTCGATGGCCCGGATGGCGCTCCGGTAGTTGTCCATCGGCTGCGGCGACTGTACGCCCCCGCCCGTGTAGCGCTCGCCCTCGACGTACTCCTCGTCACGCAGGAAGAACTCGCCCTCGCCGTCGAACGAGTTGACGTACAGGAGCCCAGTGCGGGGGTTGAACGCGGGCGACCACCAGTTGGTCGCGCCGCCGGCGGTCGGCGCGACCACGGTCCCCTCGGGCGAGGGGAACAGGCCGGGCCGCCGGATCGGACGGCCGTTCTCGTCGAGCCCTTCCGCCCAGGTCAGCAGGGCGAACGGCTTGCCGAGCAGGAACTCGCCGGTCTCGCGGTCGAGCGTGTAGTAGAAGCCGTTGCGGTTGGCCCAGAGCATGGCCCGCCGCGGCCCGTCCGGCATCTCGATGTCGGCGAGTACCGGAATCTGGATCGCGTCCCAGTCGTGCACGTCGTGCGGCGTGAACTGGAAGTACCACCGCATCTCGCCCGTGTCGCCGTCGAGCGCGAGCACCGAATCGGAGTACAGGTTGTCGCCCAGCCGCATTTCGCTGCCGTAGTCGGGGCCGGGGTTGCCGGTGCCCCAGTAGACGAGGTCGAGCTCCGGGTCGTACGAGCCGGTAATCCAGGTCGGCGACCCGCCGGTGCGCCACGAGTCGCCCAGCCACGTCTGGTTGTCGGGATGGTCCGGCCCCGGAATCGTGTAGGTCCGCCACGCCCGCTCGCCGGTCTCGGCGTCGTACGAGTCGAGGAACCCGCGGATGCCGAACTCCCCGCCGGCGATGCCGGTCACCACCCGGTCCTTGACGATGAGGGGCGCGGCGGTCTTGCTGTAGCCGCCCCGGTAGTCGGCCACCTCCGCGTCCCAGACCAGGTTGCCGGTGCGCGCGTCGATGGCGACCAGGTGCGCGTCGAGCGTGCTCATGTAGAGCGTCTCGCCCAGGATGGCGACGCCGCGGTTGTTGCGCCCGCAGCAGATGCGCAGGTCGTCGGGCAGCGGATGCTCGTAGCGCCAGAAGGGCCGCCCGGTCGTGGCGTCGACCGCCGTCACGTTGCTCGGCGACTCGGTGATGAACATCACGCCGTCGACCACCAACGGAGTCGTCTCCGTCCGGTCGAGCTGACGGATGTTGTAGGCCCACTTCAGCTCCAGGTCCGCCACGTTGCCCCTGTCGATCCGGTCGAGGCGGGAGAAGCGCCTGCTGTCGAGCGTGCCGTTGTACATCAGCCAGTTGTGCGGCTCGTCGGCCGCGTTGAGCAGCCGTTCCCAGGTAACCGGCGCGAACTGCGGCACGCCGTTCCCGGCGGCCGACTCCTGCGCGGTGGAGAGCGAGACGGAGACGAACAGGGAGAAGGCGGCAAAGGTGGCAACCCGTTTCATGGCTTCGTGCTCCTGTGTTGCGGCCGAGCGGCCTGTCGTCCCATTCGAGCGCACGTCGTTCCGACCGGCCACGATTTCCGTCGTCCGGCGTCGACCAGCCCCGGACCGGCCGTCTACTCCGGCGCCGGGAAGTACGCCACCATCCCGCCTCGGTTCGTCCCCAGCCAGATCTCGTCGCCGATGCGGATCGCCGCGGTCGACGAGGCGAACCCTTCCATCCGGGGGTGCGTGAAGATGTGCCTGACCTCCAGCGTCTCGGGATCGATGACGGCGACGTTCGACGTCTCCTCCGGCGTCCCGAAGTTGCCGTGTCCCGCGGCCAGGATCGACGCGCCGTCGTCCACGTAGCGCAGGTTGTCGGGCCGGAAGGGTATCGGCACCACGTCCTTCTGCCGCGGGGGTCCCCCGCGCGACAGCCGCGTGAGCTTCTCGCCGCGCCAGCCGGCCACGAACAGCCAGCGTCCGTCGGGCGAGATCTCCAGGCCGTTCGGCGTCGTGTCGCCGGTGCCCGGGATCACGGACCAGCCGCCGGCCGTGGTCCACTCCCAGACGTCCCCGGTGGACGTGCTCGTCGCGGCGAAGCCGCCCTCGGGGAGCGCGACGACGGAGTTGAGCCGGAGCCCCTCCGGCACGACGGCGCACCCGACCCACGCCAGGGTCATCGGCATCGCGCCGGCATCGAGCTCGAACACCTCTATCGACTCCCGCCGGCCGTGGTGCACGACGTACAGCGCATGCACGTCGCCCTCCCCCGGCTTCAGGTAGAGGCCGTGCGCCCTGAACTCGTCCTGATCCAGCTCCTCCGCGTCGAGCGGGCCGGGGCACGACGGATAGGTCGCCGCATCGAGCCGCTCGGCCCGGTCCGCGGTCGGGAAGAGGACCGACGTGGTCTTGTCGGCCACGTTGATGAGGTGGATGCGGCCGCCCTCCTGGTTGCCGGACACGACGACCCACTCGTCGCCGGGCACGATGGCCAGATCCTCCGGACCGATCAGGTCGCAGATGAACCGGATGTCTCCCACCGGCTCGCACCCGGCCGCCTCCTGTCCGGCGAGAACCCCCGCTCCCGACGCCACCAGCGCAACCCCCAGGGCCACGAGCTTCCTTGTTTCCACGATGTTCCTCCCGGGTTCGGCGAACGGCGCAATCCTCGCGATGATACTTCAGCGCAGGATTGCAGTTGCCTCCACGAAGTAGCGCCTCCGCGCCCGCGCGGCGGGCTGCGGCGGCGGCACGGATCTCGCATGCATTCCGGGTGCTACGATGGCGTCCATGCAGGACGTGCAGACGCGGGTCGGCTACACCGACCTGGTGAACATGCCGGACGACGGGCGCCGCTACGAGATCCACGGAGGAGAGCTCGTCGTGGTCCCGTCACCTCGGCTCCGCCACCAGGTCGTCGTCGGGACGGTATTCCGGATTCTGGATTCCCATGCCCGTCGGACCGGCGGCACGGCGCTGGTCGCGCCGCTGGACATCGTGTTCGACGAGTTCGACGTCGTGCAGCCGGACGTGTTGTTCTTTCGCGCCGAGCGTGTGCACCTGCTGCAGCCAGATGCCGTGACCCGGCATGCACCGGACATCGTGGTCGAGGTGCTCTCGCCTTCCACGGCCGCGACCGACCGCGGCCGGAAGATGCGGCTGTTCGCGCGCTACGGGGTACCGGAGTACTGGATCGTCGATCCGCTCGCCCGGCAGATCGAGGTCCACGCGCTCGAAGGCGACGCCTACCGGGCAACGCAGGTTGCTTCTGCTGACGAGACCGTGCAATCGGTCCTGCTGCCGGATCTGACGTTCGAGGCCGCACGCGTCTTCGAGCTCCCGTAGCTGTCGGATTGCGTACAGCGCACAGAACAGCGGCAGCCCACTTCATGCTAGGGGCGCGAAGCGGTCGTGCCCCGGCGTGCCTGCGGGCGGCCAGAGCGACCGGCAGCGCGCGAGGCGACTGAATGGTCCGAGCAGGTCGACCACGACCATATTCACGTATCCCCCACGCATTCCGGGTGCTACCTCGCCGGTCTCCGCGTGCAGCGCGAAGATGTGCGTATCCCCCCACGCATTCCGGGTGCTACCATGGCGTCCATGCAGGATATGCAGGCGGAAGAGCGGATGCCGACCCTGCGGCGTTTCATCAGGCAGACGGCGCCCCCGGACGACGCCAGGCTGCCGCGTTTCCAGGCGGTCGATCACGTCCTCGACACGCCGGGACTGAGCGACGCCGGCCGCGTCGCCATTCCGGGAGGCAATGCCGCAGCCCTGTTCGACATACCGGTGTAGTGTTTCTTCAGACGTGCCGAGGGCGTTCCGAGCGGATGGAGCGGGCACGGTCACGGCGGCAGGCAACGCGCAAAGGCTAACGTGAGGGGAGGCTGGAGATGGCGAAGAATCGCGATGGCGACCGCGACGATCCACGGCTCGCGAACGAGCACGGCGTCAGCCGGCGGGACTTCGTCCGGACGGGAGCCGCCGCCGGGCTGGGCGCGGGCGCGCTGCTGACGCCGGACCCGGCGTCCGCCCAGGGCTCGGCCTCCGGCGCCGAAGACGTCACCTGGGACTACGAGGTGGACGTGGTCGTCGCGGGGGGCGGTTGCGCCGGCCTGACCGCGGCCATTCGGGCGCGGGATCTCGGGGCCAGCGTGCTGGTCGTCGATCAGAACTTCGACGTCGGCGGCAGGATGCTGCACAGCGGGGCCTTCGTGTCCCTCGGGGGCGGCGACCCGGTCCAGCAGCGGGACATGAAGGGCGAGAAGGACAAGGAGGGATTGATAACCGTCGATCCCCTCGAGGCGCCGGAAGAGCTCGACGACAGCGTCGACCTCCTGTTCACGGACATCACCGACTGGTCGGTGGTCGATCCCAAGGGCCAGAGCCCCTACCGCTACAACGAGCGCGAGCTCGCCCGCGCGTGGGCCGAGAACTGCCCGGCCACGCGCCAGTTCATGATCGACAACTACGTCCGGTTCACGCGCGTCAGCGGCACGCACGGCGGCGGCGGCCTGTCGCGGGCGCGCGGGGCGCGCTGCTTCCTGATGCTCGGCGACAAGACCGACATCAAGGCGGGCACGATCACGGCCGAGGATGCGGGCGTCGCGGACCCCGAGCGCACCAGCGCGTTCGCGCCGCAGCAGATGAACGACGCGCGCCGCCAGGTCGGACCCAACGCCGTGAGCAACGGCGTGGCTCTCTCCCGTTCGCTGGAGTTCTCCGCGCGGGAGAAGGGCGTCGAGTTCATGCTGCATCGCCGGTTCGCCGACCTCGTCCGCGAGCAGCCGTTCGCGGGCCGGGTGGTGGGCATCCGGGCCCACTATTCCCCGCGGCACCACCCCGAGTCCGGCGAGCTGCTGCAGAGCTTCTGGCGGAACGGCAACGTCGACGAGCGGCGCGAGACGGTGACCATCCGCGCCCGCCGGGGCATCATCCTGGCCAGCGGCGGTCACGCCGGCAATCCCCAGGTCCGCAGCATGTTCTACCCCGCCATGCGCGAGCCCGCGTTCCCGACCAGCGGCGTCGCCCTGCAGGGCCCGCACGGCCAGGACGCCAGCGCGCTCGTCGCCGGCCTGCGGGTGGGCGCCAACCTCGCCGGGATGCACCAGAACCTCTCGTATCCCACGACGTTCCACATCTCCACCCGGCTCGGCACCAAGGATGCCTATACGACCATGATGCCGGGTCACCCCACGTTCGGTTTCCGCAAGGCGGCGGGGATCAACGTCGGCAGCGCCGGCTTCGAGGAGTTCATCGCGGTGAACCAGGTCGGCAAGCGCTTCTTCAACGAGGTCCGCCTGCCCGCCAGGCCCGGCGGAAGCCGGTACCCCGGCGATGGCGCCGCACCGGGTCAGGGACTCGACCACAAGCCGCTCGACTGGCGCAACTGCCAGAAGAAGTGGGTCCGGGAGTCGTACGACTACGACCACGGCCTCGATGCCGCGCTGGCCATGAACGAGGGCTCGAAGGCGCCCGACTACCACTCGGGACCGCTGTGGGCCATCTTCGATCAGGAGGCGGTCGAGCGCACCGGCTGGGAGATGCGCTATCCGTACGTGGCGGACAACGGCTACTTCTTCCAGGCCGACACCATCGAGGAGCTGGCCGCGAAGATCGCCGCCGGCCACGAGTTCCAGCGCGTGCCGCTCAGTTACCTGGCCGAAACGGTGGCCAGGTGGAACGATTGCGTCGACGCCGGCGCCGACCCCGAGTTCGAACGCCACGCGGATGCGCCGATGTACCGCATCGACCGGCCGCCCTTCCATGCGCTTTCGATCATGGTGATCTGGCACGACTCCTACGGCGGCCTGCGGGTCAACGGCCGCCAGCAGGTCGTGGACATGCAGGGCGAGGTCATTCCGGGCCTCTACGCCGGCGGCGAGGCGGTCGGCGGGTTCAACAAGCATGGCCTCGGCAAGGGCCACGTCCATGGCTACATCGCCGGCACGCATGCCGCGGAGGAGCCGTCGGAACAGGGATAGGCTTCGGCCAGGGGGGATCCGACCGGGCGAGCCACCGACCATGGTTCCTCGGGACGATGCGTCGCGCACGGGCGACGCGCGTCAGGTGCAGGACGTGGAGCTCTCCGATGCCGATATCCGGTCCTGACCGCCGCCGCCACGACAAGGGAGCGCGTCCGATGCGGAAGATCCTCGTTGCCGTTCTGAGTCTGGGATGCGTCGTCGCCCCGTGCGCCGCCGCCGCGCAGGTCGACGACGCGGCGCGCTTCGAGCAGGGACGGCAGCTCTACGAGGCGCACTGCGCGCGCTGCCACGGCGCGTCGGGCGAAGGGCGCCCGCCCGCGTTCCCGGCCCTGAGCGGCAACGACCGGCTCGCGGACGCGGCCCACGTCGTCGGGACCATCCGCCAGGGCGCGGGCAACATGCCGCCGTTTCCCGCGCTCACCGCGGACGAGACCGCCTCGCTGGCGGGCTACGTCCGCAACGCCTGGACCAACGGTTTCGGCGGCGTGACGATTGAAGAGGTGGACGCGGTTTCCGCCGCGTTCGCCGATCCGGGACCGGCAGCGTCGGTCTGGGACGGCGTCTTCAGCGAGGCGCAGGCCATGCGGGGGCGAGGATTGTACACGGGTGCGTGCAGCTTCTGTCACGGCCGCCGCCTGAACGGCGCGCCGGACGATCCCGACATGCGGTCCACCCCCCCGC
Source organism: Acidobacteriota bacterium (assembly GCA_011523845.1). Classification (GTDB taxonomy): domain Bacteria; phylum Acidobacteriota; class Vicinamibacteria; order Vicinamibacterales; family UBA8438; genus WTFV01. The sequence goes on along the minus strand of WTFV01000052.1, from coordinate 18,037 downwards.
TGGCGCGGGCGAGATTCCTTCGCGAGTGGGAAGGGCGATCCCTCGCCACCCTCTTCGAGTACACGCGCCTGACGATGCCCGAGGACAATCCCACCTCGCTCACCGACGCGGAGTACGTCGACGTCATCGCCTACATGCTCTCGGTCAGCGGCATGCCGGCCGGAGACGGCGAGCTCCCTCCCGACTCGCGAAGTCTCGCGCAGATCGAGATGCGCCAGCGGCAGTAGGCATCCGCAGAGACGCTCCCACCGCGTTCACGATCCGTCCTGGCGGCGGAGAGCCCGACTCTCCACTGGCCGCGGCGAGAGGAACCGGTCGACGCCTCGAAGGCCTCTGCCGCCCGCCCGCCGCAACGCGGTAGAGTCACTCCACACTGCACGACGTCGATCATGAACAGGGAGAAGCGGGTTGGGACAGACCGAACGAACCGACGACCGGGCGGACGAAGGGGCCGAGCCGCGGCGCTTCGTGCGGCCCGTCACCTCGAGCCCGGATCGCGAGCGGCGGACGATTGCGCTCGCGTTCATCGCAGCCCTGCTGCCGGCCGCCGTCGCAGGCCAGGAAAGCGGCATCTTCACGCCCCCTGATCCGACGTTGGAGACGAGGGCCGCGGAGAACATCGCGCCCCCCGACAGCATCACGCTGCGCCGCCGCCTGGTCAGGGTCGACATCGACCGGCTCGCGCAGGCGCGGGCCACCGTGGCGCCGGGAGGCGCTTCGAGCGCCGAATTGCGACTGAACCTGTTCGCGGACGCCGTGCTCACCGGCATCGTCGAAACCACGTCGCCGACGCCGTCCGGCTACCTGCTGTCCGGCCGCATCGAGGGGCTCGCGGGGAGCACGCTGACGATCGTGGTCAACGGCACGGTCGTCGCCGGCACGATTCGAACGGCAGGAGGAACCTGGCGCATCCGGTCGGTCGGCGACGGTCTGCACGTGGTGAGCCGGGTCGACGAGTCGCGGCTGCCGCCGGGGGGCGAACCGCTCCGCCCGCCGCCCGGGGACGCAGACTTCTCGCGCCCGCTGCGAGATGCGCGGATCGAGCAGGCCGCCGTTTCGAGCACACGCGCGAGGATCGCGCCGGGACCGAGCGAGATTCCGCGGACAGCCGACCCCATCGCCCTCCCTCGCAACACGGCGTCGCGGATCGACGTGGCGGTGTTCTATACGCCCGCCGCGCGACGGGCCGAAGGCGGGACAGCCGGGATCGAGGCGCTGATCGACCTGATGGTCGCCGAGACGAACCGCGCCTACGCGGACAGCGGCGTACAGCAACGCGTAGCCCTGGTGGCCAGGGGGGAGACCGCGTACAGCGAGTCGGGCCGCCCGGGCCTCGATCTCGGTCGGCTCAGGTCTCCCCTCGACCGCCACATGGACGGGGTCCATCCGATCCGCAACAGGAGCGGCGCCGATCTCGTCCATCTGATCGGCGCCTGGGACCTCGAGGCGACCCGCACCTGCGGCATCGCCTGGATCATGCTGGAAACGTCACCGGGTTTCTCCTCGTCGGCCTTCGGCCTCACGCACCATGCCTGCGGCGGCAGGACGTTCGCGCACGAGCTCGGCCACAACATGGGCCTCGCCCACGACCGGTACCAGGAGTGCGACGGCGAGACCTGCGGGGGCGCGGCATACCCTTATGGCTACGGCTACGTGAACCAGCGGGCGTTCGATGCCGGCGCCCCCGAATCCGCGCGCTGGCGCACCATCATGGCCTACAACACGCAGTGCGGGGAGGAGGGCGACTTCTACTGCGAGAGGCCGCTCCGCTTCTCGAATCCGAGACAAACCTACCGCGGCGACCGGCTGGGCATTGCCGGCGACGTGGTCTCGCCGAGCGTGACCGGACCTTCCGACGCCGTGCGGGCCCTCAACCACGCACGCGCGACGGTGGAGAGCTTCCGGAGCGGCGCGGACGCGAATTCGCCCGAGCTGGTCGTGGACCTCACGGTCGACGACACCGCCACGACGCCGGGACGCACCGTGACGCTGGCCGCCAGGGTCGTCAACCACGGCGGCGGCGGGGCGCCGGCCACGTCGTTGACCTTTTCGTCCTGGGAACCGGTACCCAATCAAGCCGGCTTCTTCTACGTGACCGCACTGGAGAGTGCCACGGTGGGCAGCCTCGTATCCGGCGCCTCCACGTCTCTGCGAACACGGGTCACCGTGCCATCGAGCCAGGGCCGGCACTTCTACCGTGCCGCCGTGGACGCGGTCGCCGGCGAGATCGACGGAGACAACAACCGATCGCGCCTCGTGAACGCGCCCGTCATCGTACCGTCCTGCGAGACCGACCTCGGATCCGCATCGGGGCTCGTCACGCGCCGGGGATCCTGGGACGGCAGTTGCCCCTCGGCGTACTACCCGTTCGGAGAGTACGCGCGGTACTACCACTTCACGCTCCACCGGGCGGCGCCGGTCACGATCGACCTGGCGTCGGCCTCCGTGAACACCTGGCTCGCGTTGCGCAGTGCCGCCGGGTTGGTGGACGAAGACGACGATGGCGGCCAGGGAGCCAACTCCCGCATCAGCCGGACGCTGGACGCCGGCGCCTACACCATCGAGGCGACGACATACGCCGGCGGCGTGACCGGCCCCTTCACGCTGTCGGTGCACGTCGAGAACGGCGGGGGGATTCGATTCACCGACGATCCGATCGAAGCGGGGGTGACGCCGATCAGGCCGGTGCACTTCACGGAGCTGCGGGCAGTGATCGACGGGCTGCGGGTGGCGAACGGCCTGGGACCGTTCCCATGGACGGATCCGACGCCGGCGGCCGGGCTCGCGGTCAGGGCCATCCACGTGGCGGAGCTGCGGACCGCCCTCCGGCAAGTGTACGACGCGGCGGGCCGGACTGCCCGCTTCACTACCGGGGCGCCGCCGGCGGGCTCGACGATTCGCGCCTGGCACATCAATGAACTGCGCCGCGCGGCCGAGACGGTGAGGCAGTGACACGTCGAAAGACTGGATGATCACCTCGGACGGCGGCGGCGAGCGCGCGACGAGTCGAGGCCGCGCACGTCTTCGAGCGTACGTGGAGGAAACCTGCGGCGCGCCGGCCAGCCGAGGGCTGTTGCCGGAGCCGCCCCTGGGGGCACTACACCACCCGGTGCAGCAGGTCCTCGCCGGCCGCCAGCCGCCGGCAGTTTTCGACCGCCACGGCCAGGCTCCGCTCCAGGGTCTCGCGCGTCAGCCAGGCGACGTGCGGCGTGCAGACCACGTTGTCGAGCTCGAGGAGGGCATTGCCGGCGGGCGTCGGCTCGGTCTCGAAGACGTCGAGGCCTGCGGCGCCGATGCGTCCGGCGCGCAGGGCGTCGATCAGCGCCGCCTCGTCGACGAGGCCCCCGCGCGCGGTGTTGACGATGACCGCACCGGGCTTCATGCGGGCGATGGCGGCGGCGTCGATCAATCGCTCGGTGTCCGGCGTGAGCGGCACGTGCAGCGAGACGACGTCGCTCTCGGCGAGCAGGTCGTCCAGCGGCCGGGGCTCGCCCGCCGCATCCGGCTTCCCGCTGCGGCTCGCGAACAGGACGCGCGCGCCCATCGCCCGCAGCACCGGCGCGAGCCGGCTCGGCACGGCCCCGTACCCCACCAGACCGACGGTCCGGCCGTGCACCTCTCCAAGGCGGTCCTGCAGATCCGCCGGCAATCCCCAGCCCCGCCCGGCCCGCGTCGCCGCGTCGAGCTGGCTCACGCGCCGCAGCGCGCCCAGCATGAGCAGCAGGGTCATCTCCACGACGGCCTGGGTGTTCGTCCCCGGCATGTTGCACACGGCGATGCCGCGACGCCGGGCCGCTTCCAGATCGATGGTGTTGACCCCGACGCCGATCTTCTGGACCAGGCGCAGGCGCGGAGCCGCGGCGACGACCTCGGCGGTGACCGGCTCGAGCAGATGCCACAAGGCCTCGGTCTCGGGCAGCAGCTCGGCGAAGCGATCGCGGTCCGGCATCGCGCAGACGGACACCGAGAGTCCCTCGCGTTCCAGCTCGGCGAGCCGGCTCGTCAGTCCCGGGCCGGCCGCATAGTGGTAGACGACGTTCATGACGGCGCAGCCATCCAGGCGCCCCGCGCACGATGCGGCCAGGCGTTCTCACGCACCGCTCGCTATCATACGCGGACGGTGCCCGAGCCCGACCCCGTCATCGTGGATGCGCTGCGTCGCATGGGCGTCGTCGGAGCGCACGCACGGCCCCCGATGACGCCGCTGGCAGGCGGCGTCTCCTCGGACATCTGGCGCGTGGACCTGGCCACCGGACCGGTCTGCGTGAAACGGGCGCTCCCCAGACTCAAGGTCGCGGCGGTCTGGGAGGCGCCGGTGGAGCGGAACGGGTACGAATGGGAATGGATGCGCGAGGCCGGCCGCATCGTGCCATCGAGCGTGCCGCCGCTCATCGCGCACGATAGCGAGGCGGGCTGCTTCGCGATGGGTTTCCTGGACCCGGCGGCGCACCCCCTCTGGAAGGCGCAACTCCGGGACGGCATCGCCCGCGAGGCGACTGCGCGGGCGGTCGGGGACCGTCTGGCCGCGATCCACGACGCCACCGCCGGACGCGAGGACATCCGGGCCCGCTTCGCCACCGACGACATCTTCCACGCGATCCGGCTGGAGCCGTACCTGGTCGCGACCGCCGCGCGGCATCCCGATCTCGCGGATCGGCTGCACGCTATCGTCTCGCGCACGGCGGACACGAAGCATGCACTGGTGCACGGCGACGTCAGCCCGAAGAACATCCTGATCGGGCCGGACGGACCGATCTTCCTGGACGCCGAGTGCGCGTGGTACGGTGACCCCGCCTTCGACCTGGCCTTTTGCCTGAATCACCTGCTGCTCAAGTGCCTCTGGACGCCGTCGGCGACAGCCGCGTTCCTGCGATCGTTCGACGCGCTGGCGGAGACGTACCTGGCGGGCGTCGAGTGGGAGGCGCGCGGGGCTGTCGAGGAACGGGCGGCGCATCTGCTGCCCGGGCTGTTTCTCGCGCGGGTCGACGGCAAATCGCCCGTCGAGTACGTCACCGCGGAGGCCGACCGGGAGCGTGTGCGGCGGACGGCGCGGCCGCTGATCCGGAATCCACCCGCCACCCTGGCCGCCGTGCGGAAAGCCTGGGCCGAGTCGCTACCCGGGTCCGCGCAATGAGGCAATTCCTGCCCGACAACGTCCTGGATCCACATTGCCGGAGGCTCCCGGCGACTGGATGGAGTCATCAAGGACACCCAAGATGACTATCGGTCCTGGCCCCAGATTGCCGGAGGCTCCCGGCGACCGACATGGCCCCAGATGAGGAACGCATCTTCCACGATTGAACAGGTTGCGGGCCGGCGGGTATGGGACTCGCGCGGCCGCCCCACCGTCGAGGCGGAGATCCGTCTCGCGAGCGGCGTCGTCGGGCGCGCCATCGCGCCGGCCGGGGCCTCGACCGGCAGCGGCGAGGCGGTCGACCTGCGAGACGGGGGAACGCGCCTGGGCGGGTACGACGTGACCGCCGCGGTGCGTAACGTCCAGGACGAGATTGCACCTGCACTCCGTGGGCGCGACGTCACCGATCAGGCCCGCCTCGACCAGGCGCTGGTCGATCTCGACGGCACTTCGGATCGCAGCCGGCTCGGCGGCAACGGACTGATCGCGGTCTCGCTGGCGGCGCTGCACGCGGCCGCCGGCGCCGCCGGTCTGCCGCTGTGGGGCTACCTCCTCGGCGCCGGCACTGCCCTGCTGCCGCTGCCCGAGATCCAGATCTTCGGGGGCGGGGCGCACGCCGGCCGGCGTGTCGACATCCAGGACTTCATGGTGATGCCGGTCGGGGCATCCAGCTTCGCGCAGGCGCTCGATTGGACCGCCGAGGTGTATCTGGCCGCCGGCACCCGGATGGCACAGGCCGGCCGGTTGCAGGGGGTCGCCGACGAGGGCGGCTACTGGCCGGCGTTCGACACGAACGAGGAGGCGCTGGAGTTCCTGGTCCGGGCCATCGAGGACGCCGGCCGCGCGCCCGGCGACGATCTGGCCATCTCGCTCGACGTCGCGGCCACGGAGTTCCACGACGCCGGCCAGTACCACCTCGGTCTCGACGGACGCGCGATCGACGGCGATGCGCTCATCGAGCTGTTGGTCGGCTGGATCGACCGGTATCCGATCGTGTCGATCGAGGATCCGCTGGCCGAGGACGACGTCGCCGGCATGCAGCGCTTCACGGCGGCGGTCGGCGACCGCGTGCAGATCGTCGGCGACGACTACCTGGTCACGAACGCCCGGCGGGTCGAGCGGGCCGCGCGGGACCGGGCCTGCAACGCGCTGCTCGTCAAGCCGAACCAGGCCGGCACCGTGACCGAGACGCGGGCGGCGCTCGAGGCGGCGCGGGCCGCCGGCTTCGCCACCATCGTCTCGGCGCGCTCCGGGGAGACGGAGGACGTGACCATCGCCCACCTGGCCGTCGGCTGGGGCGCCGGGCAGCTCAAGGTCGGCTCGTTCGCGCGGTCCGAGCGAATGGCGAAGTGGAACGAGGTGCTGCGGATCGAGGAGGCGCTGGGCGACACGGGCACGTTCGCCGGCCGCGGCGCGCTCGCGCCCCCATCGGCCCCGGCAGGAACCGGCGACCCTCGCGGACCGGGGCGACGCAGCGGATGATCCTCTTCGCCGCGTTCCCGCTCGACTGGCTGCTGGAGGAATGACAGAATCAGCAGGTTCGGAGCACCGTTCGATACCCGCATCCAACCCTTGGAGAGTGCATCCGTAAGACAGAAAGCGAGGCGAAAGCGATGAGATTCTTCAGCTTGGCGGCGATCGGCCTGGCCGTGACGATCGCGCTCGGCGCACCCGTGGCGGCAAGCGCACAGACGGATGACGCCGCGGCGGCGTTCGTGCGGGTGGCCACCAGCTACAGCCTGAGCGCGAACATCACCTACCAGCGTGCCGGCGGGCAGGACCTGACGCTCGACGTCTACCGGTCGCGCGCGGCGTCCGAACCGGCGCCCACGCTCATCTACATCCACGGCGGCGGCTGGACCAACGGCAGCCGGCAGTCCTCCGCCTTGACCTTCCTCCCCTACCTGGAGATGGGCTGGAACGTGGTCAACGTTTCCTACCGGCTGGCGGGCACGGCGCACGCGCCGGCCGCCGTCGAGGACTGCCGCTGCGCGCTGCGCTGGGTCTACCGCAACGCCGAGCAGTACAACTTCGACCTCGATCGCATCGTGGTGACCGGCAACTCCGCCGGCGGCCACCTGTCGCTGACGACCGGCATGCTCCCGGCATCGGCCGGCCTGGACCGCCAGTGCCCGGGCGACCGCAACCGCATGTGGCCGATCGGTCCCCCGTCGACGGCTCCGCTCAAGGTGGCCGCCATCATCAACTGGTACGGCATCACCGACGTCTACGACCTGGCCCATCGCGAGCCGGGAACCTCCGGGAACTTCACCGAGGCCTGGCTCGGAAGCCGCAGCGACCGCGACGACGTCGCGCGGCGCGTCTCGCCCACCAACTACGTGAACGGCGACACGCCGCCCATCCTGACCATCCACGGCGACGCCGACTCCATCGTGCCCTACGACCACGCCACGCGCCTGCACGAGCTGCTGGACGAATGGGGCGTGCCGAACCAGCTCATCACCATCGAGGGCGGCGGACACGGCGGGTTCAGCCCCGCGGAGAACCAGCAGATCTACGCGGCGATCCGCGCGTTCCTCGGCGAGCACGGCCTGGGACCGGAACCGTCGAACGACTGACGCCGCGGGCATCCCGGTGTATTGACGGGTCGGTGACCTGGGGCATCGACCGCCAACACGCGACCGGCTCGTTGGCGAGCCTGCCACTATCGCAACGCCGGGTCCACGTGCCCGGACCCGCGCGTTGCCTTCTTTTCTCGAGGCCCTGCCGTTCGGCGGGGGAATCCGCACGGATACAAATTCAGACTTGCTTGTCAGGACCAGGAAACACACGATGCAACAGGAATTCATGGCCAGGGCCATAGAGCTCTCGCGCCTCGGGATGCGCGCCGGGAAGGGCGGCCCGTTCGGCGCGGTCATCGTCAGGGGCGACGAGATCGTCGCCGAAGGTCACAACGAGGTGTTCCTGCGCAAGGATCCGACGGCCCACGCGGAGGTGGTGGCCATCCGGCGGGCGGCCGCCAAACTGGACCACTTTCGCCTCGAAGGGTGCGAGATCTATACCAGTTGCGAGCCCTGCCCCATGTGCCTCGCCGCCATCTACTGGGCGCGCATCGAGAAGATCCACTTCGCCAACACCGCCGACGACGCCAGGCGGATAGCTTTCGACGACAGGGACTTCTACCAGGAAATGAAGCTGCCGCGGGCCGAGCGCCAGGTCCCCTCGCAACAGTTGTTGCGCGAGCCGGCGTTGGCGGTCTTTCGCGAGTGGCAGGGAAAAGCCGACCGCGTCGACTACTGAGCCCCGGCGCCTGCATCCTGCGCCGGCGCGAGGTCGGCCTCTGCGCCCCGCGGCAGATCCCCGCCGCGCTCATCCCCCGTGCAAGCTCGCCCGCGCGGCGGCGCTCGGCATCGGGTTTTCCCGTTCAGCCGAGCGGCGGATGCTGCAGGTGGTAGTCGGTTGCTCCCTGCCAGGCGTGGGCCAACCGCAGAATCTCCGCCTCGCCGAAGAGCTTGCCGGTGAAGCGCAGACTGGTCGGCGATCCTTCGAAGAACCCGCTCGGCATGCTGATCTCCGGGTGTCCCGTGAAGTTGGTCAGCCCCAGATTGCTGCCGACGAACAGGTCGAGGTCGCCGAGCGCCTCGTGGAACTGCTCGATGATCTGCATCCGCAACCGGTTGGCCTGCAGGTAGTCGATCGCCGGGACGAAGCGCGCGGCACTGAAGCGGTCGGGCCAGCGGCTCTCCTCCGGCGCCTCGCGCATGCTGTCCAGCTCGCCGTTGACCGTGGCCACGTCGAACCCGGCCGCCGCCTCGGTCCCCACGATGAAACCGAGGGCGCCGCCCGGCACGTCCGGCAGGTCGAACGGGGCCAGGGTCACCCCCAGGCCGCGCAACGTGTCGAGGGCGGCCCGGTTGTTCTCCATCGTCTGCCGCTCCTGCGCCGCACGCTCGGGGTTCTGCGGATCCTCCTCGACGGCGTCCTCGTCGAAGCTCGACCGCAGGTAGCCCACCCGCAGGCCGGCGAGATCGGCCCCGGCGTCCCAGTTGAACGGCACGTCCAGGACCGTGTTGTCGCGCCCGTCCGGGCCGCGGATGGCGTCGAACACCAGGGCGCAGTCCTCGGCGGAGCGGCACATCGGACCGATCTTGTCCAGGGTCCAGGACAGCGCCATCGCGCCGTACCGGCTCACCCGCCCGAACGTCGGCCGCAGGCCGGTGATCCCGTTGCGGGTCGACGGCGAGATGATCGAGCCGCGCGTCTCGGTCCCGATGGAGAAACCGACCAGCCCCGCCGCGGTGGCCGCTCCCGAGCCGGCGGAGGATCCACTCGACCCCTGCTCCGTATTCCACGGGTTCCGCGTCCGGCCGCCGAACCAGCGATCGCCGGACGCCAGGGCGCCCATCGACAGCTTGGCGACGAGAATCGCCCCCGCCTCGGTCAGTCGCGTGTACACGGTGGCGTCGGTGTCGATCGTCTGCCGCCGGTACGGCGACGCGCCCCACGTCGTGCGCGTGCCGCGAACCGCAAGCAGGTCCTTGGCCCCCCAGGGGATCCCGTGCAGCGGTCCGCGATAGATGCCCGCCGCGATCTCCTCGTCGGCCTGGCGCGCCTGCCGCCGGGCGATCTCCTCCGTGTAGCTGACCACGCAGTGCAGCGTCGGGTCGTACCGCCGGAGCCGCGCCAGATACAGTTCGGTGAGCTCGGACGGCTTGATCTGACCGGTCTCGACCAACTTCGCCAGGTGCGTGACCGGCAGGAACGCCAGCTCCTCGTCGGTGGCCGGCATCGTCACCGCGATGTCGGCGCGCCGCATCGGACGGCGCTCGCTCGGCAGCGTCATCCCCGGCGGCACCGGGTTGAACACGATGGCCGGCTGCACGGCGTTCCCCAGGTTGGCCGCGCGCAGGGTCCCGACGTCGGGCCTGCCGCCCGGCCGATTCAGACTCGCGGCGATGCGCGCCAGCTCTTCGTCGGTGAACTCCAGGCCGGCGATGCGCTGCGCCGCCGCGAGCATCTCGACCGTCACCTCGTCCGCGTCCTGCGCCACCGCCGTCAGCGCGCCGGGCAGCAGCGTGGACGTGATCCCCGCCGCCGACAGGCCGGTGATGAAACGCCGCCGGTTCACCGCGAGCTTCTGTTCATCCATGGTGGTACTCAATCCTCTCCGGTGATCAATCCTATACGAGGCGCATGACGATTCTCCGCTGCATCAGTCGCTTCATCGTCAGGATCATCCGTCTTGGCCGCCAGCCTGCCCGTACCGCGCTGGAAGACGGCTACCGGGCGGCGACGCGTGAGCCATGGCGTGCCGATCTCGCGGATACCTGGGACGCAATCGAAACCGAGGATTGGCCCGAGTGACGGGCGGAAGCTGATACCGTAGGCATCTGTCACGGCGTCGGGCGTTCTCGGGCGCGTGAAGTCCTGGAGGTGTGGAGATGCCGTACCGGTTCCGTGCCGCACGATCCCTGCCGGCCCGTGTCGTCGCCTTCCTCTTCCTCTGCGCCGCGGCGCCGGCCGCTCACGGCCAGTCTTCCGCCGATTTCGTCCCCGTCACCGACGCGATGCTCCAGGAGCCGGCCCCGGCCGACTGGCTCATGTGGCGCCGGACGCTCGACGGCTGGGGCTACAGCCCCCTGGACCGGATCACGCGGGAGAACGTGGGCAAGCTGCGCATGGTCTGGTCGCGCGGCATGGGGCCCGGCAGCCAGCAGGCGACCCCGCTGGCCTACCGCGGCGTGCTGTACGTGCCGAACCCGCGCGACGTCATCCAGGCGATCGACGCCGCTACAGGCGATCTCCTCTGGGAGTACCGCCGCGATCTGCCGGACGACACCGCCACGCAGGGGCTGGCCACCACCAACCGCAATCTCGCCATCTTCGAGAACCGCATCATCGACACCAGCGCCGACGGCTACGTCTTCGCCCTCGACGCCGCCACCGGCCGGCAGGTGTGGGAGACGCGAATCCTGGACTACGACATACATCCCGCGCTGCAGAGCTCCGGGCCCATCATCGCCGGCGGCAAGGTGATCTCCGGCCGGAGCTGCTCGTCGCGCGGCGGCCCGGAGGCCTGCGTCATCGTCGCCCACGACGCGACCACCGGCGAGGAGCTCTGGCGGCGGCGCACGATCCCGGCGCCCGGCGAGCCGGGCGACGAGACCTGGGGCGACGTGCCGTACGAGGAGCGCAAGCACGTCGGCGCCTGGATGGTGCCGAGCTACGATCCCGAGCTGAACCTCGTCTACATCGGCACGTCCGTCACCTCGCCGGCGCCGAAGTTCATGCTCGGCGGCGCCGACCTGGCGCACCTCTACCACAACTCGACACTGGCTCTGGATGCCGATACCGGCGAGATCGTGTGGTACTACCAGCATCTGAACGACCACTGGGACCTCGACCACCCCTTCGAGCGGCTCCTCGTCGACACCGCCGTCGCGCCGGATCCAGAGGCCGTGGCCTGGATCAACCCGCGGATCGAGGCCGGGGCGGTGCGCAAGGTGCTGACCGGCATCCCCGGCAAGACCGGCCTGGTCTACACCCTCGATCGCGAGACGGGCGAGTTCCTCTGGGCGACCCCCACGGTCACGCAGAACGTCATCAGCGACATCGACGGCGCCACCGGGGCGGTGACCGAGAACGGCGAGGTGGTCTTCAGCGCCCTGGGCCAGGAGGTGCTGGCCTGCCCCACCCTGATCGGCGGCAAGGACTGGGAGGCCGGCGCCTACAGTCCGCTCACCAACGCGATGTACATGCCGCTGCGCAACAGTTGCGCGCGCATGCTGGCGACGCTGGAGGGGAACCTGCGGGGCTACGCGCTCGGCGTGCGGCACCAGATCGCGCCGGGCACCGACCAGTTGGGCGCCGTGCACGCGATCTCGGCCGAGACCGGCCGCACGCTCTGGATCCACGAGCAGCGGGCCGCGACCATGTCGCTGGTCGCCACCGGCGGCGGGCTCGTCTTCGGCGGCGACGTCAACGGCCGCTTCCGGGCCCTCGACCAGGAGACCGGCGAGGTGCTGTGGGAGATCAACCTCGGCTCGCCGGTGACCGGCTTCCCCGTCACCTACGCCGTGGACGGCCGGCAGTACGTGGCGGTGAGCACCGGCTCGGCGGCGACCGCATCCGGCTTCATCGGCCTGACGCGGGAGCTGCGCCCGAGCGCCGGCAACACGTTCTTCGTCTTCGCGCTACAGAACTGACATTTACGTAACCTGCCGGTAAACGAATAGGTTACGGAAATCCAGCAACGACGTTTACCACTTGAATTACCACGATGTCAGGATCGCCGAGGCTGGGGTAACCGGATCGGGTCGGTGGGTAAGCGTTCGGTGAACCCGGTATGGACGTGGGAGCGGGCCAACCGGACGCGGCAGTTGTCGACGGCCAGCACCGGTCGATGTCCCTGCGCAGGGAGGGCGCCCGGACCGGATCGGCTCGCTGTTCGACGGTGCTTGCCCGACGGCGGCAACGCGGATAACGGGCTGGCCGAACGGTTACGGGGTCGGTGTCGGTGGGTCGCGGATCGCGGATTCCGCGGATGGATCCCGCGGCGCGAGCCGACATGTCCGGAGCGTTTGCGGGTTGCCTGCAGCGCAAAATTCCGCGGCGTCTACGGGTCGTCGTGGATCCCCAAGGATGCGCATCTTCAGGGTTCCCGAAGGTCTCGACTTGGTCCTGTGGACGAAGCCGTACTACCGCTCGTCCTACGTCATGGCCTACCGCGGTGACCGGGGGTACGACCTCCGGTCGCTGGACGCGCCGGTGCTGCAGCGGCTCCGCATCGGCGTCCACGTGAACACGCCGCTCGGGGAGAGCCTCGCGCGGCGCGGCCTGCTCGACAACGTCTCGACCTACTCGCTGTTCTTCGACCCGCGGGGCGATCGGGACCGGCCCCGGAAGCTGCTCGACGACCTGCTGGCGGGAACGTGGACGTCGCGGTCGCGTGGGGTCCGCTGGCCGGCTACCCCGCCGCGACGTCCGACGCGCCGATCGAACCGGTCCCGCTGGACCACGAGTCCTTCGACATCTCGATGGGCGTTGCGAGGGGCAACGACGATTTGAAGGACCGGCTGGAGGCGGCGATCGACCGGCGGCAGGCGCAGATTCTGGCGATTCTGGAGGAGTACGGCGTGCCGGCCGTCCCCGCCTCGGGCGGATCCGGCGCCCCGAACCGGAACGCCGAAGCCTCATCGGAGGGGGCGGTGCAGCCCGAGCCGCCATCTGCGGCGGCGGCCACGCCGCCGGCACCGCCTGCGGCGCCACGCAAGCTGAACCCGTTCACCGGGAACGCCGACATGGCCGCGGAGCGCAGGACGCTGTACTTCCAGGTCGGCTGCCAGGGCTGCCACGGCGGCGGAAGCGGCGGGGAGATGGCCACCTCGGTGATCGACGACGCCTGGACGCTCGCAAGCGACGACGACGTCCTGTTCCGGCTCATCAAGGGCAAGATCGCCGACCAGACGAGATGCCCACCGTCTACAGCGTGCTCGCGGACGAGGAGGTCTGGAAGATCCTGGCGTTCATCCGCTCGGTCTACGCCGGCGACCCCGGCCGGACCGACTGGTAGCGAGCGCAACGCGCCGGTGCGAGGCGCTGCTATTCACTGAGTCGCGTCCCGGTCCGGGGGTATCTGAAGGTTCGCTGCTCCACAAGCATCTTCCGCCAGAGTCCGACCCACGGTCCCTCCTCCGCGGATGGAGTTGTCAGTGATCGGCATCTGCGCGCGCCAGTGGGCAGCAGTTCAGGTTGAGGCGGTGTGAGCTGCCGGAGCCTCAGACCTCTCAGGGATCGCGTGTTATGCTCTTCGACGATCATGAAGGCAAACCCACTGGGAGACATCCGCGCAGAGGCTGACCATGGAATGCTGGACCGCGCTTTCGTGAAAACGCCAGACTACAAGACGCTGATTAGTACAAGCGACCGCCCTATCGTTGTGGGTAGGCGCGGTTCAGGAAAGAGTGCACTCCTTTACGGATTGGAGCGCTACTGGCGGCAGAGCTCCAGAACCTGCACTGTCGTACTAGCTCCTGACGAGCATCAGATGATCGGTCTGAGGCCGTTGATCAGCCGGTTCGGCACGAGATTCTCATTGCTTCGAGCTGCCTGTCGGTTGGCTTGGCGCTACGCCTTGATCATGGAACTAGCAAGCGGCGCTTCGCGAACGTATCGTTTTCCGGACAGCAGTTCTACTATTCTAATTCGACAGCATGTCAATCGTTGGTGTAAGTCGAGCGGGTTCTCGACGAGGTTGAGGGATGTGCTACTTCCATTGATTCCACGAACAAGTTCTCCGGAAGAACAGATTGCGAACTTGCCGGCCCGACTTGAGATCAATCAGATCCAGGATGCTTTGGTCGAGGTGATTCCGAAACTGAAGACCCAGTTTGTCGTGCTTGTAGACAAACTAGATGAGGGGTTCGAAGCCGACGAGCTGGGAACCGCTCTAGTGGACGGCCTAGTATTGGCCGCCATTGGAATAAACGATAGAATACCTACATGTCAAGCAAAACTGTTCGTGCGGGATAACATCAGTAGAGAGATCGCTGAAGCGGATCCAGACTATTCCAGGGACATAGAAGGTCAGGTCATACGCCTACATTGGGACGAGCGATTTCTTATGGAGCTCACTTGCAGTCGACTTCGGCGGGCATTTGGTATCGACATCGAGAGCAATGTAAAAGTATGGAACAAGTGTGCCGGATCAAGTCTGCAAGGCATGGCTGGTTTCCGCAAGGCTCTTCGGTTGACACTATACCGCCCAAGGGACATCCTTGCGCTTCTCAATCAAGCATTCTTCCGCGCATTGGGCGGAGGGCGTAGCCAAATTGTCCTTGATGACCTAGAATCGACGGCTCATGAGATCTCGAACACGCGCTTGGCTGATCTCCACAAAGAGTACAGGACAATCCTTCCAGGCATTACTCGTTTGACGAATGTGTTCCGAGGTCGAGATCCCGAGCTCACCGGTGCAAGTGCGTCAGAGATCGTCGCGCAGGCGCTTGAAGAGTCTTCCGGCGATGGAGCGCTTCTCAATCAAGCATTCTTCCGCGCATTGGGCGGAGGGCGTAGCCAAATTGTCCTTGATGACCTAGAATCGACGGCTCATGAGATCTCGAACACGCGCTTGGCTGATCTCCACAAAGAGTACAGGACAATCCTTCCAGGCATTACTCGTTTGACGAATGTGTTCCGAGGTCGAGATCCCGAGCTCACCGGTGCAAGTGCGTCAGAGATCGTCGCGCAGGCGCTTGAAGAGTCTTCCGGCGATGGAGCGATTCAACAACACTTTGAGATCGTGGAGGATCCGTACGAATTACTGAAATCGCTGTACAGTGTCGGGTTCGTCGGTATCAAGGACTCGACGTCCGGCGCGTTCGCATTCTGTCACGATGGTAGTCCACCGACACGTGGTATCGGAGAAGAGGAGCGAATCCTTGTTCATCCGTGTTACTGGATGGCTCTCGGACTGAGACGGCGCTTGCTCGGTGACACGGAGGTTGAGGAGATAAATGATGAGTACGAGATCCACGTCAATTCGAAGACGCCGGAAATTAGAAGGGCAATGCTCTCCAAGCATATCGCGGAGTTGGGGAAGATACCACTGGGGGAGACTGGAGCTGCGCGATTCGAGGAGGTGGTGCTTGAAGACCGTTCGCATACTCTTTGCGGGCCAACTGGCCAATATTGAACTGCATCCGAACAAACAGGCCGTTCAGCGGCGCGACATTGTTGGCACTGTAGTGGCAGAACGTGGGGTCTGGAGGAGAGTGCTTGAGGATTACGGGACAAGGCAGGTTGTTTTCGAAATCAAGAACCAACTGGGCCTCGACGTTGGTGTTTATCGTCAGGTTCTTTCGTACTTGGTCGACGAGTACGGGAATTGTGGCTTCATTATTAACAGGGACGAAACTGTAGACTTGACGAAGGGTAGTACCGAGCTTCAGTCGACCAAGGAGATATACGACAAGCACGAGAAGCTCATCGTGAAGTTGGCAGTAAAGTTTTTGACCGGACTACTTGCAAAGGCGCGAAGTCCTCAAAGGCATAACGAGGCGAATAGCAGACTGAGCAAGCTTCTCGACACCTACGTTAGACTCTACATGAGTGGCGGTGGTCTTGCCAGAAGGAAGACAAGAAGGACCAAGGCACAGGTTTGAGGCGGCGCGGTTCGTCGGTCTCGGAACTTCTTTCCGCGAATATAGTCATTCATGCCACATGGTTTGTAGCAGACGGCGTGGAGTTCGGTGCGGAATCCTTCCTGAAGGGAAGAATGCGGCCGGAGCGACCCGGACCGGCAGGTGTGGCGAGGGCTCCGCCCCTCGACCTCGCCGTCGACGCGGTCGTTGCCGGGTTCCGCGCCGGCAGGCTCATGGGTGCCGGGCGACGGCAGGTTCGCGGGCCGACCGCCCCACTGAGCGGCCACCGTTGGCGGCCCGAGGCGGCGGAACGGCCGCCCCCCGGACCGTGCTCCGTAGCGGCGACTGCTTGCTCGGATAGAGGCGCCGCTGCGGGCAGTACGGGTGATGGTTCCTGCAGCGGCCGGCAGCGGGCCGCCCCACAGCTACCTCGGGATATCCCTAGTTCCCAGCCGGCACGAGCGCTGGTACCCTGCCACATCGAAGGGAGGTGAAGAACGGCAGCGCCTCGCTGACTGTCACGCCGGAACGGAGGTGCCGATGGGCTGATCCTTTGCTCACGCGAGTCTGCCAGAAGGAGGATCCAACAATGGAGCGACGTGCATTTCTGGCTGCGGGCTTGGCGGGATTCTTCCCTTCGCAGAGTTCGGTGTCGGTCGCGGCGCAAGGTTCGGACGCCGATAGCCGGCGCCTCATCGCAGAAGCCGTTATCGAGGACGTGGAGCGGCTGATCAAGCTGATGCTGGCCGATGAATTCGGCAGCGGGTGGAGCACGGACCGCGGCCTGGCAATGGCGCAGAACGCCCACATCGCTTCCCTGATCATCGACGACGACGAGTACAATCGGCTGATGGAGGAAGCGATTGCCTCCGTCGGCGGCGAAGGTGCGTTCACGGCGCACATCGTGACTAACGGCCCGGCCCACCTGGAAGAAGAGATGCGGGCGCGCGGCATCAACCTTTTCGAGAGCCCGCGCTACATGACCTTTCCAGAGGCCAGAAGCTCGCTGGATGGTCTGCGCGACTTCGGCCTTTCGTCATTCCTTGGCCATGCCGCAGGGGCCATCAGGCTCAATTGTGACGAGCAGGATCAAGAGAAGAAAGCTCTTTGCCGCAGGCTTCGCTCGGACATGGACAGTGCGGAGACGGCTGCATTGATCGCTTGCGGCGTTTCCGGCAGCGGTAGCACTCTTCGGAGGCTGCTCCGTCTTCACGCGGCGGGAAGGATCGTGCTGGCACTGGGATGTCTGGTGGCCATCGGAGTCTATGTCACAGCGTGGGTGCAGTACCACGCGAATGACTGCGACAACTACTTGTAACCCGGCGCCGGGGCATCGGAGAAGAGGAAGATCTGTATGAATCAAGCAAAGCGCCGTGAGGTCGACGTCTGCTCCACACCGAGGGTCGGATTCTGGGCTGTAGGCTTGCTGTCTACGCTTTCGGTGGTCCTGACCTTCATGCGCGGAAGCGAAGACTTGCTGCTTCAGCTCCTGTGGGTCTTTCTGGTGATCACGGGGGCCATCGCAACCCTTGTGCAGGTCGGCAGACTGGACAAGCGCGAACAGAACGATGCTGATCGAGCAGCAGAGGCGAAGGCTCTCGCGTGCAACGCCGCAGTCGCGATGGCGTTCTTTGCGGTAGCAGTTACAATGCTTTTCTGAAGTGGACGACGAGGCCGGCCCCAGATGGCCGTATCGGGGCCGGCCTTAGTTAGTGCCAGCCAGAAAACCCCCGTTTCGAGCGGGAGTCTGAGACGAATTCCTGGATCGTGGACGTGATTTCGGGGGCGAATCCGGCCGCGC
>WTFV01000055.1 GCA_011523845.1 Acidobacteriota bacterium | reverse complement strand
CGGCGGAGGCGGCTCCGGCGCCGGTGGAGGTGGAGGTGGCGGCTCCGGCGGCGGGTTGCCACCGCAGGCAACGGCCCCGAGGGCCATGACCACAGCCACGAAGACAATCAAGAGGTGTCGCCACGCTGATTTCATAATGCGGCTCTCCCACATTTTCGTCAGTATTCAGCTTGGGCGTCGCTGGGACGTCCACCCTCCAACCGGCCACGTCAGGGGCCGAGCTTACAGACTCTCGTCAAACCGTGTCAATGGAAAGGTTTAGCCTCCTCCTGCTCATCCCCTGGCCAGCCTTCCGACTCGCCGGGCGAAGGAGCGAGCGCAACCGGCGCGACGGAGGCCACCACGAGGTTGGTCCCGCATTCCGGACAACTCAACTCGTCGTCCCGGTCCACGTCGAACTCGTCGACGTCGATCTCCGCATCGCATGCCGGACAGCAGGACATGGCCGATAGTCGACGGATTATAGCGACAGGCCCCGGGCGCTGCAACGCCGCGGCGATCCCCGTCGCGCCTGTCTGCGGACGGCGAGCGACCGATAGATTCAGGGATGGCCGCCTCCGCCACGACTCCGAAGACCGTCGTGGTAGCCGACGACACCGCCGACGTCCGGAACCGCTTTGCGGCCGCGCTCGAGAACGCCGGTCATACGGCAATCGGCGTAGGAAGCGGGCCCGAACTCCTGTCCTGCATCCGGGCCCGAGCGGTCGCGATCGACCTCATCGTACTGAACCTGCGGCTCGTGCCGCCCCCGGCGGTCGATCTGATCAGGGCCATCCGCGCGTGCGGCGCCTGCCGGCCGCCCATCCTGGTCTTCAGCGGATCGATAGCCGATGCGCAGGAGATCCGGCAGTTGGCCGGCCTCGGGATCGCCGGCTACGTGAACGAGCACAGCGGGGCGGGGCACATCGTCCCGGTGCTGGCGCCGCATCTCTTTCCGGACAACTTCAATCGGCGCCTGAGTCCTCGGGTCGCCCTCGGCATTCCCGTCGCCTGCCGGTTCGACGGCACCGTCACCGCGGCGCGTACGCTCGACCTCGGCAAGGGGGGCCTGGGCGTGTGGACGACGACCCCGCTCGCCCCCGGCACGGCGGTAGACGTCAGATTCCGGCTGCCGGCAACCGAACGCGCCGTCGAAGCACGGGCACGCGTCGTCTGGAGCGAATCGCGCCGCGGCATGGGCCTGCGCTTCGAGCAGGTCGACTCCGCCGACCAGGCGGCCATCGACGAGTTCGTCGACCGGAACGTGGCCGCCGACGAGTCGTGACCGTGCCGGCCGCCGCCGGCCGCAATCCGCGGTTGACACCCTTTCGCCCTCCTGATTACCATTTTCGTTTGACGATTGCTTGAGTCAATCCGGCCGCGTTCCGGCCACCAGAAACGCTGGGGGCTCCTCCCGGCGCACCCGATTCAGGAGTTGCGCAGTGATTGAAGTGCAGCATGTCACGAAGCGCTACGGTCCGGTGGCTGCTGTCGACGACGTGAGCTTCCGGGTGGAGGCAGGGCAGATCCTCGGCTTCCTCGGCCCCAACGGCGCCGGGAAGACCACCACGATGCGCGTGCTGACCGGCTACCTGCCGCCGACCGAGGGCACCGCCACGGTCGCCGGATTCGACGTCCTCGAGGAGCCGATCGAAGCCAAGCGCCGAACCGGCTACCTGCCGGAATCGCCGCCGCTCTATCCCGACATGACGGTGCGCGAGTACCTGACGTTCGTCGCCCGCATCAACGGGCTCGCGGCCTCGGTGCGGCGCACCCGCATCGATCAGGCCATGGAGCGCACCAGCATCGGCGACGTGGCCGACCGTCATTGCGGGAAGCTGTCGAAGGGCTACCGGCAGCGCGTGGGACTGGCGCAGGCGATCCTGCACAATCCGGACGTGCTCATTCTGGACGAGCCGACCGCCGGCCTCGATCCGAAGCAGATCATCGAGACCCGCGAGCTGATCAAGGAGCTGGCCGGCGATCACACCATCATTCTGAGCACGCACATCCTGCCCGAGGTGGCCCAGACGTGCGAGCGGGTGGTGATCATCAACAAGGGCCGCGTCGTCGCCGAGGACTCGCCGGACAACCTGACGGGACGCCTGCACGGGGCGGTCACCATTCAGATGCAGGTCGACACGGCGGGCGCCGATCCGACCGCCGCGCTGCTGGCGATCCCCGGGGTCGCTTCCGTGAGCGTGGGCGAGCCCGGCGGCGACGGTCGCACCATCGAGGTCCAGAGCGAGCAGGACGGGGACATCCGCCGGGAGCTGGCGAACGCGGTCGTCGCCAACGGCTGGGGCCTGCTGGAATTGCGCCGGGCGCGACGCAGTCTGGAAGAGATCTTCCTGCAATTGACGACCGCGGAAGAGCCGGCCGGCGAGGAGGAGGACGCGGGGGACGAAGACCTCGACGATCCGGCCGCGGCAAGGGAGAACGCCGATGAGTAACGTCCTCGCGATCGCCCACCGGGAGCTGCGCTCCTACTTCGTCTCGCCGATCGCCTACGTCGTGGTCGGCCTGTTCGCGTTGCTGTACGGCTACTTCTACTTCGCCAGTCTCGCCTTCATGGTGCAGTTCAGCTCGCAGGCGGGCATGTTCGGGGGCGGACCGCAGACCGTCAACATCAACGAGTTCATGATCCGGCCGCTCCTCTCGAACACCGCGATCATCCTGCTGTTCATCCTGCCGTTCCTGACCGCGCGGTCCTACGCCGAGGAAAAGCGCTCCGGCACCATCGAGCTGCTGCTGACGTCGCCGCTCAGCGACATGGAGATCATTCTCGGCAAGTTCCTCGGCGCGCTTGCACTCTTCCTGCTCATGCTCTCGGTCACCGCCGTCCACATGGGCATACTCTTCTGGTACGGCGAACCCG
The DNA here is from genome assembly GCA_011523845.1 of Acidobacteriota bacterium. Taxonomy (GTDB): domain Bacteria; phylum Acidobacteriota; class Vicinamibacteria; order Vicinamibacterales; family UBA8438; genus WTFV01. The sequence continues at coordinate 44,861 of WTFV01000055.1, read as the reverse complement.
AGCTCGGCTCGATCCTGACCGGCTACCTCGGGCTGGCGCTCATGGGCGCCTCGTTCATCGCCCTCGGCCTGCTGGTGTCGAGCGCCACGCGCAACCAGGTCGTGGCGGGCGTCGGCACGTTCTCGGTGCTGCTCCTGTTCTGGGTCCTGAGCTGGATGTCCGACTCGGCCGGGCCGACGGCCGGCCCCATCCTCTCGTACCTGTCGATCCTGGAGCACTTCGACGACTTCTCGAAGGGCGTGATCGACACGGCGCACGTGACCTATTACCTCAGTTTCATCGCCTTCGGCCTGTTCCTGACCGCGAAGTCGGTCGACAGCGAAAGGTGGCGGGGGTAGCGACCATGGCGAACAGGGTCTTGCAGGGGCTCGGGTGGGCCGGCGTCGCGGTGGTGTTCGCGGCGCTCGTCGTGCGCTTCACGCTTCCGGATCAGCAGGAGCTCTGGTGGTGGCTCGCCGTCGTCGGCCTGGCGATGGTCGCGGTGCACACGCTGAGCCAGTGGCGCGACATCCTCGCCTTCTTCAGCCGGCGGCAGGCGCGCGAGGGAGTGGTGGCGACGTCCGGGGTGTTGCTGGCGCTGGGCATCCTCGTCGCCGCCAACTACATCCTGTCGCGGCAGAACGTGCGCTGGGATCTTACCGCCGCACAGCAGTACTCGCTGTCGGACCAGACGCGGCGCGTGCTGCAGGCGCTCGAGGCGCCGATCGCCGTGCTCGTCTTCGCCCGCGAGGCGGAGTTCCCGAGCTACCGCGACCGCCTCGACGAGTACGCCTACGTCTCGTCGCAGGTGGACGTCGAGTACATCGACATCGATCGCAACCCCGTCCGCGCGCGGCAGTACGAGGTGCAGGCGTACGGCACGATCGTCTTCGAGTACGAGGGCCGCATCGAGCGCACCACGTCGATCGCCGAGCAGGAGCTGACGAACGCCCTGATCAAGGCGGTGGAGGGCGAGGAACGCGTCGTCTACTTCGTCCAGGGCCACGGCGAGCGCGATCCCGAGAGCGACGACGATCGCGACGGCTACGGCGCCGTGCGCGACGCCCTGGGACGCGACAACTTCCGGGTCGAGACCGTCGTCCTCGCGCAGACCGGCGAGGTGCCGGCCGACGCCACGGTGCTCGTCGTCGCGGGCCCGTCGACCGACCTGCTCCCGACCGAGGCGGAACTGCTGCGCGACTATCTCGACGGCGGCGGCAAGCTGCTGCTCATGCTGGATCCGCAGGACACCGGCGACGAACCGCCGCAGCCCAACCTGATCGCGCTGGCCGGCGAATGGGGCATCGAGCTCGGCGCGGATGTCGTCGTCGACGCGAGCGGCGTCGGGCAACTGCTCGGCACGGACGCCTCCGTGCCGGTCGCGGCGTCCTACCCGCCGCATGCCATCACCGACGACTTCAACCTGCTGACCGCCTTCCCCCTCGCCCGCTCGGTGCAGCCGGTGGCAGGCGGCGTGTCGGGCCGGATCGGGGAGGTGGTCGTCGAGACCGGCGTCCGGAGCTGGGCCGAGGCCGACCTGACCCAGCTCGCGACGGGCGAGGTGACCCTGGACGAGGACGCGGGCGACGTGCCCGGACCCGTACCGATTGCCGCGGTCGTGTCGCAGACCATCGACGCGGCCGAGCCGCCGGAAGACGCGGACGACCCCGAGGGCGACGGGGCCGCTGAAACCGAAGCCGCCCAGGACGGCGAGAACGAGGACGACGACGATGCCCCGCTGCAGGCGCGGCTCGCGGTCTTCGGCGATTCGGACTTCGCCTCGAACAGCGCGGTCGGGATTCAGGGCAACCTCGACCTGGCCCTCAACACCATCAACTGGCTCGCGCAGCAGGAGAACCTCATCGCGATCCGCCCGCGCGAACCCGAGGACCGGCGCATCACGCTGACCGCCGATCAGCAGTGGCGCGTCTTCTGGCTCTCGGTCGTGCTCCTGCCGGCCTTCATCGCGGGGGCGGGCATCTACACCTGGTGGAACCGGCGGGGGTGAACGGCCATGCGACGCCTGCGCTCGACGCTCGTGCTGCTCGTGCTCTTCCTCGCACTCGGCGGCTACGCCTGGTTCGTGGAGCGCGAACGCCCGCCGGCTTCGGAAGCGGACGCCAACGAAAACGCCTTCGACGTGGCGGCCGGCCGCATCACGGACCTCACGGTGAACGCGGAGAACGGCGACGCCACGGTGCTGACCCGCACGGAGAACGAGATCGACTGGATGGTCACCGCGCCGGTCGAGACCGAGGCCGACGACAATGCGGCGACGGCCATCGCCACCACCCTCGCCGCGCTCGAGATCCGGCGCGTGGTCGAAGAGGAAGCCGCCGACCTGGCGCCCTTCGGGTTGGCCGCACCGCCGGTCAGCGTCACCTTCGCCACGCCGGACGGCGAGCCGCTGACCCTGTCCGTCGGCGACGAGACGCCCACGGGCGGAGAGCGCTACGCGGCCATCGGCAGCCGGGTGATCCTGGTCGCCGACTTCGTCGAATCGACGCTGAACCGCACCACGTTCGAACTGCGCGACCGGTCCATCCTGGAGTTCACCGGCCCGGACGTCACGAGCTTCACCGTCGAGCAGGGCGACGACACGCTCCGCTTCGCGAAGGCCGACAACAACTGGCGCGTCGTCGAGCCGCTGGAGGCGCGGGCGGACTTCGGGCTCGTGGAAGCGATGGTCGGACGGCTCGGCTCGGGCGAGATGATCGCCATCGAATCGGAGTCGGTCGCGGACGACGCGCTGGAACCCTTCGGGCTCGACGGCCCGCGGCTTGCCGCGACGGTCGAGGTCGGCGGCGAGAGCTACACCCTGCTGGTCGGCGACGAGAACCCGGCGACGACCGTGTACGCCCGGGACGCGGCGCGCGACCTGGTCTTCACCATCGACGCCGCCCTGGTCGACGACCTGGCGCGCGGGGCGGACACCTATCGGCAGAGGGACCTGTTCGACTTCCGGCCCTTCAACGCCGCCACGCTTACCGTGGTGCGTGACGACCGGACGATCCGGTTCGAGAAGGGACCGCCTGCGGAGGCCGCGGAAGGCGAGGACGACGATGCCGCGGGCGAGGACGTCTGGCGTCGGATCGAGCCGGAGCCGGCCGACATCGAGCGTCCGGAGATGGACGCCCTGTTGCGGGCGTTGTCGGACCTGCGCGCGGATTCCTTCGTCGAGAGCCGTCAGGGCACCGGACTCGACGCGCCGCTGGCCGCCATCACCGCGACGTTCGGGGACGACGGCGACGAGGAACGGGTGCTCCTGGGCCGGTCCGGCGACGCCACCTACGGCCTGCACGGGGAAGAACCGGGCGCCGCCCTCCTCGACACGGAAGCGGTCGACGACGCGCTCGAAGCGCTGGACGAGCTCGATCCCGGCGCGCCGGCGGACTGATCGCCCTCGCAGCTCCGTGGCAGGAGGCCCCGCTGCATTCGAGCGGCGATGCATCCCGTCTGACGGCGTTGCTCCTCGGTCGAATATGCCCAGCATTCCTCGTCGCGCCGGAGCCCCCGGACCTTCGAGCCGATAGATCACTGCGAGCGTGTTTCGAATGCGCACGTGGACCCTCCGTGTCGGAACGATTCTGGCCGCGGTCACGCTGGCCGGCTGCGCCGCGCGCACGGGTGCGCCGGTTCGCTTCCCGGGCGCCACCGCTCCCGGCGACGCGGGAGCGCGGCCGGCCGCGACCGCCCCGGTCGTCTCCGCACCGGGACCGGCGGTGGAGTCCGCTGCCGACGGCGGCCCGGACCGGCGAGCACCGGACCCGCCGGCGCCTCCGGGCAGTCCGCAGCCCCGCGGCGGCGGCGAGCCGAACCCGGTTCGGGCCGCGGGTCGCGGAGGCGACCCCCATCTGACGCGGCGTCTCGATCGGCTGTTCTCGGCGAGCGGGATCGGGCCCGCCGTCTGGGGGATGGATGTCCGGGCGCTCGACCGCAACGAGCGCCTCTATGCCCGAAATCCCGACGTACTGCTGACGCCCGCCTCGACGATGAAGCTCGTCACGCTGGCCGCCGCCGCGGAACGGCTCGGCTGGGACAGCCGCTTCGAAACCGCGTTGCTTGCCGCTGCGCCGATCCGCGACGGAACGTTGCAGGGCGATCTCGTGGTGCGGGGAGCCGGCGATCCGACCATCAACGCCCCGGGCGCCGGCGATGCCTTCCTGCGCTGGGCGGACGATCTGAAAGCGCTGGGGGTACGGCGCATCGCCGGCCGGATCGTCGGCGACGACGACATCCTCGACGACGGCGCTCGCGAGACGCCCGGCCTGGGGAGCGGGTGGGCCTGGGACGATCTCTCGAGAGGATTCGCGGCGCCGGCCGGGGCGCTGCAGCACCGCGAGAACCTGGTCGAGGTCGTCGTGGAGCCGGCGCCGGCCGTCGGCCGGCCGGCACGGGCGCGATTCCGCGATGCGGGCTCGGGCCTCACGCTGCGCAACGACGTCCTGACCGTCGGCGCCGGCCGGACGGCCGATATCCGGCTCCGGCGGCCACCCGGGCGGGCGGCGCTGGTCGTCAGCGGCCGGATCCCGGTGGGAGCCGCCCCCCTGGTCCGGATCGCGGCGGTCGGCAACCCGACCCTCTTCTTCGTGCGGGCGTTCAAGGAGGCCCTCGAACTGCGCGGGATCACCGTCGACGGCGAGGCGGTCGACATCGACCTGCTCGCGACGCCGGAAGCGACGCGGGCGCTCGCCGACCTGCGTCCCCTCGTGCGTCACCGCTCGGCGCCGCTCTCGACGATCGGCGTCGACATGCTGAAGCAGAGCAAGAACCTCTACGCCGAGTCGCTCGTGCGCCACCTCGGCGTGGCAACGAGCGCCGCCGCGTACGCGGGGCGCTCGGCGGTCGGCGAGGTACTGGCCGGCTGGGGCGTCGACCGGCGCGGAGCCGTCGTCGCGGACGGTTCCGGGCTGTCGCGTTACACGTACCTCACCGCCGGTACGCTGGTGGAGGTCCTGGCCCGCCTGTACGCGGATGCGGACCACCGCGCGCGGATCCTGGCCGCGTTGCCCGTTGCCGGACGGGACGGGACGCTCCGCGGCCGACTGGTCGGAACCCCGGCCGAGGGGATCGTGCGCGCGAAGACCGGCTCGATGAGCCGGGTGCGGGCACTGGCAGGCTACGTCGAGACCGCCGGCGGCGAGCCGCTGGCGTTCGCGATCCTGGCCAACAACTTCAGCGCCCCGGCTGCCGAGGTCACGCGCGTCATCGACGAGGTGGTGGCCGCGCTGGCCGCAATCCCGCGCCCATAGCGCCGCCAACCCCTCGCGAGGCTCCGCGTTCGGCCACAGCCCTACCGCTCCAGGAGCTCGCGCCTCGGAAACCACTTCGTTGCGTTCTGCGGCGCACGCTCCTGGAGCCACGCGGCGCACACGCGATTCGACGCCGACGGGAAGCGGCTTCAGCGGGTGTCCAGCGGATCGACGAGGCCCGCCCTTGCGGCTTGCGGAGAAATGTGAGCGCAGCGCAATTGCGTCAGCGGATGTCCAGCGGATCGACGAGGCCCGCCTCGGCGAAGCCGCGGGCGCGGAGGCGGCAACTGTCGCAACGGCGGCACGGGGCGCCGGCCGGCGTCGGGTCGTAGCAACTGCGGGTCAGGCCGTAGTCGAGTCCGAGGGCGTGTCCCCGGCGGACGATGTCCGCCTTGGTCATGTCGAGCAGGGGGGCGTGGATCCGGAATCGGCCGCCCTCGACGCCCGCCCTGGTCGCCAGCATCGCGAGCCTCTCGAATGCCGCGACGTACTCCGGCCGGCAGTCGGGATAGCCGGAGTAGTCGAGGGCATTGATCCCGATCACGAGGTCCCCGGCCCCGAGCACCTCGGCCCATGCCAGCGCGAGCGACAGCAGCACGGTATTGCGGGCCGGCACGTAGGTCGGCGGGATCCCCTCCTCGTCGAGCGGTCGGTCCTTGGGCACCGGGCCGGCACCGGTCAGTGCCGACCCACCGAACGCCGCGAGATCGATCGACAGCTCCTGGTGGCGCTCGACGCCGAGCGCGGCGGCCACCCGCCGCGCCGCATCCAGCTCCTGCGCGTGGATCTGACCGTAGCGCACCGTGAGCGCGAAGAGCTCGTAGCCCTGCGACCGGGCGACGGCGGCGGCCGTGTAGGAGTCGAGGCCCCCGCTCAGGAGAACGACCGCGCGCTTGGCAGGCGGCAACGGCTCATCCGTCGGACGGTGCGAGCGAGAACGGCGTGAACGAGGTCTCGCGGTCGTAGACGTCGATCTCCTCGACGGCCTTGAGCCGGTTCACCACCAGGTACGTCAGCGGGGTGGCGGCCACCTCGTAGAGGACCTTGAACAGGTAGCCGGACCAGATGGCCGTGAACAGCACGGCGGCGGGCAGGAGGCCGCCGAACGCGACGACCGTGAAGATCACCGTGTCCAGGGCCTGGCCGACCACCGTCGAGCCGATGGTCCGCATCCACAGGTGCCGGCCGCCGGTGGCGACCTTGAGCCTGGCTAGGACGAAGGAGTTGGCGAACTCGCCGGCCCAGTAGCCGAGGATGGACGCGACGACGACGCGCGGCACGAGGCCGAGGGCGGATGCGAACGCCTCCTGCAGCTCCCAGCCGGGCGCGGGCGGCAGCGCCACCACGAGGGCGAGAAACGCCGCCATCAGCACGTTGGCCCCGAACCCCACCCAGATGACCTGCCGGGCTCTGGCGTAGCCGTAGACCTCGGTCAGAACGTCCCCGAACACGTAGGTGACGGGGAACAGCAGAATGCCGCCGGCGAAGACGAACGGGCCCAGCAGGATCAGCTTCTGGGCGGCGATGTTCGAGATCAGCAGCGTCGCGACGAACGCCGACCCGACGAGCGCGAAGTAGCGGTGCCCCGGAAACGTGCCGCGTGCAGCCATCATGTCCGTCGGAACCTGCCGGCGTGGGCCAGCCCGCCGGGCGGGCTGACGTCCTCGGCGAGATCGGGATTCCTAGTGGCCGTGCGACTCGCAGTATCCACAACCGGTGCATTCGACGGACGGCTCGATCACGCAACGCCCATCCGGCGGATCGCCTGGAAGCGCCACACGGGCAAAGCGGCCGTGCGCGGGATCGCCGGACCCGGGGAGCGCAACCGGACGCCGGCCGGCGGCGGATGGCGCGCTGGTGGTCTGGTCGAGGTGCCGGCGGATGGCCGCTTCCACCGCCGCGCGCACGTCTTCCTGCGTCACCATTTCCTCCCGGAGCGCCCCGAAACGCCTCGCTGGTTCGGCGTTTCGGCCCATCCCCCCCGCTCCATGACTCTGCGTCTCAGCACTCCGCTTCGCTGCGTTCTGCGGCGCAGACTCCTAGCGCCGCCAAACCCGTCGCCAGGGCGCCGTGTTCGGCCCCAGCCCCCACCGCCCGAGGAGTCTTCGCCGCGGAACGCACTGCGTTGCGTTCCGCGGCGCAGACTCCTAACCGGCGGCGACGCCCGGGCCCGCGGCTGCCGGTTCGCCGTCGAGACCGTCCACGCGGTCGACGATGCCGACGATGGCCGTGTCCGCGGGCGCCGCGGGGCGGCGAATGGCGGCCACCGCGGCGCGCCCTTCCTGGACCACGAGCACGCGCTCGCCGACCCCGGCCTGCGCGGCGTCGACGGCCAGCAGCGGAGGGCCGTGCGCCGTGCCGCCGGCATCGAGCGGCTGCACGAGCAGCAGCTTTGCGCCGAGCAGCTTCTCGTGCTTGCGGGTCGCGACGACGGTACCGGTCACGCGGGCGAGCTGCATGGGTCGGGATTCAGGAGGTCGAGGACGCTTCTTCGGCCACCGTCCAGTGATCGACGATGCCGACGACGTTGGCGTCGGTCGCCACCAGGTCCGGCAGGAACGGAAAGGACGCCTCGCGGCCGCGCACGAAGAACACCGTCTCGCCCGCACCGGCGCCGGACGAATCGACCGCCACGACCGGCCGCCCGGCCACCGCACCCGCCGGCGTGAGCGGCTGCAGCACGAGCAGCTTCTGGCCGTGCAGACTACGGTCCTTCATCGTCGAGACGACAGCGCCGATGACGCGGGCCAATTGCATCTGGTCGATCCCGGGCCGGCAAGGCGTCAACGCCGAGGGGTGGCCACCTCGATGGAGTCGACGATGCCGACTATGGCGGCGTCGACGGGAGTGTCCTTCAAGTCGCCCGCCATCCGGGCGGAACTGCCGCTGACGACGAGCACCGTCTCCCCCGCGCCGGCATCGACGGTGTCCACCGCCACCAACTGGCTGCCGCGGGGGGTACCGTCCGGCTCGATCGGCTGGACCAGCAGCAGCTTGTAGCTGACGAGCCGTTCGTCCTTGCGCGTCGCCACGACCGTGCCGACGATCTTGCCGAGGATCACGGTTCAAAGCAGCCCGCGGTGAAAGCCCCGCCGATTCGAGCGGCCGATGCATCCCGCGTGGACTGCGTTGCTCCCTGAGCGCTAAGCGCCGGACCTGCCGATCGGGAGGGAGTCCTCGAGATTCGCATGCGGTCTCGGAATCACGTGCACCGACACCAGCTCGCCGACCCGTCGGGCGGCAGCGGCGCCGGCATCGGTCGCCGCCTTGACGGCCGCCACGTCGCCGCGCACTATCGCGGTCACGTAGCCCGCGCCGATCTTCTCCCAGCCGACGAGCGTCACCTTGGCGGCCTTGACCATCGCATCGGCCGCTTCGATCATCGCGACGAGACCCTTGGTCTCGACCAGCCCCAACGCTTCACCCATGCGGTCCTCCGCGTGCGCCGGCCCCGTCCCCCGGCCCGAGACGCGTCCTCCTGCTCGGAATCTCCCGGCTTCCGGCGCAACGTCGCCTGCAACCGATGCCGCCTCCGCGCCGCGGACCGCCAGCCCGGGAGGGAGTCGCCTGCGGCTCCGCTTGCGGCCCGACCAACCCGCCATTCGTCCGCGCCGTTCTACGGCGCAGACTCCCGGCGCAGACGGTTGACGGCGTCTTCGACGATGGCCGCCAGCTCACGGTATGTTAAACGAATTTCCGTGTCTCCGTCCGCCCCCTGAGCGCCGCCCGGAACGAACGGCCTGTCGTCCACGAGCCGCTTCCCCGGCGAGGACGGCGCCTCCAGCGTCTGACACGTCGCGTCGCCGTCGGCGACGATTCCATCGCCGCCCTCCGGGCAGATCGGAGCGGGCGCGGCAATCCCGTAGGTACCGCGCAGCGCCTGCAGTCGGTCGACCTCCTCGCGCGACAGCAGCCGTTCGCGGCCGAGAATTCGGGCCACCACACTGATGCGCGCGAAGTGCTCGATCGTCTCCATCTTGTAGTACGCGCGCAGCAACCCGTCGGCCACCGTGATGGCCCCGTGATTGGCCAGCAGCAGACCGTCGTGCACCGCGATGTGCCTGTCGACCGCGTCGGCCAGCTCCTGCGTGGACGGCGTCCCGTACTCCGCGATCGGAATGCTGCCCAGCGTGGTCACGACCTCGGCCAGCACCGCCCGATCGAGCGGAATGCCGGCCACCGCGAAACCGGTCGCCACCGGTGGATGGGCATGGACGACAGCCGTGACGTCGGCGCGGCGCCGGTACACGGCCAGGTGCATCGGCAACTCGGAGGACGGGTCCCGCTCCCCGGCCAGCTTGCGCCCCTCGTAGTCGGTCGTCACCAGCATGTCGGGTGACATGAAGCCCTTGGATACGCCCTTCGGCGTGGTCAGGAGGCGCTCGGCGTCGAGGCGCACGCTGATGTTCCCGTCGTTCGAGGCGACATAGGCCCGCTGGTGCAGCCGGCGGCCGATCTCGACGATAGCGGAGCGTTTTGCTTCTTCGGAGCTCATTGCGTCGGGTCGTGGGCAGTCGTCCGGTTCATGCGGATTTCGCAAACGACCGCTGGCATTCCTTCGAACAGAAATAGTGCGTCGCCCCGCCGGCACGGGTGCTGAGGGCGCGCGACGGCTCGACGTAGGTCCCGCACACCGGATCCCGCACGAGGGCGACCCGGGGCTTGGCGCCACCTGGCCGCGGTTGACGAGCAGCGGAGACCACGTTCGAGACGAACTTCCAGATCAAGCGGATGACCAGTACGGCGAACAGCAGACGCAACCACCCCAGCATGCCTCGCCCCGGTTCCCGGCGATGATACCTCCGACCCGCTCACGCCAGCTCTTGTCTCGCGCAGGCGGCGACGCGCTCGGCCAGCCTCTGCACCACGTCCCGATCCGGTCCCTCGATCATGACACGCAGCACCGCTTCTGTCCCCGAGTAGCGCACCAACACGCGCCCCGCGCCCCCCAGGCGCGCCTCGGCGGCACGGATGGCCCCTTGTATCGCCGGCAGCTCGTCGAGGTCGGGCTTGCGCGTCACGCGCACGTTGAGCAGGACCTGCGGGTAGATGCGGAGGCCGGCCACCAGATCCGCCAGCTCGCATCCGCTCTCGGCGACCATCCGCAACACCGAGAGCGCCGTGCCGAGTCCGTCTCCGGTCCGCAGGAGGTCGGAGAAGATGATGTGCCCGGACTGCTCGCCGCCGAGGCAGACGCCGCGCCGCTCCATCTCCGCAAGCACCTGGGCATCGCCGACCGGACACCGGTGAAGCCTGATGCCGGCGTCGGCCAGCGCCGCGTCGAGCCCGAAGTTGCTCATGACGGTGGCTACCACGCCGCCGCCCGCCAGTCGGCCGGCCCGGTGCAGATGACGAGCCACCACGAAGAGCACGCCGTCGCCGTCGACGATCCCGCCGCGGCCGTCTACCAGCACGACCCGGTCGCCGTCGCCGTCGAAGGCGAAGCCCAGCCGGCACCCGTGTTCGACCACTGCCGCCTGCAGCGCCTGGGGATGGGTCGAACCGCACGTCTCGTTGATGTTGCGGCCGTCCGGCGCCGCGTGCAGCTCGATGACGGATACGCCGAGCCGCCGCAGCACGCGGGACGCGATCCCGCTCGTCGCACCGTGGGCGCAGTCGATGGCGACAGACAGGCCGGCGAGACGAACGTCTCCCACCACGCCCAGCAGGTGCTCGACGTAGGTATCGAGCAGATCCGCGCTCTCGAGAGACGACCCGGAGACCGGCGGCACGCTGGACGTGGCGCGAATGCCGGCGACGCGCGCCTCGATGTTCCGCTCGAGGTCGGCCGACGCCTTCGCTCCGCTGGACCGCAGGATCTTGATGCCGTTGTCGGGATACGGGTTGTGGGACGCGGAGATGGCGACGCCCGCATCGAAGCCGCAGCGTGAAGCGATGAGGGCCACCCCCGGCGTGGGCACTACCCCGACGTCGATCGGCGCGCCGCCCCGCGCCCGTACGCCGTCGGCGAACCGCTGCTGGACCCAGGTGCCGGTATCCCGCGTATCGCGCCCGCAGGCGATGCGGGGCGCGCCGCCCAGCGCATCGGTCAGGGCCGCCCCGAGGCTGGCAATGGTGTCGCCGTCGAGTGGAGGCTCACCCGGCACGCCGCGCACGCCATCCGTGCCAAACAGTACGCTCGACATGAAATCCGGGAGACGGCAGACTCCCGGCCCGGAAATCGTCGCCTGCGGCTCCACTTGCCGCCCGACCGGGCCTGATCGGGAGTGCGCGCCGTTCTACCGCGCAGACTCCTGGCGCACGGTGACGGTCACCCGCGACGGGTCGATGTGCGTGACGCCGATGCCGGGCCCGGCCACGACGGTGACGGGCAGATTGTAGCGACCGGGCTGGAGCCCGGCAAGGTCGACGAACGCCGCAACCGCCGTGTCCTCGAGCGCCTCCATGCGGTCGCGCGGGCCGCGCAGGCCGACGTCGATCGAATGCGGCTCGACCGACTCGACGTGCCCGCCGTCGCCCGCCTGCACCACCACGGCGCGCAGGATCCTCTCCGCCGGCGCGCGCACGATCTCGACCGTCACCTGCGCTGATCCGGGGGTTCGGAGTCTGACCATGGGGTCCGCCACGCCGACGGTCACCGTCGCCAGCACGCGGCTGGTCGCCCCCGCTATCGAAACCGGCTCGGTCAAAGCCTCTTCGACAGCCGCGAGCCGGCTCTCCGGGCCCACCACCTCCACGCTCGCCGGCATCGCGGTGATGCGTCCGACCGCAAACCCCTCCGCGGGCAGCCCCTCGATGTCCGGCACCACCCTCACCGGCCGCGGCGTACCGGCGCGCTCCAGCGACACCGCGATCGTCGCCGGGAAGACCTGCGTGACCTCGACGCCGAACGGGACGCGCACGCGTCCCGCGAACATGTCGAACAGGCGGCCCCGACCCGGGCGCTCCGCGGCCAGATCGATCGCCGCGACGAGGTCGCCGGGCTGCAAGCCGCTGACGATATTCGCTGGGCCCCGCACGCGAACCCGAACGTCGTCGGGCGGATCCCCTCCCACGAACAGCCGCTCCGGCACGTTCTCGAAGCCCAGCGGCACGTCGATCCCGCGTTCGACCACCGGCTGGCCCGCCACCTGGATCCAGAGAGCCACGGCCAGGGCCAGGGCCAGCAGCTTGAGACCGATGTCGCGCATGATCAGTTGGCGCAGCATCACAAGTCGCCCCCGGCTGGACGGTTGCGGCGGGCCGGCTGCACCAGCGCCTCGAGCCGGGCCGCGAGACAATCCGTGTCGAGATCGCGTTCGATCCGGCCGTCGACCGCCAGGGACACGGCGCCGGTCTCCTCGGACACGACGAGGGCGACCGCGTCCGATTCCTCCGTCAGTCCGATGGCGGCGCGGTGGCGCGTGCCGAGATCCGTGCTCTGCGGGCTGACCGTGAGGGGCAGGAAGCAGGCGGCGGCGGCGATGCGCTCGTCCTGAATGATCACCGCCCCGTCATGCAGCGGCGACTCCGTCTGGAAGATGCTCACCAGCAGATCGTAGGTGACCCGCGAGTCCAGCGGAATGCCGCTGTCGACGTAGTTCCGGAGGCCGATCGCCCGTTCGATGGCGATGAGCGCCCCGATCCTGCGGCTGGCCAGCAGTCCTGTCGCCGTGACGACCTCCTCTATCGCCTCGTCCGTCGTCGCGCGGCGCGTCAGGTAGCGGAATGCGGGTGCACGGCCCAGCCTCGACAGGCCGCGTCGGATGTCGGCCTGAAACAGCACGATGGCCGCGAAGACGATGTAGCCGAACATGTCGCCGATGATCCAGCGCACCGTCCGGAGCGTGGCGAGCTCGGAGGCGTAGTAGAGACCGACGAGAAGCACACCTCCGAAGACTACCTGCGCCGCGCGGGTGTGACGGATCAGCTTCAGCAGCTCGTAGAACAGAAACGTGACGACGGCGATGTCCAGCACGTCGCGCCAGCCGACGCGACTGCCGAGCATCCCGCCTATGGCATCGAACACCATGTCAGCTCCGCGCCCCGATCGCGCTCGCCGCCGCGGACTCCGCCTCCTCCCGTCCCGCCCCGCTCGCGGCCGCCCGCAGGGCGTCCGCCACGCGAACGACGTCGACCTGGGCGTCGACCCGGTGCACACGGACGATGTGCGCGCCCAGCCACACCGCGGCGGCGACGGCGGCCGCCGTCCCCCATTCCCGATCGCCCGGGTGACGGGGGCCGAGCGCGGCGCTCAGAAACGACTTGCGGGACGGCCCGACCAGTATCGGGCGGTCCAGGCTCCGCAGGGAGGGCAGGTCCGCCAGCACCGCCAGCGTTGCATCCGCCCGCTTGGCGAACCCGAGGCCCGGATCGATCACGATCTGCTCCCGCGGCACGCCCGCCGCGAGCGCCCGGTCGACGACGGCGCCCAACTCGGCGACCACCTCCGCGCCGGCATCACGGTAGGCGGCCTGCTGGTACATGTCGCGAGAGCCGCCGCGATTGTGCATCAACAGCAGCGGCGCACCGGCGCCGGCGGCAACCGTCGCCAGCGCGGGCCCGGCGGCCAGTCCGGAGATGTCGTTGATCATCGCGGCGCCGTGATCCAGCGCAGCCTGCGCGACCTCCTCCTTGTACGTATCGACGGAGACCGGTACGCCGGCACGTCCATCGAGCCGGTCCAGCACCGGCAGGACCCGCCTCATCTCTTCGCGCACCGGCACCGGCTCCGCACCGGGACGGGTGGATTCGCCGCCGATATCGAGCAGGTCCGCCCCGGCCGCCTCGAGCGCGAGGGCGCGGTCGGCGGCCCGCCCCGGGTCCAGGAATTCACCGCCGTCCGCAAACGAGTCCGGCGTGACGTTGACGATCCCCATCACAAGAGTGCGCACCCCCAGCGCCAGGGTGCGCCCTCCCGGCAGTGCAAGCGTGTACGGGGTGCGTGGCGTCATGCTCCGTGGCGGAACGAACGGCGACCGACAGGCCTGCCGCAGCGTGGCGCGGGGCGCGAAATCCGGACGGGTGAACCCGCTATTCCTGTGGGACGGCCTTGTCGAACGACGGCACCGGCGGCACGATGGACGCGGGTTCGGCCTCGTCCTCCGACGTCGACACGGTCCCGGTGGGGGGCGCCGACCCGGGCGTCGGGTCGGACATGGGATCCTCGAGCGGCAGCCCCTTCGCGAGCCGCTTGACCTGCTCGGCGTCGAGCACCTCGCGGATGAGCAGCTCCTCGGCGATGCGAACGAGCTCGTCCTTGTGCGAACTGAGCAGATCGCGCGCCCGCTCGTAGTTCTCGGTCACGATCCGCTTGATCTCCTGATCGATGCGAATCGCGGTGCCCTCGCTGTAGTCCTGCGACTGCGCGAAATCGCGCCCCAGGAACACCTGCTCTTCCTTCTTGCCGTAGGTCAGGGGACCGATGGACTCGCTCATCCCCCACTCGCACACCATCCGCCGCGCCATGTCCGTGGCGCGGTCGAGGTCGTTGCCGGCGCCGGTGGTGACGTTGCCGTTCGTCAACTCCTCCGCCAGACGCCCGCCGAGCAGGATGGCGATCTGATCGTTGAGGTAGTCCCGCGAGTAGTTGTGCTTGTCGTCCACGGGAAGCTGCTGCGTGACGCCGAGCGCCATGCCGCGCGGGATGATGGTGACCTTGTGGATCGGATCGGCGTACGGGAGCAGCACGGCCAGGAGCGCGTGCCCGCCCTCGTGGACCGCCGTCACCTTCTTCTCCTCGTCGCTGATGATCATCGAGCGTCGCTCCGAGCCCATCAGGACCTTGTCCTTGGCGAACTCGAAGTCCTGCATCTGGACGACCTTCTGGTTGTACCGCGCCGCGTTCAGCGCGGCCTCGTTCACCAGGTTGGCCAGATCGGCGCCGGAGAACCCGGACGTGCCGCGGGCGAGAACGTGGACGTCGACGTCGTCCGAGAGCGGGATCTTCCGCGTGTGGACGCCGAGAATGCCCTCGCGGCCCTTCACGTCGGGGCGGTTGACGACGATCCGCCGGTCGAAGCGGCCGGGACGCAGCAGTGCCGGGTCGAGCACGTCGGGCCGGTTCGTGGCGGCCACCAGGATGACCCCCTCGTTCGACTCGAACCCGTCCATCTCGACCAGCAACTGGTTCAGCGTCTGCTCGCGCTCGTCGTGTCCCCCGCCCAGCCCCGCGCCCCGGTGCCGGCCCACCGCGTCGATCTCGTCGATGAAGACGATGCACGGCGCGTTCTTCTTGCCCTGCTCGAAGAGGTCGCGGACGCGCGAGGCGCCGACGCCGACGAACATCTCCACGAAATCCGAGCCGCTGATCGAGAAGAACGGCACGTTGGCCTCGCCGGCGACGGCTCGCGCCAGCAGGGTCTTGCCGGTCCCGGGAGGCCCCATCAGCAGGACGCCCTTCGGAATCCGCCCGCCCAGCTTCTGGAACTTCTGCGGCTCCTTGAGGAACTCGATGATCTCCTGCAACTCCTCCTTCGGCTCCTCGACCCCGGCCACGTCCTTGAACGTGACCTTCTTCTGAGAGCTCGACGAGAGCTTGGCGCGGCTCTTGCCGAACGAGAGCGCCTTGTTGCCCCCGGTCTGCATCTGCCGCATGAAGAAGATCCAGAAGCCCAGGATGAGGAGAAGCGGAGCCCAACTGTAGAGCAGCGTCGTCCACGGACTGCCCGCCGCCTCGCGGGCGCTGACCGCCACGTCGCGCTCGACGAGCTCGTTGACCAGCCCCTCGTACTGCGGCGGCGCGAACGAACGGAACGATTCTCCGGAGGTCGTCGAGCCGGTGACCTCGTTCCCCGCGAGCGTGACGCTCTCGACCTGGCCGCTGTCGACCATCCGGATGAACTCGCTGAACGAAACCGTCTCGTCGCGGGTCTGGAAGTCCGTCGAGAAGTTCCAGATCAGCACGACGACGACGACGAGCACCATCCAGAAAGCGAAGCTTCTGACAGACGGATTCAAGCGAAACCTCCCGTCCTCACGATCTTCAAGGTTACCACGCCTGTGTCCGAGTCGATCATCCTCGCTCCCTCCGCCACCGCATGCCCCGCGACCCAGACGATCCCGAGTCGGGCGTCGACCACCAGCGGGACCGTTCCGCGGCGGTCGCGGGGAACCTTGCGATCCACGAAGAAGTCCTGCAGCTTCTTCCTGCGCCCGCCCAGCCCGAGCGGCCGGAACACGTCGCCGGGACGCCAGTTCCGTACGATCAGCGGCGAGGCGATCCGCGCTGCCGGCAGCACCGCGACATCGCCTCGGGCTGCGAGCCGGGCCGGCCGTCGGCCGCGCGCCGCGGTGATCCGCACGCCGACTTCGCGAATCTCCACCTCGCCCGGCACCGCGAGCGGGTACTCGAATCCCGCACGGGAGGAAGCGCCCGATGCGCGCCCCCGGCCGCGCCGGCGAGTGAGCCGCAACGTCGCGCCGTGCCGCTCGACCCGGCAGCCGGGGAACTCCGCCGCCGCGGGCGCAGTTCCAGCGGCCGTCGCAAGACGTCGCAGCCGCTCGACGTGAGCGAAGCCTACCCGCCGTCCCCCGGCCCGCTCGAGAAGCTGCCGGATGACCCGTCGTGCAACCGCCGGCGGCTCGGCGGCCAGACGCGCCGCGTCGGCCTCGTACCGCTCCTCCGTGCGGCCTCCCCCCGCATCCAGCCCCTTTTCGTATTGGACGATCTGCGCCGCGGCCGCGTTCGCCGCCGCGTCGAGCCAGTCGGCGTCCTCGCGGGCGATCGCCGCGCCGCGCGCGAGGACGTCCGTGATGGCCGGCGAAAAGTGCTCGGCGAGGAAGGGGATCAGCCTGTGCCGCACGCGGTTGCGCAGAATGCGCTCGTCGCGGTTGCTCGGGTCTTCGCGATGCGGCAGGCCGCGCCGCTCCAGGTACTCCCGCAGTTCGCGCCGCCGGACGTCGAGCAGCGGCCGGACGACCGGCCCGGTTCGAGGCCGGATGCCGCCCAGTCCGGCCGGCCCGGCGCCGCGGATCAGCCGCAACAGCACCGTCTCGGCCTGGTCGTCGCGGGTGTGTCCGGTAGCCACGAGATCCCCCCGCCCTTTCCGCACCGCCCGCTCGAACCGCTCGTAGCGGACCCTATGCCCCGCCGCCTCGATGGAAACCCGCTCTGAACGGGCGCGGGCGGCCACGTCGACGCGCTCGACGGTGATGGAAACCCCGAGATCCTCGGCGAGATCGCGACAGAACTGCTCGTCCTCGTCGGAGGCCGCCCCCCGCAGACGATGGTTGACGTGCAGCAGTCCGGCAACCGACCAGTTCGCATCGGAGGCCATCTCGCACAGGAGGGCGGCGAGCGCCACCGAGTCGCCGCCGCCGGAACAGGCGACCAGCACGCGCGACCCCGACGGGATGAGCGCTTCGCGCTCGATGGGTTGCCGGACGCGCTGCGCCAAGGAAGACACGGATCTTTGCTCGGACCGGGCTCAGATGCCGGCGAGATCCCTTACTCCGTCCCGAAACACGCGGAAACTCGGCGACCGGTTCCCGTTCACGTTCATGTGCGGCGCGATTTGGCCGGCCCACTCGCACTTCGCCCTGCCCGCGGTCCGGTACCCGGCACGCTGAAGATGCGCAGATCCGCCGGGATGAACGGCGTCCGCGAGAACCTCCCATGTACCGCAGATGCTGTCCTGCCGGTAGCCATGGAGAACGATGTCCTTCGCGTTGGGATAGGCAGCCTTCACCGCGCGACGATCGCCCAGCAGCCACGCCTCACCTTCCTCGATTGCCATCCTGAACAGCGCCCTCGGACGCGGATTGCACCCGTGCAGCACCGCGAGCAGCTCCTGCTTGAATGTCCGACAATCCCGGTCGTCCAAGTCGACCACGACAACGACGCAACCAAGCCGCGGCTGAAGACTTCGCCCGTATCCACGCAGGAGTCGCGGCAACTGATCGAGCAGGAGTCGTTTTCTCGGATCCGCTACTGCATGAAGATTCCTGGGTATCCGCCCGATTCCCTTGTAGCGGTGCACTCTCCAGGAATGATCCGCGCCATTCGCACCGAGAATCTTCTCCAGCACAACGTCCAGCGCGATGCTGCCGGACTGGTCCTCCACCAATACCTCAAAGTGCATTCGGGCTACTTCCGATCCAGATAGTCGCTGTACCACAGGCCGCCGAGCGGCAGCCCCTCTGCTACCATCGAGCTGACTACCTCGTCGTCGCTGGCCCGGAAGATCCTGGCGAAGCCGTCCGGCTGCTTCTCCAGAATCCACGTCTCGTCCGGCTGCAACGCGTCGACGAAGTACGGCTGGTGCGTCGTGACGAAAATCTGCGGCGCGCTCTTCTTCCCCGTGGCATGCTCGCGAAGCTCCTCGGCCAGAATCTCCAGCAACTTGTGGTACAGGCCGTTCTCCGGCTCCTCGATGCAGATAAACGGCGGCGGCTCCGGATCCCCCAGCATGATCAGGTAGGCGAAGACCTTCAGCGTCCCGTCGGACATCTGTTGCGCGTAGAAGGGATCATCGAATCCCTTGTCGTTGAAACGGAGCAGCAGTCTTCCATCCGGACTCTGCTCCGTGTCGATCCGGTCGATGCCCGGGATCCTGCCGGCAATACGATTCAGGATGCGCCTGAATCTCTCGCGGTGCTCACGCTCCATGAACTGCACGACGTTACCGAGGTTGTCACCGTGAATGTTCAGATGCTTCTGCGGCCCCGCCAAAGGCAGACCTCGCGCCGCATCCGGAGTGAAGTAGCTCAGGTACCACCCTTCGACGAACTGGCGAAAAGACGATATTCTGGGGTGCTGCTTCAGGGCCCCGAGGGTCGCGATGCCGAGCTTGCGCCTGTCCTGCAGCTCCACGATCTCGGATTCCGCACTCTGCTCTCCGGCCACCCTCTTCGCGATCTGAGCAATGAGCGATTCCAGATCGATCGTCATCCCCTTGGCTTCATCGATCTGCTGTCCCTGGGCTTCTCCTTTCCAGGCCAGCCCTCGTCCATCGTTCATCACGAGGAAAGAGAATGGCCGTCCGTGCTTCTGACCCTTGCCGCGCTGGCGAAGGCGTTCGCCGGAGACGTAAGGCCGCCCCGTGTCGTCCCTGTCAATCGCCAGTTCGTACGTGATGGGCCGGGCTTGCGGTTCCTCCCTATAGTAGACCTCGAATCCAATCGGGCCGTCGCTCCCCTGGGAACGGATGCGCTCGAATCCTCCCCGTCCTCGAGCGTCGCACGCCTCCTCGACGCCCAGCTTCAGGCAGTCGGCAAGAAAACCGAAGGCGTCGAACAACGAGCTCTTGCCCACCCCGTTCTTCCCGATCACTACGGACATCGGCGTCAAGGGCTGGATGCGCTGCGTGTTCCACAGCTTGCCGAGGGTGAGATCCTTCAGCACCCGGTAGTTGGCAATCCGAATCCCCTCGATTTTCGCCATGGCTTCGGTTCCTCGCGTCGAACGGCTGTCCACTTGGCCCGAAACCGCCCGCGGGGCCGGACCGGGGCGAGGGAAAGAGGTGGTGCCGGTGCAGGGACTTGAACCCCGGACCTAGCGGATATGAGCCGCTTGCTCTAACCAGCTGAGCTACACCGGCACTGGATCTCATCATTATACGCCAGGGCGGGCGCGCCGTGTCCGCCCGGATCTCCGGCGCGCGCGGACGCCGGAGCGTACCGGAAACCGCCGCGCCTACAGGATCAGCATCGCGTCGCCGTAGCTGTAGAACCTGTAGCGCTTCTCGACCGCCTCGCGGTACGCAGCCAGGATCGCGTCCCGGCCGGCCAGCGCACAGACGAGCAGCAGGAGCGACGACCGGGGCAGGTGGAAGTTCGTCAGCAGGCCGCCGACCACGCGGAAGTCGAAGTCGCCGTGGATGTAGAGGTCCGTCTCGCCGGCGCACGGTTGGAGCCGTCCGCCGTGGGCGCGGGCGACCGCCTCCAGCGTCCGGGTAGTGGTGGTGCCGACCGCGATGACCCGGCGGCCCTCGTCCAGCGCGCGGTTGACCGCCGTCGCCGTCGATGCCGGCACGACGTACCGCTCGGGCGCCACCCGATGCGCTTCGACATCCTCGGTCCGCACCGGCTCGAAGGTGCCGTAGCCGACGTGCAGCGTGATCGCGTGCTGCTCGACGCCGCGTGCCTGCAGCCGGTCGAGCAGCGCTGGCGTGAAGTGCAGTCCGGCGGTCGGGGCCGCCACCGAACCCCGCGCCGCCGCGTAGACGGTCTGGTAGCGCTCGTGATCGATCGGCCGATCCGCCCGCTTGATGTAGGGAGGCAGGGGAACGTGCCCGATGGCGTCCATCGCGGCGTCGACGTTTCCGTCCTCCGCCGACAGCCGGATCGTCCGCCGCCCGTGGTAGTGGCGGGCGAGCACCTCGATCTCCAGGCGCCGCCCGGCGCCCTCGAACACGGCGCGCGACCCGACCTTGAGCTTCTGTCCCGGATGGACAAGCGCATCCCAGCGCTCGCCGTCGAGCCGCTCCAGCAGGAGGCACTCGACCGCGCCGCCGCTCGGCTCGCGGCGGCCGAGCAGCCGCGCGGGCACGACGCGCGTGTCGTTGACCACGAGCACGTCGCCCGGTTCCAGCAGCGCGTCGAGGTCCGCGACGCGATGGTGCGAGCGTACCCCCGTGGCGCGGTCGAGACGGAGCAGGCGCGCCGAGTCCCTGACCCGCGCCGCCTCCTGGGCGATCAGCTCGGCGGGCAATGCGTAGTCGAAGTCCGACAGGCGCATGGACGGACCGGAAACGCCTTCAACTCGCCCAGCGCAGCAGCACCGCGCCGACGGTGAAGCCGGCCCCGACCGAAGCCAGCAGGACCCGCGCCCCCCTCACCAGCCGGCCCTCGCGCCGCGCGTCGGCGAGCGCGAGCGGGATTGTCGCGGCCGTGGTGTTCCCGTACCGCTCTATGTTGATCACCACCTTCTCGGGCTCCACGCCGAGGTGCTCCGCCGCGCTCATGATGATCCGCCGGTTCGCCTGGTGCGAGACGAAGAGGTCGACGTCGGCGGCCGACAGCCCGTTCGCTTCCAGCACGCGCCGGCAGATCTCCGTCATCTTGCGGACCGCGAACTTGAACACGGCGGGGCCGTCCTGGTGCACGTAGTGGAGACGCGCGTCGACGGTTTCGTGCGTGGCGGGCCGCAGGCTGCCCCCGGCCGGCATGCAGAGGGCGGGGCCACCGCTGCCGTCAATCTCGTGTGCGAAGTCGATGAACCCCGGCTCGCCGTCTTCGGCCGGGGACACCACTACCGCGCCGGCGCCGTCGCCGAACAGCACGCACGTCGCGCGGTCCCGAAAGTCGATGATCGACGACATCACGTCGGCGCCGATGACCAGCGCGTGGTCGTGCGCGCCGCTGGCCACCATCTGCGCGCCGGTCGTGAGCGCAAAGGTGAAGCCGGAGCAGGCGGCGCCGAGATCGAAGCCCCAGGCGTTCGACGCGCCGATCTTGTGCTGCACGAGGCAGGCCGTGCTCGGAAAGAACATGTCCGGCGTCGTCGTGGCCACCACGATGAACCCGATCTGCTCGGGGCTCACGCCCGCCTCCTCCATGGCCGCGATCGCAGCCTCCTTGCCGAGATCGGACGAGGCGACCCCGTCGTCGACGACATGTCGCTCGCGAATTCCCGTCCGCTTGAGGATCCATGCGTCGCTCGTATCGACCAGCTTCTCGAGGTCGGCGTTCGTGAGCACGCGCGGCGGCACATACGTTCCCAACGACGTGACCTTGACACGCCGCCGCGCGCCGCCCCCATCGAATTGCCCCCCGGTTCCGTTCGCCACTCGCTCTCGTCCTTGTCTCCGGCAGTCGCTGCCGGTGGTGGCCGCCCGCGCCGTTCCACGGCGCCGACTCGTGGCCCGGAAAGCGTCGCCTGCGGCTCCGCTTGCCGCCCAACCAACCCTACAGGAGTCCGCGCCGTTCCACGGCGCCGACTCCTACCTACAGCAGCCGCGGGTTTCGCTCCGGGCTCGTGAGCCCGAAGTAGTCGTAGGCGCGGGCCGTCGCCATGCGCCCGCGCGGCGTTCTGTCGATGAACCCCGCCTGAATCAGGTACGGCTCGTAGATGTCCTCTATCGCGTCCTTCTCTTCGCTGATGGCGGCGGCAAGGCTGTTGAGCCCCACCGGGCCCCCGCCGAACTTGTCGATGATCGCGCGCAGCAGGCGTCGGTCCGCCTCGTCGAAGCCCCGCTCGTCGACCTCGAGAAGCGCCATCGCCTTGCGGGCGACATCGACGGTGATGGCGCCGTCGGCCCGCACCTCGGCATAGTCCCGCACGCGCCGCAGCAACCGGTTGGCGACGCGCGGCGTCCCGCGCGAGCGGCGCGCGATCTCGACCGTCGCCGCGTCGTCGATGGGCACCCCCAGAATGCGCGCCGACCGGCCCACGATCTCGAACAGGTCGCGTTCCGTATAGAAGTCGAGCCGATGCACGATGCCGAACCGGGCCCGCAGCGGCGAGGTCAGCAGCCCCGCGCGGGTCGTCGCGCCGATCAGCGTGAACCGCTGGAGCGGCACCTTCACCGAGCGTGCGCTCGGCCCCTGCCCGATCACGATGTCGAGCTCGTAGTCCTCCATCGCGGGATAGAGGATCTCCTCGATGGCCGGGCTCATGCGGTGGATCTCGTCGATGAACAGCACTTCCCGCGCCTTCAGGTTCGTCAGGATCGCCGCGAGGTCGCCGGGCTTCTCCAGCACCGGGCCGGCCGTGCCCCGCACCGGCACGCCAAGCTCGTTGCCGATGACGTGGGCCAGCGTCGTCTTGCCGAGTCCGGGCGGACCGTAGAGCAGCACGTGGTCGAGCGCCTCGTCGCGCCTGCGCGTCGCCGTGATGGCGACGCCGAGGTTCTCGCGCACGCGGTCCTGGCCCACGTAGTCGCCCAGGGCGCGCGGGCGGAGTCCCGCCTCGTACTGGGCGTCCTCGTCCGCCCGTACCGTGCTGAGAACGTGCCCGGTGCTCACCACCGCCCGACCATTCTATGTGCCGGGGCGCAACGACGGCCCGGGGACGGTGTCATCCGGCCAGCTCCCGAAGCGCCTGCCGGAGCGTCGCGTCGAAGTCGCCCGGACCGCGCTCGAGCGCCGCGCTCACCGCGCGTTCCGCGGGCGGTCGGTTGTAGCCGAGGTTCAGGAGGGCCGAGATGACGTCGCCGCGCAGGTCGTCGTCGACGGGCCTCTCCACGTCGTCGGCCTCGTCGTCCGGCGCGACCGCCTGCAGCTTGTCCTTCAACTCCAGGGCGATGCGCTCGGCGGTCTTCCGGCCCACGCCGGGTATGCGCGTGAGACGCGCCACGTCGGCCGTGCGGACGGCCTGGATCAGCGCCGGCGGCTCGATGCCGGACAGGACGGCGAGCGCCAGGCGCGGCCCGACGCCGTTGACGCCGATCAACCGCTCGAACAGGTGGAGCTCCAGGCGCGTGGCGAACCCGAAGAGCGACAGCGCCTCCTCGCGGACGTGGGTGTGGATGCGCAGCGCCACCTCCGCCCCCCGATCGCCGACCGCGTAGTAGGTGGACAGCGGAATCTGGACGTCGTAGCCGACGCCCCCGACATCGATGACGACCCGGTCCGGCTGCTTGTCGGCGAGTGCGCCGCGGAGCGCTGCAATCATGGTTCCGATGGTCGGCCGGCGGCGCCCGGAGGCCGGTACTGCCGCCACGAGCGCGGCGCCCCGCGCGGCACGGACGACCGGTGGTCGCCGGCGATCGTTCGAACCGAGTGCGCGTGGCACACCGCCACGGCCAGCGCATCGGTGACGTCCAGTCGCGCGGGAGGCGGGTCGAGCCCCAGGAGCAGACACGCCATCTGCTGCACCTGCTGTTTTTCCGCTCGCCCGTAGCCGACCAGCGCCCGTTTCACCTCGGCCGGGGCGTACTCCGCTACCGGCAGTCCCGCCTGGGAGGCGGCCAGCATGACGACGCCGCGGACGTGGCCCAACTTCAGCGCGCTGCGCGCGTTGCGGGCGTAGAAGACGTCCTCGATGGCGACCGTCTCGGGACGGTGTTCGCCGAGCAACGCGGTCAGGCCCTCGTGGATGGCGCGCAGCCTTTCGGGAAAGGTCTCCCGCGCCGGCGGGCTCAACGCGCCGCAGGCGAGGACGCGGTGACGGCCGCCCGCCGTGTCGATGCAGCCGTACCCCGTGTGCGCGGAACCGGGATCGACCCCGAAGATTCTCACGCGAGAGAGGCCTCTATCTCCTTGGCTTCGATGTCGAAGTTCGACCAGACGTGCTGCACGTCGTCCTGATCCTCGAGTACGTCCATCAGCTTGATCATCTGCTGGGCGGCCTTGCCCTCGACCTTCACGAGGTTCTGGGGCAGCATGGCGATCTGGGCCGAGATCGGTGTCGCACCCGCGGCGCTGACCGCCTCCCGCACGGCCTCGAACGCCTCCGGACTGCTGGTGATCTCCCAGTTGTCCCCGTCCTCCCGGAAATCGTCGGCGCCCGCCTCTATCGCCGCGTTCATCAGCGTCTCCTCGTCGACGCTCCCCTGCTCCACGACGATGTGGCCGTGCTTCTCGAACATCCAGGCCACCGAGTTGGTGGTGCCGAGGTTGCCGTTGTGCTTCGACAGCAGGTGGCGGATCTCGCCGACGGCCCGGTTCGTGTTGTCGGTCAGGCACTCGATGAGCAG
Source organism: Acidobacteriota bacterium (assembly GCA_011523845.1). Classification (GTDB taxonomy): domain Bacteria; phylum Acidobacteriota; class Vicinamibacteria; order Vicinamibacterales; family UBA8438; genus WTFV01. The sequence continues at coordinate 20,110 of WTFV01000055.1, read as the reverse complement.
CGCCGCGCCGCCCGGCCCGTACGCCTCGTAGGTCACCTCTTCATAGGAGACGCCCGGCTCTTCCCCGGTCCCGCGCCGGATGGCGCGCTTGATGTTCTCGGCCGGCATGTTGGCGGCCTTGGCGTCGGCGATCACGGTGCGGAGGCGCGGGTTCATCGTCGGGTCGCCCCCACCGTCGCGCGCGGCCACCGTCAGCTCCTTGATGATGCGGGTGAAGAGCTTGCCGCGCCGCGCGTCCGCCACACCTTTCTTGTGCTTGATCGAAGCCCACTTGGAATGTCCCGACATGGCCCCATTATCGCAAAACCCCGCCCGTGGAGAAACCGCCCGCGGGGGTCGCGCCGGCTGCCGGCAAGGAGCTCGGAGATCGCACCGGGCGCGGCCCCCGGACGTTCCCGCCGGGGCGGCCGCCCGCCCGGTCGGCACGGACCGGCGACCTCAGATCCGACGCGCGATGACGATCCAGACCTGGGCGTCGGGCGACCACTCCTCGCCCGCGTAGTCGCCCAGGACGGCGTCGACGCGGAATCCCGTCCGCTCCAGGCGTTCCGCGATCTGCGGGACGGTCACGGTGCGGAACGCGAGGGAGAAACGGTGCACGGTGCGTCGCCGGCCGCGCCACTCCAGGAACTCCTGGTCGAAGACGGTCATCCCGTGCTCGCGCACCTGGCGTACCGATTCGATCAGCGCGACCCGGCGTCCCCCGCTCAGCGGGCCGCGCAGCCCGACCCGGCGGTGATACTCCCGCCAGCGCGGCAGTTCCGGCACGAGGTCGATGCCGAACGTGCCGCCGCGCGGCAACACGCCCGCGACCGCCTCCAGGGTCGCGTTCAGGTCGGGGTCCGAGAGCAGCGACTGCAGCATGCCGTAGGGCGCCATCACCAGCCGGCAGCGCCAGCGCCGGCGAAACGGCAGGGCGCGGATGTCGCCGCGCACGATCGAGGTCCGGTCGGTCAGGCGCGCCCGGCGGATGCGTGCCCGCAGCCGGCGCAGCATCGGCTCCGAGCGGTCGATCCCGACGAAGCGGGGCGCAACCCGCGCCACCGGTACGGACAGGCGCCCGGTGCCGCACCCCAGCTCCAGCACCGTGCCGCCGGCACGTTGGGCGAGATCCGTCCAGAAACGGACGTCGCGGCGGCCGATGGTGCGCCGGTTCTCCCAGTCGTAGAACGGGGCGTAGGCGTCCCAGCCCTGCCAGCCGGCGGCGCTGCTGTCCGAAGTCATCCGTTGTCGGACGCCGTCGAGGTGGTCGGACCGCGGGCGGCGAACGTCGTGCTCGGGCCCCGGCCCGACAACCGTCGACGCCCGGTCGGCCCGTAGCACAGGAGCGTTGCGCGTCGGTCCACGCCCTCCCGCCGTAGTATAGGATTGCATGTCGCTCGTCCCCGCCTGGGCGCCGAACCTGCATCCGCTGGTCGTGCACTTTCCGATCGCGCTGCTCTTCGCGGCGGCGGCGGTCGATCTGGCCGGCCTCCTGATGCAGGAACGCAAGCCGGTGCGGGACACCGCGACGTGGCTGTACATCGCGGGCGCCGCAAGCGCCGTCCTGGCCTACTTCACCGGCTACGCGGCGGCACAGGCGATGGGAGCGTCCGGCGCGGCGGCGGCGCTCCTCGACGCGCACACCGACCGTGCGTTCGTCGCAACCTGGCTGTTCGCCTTCTTCGCGTCGTTGCGGCTCGCGATGTCGTACATTCTTCGGCCGCAACGGGCGTTGCGGATCGGCGCGTTCGCGGTGGCGCTGGTCGGACTCGGCGCGCTCGGCCAGACCGCGCGGCTCGGCGCCCGGCTCGTCTTCGAGCAGGGGCTCGGGGTCCGGGCGGTCGCGGTTGCCCGGGCCGCGGCGGAGCAGGCCGAGAGGGCATCCGCGGACCGGGCGGGAGAAGCGCCGCCGGAACACGTGGAAGCGCCGCCGGAACAGCCGGAAAGAGAAGATCCGGAATGAGGTCGCGGACACGGACGCGGGTTCACGGCGCGCATTCGTTGACGGAACAGCGGGAAAGAGAGGATCCGGAATGAGGTCGCTGCTGATCATGTCGTTCGTCACGCTGGCCGCGGCCGGCGTCGCGTTCGCCCAGGCACAGACGTCGGCGGGGCCGTGGCAGACCTACGGCACCGAGAACGGCGAATGGCGCAGCTACGCCGGCGACATCGCCGGCACCAAGTACTCTCCGCTCGACCAGATCGATGCCGGCAACTTCAGCGACCTGGAGGTCGCCTGGGAGTGGACGTCGATCGACAACTTCGTCAGCCGGACCACCCCGCGCGGCGGCGAATGGTCGGCGCCGCTCGACGTCATCGTCGACTCGCTGGTCGAGGAGACCCCGAACCTCTACCGCAGCAGCCAGCCGCCGAACCCGTCCCGCCTGCAGGTGACCCCGCTGATGGTCGACGGCGTGCTCTACTTCAACACGCCGCTGTCGCAGGGGGTCGCGGTCGACGCGGCCACCGGCGAGACCCTCTGGATCTTCAACCCGAAGAGCTACGAGGAAGGCACCCCGTCGATGAGCGGGCCCTGGACGCAGCGCGGCGTCGCCTACTGGACGGACGGCGAGGGCGACGAGCGCATCTTCTGGGGCACCGGCAACGGCTACGTCGTGTGCGTCAAGGCCAAGACCGGGCAGCCCTGCCCCGACTTCGGCCCCGGCGGCAGCGGCATGGTCGACGCGATGGTCGGCATCCCGAGGGTCGAGCGCGAGGCGCGCGACTACCTCAACGCCCTGCTCTATTCGATCAACTCGCCGCCCATCGTCGTGCGCGACAAGGTGATCCACGGCTCGCAGATCGCCGACCGGCGCATCACCCGGGAAGCGCCTCCCGGCTGGGTGCGGGCCTGGGACGTCCGCACCGGCGAGCACGCCTGGGACTTCCACACCGTGCCGAACAGCGCCGACGAGTTCGGCGTCGACACCTGGCTGAACGATTCGTGGCGCTATTCCGGCAATGCCAACGTCTGGTCGATGCTCGCGGGCGACAACGAGCTGGGCTACGTCTACCTGCCGACCGGCACCACCACGAACGACTACTACGGCGCCGACCGGCCGGGCGACAACCTGTTCTCCGAGTCGATCATCGCGGTCGACGTGGAGACGGGCCAGCGGATGTGGCACTTCCAGGCCGTCCACCACGGATTGTGGGACTACGACTTCCCGACCCATCCGAACCTGGTCGACGTGGTGGTCGACGGCCGCCCGATCAAGGCGCTGGTGCAGGTCAGCAAGCAGGCGTTCGTCTACGCCTTCGACCGGGTGACCGGCGAGCCGATCTGGCCGATCGAGGAGCGGCCGGTGCCGCAGGCGACCAACATGCCGGGCGAGGTCCCGTCGCCGACGCAGCCGTTCCCGACGAAGCCCACCCCGTTCGACTACCAGGGCGTCACCATCGACGACCTGGTGGACTTCACGCCGGAGCTTCGCGAGATGGCCATCGAGGTGGTGAGCAACTACCAGATCGGGCCGCTGTTCACGCCGCCCGGACGGCCCATCAACGGCGGCACGCAGGGCACCCTGATGCGCCCGCCGGATTTCGGCGCGGCCGGATGGGCCGGCGCGGCGGTCGACCCCGAGACCGGGATGCTCTACATCCCGTCGCGCAACATCGCGGTGGCCATCCCGCTCTACACGCCCGATCCGGACCTCGGCGCCACCATGCTCTACACGCACGGCGCCCCGGAGGAGCGGCGGCTGCGCCAGATCCGCGAAGGGCAGTCCTACCAGGCGCGGATGCCGCAGGGCCTGCCGCTGCTCAAGCCGCCCTACTCGCGGATTACCGCCATCGACATGAACACCGGCGAGCACGCCTGGATGGTGCCCCTGGGCAACGGCGACCGCATCCGCAACCATCCCCGCCTGCGGCACCTGAACCTGCCGCCCCTCGGCGACGGCACGATCGGCGGACCGCTGCTGACGAAGACCCTGCTCATCAGCACGGTCCCCACCGCCGGCAGCCAGGGCGGGCCGGGCCTCGTCGCCTGGGACAAGCAGACCGGCGAGATTCGCGGCGCGGTGGATCTGCCCGCCGGCACCATCGGCACGCCGATGACCTATATGGTCGACGGGAGGCAGTACATCGCCGTCAGCATCGGGGGCGGCCCGCGGGTCGTGGCGTTCGCGCTGCCGGCGGACTGACGCGGCGGACCGGGATTCGATGAACGTCACCAGGCTGCGCCTTGCGAACTTCAAGCGCTTCACCGAACTGACCATCGACCTGTCGTCGTTTGCCGGCGCGCCGAAGCTGGTGCTGCTGATCGGCGCGAACGGGAGCGGCAAGTCGTCGGTGTTCGACGCGTTCGAGTACCTGTCCGCGGTGCACAAGGGTGACGCGGCGCCGCCCGCGACGCATTCCTCCGGAGATTTCTCCGACGAGTTCCACAAGGGCGAGGCGCATGAGAAGTTCGTGAGCTACCTCAGGAAGGACCCGGCCGCCGAGATGTCGGCTGCCTGCTCTTTCGGGGGCGGTTTCGAAGTCCGCCGGACCGACGGCTCGCGCCCGATCACGTCACCGACCGAGTGGGACGTCAAATCGGCGTTCTACGGCCGGAGCTCGCTTCGAACGGTACCCGAGCTTCGCGTCACGCCCCAATCCGTGAACGTGGGGGCCGACCCCGACCGCCCGCGGCGGTTCATCGAGTTCGACACGCGTTTCGACGCCGACGTCGCGCGGATCACGGAAGACCTGCTCCGGGAATTCTGGGGCAAGGACTTCGCCTCCGAGGAGATAAGGGCACGTTTCGTCGATCCCATCAACGATGGGCTCGCAAGGGTATTCGGCAACGGTTCCGCCACGACCCTGCGGATGACGCAGATGATCCCGGCGTTGGGAAAGAAGCCCGCCGACATCCGCTTCCGGAAGGGAGAATCGGACTTCCACTACGACCTGCTGAGCAGCGGCGAGAAGGAGGTGTTCAACATCCTCCTCAACCTGTTCACCCGCCGAGAGCACTTCCCGAACGCCATCTACTTCATCGACGAGCTCGACGTGCACCTGCACACGCGGCTCCAGCACGCGCTCATCCGGGAAGTGGTGGAGCACTGGATTCCGGACTACTCGCAGCTCTGGACGGCCAGCCATTCGCTCGGCTTCATCGAGTACGCCGGCGACGCCGCGGACGCCGCCATCATCGACTTCGACGACCTCGACTTCGACCGCCCGCAGGTGCTGGCGCCGGCGCCGAAATCCCCCGACATCTTCGATATCGCGGTGCCCCGGGACTCCGCGCTCAAGGTCTTCCCCAACCAGACGCTGGTCGTCTGCGAGAACAGGGACGCGCTGCTCTACAATGCGATCCAGCTCCCCGGCCTCCTGTTCGTCGGCGCAAGGGACAAGAACGCCGTCGGGCTGCAGACCAGAGCGAACGACGCATTCCGAGGCCTGATCGACCGGGACTTCCTCGGTTCGAACGAAATCGAGGAGCTGCACCGCGAGCAGCCGAACCTCCTCGTGCTCGGCTACTACTCGATCGAGAGCTATCTCCTGCACCCGCTGAACCTGGCGGAGGTATCGCCGCCGAGGTTCGACGAGACAGAGTATCGGGGGTTGCTCCAGAAGCGCATGGTCAGGATCCGCGACCGCCTGCTGATGAACCTGGAGCGGAGCCGGAACAGCTACGAGGTCCTCAAGACGCTTCCCAAGGCAACGAAGGAGCGCGCGATGGAGGAAATCGCGGCCGCGACCGCGGCCGACGACTTCGAAACGTTCTATCCGTTCCTCGACATGAAGTACCAGCGCCCCGGCGACTATCTGGCGCCGTTCAACCTGCAGCGCCTCGATCTCGCCCGCACCGCGTGGATGCGGCACGCGCTTGCCGCGGTCCTCGCCGCCGCGTAGCGTGTCGGCTGGCCACGGCCGGAGCGTCCAGCAGGACGCTTGCAACATGACCACGAGATGCTTCTTGTCCGACACGTTGTGCACGCCTGTGCATATAATGGGCGAGCCGTGAATATCGAGTGGGACCGTCGAAAGGCAACAGCGAACCTGCAGCAAACACCGCATCGACTTCGCCGACGCCGCGACCGTCCTGCACGACGATCACGCGCTGACCGTTCGCGATGGCCACGCCGACGAGGACAGGTTCGTCTCGCTCGGCATGGACGCCCTCGGTCGGTTGCTGGTCGTGGTCTTCGCCTGGCGCGGCAGCATTGCGCGGATCATCTCGGCTCGCAAGGCTTCGGCACAGGAACGCAGACAGTACGAGGCAGAAGCATGAAACAGGAATACGATTTCAGCAGCGGGAAACGGGGCGCTCCTGTCAGCACGGCGCCGGGCAAGACCCGGATCACCATCCGTATCGACGACGACATCCTGGCGTGGTTCCGAGGCGTGGCGCACGACCGGGGCGGAGGCAGCTACCAGACGCTGATCAACGCCGCGCTGCGCGACCACGTAGAAGCCGATCAGGGACATCTGGAGCGAACGCTCCGGCGGGTGATTCGTGAAGAGCTGTCGCCGGGATCATGATCAAGGTCAACGTTGCCGAGGTGAAGGCTGGTCTCTCGACGTATCTGGACCGCGTCGAACGGGGTGAGACCGTCGTGCTGTGCCGGCGCAACGTACCCATCGCCGAAATCCGGCCGCTTCCGAAATTGCCCCGGAAAGAACGGCCGGTCGGCATCGATCGGGGCATGAAGGTGCCCAACAGCTTCTTCGAGCCGCTTCCGGACGAGACGCTCCGGGCGTTCGGCATCGACGACGAGCGGTCATGAAGCTCCTGGTCGACACCTGCACGTTCCTCATGCCGATACGATCCCACGTCCCCGATGCGCGCCATAGAACGTGCGAATCCCGACACGCTGACCCGCGTCTTCGGCGCGGCCGACTGGGGCAACCGCGAGATGCTCGGCGACGAGTTGGGTACGCCGGTTCCGGAACGTGGAGGACCGCGCGAAGGTGGTATCGACCGCGGAGATCGAGCGCGAGGACTGGACGCTCAACATATCCCGCTACGTGCTGCCGCCCATCGGCGAGGACGTGCCGCCGCTGCCCGAGGCGGTGGCCGCGTTCAAGCAGGCGCTGGCCGAGGCCCGGGCCGCCGGGGACCGCCTGCGGCGCGTGCTGGAAGAGGACGGCTGGCTGGAGTGACCCGTCCGCGTCGAAGTCCTGCGATCGGTCGGCTGTACTATTCTGCACCAATAGTATGACATTGCACGCTTTCCGGGAGGCTACGATGGGAACCGTTCGCAAGACCATCACGTTGACCGATCTGCAGGATCAGTGGATCAAGGCGCAGATCGCGGCCGGCCGCTTCACCAACGACAGCGAGTACATCCGGGACCTGATTCGGCGCGACCACGAGCGCAGCACCGGAATCGAGGCGCTGCAGGCCGCGGTGCGGGAGGGGCTCGACAGCGGTCCGAGCGACAAGACGGTGTCGTCCATCATGGAGGAAGTCGAAGCCCGGCTGCGCAACGATGGGCGGCGGCGACCGGCTGCTGCCAACGACAACCAACGTCCTCGGAGGCGACACGCCGGCCGGGAAATTGACCCTTGACATTCGTTTTATTTTCGCCTAACCTTGTGGCCTGTACCGATCGCCACTGACCGATTCTGAAAACCCGATGGCCCACGCCACACATGAGCGGACGTACGAATTTCGGTGCCCTGTCCACGGCTTCATCGAAGTGAACGACTGGGAACGTTCGGTCATCGACCATCCCGTGTTCCAGCGACTCCGGCGGATTCGGCAACTCGGCTGGACGGACTACGTGTACCCCGGCAGCACGCACACGCGGTTCGAACACAGTCTCGGCGTCATGCACGTCGTGACGCGCATGTACAACGCCATTTCGCAACAGTCGAGGGCTGTACTGCAGTCGCAACTCGGTTACGATACGACCGGCGTCGGCACGAGCCGGGATCGGCAGTTGATGCGCTTCGCAGCCCTTCTGCACGACACGGGCCACGCGCCTTTCTCACATGCGTCGGAAGAACTGTTGCCGAATCGGCCGGGGACGAACAGGAAGTACGGCCATGAAGACTATTCCGCGGAGATTATCCGGCGGCGACTGAAGGACGTGATAGAGAAACACCCGGCGAACGAGAACATGAGACTCACGGTCGACGAGATCGCTTCGTTGATCGACGGAACGAGCGGCAATCGACGGGTGCTGTTCTGGAGGGAGCTGCTCGACGGCCAGATGGACGCCGACCGGATGGATTATCTCCTGCGAGATTCCCTCCATCTCGGAGTGCAGTACGGCAGGTTCGATCTGGATCGAATCGTCGCGACCGCGACAGCGGTGGAAATGATGCCGGAAGGCTCCGCGGGCGTCGAGTGTCGGCTCGCCGTCGCCAAGGGTGGCTGGCACGCTGCTGTCGGTCTGATTCTGGCCCGGTACTTCATGTTCACTCAGGTTTATTTTCACAAGACCCGGGTAGCCTATGACCTTCATCTCCGGCACGCGCTGGCCCACATGCTACCCGGCGGCGTTTTTCCGGCGCCTGAAGATGACAAGATCGACGAATACCTCAAGTGGGACGACTGGCGCGTCCTGGGACGACTCGCAGAGGGCAAGGGCGGAGAACATGGGCAACGGTTGCACGAGCGCCGCCATTTTCGTCAGGTATGGGAATCGCCCGAGAGTCCACTGGCCGATGCACAGGAGCGTCTCGATGCGTTGCGGACCGAGCTCGGAGACCTGCTGGTTGCCGCAGAGCGGTCCGAAAAGTCGTGGTACAAAACTGGAAATCCGGACATCAGGGTCGCAAACGAGGATTCCGACGAAGTGCAACCCTTGTCGGACTATTCTCCGGTCGTCAAACAGTTGAAGGAGGCGCCGCACCGCCAAGTCAGGCTGTACGCACTGCCTGAAAACGCCGACGAAGGAAGACGGATCGTGCAGGAAAAACTCGGGGGCACGTCATGAACGACACCATGTGGCACAGGCTGGCACTGTTGACGGCGCTCGTGCAACAGGCTCCGCAACAGAGGCTCGGACGAACCGCGTTGATGAAACTGCTGTTCCTGTTGACGACAGTTCGCGACGTACCGGTGGGCTATCGTTTTCGGATGTACACCTACGGTCCTTTTGATTCCGAGGTGCTCTCGGATGTGGACTACGCCGCGCGGCTCGACGCCGTCTCGGTCGAGATGGAGCGGTATCCGAACGGCTACGGGTACGTGATTCAACCCGGCTCTGCCGCTCAGGACATCATGGACCGCGCCCAGCCGTTTCTCGAAGCGCACCAACCGGACATCGACTGGGTGACCGAGACCTTCGCGCCACTAGCGGCAGGCGACCTGGAACTGCTGAGCACGATCGTCTACGTAGACCGGGAACATCGGGTGTCCACCCTGGACGAGATCGTCAGCACCGTTCAGGAGATCAAGCCCCGGTTCACGAGCGCGACGATCCGGCAGGAGGCGAAACGACTTCAGGAAACCGGTGTCGTGGCTTGTTCCGCCTGATATCCAATCGCGGTTACCGTGAGCGCGCTCACCAACACCCATGTCATCCCTCGCGCGCATGGACTCCGTGCCGCGGCGTCAAACTTCTGCGAAGGGCCGCCGTGCGCGACCGACGGATCGTCTGGGGGCTGTCAGACCGCATGGTGCATCGTGTTCAGTCCAGCGTCGCCGGGCGGAGCGTACTTCGTGTCACTTCGTGTCGGATCAGTCTGAGGCGGCTGATTGCACGGGCGCCACCCCCCTTTCGATGAGTGCGCCGCTCCGGCGCCGCGGGAGCCATAGCACGCAGCGGGAGACTTTACCCAGCGGACCGCAGCGGAACCGGATTCCGCCTCCTGACGCCGTCTCAGATCGTGAATACTCGGATCCGGCCGAATCCGAGCAGAAATGGCCTGATCAGGCCCGTAATCGCCGCTCGCGCAGCGGCTTGCGAGCGAGACCGTGAGATCTGATTCTCTCGGCACTCTCCCGTTCGGCATGAAGGTCGCCTGATCACGTCAACCGCCAATCTGCAACACCTGACAAATCCTCGCGAGTACGCCCAAGCCGACGGTTCCGGACTACGCTTCGTCGGGCTTCGCGTCTTCGACCAGCGTGGACGAAGATGCCTGTGGAGCCTGTGGGCGCCGTCTGCGGCGTCCAAGGTGTTGTGGGAAACGCGCCTTCGGCGACCGTTCAGTTGCGCCGAACGCATCGCGCGCGTTTTCCACAACACCGGCAGGATCCACAGAGAGGCCGGAGATATACCCGAATGTTGTGGATGGGGGCGTGAGACAGGTGGCGTATCCTTCCGTGTAAATCAACCGAAGACACGGTGCCGTTGCTGCGGGTGCGAGCCGGCGGAGGCGAATCGCAGCGCGTCGAGCCGGCTGGCGGTCATCGTCTACCGGTCCGACTGCTGCTTGATCGATGGTTCAGTCGTCACGTAGGCTGAGCCGATGACGTACCTGGACCGCATCACAATCGAGCCTGGAAAACGTGGCGGCAAACCCTGCATCCGCGGCTCGCGCATGACGGTCTCCGACGTTCTCGAATACCTGGCGTCCGGGATGTCCGAGGAGGAAGTGCTGCGGGATTTTCCCGACCTGACCCGCGGGGACATTCGGGCGTGCCTGGCGTTCGCCGCGAATCGCAAGCGACGACTGGTTGTGGTCGGCGGCAAGTGAAACTGCTCATCGATCAGAACCTTTCGCGGCTCTGCGAACGACTTCGCGACATCTTGGGTCGATCTCGTCCACGTGCGAGCGGTTGGCTTGGCAACGGTCTGGACGTACGCGCGGCAGCACGGCTTCGTGATCGTGACGAAGGATGGCGACTTCAGCGGTCTCTCGTCCTTGTATAATATGGTCCGCCGCCGAAGGTCATCTGGTTGACGGCAGGCAACTGCTCGACCGACGAGATCGAACGACAATTGCGCGGCAACCGCGAAAAGATCGAGGCCTTCGCGGCTGAACCGGACACGGCACTGCTCGTGTGCCTGTCATGCAGCCCCTCCAAATGTGCCCGGAGGATCGACCCCGTCAGCCGATTGCCTATCGTCGCTGAACGGGCTCATCGTTTCAACCGCCGAGACCCGGAGCTTCGACATGACCGTTGTCATCCATGGTCATGATCGCTCGAATCGGACCCGGCGCGGGTCTCCCGCCACAGCCGTAGCGCGGCCGGGAAGTCGCGGTCCGCCAGGGCGGCCAGGGCCAGCACGGCCAGTGATTCCGGAGATCGGTGGAGCGCGCAGGCGCGGCCAGCGTCGGCGCGGGCGGCCGCGCGATCGCCGCGATCGAGGGCGGCGCGGGCCTGCCGCCGGTGGCGGGCCGCGGCCCGTTCTATCGCCAGCACCTGGCCGAGGTCGGTCCGGCAGCGGTGGCAGGACGGCCCGCCGGCATGCCGGGCCCCGCAGGTCGGGCAGCGTTCCACGTCCGCTATTCCAGGTCGTCCGCTATTCCAGGTAGAAGAGGATCTCGTCGAGCTCGCGCCGGAGCTCCGCCGCCCGTTCGGCCGCGCCCTCCCGGAGGGCGTCCCGGAGATCCTCCATCAGGTTGATCATCTCTTCGCGGTCCTCGGCCGCCGCGGCCTCGAGCGCCTGCTCGGCCCGCGCCAGGGTCGCCTCGACCTCCCCGGCCACGTCCGGGGGCACGGCGGCCGGCGCCGGAGACGGTTCCGCGCCTTCCCCGGCCGCAGCGTCCCCGGCGTCCTCTGCGCCCGCCTCGGCCCCGTCGTCCGCCTCGCCCCAGAGCGCGGAGACCCGTTCCCGCGCCGCGCCGAGCGCCTCGTCGGTGGAGCGCCCGATGGCGTTCTCGACGACGCCGCGCAGTTCCCGGCCGGTCGCCCGTTCCCGCGCGTGGAGGTGGAGCAGGCCGTCGAGGTCCAGGCTGTAGGTGAACAGCAGGCCCTGTTCGTAAGCGTCCTCCCGCTCGTTCAGGCCGCTGAACATGAACGTGCCGATTTCCACGTTCTTCAGGGCGTCCGGATCCTCTCCCTGATAGACCTTGATCTCCACCTCTTCCTGGTCCTCGAAGAGAGTGAAGAACACCTCCGTCCGGGTGGCCGGCAGCTTGCTGTTGCGCCGGATGAGGGGTACGAACTGGTGGGCGTACGGCCTGCCGTAGAGCTCCCCCTCCGCGCTGGTGCCGAAGGTGTAGGGCGTGATGTCGACCAGCACGGCCTGGGTATCCTGTCCCATCTCGAGCCCCGCCTGCACGCCGGCCCCGAGCGCGACGCACAGGTCCGGATCGACCTCGCCGTGCGGCTCCTGGCCCAGCCGTTCCGTGAGGACGGCGGCGATGCGCGGAATGCGGGTGGAGCCGCCCACCAGGAGCACGCGGTCGAGCTGGCTCGGCCGCACGCCGGCGTCCTGCAACGCCGTGGTCACCGCCTGGAGGGAACGGTCGAGAAACGGCTCCAGGTCGCGTTCGAAGTCGGCGCGGGCAAGCTCGCAGGCGAGATGCCTCGCCTCGCCGTCCACCGTGGCGACGTGGTCCTCCTCGACCCGCACGTAGGGCTGATCCGACAGCTCGATCTTGGCCCGTTCGGCTGCCCGCCGCAGCCGCGCCTGCAGGAGGCGGTCGTCACGCGCGTTCTCGACCCCGAGCTCCGTCTCGACGTGCGCGTTCAGGCGTTCGAGGACGAGCGCGTCGAAGTCGTCGCCGCCGAGCTGGTTGTCGCCGGCGGTGGCCAGGACCTCGACCACGCCCTGTTCGATGCGCACCACCGAGACGTCGAAGGTCCCCCCGCCCAGGTCGTAGACGAGGAGGGTGCGGCTCCCTTCGGCGCCGCTCTCGTAGCTGAGGGCGGCGGCCGTAGGCTCGTTGATGATCCGCACCACCGTCAGGCCGGCAATCTCCCCGGCTTCGCGCGTCGCCTGCCGCTGGGCGTCGGTGAAGTAGGCGGGGACGGTGATGACCGCCTTGCGCACGTCGCGGCCGATCGCGCGATCCGCCCGCTCCTTGAGCGCCTTGAGAATGAAGGCGGAAATCTCCTGTGGAGTGTAGGCGTCCTGGCCCATCCGGACCTGCGTCCCGGAACCCATGAGGCGCTTGACCGAGAGCACGGTCCGCTCCGGGGCGGCCGCGGCCTGGTTGCGGGCCCGGCGGCCGACGATGACCGCGCCGGCGTCGTCGAGTCCCACGCACGAGGGCAGGATGGCTTCGCCCTCCTCCTCCACGATCGAGGGCTTCCCGCCGGAGATGATCGCCACCTCCGAGTTCGTGGTGCCCAGATCGATGCCGATGATGGTATCGTCGCCCGCGGCCCTGGTTTCCCCCGGCATCAACCCTCCTCGTGACGTCGGTTGACCGCGACGTCGGCAAGGCGCAGCACGTCGTCGTGCCGCACGAACCCGCTCCGCAACTCCTCGACCACCACGCCGTCGCCGATCCGGTCGACGCGGCGGGCCTCCACCGCGTGCATGACCCGGCTGTCGAAGGGTCGTCCCACGGTCTGCACGGGCCGCACGTCGAACCGGGACAGCATCCTGTCGAAACGGCTGATCGCCAGCTCGTAGCCTTCGACGACGCCCGCGGCGCCCCGCGGCGGGCGCGCGAACAGACGCGGCCGATCCCGCAGCCGGACCGCGGCGTCCCGGCCCCGCACCAGGGCGTCGCGCACCTCCAGGGTCTCCAGCAGGCAACGGTCCTCGGCCGTTCGGGAGACGCGCTGCTCGAACGCGGCCAGCGTCTCGTCACAGCGCTCCTCCCGGCGCGCGGCGGTATCGTACCGCTCCGCCGCGGCCGCCAGCTCGCGGCCCGCCCTGGCCTGTTCCCGGTTCTGGAGGCGGATCTCCTGCCGCAGCGCGGCGAACTCGGCGAACAGATCGCGCAGGTCGCAGTCGGTCGCGTCCGGTTCCCCGTACTCCGGGGGGTCCTCGCCCGCCGCGTCGAGCCACTGCCGGAAGTCGTCGAGCGCCTGCTGCTTCCAGTCTCCGCCCGGTTCACTCATGCAGCTTCCCTTCCGCCGCCAGCAGGGCCTGCAGGCCGGGCGTCTCGCGGCGCGCCGGACGCGCCTGCACCAGCGCATCGAGCGCCAGCTCGAAGTCGCCGTAGGCGGCCATCCCGAAGAGGGCCGTCTTCACACGCGCGCGGTCGTCCTTCAGGGCTTCGTACGCCGCGGTGATCTGCTGGAAACGTTCGGGATCCTCGCCCGGCCGGTGCGCGCGCACCAGCTCCAGGTAGCGCCGGCGGATCTCCTCTCCCGTCGCCGACGGGGAGAGTCCCAGCACGAGGTAGTGGACAAGCATGGTCCTCCTCTTGCCTAGCGGCGCCGTTTCCTTCCCTTGCGGGGGAACAGGAGGGCGTGCAGCTCCGGCGTCAACCTGTCACGCAGCCCGGCCGTCTGGCAGTCGCGCGCCACACGATCCAGCTCCCGCCGCGTCTCCGGGTCGGCCCGCAGATTCCCGGCGAGCTCCCGCAACAGGGGCGGCGGCTCGCCGCGCAGTCGGCTGTCGTCGATCAGTTCGTCCAGGCGATCCAGATCGTCGTATATCTCTCGATCGAACAACATCCCCTGCTCCACGCCGTGTTGCGGCTCGTCCGCCGCATCCTCCGTCAACACCCGCCGGAACCGGTCGACCAGCACCGGATCGCCGGGGTCCGGCGGGGCTGCCTGCATCAGGGCGGCCGGTTCGCGCAACGGACCCGCGGCCTTCAACTGCTCCTCGAGCGCCGCCAGAAAGGCCTCCAGCCCCGCCGGCGGCCCCGGACCGAGCGGCCCCACGTCCAGCGGCTCGAAGTCGAAGGTCTGCAGTGCGTGGCGCAACGGTTCCCGCGTGTGCCGGGCGAGCCTCGCGGCGGCTGCCCGCAGCCGCTCGCGGGTGGCGGCGTCCGCCTTCTTCAGGACGTCCCGGAAACGCCGGGCATCGCGGTCGCTGCCCTCCTCGTAGCGGATCACGGCCAGATACAAGAGCAGCACCGGATCGCGCCGGGCCTTGCGGACGCCGCGCAGCCGGCGCTCGATCTCGGTCCGAACCTCATCCCGTCCGCCGCAGCCCATCAGGATGTCGAAAACGGCCGGCAGGCGTTCTCCGGCCACGCGTTGGAGGAACGCGGGCCACCAGGGGGCGAGCATCAGTGCGACCCGCAACTCGCCATAGAGGAGGTCCAGCGCGGCGGGCAGCGGCTCGAGCAGCCGGGGGATGTCGTCCGGGGCGCACTCGCCGGCGAGAGTGACCTTGCCGGCCAGCAGGCGCCGCACGGCGTCGGCCATTTCCGGCCTGACGTTCCTGACCTGGCTGTTGTCGTCCAGGTCGCGGAGCACCAGAGCCAGCGTGCGAAGTTGCGTGTCCGGCGGCTGCCCCTCCAGATGGGGGGTGACCGTCGCGGCCTTGGCCGTGCCGCCGGAGACGATTTCCAACAGGAGCCGTTTCGCCGGCAGGACCGGCTCGACCACCCGGCGCCCGAGGTCTTCGGCGCGCTGCAGATCCCGGGTCGCGAGTGCGAACCGCCCCTGGTTCCGGCTCTGATCGGCGGACTTGAGGAAGCCGACGGCCTGCAGATCCAGGAGCCGATCGTCGTGGGGAGCGCGCCGGCGGGCCTCCTCCAGCGCACCCTCGGCCTGGCGGTACGCGTTCCGCGCATAGTGCAGGGTGGCCAGCTCCAGCCAGGGGGTCGAATCGTCGGGAAACCGGTCCGCCATGTCCTGCAGTACACGCTGGAGCCTCGGTTTGCCGCCGGTCCGTCCCCGCAGGAGATCGAGCAGAAAGAGGTAGCCGTCGCGATTGCCGGGGTCGGCCTCGAGACTTGCAAGCATCAGCTCGACGCAGACCATCCCGGGATCTTCGACGGGTCGGCCGAGCAGCATCTTCAGACCCGCCGTGACGTCGGGAGACAGCATTTCCGGATCGACGGCCGTCCGGCCCGTACGCGCCAGCGCCTCCAGCACGCAGGCCCGCGCGAGGGCCCGATCCTCCGCGCGGGGAAACTCCGCCGGGAGCACGTCGACGAGGGCGACCGCCGGTACGGGATGCCACAATTCGGGCACCACCTGCTGTCTCGCAAGAAGGATGCGGGCCGCGACGCCGGTCACCCGATCGGCGGGCAACAGTCGCCGCGCCAGTCCCTCGAGCGCGCCGCCGGGGATCAGGTCCCGCAGCGCCGCCAGTCCCGTGATATCCAGCAGGTCGATTCGGGCCCGCCCCGGATCCTCGGGGTAGAGGGCGTCCGCCAAACGCTCGATCGCCTTCCCGATCGCGCGCACGTTGCCGTTGTGGAGCGCCCGCTTCAGATCGCCGGCGAGGCCCGCCACACGCCCGTTCCCGCTGCGCCGCTCGTTCGACGTCCTCCCGCGGCCGATGTCCTCGGCGTCGTCGCCGGCGACGCGCCGCCAGCCGGCGACCGTGCGGGACAGGACGAAGTCGGCCGGCAGGAGATCGACGTTTCGGCGCAGTCCGTCGTCATCGCCCGCGCCGAAACAGGCCATGGCCTTGCAGAACACGCGCCATGCTGCGAAGGGCGAGCGCCGGGGCACCCCCTGCAACCGGGTCGCGGCCTGCGCCCAGTCGCCGGCATCCATGGCGTCGAGACCGGACCTGACCACCGCGGCGTCCCGGCGCAGCGGGTGGGTCTCGTCGAACACGTCGAGAGCCACCCAGAACCGCTGGACGACCAGCCGGTCCGCCAGCACCCGCTCCACGCGGGGCAGCGACGTCCCGCCGTGGTCCGCGTAGGCCGCCAGCGCGTCCCCGCCGTCCAGGTACCGGACGTACTCGACCCACTCGTCCTCCGACAACGCCGGCAGGGACATGGACGCCCGATAGCCGTCGGCCCGGGCGCGCATGGTGGCCGCTTCCTTGTCCATCCCCTTCGCCGCGAGTTGCCGGGCGCGCTGCATGGAGGCGCAGAAGGAGACCAGCGGCAGCCCCGCGAGGCTGTCGTCCCGATCCCGTACCTGCCGGATCAGATCGAGCGCCTTGCGGCCGTCTCCCGCCGCGAGCAGCTCCCGCGCCTGCTCCAGCAGGCGCCGGGGGGACATGCGGGGTGCGCGCGACGGCGCCGTCCGTTTGCGATTGCCGCGATTGCGCCTGCCGGGCACGTCTGGGGTTCGGTTGCAGGGATCCGGAACGCTCCGACGGCGGCAAGCCGAGGGCGCAGACCGTCGAGAGCCGGCCGAGGCTGGCGATATCTTATTTCTCGCGGAACGTCTTGTTCAACTTCTGTTGCCCGTCCGAGTCACCGGCGGCGATAGACCTCCCGGCGATGTGCGACCCGCACGACGAGGACGACGAGGGCATCGTCGAGGACTTCGTAGACGATACGGTAGTCGCCGACGCGAACCCGGCGCAGGCCGAAGAGCTCGCCCTTCAGGACGCTGCCCCTGAGTGGACGTTCTCGAAGGTCGTCTATCGCGCGGACGATTCGGCGGCGCTCAGCCTCCGGAACGCGAGCGATCTCCCTGACGGCGCTCCGCTTGATCCGCACCGAGCAGCTCATCCCTGACTCTCTCCCAGTCCAGCACCGGGTCGGCGGGGTCGCGCAGGCGCTCCAGCGCTACAGACAGATCGTCGAAGTCCTCCAGGTAGCGTTCCACCGCCTGACGGATGATGTCGGCGCGGCTGCGGTGCAGCGCCTTCGCCGCGGCATCCAGCGCCTCCATGACGGTATCCGGCAGGCGTGCCGTGATCTGACCCACACCGGACTCCTTGCATTCATGTGATGTCGTTGACGTCATTGTACTCTCGTCGGCACATTGCCCGTCCCATCGATTCCTCCACTGCCCCTCGCCTCGAATGGCACGCCATCGACACGGTTTCCGTGTTTCCTGGCCGATTCCGGTCAACCGAACTGTGGGGGAATGCGCCTGGTCGCCGGAGAATCGCACTCCGAGCGGCGAGCACCACGGGCTCCTACCGATAGAACGCCGCAATCTCTTCGATCACGCGATCCTGCATCGCGGACGGCAGCTCCGGGTAGATCGGCAGCGCGAGCGACCGTGACGCGGCGTCTTCACAGTACGGAAACGCGCCGGCCGCGTGCCCGAGGTGGTGGAAGCAGGGCTGCCGGTGAAGCGGCACGGGATAGTAGATCATCGTATCGATCTGCCGCTCCGCGAGGTGAGCGCGCAATTCGTCACGGCGGTCCGGCACGTGGATGACGTACTGGTGGTACGTATGGCGCTCGCGACCCCAGGCGGGCGTGGGCAGGTCTGCGCCCGGAACCGCCAGGTGCTCGTCGTAGTACACCGCCCGCTCGCGGCGCCGCGCGTGCCAGCCGTCCAGGTGCGGCAGCTTGGCGGCGAGGATTGCCGCCTGCAGCGTGTCGAGGCGGAAGTTGCCGCCTACCTCCGGATGCTCGTACGCGGTGCGCCCGCCGTGATTGCGCAGCCGGCGCACTCGTTCGGCCAGATCGGCATCCGCCGTGACCACGAGGCCGGCGTCACCCATGGCGCCGAGGTTCTTGGTGGGATAGAAGGAAAAACAGGAGAGCGTGCCCATGCTGCCGGCCGGCCGATCGCGGTGGCCGCCGGCCTCGACGCGCTGACTGCCGCCGACCGTGCTGCTTCCGGCGGGTCGGCCGTCATGGCCACCTGCGCTGACGTAACTGCCGCCGGCGCCGCGCCGGCTCCCGCCACGCGCACCGCCGCTGCTCCCGCCGGGGCCGATATCGGGATATCGCGCCCCCAGCGCCTGCGCCGCGTCCTCGACGACCGGGATTTCATGCTCGGCGGCCAGCTTCAGGATCGGCGCCATGTCGGCGCACTGTCCGAACAGATGCACCGGGACGATCGCCTTCACCCGCGACCGCCGCACCGGCTCGCGCTCGAACCAGTCGCCCAGACACGCCGGGTCGATGTTGAAGGTCCGCGGCTCGATGTCGATGAAGACCGGGGTGGCCCCGAGCCGGGCCACGGCGCCGGCGGTAGCGAAGAACGAATAGGGCGTCGTGACGACCAGGTCGCCGGGACCGACGTCCAGCGCCATGAGCGACACGAGGAGCGCATCCGTGCCCGAGGAGACGCCCACCGCGTGGTCGACGCCGATATGGTCGGCCATCGCCTGCTCGAAGGCCTCGAGCACCGCACCGCCGACGTAGCGGCCGGAAGCGATGACGTCGAGCACCGCCCGCTCGATTTCCGGTCGCGTGGTCTCGAGCTGGGCGGCCAGGTCGAGAAACGGCACGCGCACGCTCAAAGATCCGCGTCCAGGCGCATCGCCATCGGGATGAAGGCGATGCCGTTGACCGCGCGCTCGGGTCCGGTCTGGCGGAAGCCGAGCTTCTCGTAGGCCGGCACGCCGTAGCGCGACGAGTTGACCGTCACGCGCTCGAGACCCGGGTCGGCCGCGCGAGCGTCGGCGAGCGCCGCCTGAAGCAGGCCCTTCGCGATGCCATGATGCTGGTGGCACTTGTCGACGAAGAGGAGCGCGACGTGGTTGTTCTCGCGGATCTCGATCATGCCGGCCAGAGCGCCGTCGACCGTGGCCACGCGGATGAAATGGTCCTCGGCGGTGCGCGCCTCGATCGCCTCTGGCGCGACGAACCTGCGGAACTCGGCGTTTCCTTCGGCGGTCAGCTCCGGGCCGATGAACTCGTCGAACGACGAAAGGATCAGCCCCGAGACGGCGACTGCTTCGCCGGGCTGCATGGCACGATAGCGCACACCGTTGCTCACGTCTGACCTCGCGGCTGCCGCGCGCGGCGCCCCTCGCGCCGGACGGCGCGATACGAATGGAACCTGCCGCCGTACGAATGGAACCTGCCGCGACGCGGCCACCCGATGCGTGTCGCGGCCGCCCGGCGCCCGCCGGGCGGCGCGACACGAATGGAACCTACCTCGACAGGCTCTTGACGTAGTTGACGAGGTTCCAGATGTCCTCGTCGCGGAGCTGGTTGCCGTAGCCCTGCATGTCGGCGGACACGCCCTCCTTGATCACCGTGAATATCTCGCCGTCGCTCGCGCCGTGCGTCCAGACGTCGTCGGTGAAGTCGGACGGGATGCCGCCGGCATGCGACATGTCGCCGTCTCCCGCGCCCCGGTTGCCGTGACACTGCCGGCACAGGAAGACGTAGCGCTGCCGCCCGGCGACCAGCGACTCGCGGGTCGGCTCGACCGGGTTCTCCAGCGCCTGCGCAGCGGCATGCTGGTGAGGCTCCGCGGGATGCTCCTGCGCGGCCGCGGCGGCGGAGACCTGGACTGCGACGGCCAGCACGAAGCCGGCCGCAGCCGCAGCCGCGGCGAGGCGCACCCTCCAGCGACGAACGGCCTGCACGAAGTTCACTTCAT
>WTFV01000056.1:47042-48229 GCA_011523845.1 Acidobacteriota bacterium | reverse complement strand
GGTGGCGGCTTTACCGACCCGGTATTCGTCCCCGGTGAGTCGGCCATCCGGGCAGTGCATGCGACGGAGCTCAGGCAGAGAATCAACGCAATACGAATTCGGTTCGGCCTGCCGGGGTTCCTGTGGACGGATGCGACCATCGTGGCCGGCGTCACTCCGATTCGGGCCGTGCACTTTATGGAGCTTCGGACGGCGCTCGATCAGGCGTACGCCGCCGCGGGAAGAATCCACCCGGCGTACACCGACCTGCTCCTGGGGGCCGGCACGCATATCAAGTGGGTGCACATCGACGAACTGCGTCGTGCGGTCATGCTGCTGGAGTGACGCCGGCGGCAGACCCGCGACGTGAGCAGCCTGTCCGTCGCGTCCCCCGCAACGCACGGGGGTGACCAGCTAGGGCGCCGTCGCCTCAAGCGCTTGGACCCCGGCGTCGCGCAGTTCCGTCCAGTGCACCGCCTTGATCGGCGTCACCCCCCGCACGATCACGGGGTCGGTATACGTCGGCGTCGGCAGCGAGCACGCCGTGTAGGCCTGCGTGAGCGCGGTGCGCAACTCCATGAGATGAACCGCCCTGACCGGCGTCTCGCCGGGCGTGATGCCTGGCGTGATGCCCCGGTCCGTCCACGCGGCGTGCGGCAGCTCGCACGCCGCGCGGACCGTGTTGATCAAGCGGCGGAGCTCAATGACATGGACTCTCCGCACGCCGGTCGTTCCCGGCGTCAGCGTGGGGTCGGTAAATTCCCCCGTGCGGTCCCGGCCGCAGGTTGTCCCCCGGAAGTTCTCGATCATCGCGACCCAGGCCTGGAACGCGGCGTCCGTCGGCGCGCAGGCCCGTGTGAAGTGGACCCAGAACGACCGCAGCGACAGTTGCGTCAGGCTCTGCGGGAGCGGTCCGGTCAAAGGGTTGGCGTAGAGATACAGGTAGCTGAGGTTGGTCAGATTACCCAGCCACGCGGGGATCGGCCCGGTCAGTGCGTTCTCACTGAGGCTCAGGTTTGCCAGGTTTGCGAGCTTGCTAAGCGTCTCCGGAATGGGACCGCTCAACTGGTTGTCCCAGAGATTCAGCGTTCGCAGGTTTGCGAGGTTTCCGAGCGTCTCCGGGATGCCGTTCAACTGGTTGCCCCAGAGATTCAGCATTCGCAGGTTTGCGAGGTTTCCGAGCGCCTCCGGGATGGGACCGCTCAACT
>WTFV01000056.1:42429-46942 GCA_011523845.1 Acidobacteriota bacterium | reverse complement strand
GGTTATCGTCGAGATCCAGGTTTACCAGGTTTGCGAGGTTTCCGAGCGCCTCCGGGATGGGACCGCTCAACTGGTTATCGTCGAGATCCAGGTTTACCAGGTTTGCGAGGTTTCCGAGCGCCTCCGGAATGGGACCGCTCAACTGGTTGTTCCCGAGATTCAGGTGTTCCAGGTTTGCGAGGCTTCCGAGCGTTTCCGGGATCGGTCCGGTCAGCGCGTTGGAGGCCCACTGCTGCAGCGTAGAGTTCCAAGAGCCTCCGAGATCGAGCACTTTCAGCAAGGCCAAGTTGCCGAGCGTGTCCGGGATGGGACCGCTCAACGCGTTGCCGTTGAGATACAGCGCTCGCAGGCTTGCGAGGTTGCCGAACGCATCCGGGATGGGACCGCTCAACGCGTTGCCGCCGAGATACACCTCTTCCAGGATTGCGAGGCTACCGAGCGTTTCCGGGATCGGTCCGGTCAGCGCGTTGGAGACCCACTGCCGCAGCGTCGAGTCCCAAAAGCTTCCGAGGTCGAGCACTTTCAGAAAGGCCAAGGTCGCCAGTGCGGGTGGGATCGGGCCGCTCAACGCGTTGCCGGCCAGGTTCAGTTCCGTGACCCGATCACTCTCGGTCGTCACCCCGAACCACTCCGACAGCGGCGCGTCGGTCAGCCAGTTCGTGTTGTTCGTCCACGTCGGGCCGCCGGTCGCATGATACAGGGCTTCCAGCGCCGCCCGGTCCAGCGCAGCGCCGGCCGGGTCGCTGATCGTGACCGTGGCGGTCGCCGGCACCCCCGCGGTGACCCCGGACGGCAACGGGTCGCGGAAACCGAGCACGACCGTCTCGCCGTCGTCGAGCACGTTGTCGGGAAGAGCGCTGACGACGAAGCTGGCCGTCGTCGCGGGGGCCGTGATGGTCACGCTGGCGGGTACCCCGTCGTAGTCGGCGGTGGTCGCGGCTCTACGACCGGGCGTGGCCGTAAACGAGAAGGTGGCCGTTCGGGCCGGCTCCGCGCTCTGATCGTTCAGGACCACCGTCACCGGGACGCTACGGCCCTCGCTCACGACGTAGCTTCCCGCGGCGAAGGCGACCCGCACCGACCCGTCGCAGATGAGTTCCGAGGACCTGAAATTGGCGATCGTCGCCAGCCACGCCTGAACCGCAGTGTCCGCAGGCACGCATACGCCAGTGTGGGCGATGACGAACGTCCTGAGTCTCGACAATTGCATCAGGCTCGGCGGAATCTTCCCGACTAACGGGTTGGACGAGAGATCCAGAAGCTCGAGGTTGGCCAGATTGCCGAGTTCCGGCGGGATCGTTCCGTGCAACTCGTTTGCCCATAGAGACAGCCATTCGAGGTTGGCCAACTGGCCAAGTTGCGGCGGGATCGTTCCGCTCAACTGGTTGTTGTAGAGATTCAGCACTTCGAGGTTGGCCAACCGAGTCAGTTCCAGCGGGATGGGTCCCCTCAATTCGTTCTGGTGAAGTGCCAGCCGTTCAAGGTTGACCAACTGCCCCAATTCGATCGGGATCGTTCCTTGCAGCGCATTGCAGCAGAGACCCAATGATCGAAGGCTCGTCAAGCGCACGAGTTCGGGTGGAATCCTGCCGCTCAACTCGTTGGCGCCGAGCTCCAGCCCCCGAAGGTTGGTCAACTGGACGAGTTCGATCGGGATCGGTCCCGTAAGCGCGTTGTTGCTCAAGTCCAGCCGTTCCAGGCTGGTCAACCGCGCCAGCGCAGACGGAATGGACCCGCTCAGCCCGTTGGTGGCGAGGTCCAACGACTGGAGGCTGGTCAACGCACCCAATTCGGGAGGGATCGGTCCCGTAAGCGCGTTCCTGACGGCTTGCTGCACCGTGCTGTCCCACCGCCACCCCAGATCCAGCCGCTGCAGGATGGCCAGGTTCCCCAGCGCCGCAGGTAGCGGCCCGCTCAACCCGTTGCCGGGCAGATCCAGTGCAGTGACCCGGCCGCGCTCCGCGGTCACTCCGAACCACTCCGACAGTGGCGCGTCGCTCAGCCAGTTGGTGCTGTCTGTCCATTTCGGGCCGTTCGTCGCGCGATACAACGCCTCGAGCGCCACGCGGTCCAGCGCCGCCCCGGCGGGGTCGCTGATGGTGACCGTGGCGGTGGCCGGCTCGCCTGCGGCGATCTCCGACGGCAGCGGGCTTCGGAAACCGAGGACGACCCTCTCGCCGTCGTCGAGCACGTTGTCCTCGAGAGCTCGGAAGCTGAAGGTCGAGGTGGTGTCCGGGTAAGTGATGGTCACGCGGGCCGGCACTCCCGCGTAGTCGATGGCGGTCGCCCCGCTGCCCGGCGTCGCCGTCAACCCGACCGTCAGCGACCGGGTCGGTGCTTCGCTCCGGTCGATCAAGCGCACGACCACCAGAACGCTTCCACCCTCGGTCACCGTGTAGCTCGGCGCGTCGAAGGCGATGCTCACTGAACCGTCGCAGATGATCTCCGAGCTGGCGAAATCCTGGAGAATGTCCAGCCAAGTCCGTACCTCGGGGTCGTTCGGCACGCAAACGCCCGTATTCACGATGGACAAGTTCCGAAGATTGGACAATCGCATCAGGTCTGGTGGGAGTGCCCCGGTCAAGCCGTGGTTGTGGCTGACGTACAACTCCCGGAGGTTGGCCAGGTTGCCCAAGGCGGCTGGGATCCGGCCGCTCAACCGGTTGCGATAGAGCGAAAGGTCTTCGAGGTTGGCCAGGTTGCCGAGTTGCGGCGGGATCGGTCCGTTCAACTGGTTGAAGTACAGCCACAGAGTGCTGAGGTTGATCAAGCCACCTAGTTCCGGCGGGATTGCCCCGGTCAGCTCGTTGTCTCCGAGACCCAGCTCTTCGAGGTTCGTCAAGCCACCTAGTTCCGGCGGGATGGCTCCCGTCAGCTTGTTGTGCCCCAGATACAAAAGCTGAAGGCGTGCCAACTTCGACAGCTCGGGCGGGATCGGCCCGGTCAGCTCGTTGGACCGAATATGCAGTCCTTCTAGATTCGTCAGGCTCCCCAGCGCGCTCGGGATCGGCCCGCTCAGTTCGTTGTCCTGGAGATTCAGGTGCCGGAGGGTGGCCAACTGCCCCAGTTCCCGCGGAATGGTTCCGCTCAGCCGATTGTCACCGAGAGTCAGGTGTTCGACACGGTCGTCATCATCCGTGGTTACCCCGAACCACTCCGACAGCGGCTCGTCGGTCAGCCAGTTCGTGCTATTCGTCCAGTTCGGACCGTCCGTCGCCTGGTAGAGCGCCACCAGCGCGGCGCGGTCCGTCTCCACGCTTCCCTGCGCGAGGGCGCCGCCGGTTGGCGCGCCCAGGCTTGCCACGGCCAGCAGACCACCCACCCACCAGCCACGTTCGCGAGCTAGAGAAGCCAGAGCCGCCATGTCGAGTCTCCTTTCGCCTACCGAACGCACGTACCGATGGGGATCGTCTCCGGCCTGCACTACATCCTGCACGTCGCTCCCCTCGTCAACGAGGCGTAGCCAGATAGCCTTCCTGCGGCGCCGACTCCTGGGCCGCCGTCGTCTCCTCCAGCGCCCGGATCCCTGCGTCGCGCAGTTCCGTCCAGTGCACCGCCCTGATCGGCGTCACTCCCCGCACGATCGCCGGGTCGGTATACGTCGGGGGCGGCAGCGAGCACGCCGTGTAGGCCTGCGTGAGCGCGGTGCGCAACTCAATGAGATGGACCGCCCTGACCGGCGTCTCGCCGGGCGTGATACGCCGGTCCGTCCACGCGGCGTGCGGCAGCTTGCAGGCCGCGCGTGCCGTGTTGATCAACTCGCGGAGCTCGGTGACATGGACTCCCCGCACGCCGGTCGCTCCCGGCGTCAGCGTGGGGTCGGTGAAGCTCCCCGTCCGGCCCCGCCCGCAAGTGGCCCCGCGGAAGCTCCCGATTGTGTCGACCCACGCCTGGAAGGCGGCGTCCGCCGGCGCGCAGGCTTGCGTGAAGTGGACCCAGAGCGCCCGGAGCGGCAGTTGCGTCAGGCTCTGCGGGAGCGGTCCGCCCAGCGGGTTGCCGTAGAGATACAAGGAGCGGAGTTCGGTGAGGTCTCCGAGCCACGCTGGGACGGGCCCGGTCAGCAGGTTGCGGCTGAGGCTCAGAAAACTCAGGTTGGTCAGCCGGCGCAGCTCCGTCGGAATCGGTCCGCTCAGCGCGTTCTGCGTAAGGCTCAGGTAGGTCAGGTTCGTCAGGGACGCCACCCACGAGGGAACCGGACCGGTCAACCCGAGGTTCCAGAGTCCCAACTGTCGCAAGTTGGTCATATTGCCCAACCACGCGAACGGCCCGGCCAGATCGTTGTCTCCGAGAAACAGGTGCTCGAGGTTCGAGAGGTTTTCCAATGCTCGCGGTATGGGCCCGCTCAACTGATTGCGGGTGAGAAACAGTCCTTGCAGATTTGCGAGATTTCCGAGCGCGCCCGGGATTGGCCCCCTCAACTGGTTTTCGGAGAGGTTCAGGGATCGCAGGTTTGCGAGATTTCCCAGCGCGTCGGGGATCGGCCCGCTCAACTGGTTGTCGAAGAACCCCAGCT
>WTFV01000056.1:0-42329 GCA_011523845.1 Acidobacteriota bacterium | reverse complement strand
CTTGCAGATTTGCGAGATTTCCGAGCGCGTCAGGTATGGGCCCGCTCAACTGGTTGCGGAAGAGAAACAGCTCTTGCAGATTTGCGAGATTTCCGAGCGCGTCAGGTATGGGCCCGCTCAACTGGTTCTCCCGGAGAGACAGGTATTCCAGGTTCGTCAGATTTCCGAGCGCATCGGGTATGGGCCCGCTCAACTGGTTGCTGCGGAGAGACAATGATCGCAGATTTGCGAGATTTCCGAGCGCGTCGGGAATCGGCCCGCTCAGCTCGTTGTAGAACCACCGCCCCAACGTCGGGTCCCACCAGCTTCCGAGGTTCAGCGATTGCAGGAAGACCAGGTTTCCGAGCGGGTCGGGGATCGGCCCGCGCAGCGCGTTGCCGGGCAGATGCAGCGCCGTCACACGGCCACTCTCGGTCGTCACCCCGAACCACTCCGACAACGGCGCGTCGGTCAGCCAGTTAGTGTTGTTCGTCCAGCTCGGGCCGCCGGTCGCGTGGTACAGGGCTTCCAGCGCCGCCCGGTCCAGCGCAGCGGCGGCCGGGTCGGTGATCGCGACCGTGGCAGTGGCCGGCGCGCCCAAGGCGATCCCGGCCGGCAGCGGGCTCCGGAAGCCGAGCACGACCGTTTCGCCGTCGTCGAGCACGTTGTCCTCGAGAGCTCGGAAGCTGAAGGTCGAGGTGGTGTCCGGGTAAGTGATGGTCACGCGGGCCGGCACTCCCGCGTAGTCGATGGCGGTCGCCCCGCTGCCCGGCGTCGCCGTCAACCCGACCGTCAGCGACCGGGTCGGCCCTTCGCTCCGGTCGATCAAGCGCACGACCACCAGAACGCTTCCACCCTCGGTTGCCGTGTAGCTCGATGCGCCAAAGGCGACGCTCAGAGAGCCGTCGCAAGTGAGGCCCGACGAGCTGAAGTCCGAGATGTTGGCCAACCACGCCTCCACGGCAGGGTCATCCGGCACGCATACGCCGGTGCCCTCGATGGTCAACGACTGGAACCCTGACAGTTGCATCAAGCTCCGTGGCAGCGGTCCCGTCAAACCACTGATACCGAAGAGATACAGTTCTTCGAGGCTCGTCATTGCCAGTTCGGTCGGGATCCGGCCCGTCAGCTCGTTGCTGCCGAGATGCAGGAATTGCAGGTTGGCGAGATTGCCCAGTTCGGTCGGGATCGGACCACTCAGCGCGTTGCCGCTGAGCCAGAGCGCTTCGAGATTGGCGAGATTGCCCAGTTCGGTCGGGATCGGCCCGCTCAACTGGTTGTAGTCGAGATACAGAAACTGCAGGTTGGCGAGGTTGCCCAGTTCGGTCGGGATCGGCCCGCTCAGCGCGTTGCCGCTGAGATACAGGAGTTGCAGGTTGGCGAGATTGCCCAGTTCGGTCGGGATCGGCCCGCTCAGTTCGTTGCTGCTGAGCGTCAGCCATTCCAGGTTGGCGAGATTGCCCAGTTCGGTCGGGATCGGCCCGCTCAGTTTGTTCTTGCGAACCCACAGCTCTCGGAGATTGGCGAGATTGCCCAGTTCGGTTGGGATCGGCCCGCTCAGTTCGTTGTTGTTGAGATACAGGACCCAGAGGTTGGTCAACTGCCCCAGTTCCCGCGGAATGGGTCCGCTCAGCCGATTGCCATAGAGAACCAGAGTCCGGAGGCTGGCCAACTGGCCGAGTTCCGGCGGGATCGGCCCGCTTAGTTCGTTGCTGTCGAGATACAGCGATTCCAGGTTGGCGAGGTTGCCCAGTTCGGTCGGGATCGAACCGCTCAGCTCGTTGCCGCGCAGACGCAGTTCCGTCACCCGACCGCTCTCCGTCGTCACTCCGAACCACTCCGACAGCGGCTCGTCGGTCAGCCAGTTCGTGTTATCCGTCCAGTTCGCTCCGCCGGTGGCGTTGTAGAGCGCCACCAGCGCCGCGCGGTCCGTCTCCACGTTTCCCTGCGCGAGGGCGCCGCCCGTTGGCGTGCCCAGGCTCGCCACGGCCAGCAGACCAGTCACCACCCACCAACCGCGCTCGCGAGTCACCATCGTGTCGAGTCTCCTTTCGAGGCAACCGGGGGTAGTTCGTTCATGCCTCTCGCGCCGAACCCGTCCATCAGCGCTCAGGTCTCTATCACGTCAGGGAGCAGTCGCCGCATCGAGCACGCTGATTCCCGCGTCGCGCAGTTCCGTCCAGTGCACCGCCCTGACCGGCGTCACTCCCCGCACGATCACTGGGTCGGTATACGTCGGAAGCGGCAGCGAGCACGCCGTGTAGGCCTGCGTGAGCGCGGTGCGCAACTCCATGAGATGGACCGCCCTGACCGGCGTCTCGCCGGGCGTGATGCGCCGGTCCGTCCACGCGGCGTGCGGCAGCTTGCAGGCCGCGCGGGCCGTGTTGATCAAGTCGCGGAGCTCCGTGACATGGACTCCCCGCACGCCGGTCGCTCCCGGTGTCAGCGTGGGGTCGGTGAAGCTCCCCGTCCGGTCCTGGCCGCACGTGGTCCCACGGAAGCTCCCGATTGTCTCGACCCACCCCTGGAAGGCGGCGTCCGCCGGCGCGCAGGCTTGCGTGAAGTGGACCCAGAGCGCCCGGAGCGGCAGTTGCGTCAGGCTCTGCGGGAGCGGTCCGCCCAGCGGGTTGCCGTAGAGATACAAGGAGCGGAGTTCGGTGAGGTCTCCGAGCCACGCTGGGACGGGCCCGGTCAGCAGGTTGCGGCTGAGGCTCAGAAAACTCAGGTTGGTCAGCCGGCGCAGCTCCGTCGGAATCGGTCCGCTCAGCGCGTTCTGCGTAAGGCTCAGGTAGGTCAGGTTCGTCAGGGACGCCACCCACGAGGGAACCGGACCGGTCAACCCGAGGTTCCAGAGTCCCAACTGTCGCAAGTTGGTCATATTGCCCAACCACGCAAACGGCCCGGCCAGATCGTTGTCTCCGAGATACAGGTGCTCGAGGTTCGAGAGGTTTTCCAGTGCTCGCGGTATGGGCCCGCTCAACTGGTTGCGGGAGAGAAACAGTCCCTGCAAATTTGCGAGATTTCCGAGCGCGCCCGGGATTGGCCCACTCAACTGGTTTTCGGAGAGATTCAGGGATTGCAGGTTTGCGAGATTTCCGAGCGCGTCAGGTATGGGCCCGCTCAACTCGTTGCTGTTGAGATACAGCCGTTGCAGATTTGGGAGATTTCCGAGCGCGTCAGGTATGGGCCCGCTCAACCGGTTGTTTTGGAGAGACAGCACCCTCAGGTTCGTCAGGCTGCCGAGCGCGTCCGGGATAGGCCCGCTCAACTGGTTGCCGAAAAGAGTCAGCCAATTCAGGTTCGTCAGGCTACCGAGCGCGTTCGGGATAGGCCCGCTCAACTCATTGTCGCCGAGATGCAGCGATACCAAGTTCGTCAGGCTGCCGAGCGTCTCCGGAAGCGCTCCGCTCAGCGCGTTGCCGCCGAGAGCCAGCGACTGCAGGACCGCGAGATTTCCGAGCGCGTCGGGAATCGGCCCGCTCAGCTCGTTGTAGAACCACCGCCCCAACGTCGGGTCCCACCAGCTTCCGAGGTTCAGCGATTGCAGGAAGACCAGGTTTCCGAGCGGGTCGGGGATCGGCCCGCGCAGCGCGTTGCCGGGCAGATGCAGCGCCGTCACACGGCCACTCTCGGTCGTCACCCCGAACCACTCCGACAACGGCGCGTCGGTCAGCCAGTTGGTGTTGTTCGTCCAGCTCGGGCCGCCGGTCGCGTGGTGCAGGGCTTCCAGCACCGCCCGGTCCAGCGCTGCGGCGGCCGGGTCGGTGATCGCGACCGTGGCAGTGGCCGGCGCGCCCACGGCGATCCCGGCCGGCAGCGGGCTCCGGAAACCGAGCACGACCGTCTCGCCGTCGTCGAGCACGTTGTCGGCGAGAGCGCTGACGACGAAGCTGGCCGTGGTCGCGGGAGCCCTGATGGTGACGCTGCCCGGCGGCGCCGCATAGTCGGCGGACGTTGCTCCGTTGCCGGGGGTGACCGTCAGGTCGATCGTTGCCGAACGGGCGGTCTCGCTCGCGTCGATCAGGCGCACCGTAACCGGGACGCTCTCGCCCTCCGCCACCACGTAGCTCGATGCGCCGAAGGCGACGCTCAACGAACCGTCGCAGGCGAGTCCCGAGGTCCTGAAATCGGAGATCGTGCCCAGCCACTGCTGCACGGCGGGGTCTTCCGGCACGCATACGCCGGTTTCGTTGATCGTGAACCATCTGAGGCCGGACAACTGCAGCAGGCTTCTCGGGAGCGCCCCGGTCAAGAAGGTGCGGTTGAGCCGTAGCGACTCGAGGTTGGTCAGGTTGCCCAGGGCGGACGGGATCCGCCCGCTCAACCGGTTATTGTTCATGAGGTGGAGCCGTTCGAGGTTGGCCAGATTGCCGAGCTCCGTCGGGATCCGGCCCCACAGCTCGTTGTCGCCGAGCCACAGTTGCCTGAGGCTAGTCAACCTGCCCAACGACACCGGGATGGACCCGGTCAAGTCGTTGAAGCTGAGTCCCAGTTCCTTCATACTCGCCAATTGCTCCAGTTCGGGCGGGATCGGTCCCGTCAGCGCGTTGTCGGAGAGATGCAGGAATTCGAGGTTGGACAACTGCGCCAGTTGGATCGGGATGGGCCCGGTCAACTCATTGCGCCAGAGCAACAGACCCCTCAAGTTGGTCAACCGGCCCAGTTCGGGCGGGATCGGTCCCGTCAGCGCGTTCTCCGCGAGATCCAGCCAACCGTCGAGGTTGGTCAATTGCGCCAGTTCCGGCGGGATGCGCCCGGTCAGCTCGTTGTGTCGGAGCAACAGACCCCTCAAGTTGGCCAACCGGCCCAGTTCGGGCGGGATCGGTCCCGTCAGTGCGTTACCAGAAAGGTCCAGACGCCTGAGCACGGACAAATTCGCCAGTTCACGGGGAATCGGCCCCGCCAGCCCATTGCCGACGGGCTCGCCGTTCTCCCAACCAAGTTGCAGTCGCTCGACACGACCGTTCCCATCCGTGGTCACCCCGAACCACTCCGACAGCGGCTCGTCGCTCAGCCAGTTGGTGTTGTTCGTCCAGTTCGCTCCGCCGGTGGCGTTGTAGAGCGTCACCAGCGCCGCGCGGTCCGTCTCCACGCTTCCCTGCGCGAGGGCGCCGCCGGTTGGCGCGCCCAGGCTCGCCACGGCCAGCAGACCGCCCACCCACCAGCCACGTTCGCGAGCTAGAGCTGCCATGTCGAGTCTCCTTCCGCCTACCGAACGCACGTACCGATGAGGATCGTCGCCGGCCTGTACGGCCTGCACTACATCCTCCTCGTCGCGTGGTCAACGAGGCGTAGCCAGGAAGCCAGGGAAGAAGCCGTCGTCGGCTTCCGGTTCAGAACCCGGTGGTAACCGAGATTTCTGACGGTCACGTCGAATGGTGATCACATATCTCAGACTGCCAAGGAACCGCTTCAGACTAGCGGACATTACATGTACGACGCATGTGCTTTTGGTGTTTTTTTCGTGTTTATTTGGCGGGTGGTGGCGCAAGATCCAACGTTTGGATTGTGCAGAGCATTTTCGGTTGGCGGCGCGGTTGCGCCCGCCCGGCAGTGGCACGGCGTGTCACCGCCGGTGACCACTGAACCGCTACCCCCACCGCTCGGCTCTATGGGCGTCGGCATTGTCGGCAGACGGAGCTGGCGGGCTTTCCACGGGGCGTTGCGGGGAAGTTGCCGGCCGACGACGGTCGGCGCAGATGAACGGCAAGGCCGTCCCGCAGCCGTCGGGAGAGGATGGAGACGCAAGCTCCTTCCCGTGTGCAGTGCAGGTCAGCGTGCCTCGCCGGCGGCCAGCGCGGCGCGGAAGTACTCGATCGTCGCGCGCAGGCCCTCTGCCAGAGAGACCCTCGGTTCCCAGCCCAGCAGCGTCCGTGCGCGGCCTATGTCCGGCTGACGCACCTTCGGATCGTCGGTCGGCAGCGGTTTGTGGACCACGCGCGACCGCGAACCGGTAGCGGCGAGGATGGCGTCGGCGATCTGGCGAATCGTCATTTCGGCGGGGTTGCCGATGTTGACCGGCTCGTTGATGTCGGATTCGACGAGCGCGATGATGCCGCGCACCAGATCGCTGACGAAGCAGAAGCTGCGGGTCTGATCGCCGTCACCGTAGATAGTGACGTCCTCGCCGCGCAGCGCCTGCGTGATGAAGTTCGGGATGGCGCGGCCGTCGTGCAGCCGCATCCGCGGCCCGTAGGTGTTGAAGATGCGGACGATCTTGGCGTCCAGCCCGTGATAGCGGTGGTAGGCGGTGGTTATCGCCTCGGCGAAGCGCTTGGCTTCGTCGTAGACGCCGCGGGGACCGATGGGGTTGACGTTGCCCCAGTAGGTCTCCCTCTGGGGATGCTCCAGCGGGTCGCCGTAGACCTCCGACGTCGAGGCGAGCACGAAGCGCGCACTCTTGGCCTTGGCCAGTCCCAGCGCGTTGTGCGTCCCCAGGGCGCCGACCTTCAGGGTTGGAATCGGGAGCTCCAGGTAGTCGACCGGGCTCGCCGGGCTCGCCCAGTGCAGGACCAGATCCACCGCGCCCGCGACCGAGACCTCGTTGGTGACGTCGTGGTGAATGAACTCGAAGTCGCGGTTCCGCAGATGACGGACGTTCGAGAGGCTTCCGGTCAGCAGGTTGTCGATCCCGACCACGGAGTACCCGCGATCGAGCAGGCTGTCGGCGAGATGGGAGCCGATGAAGCCGGCGACCCCGGTGATGACGGCACGCGGCATCTAGGAGCCCGTGGCAAGGTTCCCGCTGCGTTCGAGCGGCGCTGCATCCGGCGTGGACAGCGTTGCTCCTCGGTCGAATGTGCCCAACATGCTCCCTCGTCGCGATGGCAACGGATTGTACCTCCACGTCGAGCCGTCCGGGACACGGTGCTCGTGGTCGTCGGGGGCGCCACGTGGCGACAGCGTATCGAAGCGTGCAGCCAGGGAAGGCCCCGGGGCGCCGGCCGCGGAATAGTCGGCACGCCCCGTGGAAGATCTCCCACACGGAAACCCTTCCCCGTCAAGGCGCCGCTGACGAACGACTCCCGCATCTCCTCACGGGGCGGCCGCGCGGCGTCCGGCACGAAGCTTGCTTGCGGAGTCAAGTGCATCCCGTCCGCGAGGCACGCCCCGAGGAGTTACATGACTGCCGATACGTTGGCGCTCGACAAGATTCTGGTTCCGGTCGATTTCAGCCGGACGTCCGAGCTGGCGCTGGAGCACGGCCAGAGGCTCGTCGAACTGTTCGGCAGCGTCCTGCATCTCCTGCATGTAGTCGAGTGTCCGCACATCGGTCCCGCCGGCGCCGCGCTGTGGGGCTATTCGCTGCCGGCGGTCGTCGATCGCCTGGAAGCCGGAGCCCGGGAACGGATGGCGGGGCTCGCCGCCGGCCTCGATTCCGATCGCGCGGTTCAGCGCGAGGCCCGCGTGGGCGAGCCGTTCGTCGAGATCGTCCGCTATGCGCACGAGCGCGATATCGACCTCATCGTGATGGGGACGCACGGGCGGGGAGCCGTCGCCCACATGCTTCTGGGGAGCGTGGCGGAGAACGTGTTGCGGACGGCGCCGTGTCCGGTCATGACGGTGCGCGACGCGGGACACGCGTTCGTGATGCCGTGACCGCGTATCGCGGATCCTGTTGCATGTGCAGTCGCAGGAAGGGCCGTCATGGCAATCGGACACACCGCACCGTGAAAGGGAGGTAGCGAATGGCCACGTTTCCCCTGCAACGCATCCTGTTTCCGACGGACTTCAGCGACACTGCCGCCTGGTCGCTGGATTATGCATCCGGGTTGGCGAGCCGGTTCGGCGCCCGCGTGCACCTGCTTCACGTGGTTCCCGACCCGGTATCGCAGGACTGGGCCGGCGATGCCGCCGGCGTCTCGATTCCCGATTTGCGCAAGACGTGGATCGCCGAGGCCGAGCGGCGCCTCGCTGAAATCTCGTTGAGCGGGATCGAGACCGAACGGGCGGCCCGAGTCGGCCACGCGTTCGTCGAGATCATCCGCTACGCCCGAGAGAACGAGATCGATCTGATCGTGATGGGGACACACGGGAGAGGAGCCGTCAGTCACATGTTGCTGGGCAGCGTGGCGGAGAAGGTCGTGCGCAAGGCGCCGTGTCCGGTGCTCACGGTGAGAAAGCCGGGCCATACGTTCGTGATGCCCACGATGCCCGTGATCTAGCCGAGGCGAGTCGAAACCTGGCGCTACGCGTCGGGCGTCTCGGAATCCGCCTGCTGTCGGACCGTGAGGACCGGCACGGTGGCCAGGCGACAGACACGCTCCGTCACGCTGCCCACCAGCAGCCATTCGACGCCCGAGGCCCCTCTGTTGCTCATGATGACGAGATCGGCCTTCCTGTCGTCGGCCGCGCGGGCGATCTCCACCGCCGGGTGACCCTCCCGCACGACGTACCGGGCGCCTCGCGGATCGCCTGTCCACGTACGAAGCCGTTCTTCGACGCGAACGCGAAGGTCGCCGTCCAGTTCGAAGCGGGTCGACACGTTGCCGGCGTAGTACATCGGCGGCATGGGTTCGATGACGTGGACGATGTGAATCGTCGCGTCCGCATTCGCGGCCAGGGCCATGGCTTCATCGAGCCCACGTCTGGAGCAATCGGAGAAATCGACAGGAACGAGAAGCGTCTTGAACCCGCTGCCGGCGGGCAATGCCGCGTCGCTCCGAACGGTCAGCACATCGCACGGAGCCTGTCGCAGCACGCGTTCCGCGTTGCTTCCCAGGAGCAGCCGGCTGAATCCGCGGCGGCCGTGCGTGCCCATCACGATCAGGTCGGCGTGCCTCTCAGTGGCCGCCTGCAGGATGGCATCGTGGGCGAAGAACGTCCGTGCCCGGATTACCTGCACGCCGGGCGCGTCCTGCCCCGCCAGCGAAGCCAGGAGGCGACGGGCGGACGCAACGCATTCATCGAGCGCCTCGCCCACCTCGCGCGCCGTGTCGCCGTGCAGCAGCTCGGCATGCAGAATCAGAAGTTCCGCCCGGTGCGTCGCCGCGAACCGCGTCGCGACCTCGAGTGCGCGCGCGGCGCTGTCCGAACAGTCTGTCGGGTGCAGGATTGTGCGCAGTGTCATCGCCTCGACTCCTTTCACTTGCCGGCGCCGACTTGCGCAAGCTTAGTGCCAGCCGGCGCCACGCAGCCCGGGCGCCGCAGGATTGAAACCCTCGTCGCGGTGGTGCGTTCGTCACGGATCGGGTTCGTGGTGCGCCTGACCGTGGCCGCGATCGAGCACTGCACCGACGGGTTCCGTGGCGGCCGGGGCGTCGGCGCGCTTCGTGCCGCGGCGGGGTTTCGCCCGCGGCGCCCGGGCCGGTGAGGCGGGTGCGCCGGCGAGCGCGCGGCGCGCCGCCTGCCAGACGGCTGCGGCCTCTGCGTTCGCGTCCAGAGGGGTCCACGAGACCGGCGCATGCAGCTCTTCAATCTGACGAGCCGCCACCTCTGCCGTGGCGTCCGATGCGTCGCCGACGCGGGCTTCGATGCGGGCGCGCAGGACGTCGAGTGACGCGTCGAGCCAGAGACCGCTGAACTGCACGCGGTTGGCGCGGGCGACCTCCCGCAGGGCGGTGCGGGCGGCGTGATCGCCGAAGACCGCGTCGACGACGACGCCGTGGCCGCTGCGGAGCACGGCGTCGGCCCGCTCCGCGAGAATACGGTACACGTCCCGGGTCACGCTCTCCGTGTAACCGCCCGGGCCCAGACGCTCGTCGACCGGCGCGCCGAGCAGGCGCTTGCGTTCGACGTCGCTCCTGACGACCAGCGCCCCGGGAGCCGGTCCGACCGACGCCGCGAGGCGACGCGCCAGCGTGGTCTTTCCCGATCCGGACGGTCCCCCGACTGCGACGAGCCGCGGCGCGGCCGGCGTGACCAGCTCCTGCGCCAGGGTGAGGTACCGTCGTGCATCGCCCCGCAGCGCGGCCGCCTCCGCGGCGCCGCGGTGCAAGGGGGCGGCGGTCGCCTGCGTCATCGCGCGGATGGCGGCCCGCACGGCCAGGAAGAGCGGCAACAGCGCCAGGCCGCCCACGTCACCCGTGCGCTCGAGGTACCCGTTGAGCACGGCGTTGGCGTGCCCCGGGAGATTCCTGTGCAGCAGATCCATGAGCAGGAACGCCAGGTCGTACATCACGTCCACGCAGGCGATGGCCTGGTTGAACTCGATGCAGTCGAACAACACCGGCTGTCCGCCGAGCAGGCAGATGTTGCGCAGATGGAGATCGCCATGGCCCCGCCGCACGAAACCGGCGGCCCGCCGCGCATCGAGCAGGCTTCCCCGAAGGACCAGGGCCCGGAGGCATGCCGCCCACAGGGGTTCGGCGGCCGCGTGCTCCAGCACTTCGCGCCCGTGCGCGCGCATCCCGTCGCGGACGCCTCGCAGCACGGCGGCCATGCCGCGCCGACCGCCCTGATCGAAGCTTGCCTCGGCGACTTCGTGAAGGTCTGCGACCGCGTCCGCCAGCCGGGGCATCAGGGCCTCGTCCAGCCCCCCGCGCTCCGCCAGCCGGTCGAGCTGGGCGTCTGCGTGGAAGCGCTTCATCTCCACGACGTAATCGACGGCGTGGCCCCATCCGTCCAGCGCCAGCAGGCCGGTCGGCGCCTGACGGACGGCCCGTACGCGACGGTACAACTGCGGTGCGGTCCGCCGGTTCAGGCGCACTTCCTCGAGACAGCAACGGCGGCGCTGCTCCGGCGTCGAATAGTCCAGGTAGTCGAACTGCACGGCCCGCTTGAGCTTGAAGGCCCGATCGTCGACGAGGAACACGACCGAGGTGTGCGTGTCGATGCGCTCCACGGGTCCGGATCCTGCGCCGTAGGCGCCGGGCGCCGCCAGACACGCGATCACGTCCGCCTGATCGACCGGCGCAGGGGGCGTCGGGGCGGCGAGTGGTTGACGGGTCGGCATCGAAGCTCACCTCCCTGACGGCGGCATCGCCGTCCTCGGCGATATTCGGCTGCCGGCCTGTCCGGGGATCGCACGCTGTATCGAACGGGCGTCGGTGCAAGTCGCATGCCGTGCGTGGCCGGGCCGACTGCCCGGGGTTCTCGCGGCGACGTGGAGAGGTCCTTGCGGAGTATTCCGAATCCGAATGCGAAGAAGTCCGCGCCCGGGTGTGCGGTCAGTAGGCGTGGCGGTGGAACGAGAGCCGGAGCACCGTGAGCCACATGATCTTCAGGTCGAGCGCCACGGACCAGTTCTCGATATAGTAGAGATCGTACTCGATGCGCTTCTCGATGGAGGTGTTGCCGCGCAGGTCGTTCACCTGCGCCCAGCCGGTCAGGCCCGCCTTGACCTTGTGACGGAGCATGTACTGCGGGACCTGCCCCTTGAACTGCTCCACGAAGTACGGCCGCTCGGGACGCGGTCCGACCAGCGACATCTCGCCGCGCAGAACGTTCCAGAGCTGCGGCAGCTCGTCGAGGCTGAAGCGCCGCAGCACGCGCCCCACCGGGGTGCAGCGCGGATCGTCCCGGCGCGTGAAGACCGGTCCCGTGTGCCGTTCCGCGTCGTCGTACATCGAGCGGAACTTCAGGGTCTCGAACGGGCGCCCGTCCAGCCCCATGCGCTCCTGCCGATAGAGTGCCGGTCCCGGCGAGGTGAGGCGGATGACGACGGCAATCGCCGCCATCGGCAGCGCCAGCACCGCCAGGGCGGCCAGGGTGCAGCCGATGTCGATGAGTCGCTTGATCGCTGCATTCAGGCCCTGGAGCGGGACGTCGTTGACGTTTATCAGCGGAATGCCGTCCAGCTCCTCCAACCGGGCGCGCAACGTGACGAACTGCAGGAAATCCGGCACGACCCGGATGTCGATGCACTCGCGGTTGGCGACCTCGATCAGGTCGAGCATCCTCACGTGCTGTTCCAGCGGCAGCGCCACGTACAACTGGTCGATCCGCTCGCGCGCAACGACGTCCTCGGCATCGCCCAGCGTGCCGAGCAACGGCAGGCCGCGGTAGCCCAGGTGGTCGCCGCCGGCGACCTCGTCGTCGAGGAACCCAACGACGTGGTACCCGAACTCGGCGTGCCGCAGGCACCGGTCGGCGACGTGGCGTGCGAGCTCGCCGGTGCCGGCGATGAGCACGCGCCGGAGCCCGATGCCCGCCGCGAACCGCCGGCGCAGGTAGCGCCGCAGCAGATCCCGGGAGGCGTAGGCGAGGCCGACGTTCAGGAAGGCGAACAGGCCCCACACGAGGCGCGAGACTTCGAACGTGCCCGCGTCCCGATCCGCCGGCGAGGCGGAATAGACCTGGACGTAGAGCGTGCCGAGCAGCCCGGCGATCACCGCGATCAGGGTGCCGACGAGAACGTTGAAGAAGTCGTCGACGCCGCTCCGGTGGCGGTGCAGGCGGTAGGTGCCCTGCAGGTGGAACGCCAGGGGCACGAGCAGCCCGACGAACGGCATCAGTACGAGGTACTGGGGGACGAAGTCGGGCTGTCCCTTCGGCGTCGCGAAGATGCCGAGCTCGAAGCGGACGAAGTAGGCCAATGCGAACGCCGCCATCCCGAGGGTGAAATCGAGCACCACGTGGCACGCGATGAGCACTCTCGTCTGCCGGGTCATGCCGTCCGCCTCGTTTCCTCCTGCGCTCGGGGCTCCCGTCAGCAGTCGGCGAGCGCCTCGATGGCCGCGCGCATGCGCTCCTGGAACAGCGGCCGCGCGAAGCGCGCCGCGGAGCGCCGCAGTTGCGCCGCGTCGCACTCCAGGTCGGCGAGCAAGCGGATGGCCGCCGCGAACGCTTCGGCGCTGGATTCCGGCACGAGCAGGCCGGTGACGCCGTGCTCCACCGTCTCGCGCGCGCCGCCGCGGGCCAGGGCGATGACGGGCCGGCCGCAGGCCTGCGCCTCCACCGGAGCGATGCCGAAGTCCTCCTCGCCGGTCAGCAGGAACGCTCTCGCGCCGCGGTAGAGACCGCGCAGCTCGCCCCGGGAGCAGTGCTCGATGAACTCCACGCCGGGGCCGGCCCGCCGGCGCAACGGCCCGGCCTCCGGGCCCCCGCCGACGACGCGCAACGGCACGCCGGCCAGACGGCACGCGTCGATCGCGAGGTCGACCCGCTTGTAGGGCACCAGCGCCGACACGATGATGAAGTAATCGCCGGGCGGCGACCCGTCGGGCGAATAGAAGCTCGTGTCGACTGGCGGTTCGATCACGTCGGCCGTCCGATTATAGTATCGGTCGATGCGGCCGGCCACGTAGCGCGAGATGGCGACGTAGCGGTCGACGCGGTCCGCCGTCGCGGCGTCCCAGCGCGCCAGACGCCGCAGGGCCAGACCGTACAGCCGGCTCCTGAGCGCCCCGACCCGCGCGGGTCCGAAGTAGGCGTCGAACTGATCCCACGCATAGCGCATCGGTGTGAAGCAATAGCAGAGGTGGCGGGTCCGGCCCGTGGGCACGACCGCCTTGGCGGCGCAGTGGCTGGTGCTGATGACCAGCTCGACGTCGTCGAGGTCGATCTGCTCGATGGCGGCGGGAAACAGCGGCAGGTACTGCCGGTACCGCGTCCGGGCCAGCGGCAGGCGCTGTACGAAGGACGGCTGCGGGCGATGCGCCTCGATGCGGGGGGTCACGCTGCCCGGCACGTGCACGAGCGTCAGCAACCGGGCGCCGGGGACGAGCTCGAGAATGGCCTCGAGAGTGACCTCTCCGCCCCGCATGCCGGTGAGCCAGTCATGGACGACCGCAACGCGGCGCCCGCGGACCTCCGCGGGAGTGACCGCCGGTGGAGCGAGCGTTCCGTCGTTCAGCTCTCGCCCTCGATTTCCTCGTAGATGCGGCGGACCCGCTGCACGGACTGTTCCCACGAGAAACGGCCGGCTCGGGCAAGTCCCTTGCGGTGCAGCTCCGTACGCAGATCGGCGTCCTCGAGGACCCGGGTGATGCCGTCGGCGATGGCGGTCGCATCGAGCGGGTCGACCAGCACGGCCGCATCCCCGAGCACTTCCGGCAGCGACGACACGTTGGAGGCGACGACCGGGGTGCCGCTGGCGATGGCTTCCAGCGGCGACAGCCCGAAGCCCTCGTACAGGGAAGGAAAGACGAACACGGCGGCCAAGCGGTAGAGCACGGCCAGGGTCTCCGTGGTCTGATAGCCGAGGAAGCGGACCTGCTTGTGCAGGTTGTAACGGTGGACGGCGCGTCTCAGCGTGGCGTGCCGGGACACCTGGCTGCCGCTGAGGAGCAGCCCGAGGTCGTCGAATCCACGCCGGCGGACGGCCACGAAGGCGTCGATCAGGCGCTCGAGGTTCTTGTGCGGCTTCACGTTGCCCGCATACATGATGAAGCGTTGCGGGAGCTGGTAGCGCTCGCGGACGCGTACGAGGTCGGTCTCCGCCGGGGCCTGGTGGAATCGTTCGTCGATGGCGTTCGGGATTACCGTGACCTTCGATTCCGGTACGTCGAAGAAGCGGACGATGTCCTGCTTGGAGGCCTCCGACACGGTGAGCACCCGCCGTGCCCGCCGGGTGGCCGTCCAGAGCTGGGCGCGGGCGTAGACGTACGCCAGGCGGTTGGGCAGGTACTGGGGAAACCGCAGGTGAATGCAGTCGTGGATCGTGACGATGGCCCTGCAGGGGGTCAGGGGCGGGAGCACGTAGTGCGGCGCATGGAACAGCGTGGCGCCGGTGCGGCTCAGGCTGAGCGGCACGGTGAGCTGCTCCCTGACGGAGTAGTTCGGCGCCGTGTGCGTGACGCTCCTGAAGTTCTCGCCGAGCGACGCGGCGAGCCCTGCGTCGCGGCTCCGGCAGAGCAGGACGTAGTCCGTCTCGTGGTCGATTCGCGCGAGCTGGTGCACGAGGTTGCGCACGTAGGTGCCAATCCCGAAATCGTGCAGCTTGCGAACGTCGATGGCGACCCGCACGGCTGTCAACTATAGCTTCTACGGCGCAGGCTCCTGCGGCGAAGGGGGTGGGTGCTGCCCCCGCGCGCGCAGGTAGAGGCGCAGGACCCCGGCCCACCGCGGATGGTGCTTGACGTAGAACGCGATCTGGCTGCGCCGGTAGGCGGCGCGGGCGGCGGCTCGATCGGCGGCGCCGGAGCGCCCTCGCAGGTGAACGACCTCGGCGGCCGGGGTGAAGAGAATCCGGTGCCCCGCGGCGCGCAGCGCCGCGCAGAAGTCGACGTCCTCGCCGTAGAGGAAGAACCGCTCGTCCAGCCAGCCGGCCGCCGCGCCGGCGGCGCGGCGCACCAGAAGGCAGGCGCCGCTGACCCAATCCGGATGGTGCGGGGTCGTGACGCGCCGTGCGAACCAGCCGGCGATGGGGGGAATGCCCGCCGCGATGGCGAGGGCGATCAGCTTCTGGCGGGCCTCGTTCCACGGCGACAGCATGCGTCCGAACGAGAGCTCCAGCCTGCCGTCCGAGTCGACGAGGCGCGGCCCGGCGGCGGCTGCCGCGGCGTCTTCCTCCAGAGCCGCGGCGAGGCGGTCCACGCTGCCCGGAGGGACGATCGTGTCGCTGTTGAGAAGCAGGACCAGATCGCTGTCGCAAGACCGGATGCCGGCGTTGCTGGCCGCCGCGAACCCGGCATTGCGGCCCATCTCGACGACCCGCACGTCCGGCCACGCGGTGCGAACGGCACGGACGCTGCCGTCGGAGGATCCGTTGTCGACGACGACGACGACGTGCGACAGATCGGGCGGCCCCTCGTGCAGCGACCGCAGGCAGGCGTGGAGATCCCGGCGGGTGTTGAAGCTCACGATCACGATGGCGAGGCGGATCATGGTCGCCGCGCGGCAGCGCCCTCCAGGATCGCGAAGGTCTCGGCCGCGGCGCGCGCCCAGGTGTAGCGGGCGAGCAGGGGACGCGCCTCGGCCAGCAGGCCTGCACGGACGTCGCGGCGGGTGAGCACCTCGACGAGGGCGTCGGCGACCGCCGCGGGGTCGCCGACCGGTACGTGCCGCGCCGCTCTGCCGTAGACTTCGCGCGCCACCGGGATGTCGCCGGCGACCACCGGCACGCCGGCCGCGAGCGCCTCGAGCGGCGTCAGGCCGAAGCCCTCGTACTCCGAGAGCCAGGCGAAGACGGTCGCGCGACGGTACAGGGCGGCGAGCTCCGCCTCCCCGACGTACGACAGGAACGTGACGCGCGAGCCGATGCCGCCGGCCTCTGCGAACCCGGGCAGGTCCTCGGGGGGAAAGGTCCTGTCGGGGCCGACGATCGCCAGTTCGGCGCCGGGCAGGCGGCGCACGACGCGTTCGAAGGCGGCGAGGAGCACCGGAAGCCGCCGGCGCGCGAACAGGGCGCCGACGTAGAGGATCAGCGGCCCGCCGGCGGCGCCCGCCGTGCTCGCGGGGCGCGGCTTCGCAGCGACCGGCGCGGTGACGCCGTTGTGGACGACCCGCACGCGGTCCGGCGCCGTGTCCAGATGCCTGAGTATCTCCTGCCGCGAGAAATCCGACACGGCCACGACCGTGCGGGCCGCGGCCGCGGCCCGGACCGCGAGCCAGCGGCGACGCGGTCCCTCGCGCCATCCGAACCACTCCGGATGCGCGATGAAGGAGACGTCGTGCAGCGTGACGACGGACGGGATTCGAAGCCCGAGCGGCACGGAGTAGCCCGGGCCGAAGAACACGTCGAGGCCGTCGGCGGCGGCGCGCCGCGGCAGGGAGCCCTGTTCCCACCAGAATCCGCCGCCGCCGGGGACGGTGACGGCGGTCATTCGCGCACCGCCCGGCGTGCGTTCCGTCCCGTGCGCGGGGAGGCGTGCGGGCCGCGGCGTGTAGAGGAGCAGCTCGTGCCCCGCATACGGCGCCGACGCGGTCCACTCCGCGCAGAGGTTGGCGAGATAGCGACCGACGCCGGTAGGCTGGCCGAGGAGCTCCCGGCCGTCAATGCCGATTCTCATGCCGTCGGATCCGGGCGGCCGAGTCTGTCGGCCGGCGCGAGGCCGTCCGATAGTCAGTGAGGACGTGCATGCAGATGGGGATCGTACCATACGGCCGTTACGTAGACCTCCCCTCGCGGACGCGCCGCAGGATCCGACAAGTCCTTTCCCATCAATAGTTTTGACAGACTGCGGGGCACGTGTTAGCTTTAGGGGTTTGCTGAGTCGACGAGTACGGAGTTCTTGTAGATGAGGTTGGCCGTCGTCGGAACCGGCTACGTCGGACTGGTCATCGGAGCCTGTTTCGCGGAGAACGGCAATGACGTCATCTGCGTCGACAGCGACGCCGCGAAGGTCGAGTCCCTGCAGCGGGGCTGCCTGCCGATCTACGAGCCCGGCCTCGGCGAGCTGGTTGCGCGCAACGGGGCGGAGAAGCGGCTGCGGTTCACGACCGCCCTGCCGGCGGCCGTAGAGAGCGCCCAGGTCGTGTTCATTGCGGTCGGCACGCCTCCCGACGAGGACGGGTCGGCCGATCTGACGCACGTCCTGGGCGTGGCGCGCGACATTGGCCGGGCCATGACCGGCTATACCGTCATCGTCACCAAGAGCACGGTTCCGGTCGGCACCGCCGCCCGCTTGCGAGAGGCGGTGCGGCATGAGACCGCTCAGCCCTTCAGCGTGGTCAGCAATCCCGAGTTCCTCAAGCAGGGGGCTGCCATCGACGACTTCATGCGCCCGGATCGGGTGGTCGTCGGCGCCGAGGATCGGCGCGCCGCGGAGCTGATGCAGACGCTGTATGCGCCCTTCACGCGCACCGGCGCGCCCATTCAGCTCATGGATTGCGCGAGCGCCGAGCTGTGCAAGTACGCCTCGAACGCGATGCTGGCGACGCGCGTCTCGTTCATGAACGAGATCGCCACGATATGCGAGCTGTTCGGCGCCGACGTCGACAGGGTCCGGCGGGCGATGGCCGCCGACCGGCGGATCGGACCCTCGTTTCTGTTCCCCGGCATAGGCTACGGTGGAAGCTGTTTTCCGAAGGACATCAAGGCGCTCGTCAGCTCTTCGCGCGCCGCGGGCTACCGCTGTCGGATTCTGGAATCGGTGGAGGCGGTCAACGCCTCGCAGAAGCTGCGCCTGGTCGAGAAGATGCGGGCGCACTTCGACTCGTT
The DNA here is from genome assembly GCA_011523845.1 of Acidobacteriota bacterium. Taxonomy (GTDB): domain Bacteria; phylum Acidobacteriota; class Vicinamibacteria; order Vicinamibacterales; family UBA8438; genus WTFV01. The sequence goes on along the minus strand of WTFV01000056.1, from coordinate 24,367 downwards.
GCAGGACAGGACCATCGCGGTCTGGGGGCTCTCGTTCAAGCCGCGGACCGACGACATGCGCGAGGCGCCGTCGGTGCCGACCATCGAGGGGCTGCTGGCCGCGGGCGCCGCCGTGCAGGCGTACGACCCGCAGGCCGCGGGCGCCGCGCGCGCCGTCTTCGGCGACCGCATCACTTATGCTCAGCGCAGCTACGACGCGCTCGACGGCGCCGACGCGCTGGCGATCGTCACCGAGTGGAACGAGTTCCGCGAGCCGGACTTCGCGCGGATGCGCGCGCTGATGCGGGCCCCGGTGATCTTCGACGGACGCAACGTCTTCGACGTCGAGCAGATGCGGACGGAAGGCTTCACCTACTACTCGATAGGGAGGTAACGGCTTGCATTCCGTGGTTCGCCTTGCCCGGTACGCGGTTCCGCACCGCTGGCGGTTCGGCTGGGCGGTGGCGGCCATGGGAGTCTACGCGGCGGCCTCGGTGGCGCTGGTCGCGCTGATCGATCCAATCTTCAACGACGTCCTCCGTCCGGAGGATGCCTCCCGCGGGCAGTCGCAGTTCTGGGTCATCGCGGCGACCTTCCTCGGGGAGTCGGCCGTCGCCGAGACGCGCCTCGCCATCGGGTCGCAGTTCCGGATCATCGCGCTCATGATCCTCGGCTTCGCCCTGGCGAAAGGCATCGGGAACTACTTCTCGACGTTTCTGATGGCCGACGTCGGCCAGCGGCTGGTGCGCGACCTCCGCAACGAGCTGTTCGGCCACCTGCTCGGGCAGTCCGCGAGCTTCTTCTCGCGGCACACGACCGGCGCCCTGATGTCGCGCATGATGTACGACGTCACGCGCATCCAGCAGGTGGTCACGGTGACGCTGGGCGACCTGTTGCGCGAGTCGATCACCGTCGTCGGGCTGGCCGTCTGGTTGTGCTTCCTCGACGTGCGGCTGGCGCTGGTGGCGTTGAGTTGCGCGCCCCTGTTGGTCTATCCGCTCGTGCGGCTGGGGCAGCGGGTGCGGCGCAACACCTACCGCGTCCAGGAGGAGCTCGGCCGGCTGTCGCACGTGACGGCCGAGGTCCTCACGGGACACCGCATCGTCAAGGCGTTCGCGGCCGAACGGTTCGAAGGGCGTCGTTTCGCGCGCACCGCGGAACGCGTCTACCGGATCACGATGAAGGTGACCAGCACGCTGTCGGTGCTGCCGCCGCTCATGGAATGGCTGGGCGCGTGCGCCGTGGTCGGCGTCCTGTGGTACGGCTACAGCCGGATCGAGGGCGGCGAGATGACCGCGGGCGATTTCACCGCCTTCGTGGCCGCGCTGCTGTACATGTACGGGCCGATCAAGAAGCTCAGCCGCGTCAACGCGCACCTCCAGCAGGCGGGGGCGGCCGCCGAGCGCGTCTTCGAGATGCTCGACACGCGCAGCGCAGTGGCGGATCGCCCGTCCGCCCGCCCGCTGGAGCAACTGCGGTCGGTCATCAGCTTCCGGGACGTCGGGTTCACCTACGACGACACGGCAGGGAGTCCGGTCCTGCGCGGCGTGTCGTTCGACGTTCAGGCGGGCCAGATGGTGGCCATCGTCGGCCTCAGCGGGGCGGGCAAGACGACCCTGGTCAATCTTCTGCCCCGGTTCTACGACGTCACCGCCGGGGCCGTTCTCATCGACGGCGTCGACATCCGCGACGTCACGCTGGCCTCGTTGCGCGGGAGCATCGGCATCGTCACGCAGGACACCGTGTTGTTCGACGACACCATCGCGAACAACATCGCTTACGCGTCACCGGCCGCGGATCGCGCCATGGTCGAGGCGGCGGCGCGCGCGGCGCACGCCCACGACTTCATCGCGGCCCTGCCGTCGGGTTACGACGCCCGGATCGGCGAGCGCGGGCAGCGGCTGTCGGGTGGCGAGCGCCAGCGTATCGCGATTGCCCGCGCCCTGCTCAAGAACGCGCCCATCCTCATTCTGGACGAGGCGACCTCCTCGCTCGACGCGGAGTCCGAGCTGCTGGTTCAGGACGCGCTGGCGCAGTTGATGCGCAACCGCACGTCCTTCGTCATCGCGCATCGTCTCTCGACGGTGCGGCGCGCCGACGCCATCATCGTGCTCGACGCCGGGCGCGTGCGCGAGATCGGCCGACACGAGGAGCTGCTGGCGGATCCGGAAAGTCACTACGCCCGGCTCTACGCGATGCAGTTCTTCGAAAGGACGCGGTCGCCGGCCCCGGCCGGGGCCCCGGTCGGCGTGCTGGAGGCGGCCGGCAACTGGTCGTCCGTGCCGCACGCCGCGGCCCCGGTCGATGGTGATCGCTAGAAGTCCGGGGGATGGGAGGAGCGTGGCCAGGTGATCAAGTCCATGACCGGCTTCGCTTCCCTGACCCGGGACAGCGAGGCAGTCAGCGTCACCGTCACCGCGCGCAGCGTGAATCATCGCTACCTCGACCTGCAGGTCCACCTTCCGCCGCGGCTGCAGCGACTGGAGCCGCGCGTACGGGGGCAGGTCCAGCGGCGTCTGGCGCGCGGGCGGGTGGAGATCCGGATCGCGGCGCGGTTGCGTACCGCGCCCGACGTCGACGTGGACGTCGACGAGGGACTGCTCGCGGCTCTGGTGGAGGTCGCCCGCCGGCCCGACGTGGCGCAGGCGACGCGTGGAGAGTGGACCGTCGGCGAGCTGCTGGGGTTTCCTCGCGTCCTGACCGTCGCCGAGCGCGCCGCGGAGCCGGAGGGCGATGCGCTGGTCGACGCGGCGGTTGCCGAGGCGGTCGGCGAGGCGCTGGGAGAGCTGGACCGCATGCGCGTGAACGAGGGCGGTCATCTGCACGCCGATCTCGATGGGCGTCTGGTCGCCCTGGTCGCGCTCGTCGATCGCATCGAGGCGTGCGCCGCCGAGGCGGCGGATGCGCTGGGGCAGCGGCTCACCGCGCGGCTCGCGGAAGTCGGGGCCGAAGTGCACGCCGATCGGACCGCGCTGGCGCAGGAGATAGTACGCTTCGTGGCGCGTTCCGACATCCACGAGGAGGTCATCCGGCTGCGGGCGCACGTTTCGCACTGGCGTTCGCTGGCGGACGGGACCGAGGCGTGCGGTCGAAAGCTCGATTTTCTCCTGCAGGAGATGAACCGCGAGGTCAACACGATCGGCTCCAAGGCCGACGGGCAGCAGACGTCGGGGCTGGTGGTGGCGGCCAAGGCGGAGCTGGAGAAGCTGCGTGAGCAGACGCAGAACGTGGAGTGACGCACGCGGGAAGGAGCCGTCCGCGCCGCCGCGACGCACGGAGCACGCATGACCCGCCGCGGGCTCCTGATCGTCCTGTCGGCTCCGTCGGGAACCGGAAAGACGACCGTCGTCGGCCGGCTCGTCGAGCGGGTGCCCGGCCTGGTCCGGTCGCGGTCCTACACGTCGCGGGCCGCGCGGCCGGAGGAGGTGGACGGCGTCGACTACCACTTCGTCGCCCCGGCCCGCTTCCGTGACATGATCGACGCGGGCGCCTTCCTGGAATGGGCCGACGTGTTCGGCCGGCTCTACGGGACGAGCGCGGCCGAGACGGAGCGCAGCCGGGCGGCGGGTCTCGACGTCGTGCTCGTCATCGACGTCCAGGGTGCGCAGCAGGTCCGCCGCAGGGCGCGGGACGCGGTGGGCATCTTCGTGCTGCCGCCGTCGTTCCGGACGCTGGAGGATCGGCTGCGCGGCCGCGGCCGGGAGGCGCCCGGCGGATCCGACCTGGAACGGCGGCTCCGCACCGCGCGTCGAGAGGTCGAGATGATCGACGAGTACGACTACGTCGTGGTGAACGACGAGATCGACGCGTGCGTCGACCGGCTCCGCCACATCGTGCTGGCCGAGCGGTCGCGGGTCGCGGCCATGCGTCACACGATCCGCTCGGTCGTCGAGACCTTCGACGCGCTCGAGCCGCCGGTGGGGCGGCCGGGTACGGTCTGACGGCCCGGGGGTGTGGCATGGCGCTCGTCGCGCTCGGCGTCAGCGGCGGGATCGGGGCCTACAAGGCGGTGGAGGTCGCGCGCGGGCTCCAGCAGCGCGGGCACGACGTGGCCGCCGTCATGACCGCCAACGCCCGGCGGTTCGTCGGTCCGTTGACGTTCGAGGCGATCACGAAGCGCCGCGTCGCGGCCGACCAGTTCGCGCCGGGGATCAACGCCGACATCGACCACATCGCACTGGCCTCGAACATCGAGCTGCTGCTCGTCGCGCCGGCGACGGCCGACGTCATCGGCAAGTTCGCGAACGGGATCGCCGACGATTTCCTGTCGTCGCTGTATCTGGCGACGACGGCCCCGGTGCTCCTGGCCCCCGCCATGAACACCAACATGCTCTCGCACGCAGCGGTCCGCGCCAACCTCGACACGCTCGCCGCCCGAGGCGTGCGCCGTGTCGAGCCGGGCGACGGCTACCTCGCCTGCGGCTGGGTCGGCCGCGGCCGGCTCGCTGAACCCGAGACGATCGTGGCCGAGGCGGACGCCATCCTGCGCGGCGGCGGCGCCTGGGCGGGACGGTCGATTCTGGTGACGGCCGGACCGACCTGCGAGGATCTCGATCCGGTCCGCTTCATCGGCAACCGGTCGACCGGACGCATGGGCTACGCGGTGGCCGCCGAGGCGGTCGCACGGGGGGCGCGCGTGCTGCTGGTCAGCGGCCCGACAGCGCTGGAGCCTCCCGCCGGCGTGGAGCTGACCGCGGTCCGCGGCGCCGGGCAGATGCACGCCGAGGTCGTCCGGCTGGCCTTCGAGGACGCGGTGGACGCGGTGGTGATGGCGGCGGCGGTGGCCGACTACACGCCGGCCGCGGGCGCGCAGCCCGTGAAGATCCGCAAGGCGGACGACAATCTGGTGCTGGCGCTGAAGCGTACTCCCGACGTGCTCGCGGCGCTAGGCGCGCGCCGCGGCGCCGCGGCGAAGCCCGTGCTGGTAGGCTTCGCCGCGGAGACCGGCAACGCGGTCGAGCGCGCCCGCGGCAAGCTCGCCGGGAAGCGGGTCGATCTCATCGTGGCGAACGACGTGACCGAGCCGGGAGCCGGGTTCGGCGTGGATACCAACGTGGCGACGCTCGTGACCGAGGCAGGGGTCGAGCCGGTCTCCAGGCGCTCGAAGCGGGATCTGGCCCGCGTCATCCTCGATCGCATCGAGGCGCGCCTCGGCGTACCCCAGTCGTAGGGAGAGCAGGGTGTCCGACCGCGAGCAACTGGCCGAGCATCTGCGGTTCTTCGCGGAGCTCGGGGTCGAGGGAGCGAGCCGCGATCCGGCGTGGTCCGCCCGTCCGGCGGAGCCCGGCGCCGCCGGTACGCGGATCGAGCCCGGGCTGCCGGGGGTCGGCGCCGACGGCACGCCGCCGGCGGCCGCGCCGCCGGGTCTCGACGCGCCGGCGGCTGCCGGGGCGGCTCCCGACGTGCGGCCCGGGGACGGGAAATCCGCGGTCGAAGCGCAGGCGGGGCCGGCCGGAGACGCCGCGATCTCCATCACCCCCTCGTGGACCACCGAGTCGCTGTGGGACGCCCGCGGGCGGACCGCGGACGCGAGCGAGGTCCCGCCGGCGGAGCGTCTGCAGGGGATTCGCGACGAGCTGGGCGACTGCACGCGCTGCAGGCTGCACGACGGACGCACGCACCTCGTCTTCGGCGTCGGCAGGCCCGACGCGGACCTGATGTTCGTCGGCGAGGCGCCGGGGCGGGACGAGGATCTGCAGGGCGAGCCGTTCGTGGGCCGGGCCGGGCAGTTGCTGACCAGGATAATCGAGGCCATCGACCTGCGGCGCGAGGACGTCTACATCGCCAACGTCATCAAGTGTCGTCCGCCGCAGAACCGGAACCCGGAACGGGACGAGGTGGAGACCTGCCGCCCGTTCCTGTTCGCGCAGATCGATACGGTCCGGCCGCGCGTCATCGTTGCGCTCGGGTCGTTTGCGGTCAAGACGTTGCTCGACGACGACCGCATTCCGATCTCCAGGGCCCGTGGCCGCGTCTACGCGTGCCGCGGCGCGAAGCTCGTCCCGACGTTTCATCCTGCCTTCCTGTTGCGGAGCCCCGACCGCAAGCGCGACGTCTGGGAGGACATGAAGCGGGTCCGGTCCATCCTCCGCGGCGACTGATGCCGGTGGTCGTGGCCGTCGCGGTACCGGTACCGGCGCTGCCGGCGCTGAGCTACCGGGTGCCGGACGGCATGCAGGTTCCACCGGTCGGCGGGCGCGTGCGCGTCCCGCTCGGCCGGCGCGTGGTGACCGGCTGCGTCGTGGGCGACGGCGAGGACGATGCGGGTGGCGGCAGCGGCCCGCGCGCCGGGTCCGTGGAACTGCGCGACCTGCTGGAATCCCTCGATCCCGAGCCCTACCTGCCGGGCGACGTGGTCCATCTCGCCCTGTGGGTGGCCGAGTACTACGCCTGCGGCCCGGGCGAGGCGCTGGCCGCGGCGATGCCTCCGCTCGCGTTCTCGCGATCCGGCAGCGGGGCGGGATTCCGGATGGAGCGGGTGGTCCGGATCACCCTCGCCGGGCACGATGCGCTGGTGGCGGGAACGGCAGGGCGGCTGGGGCCTCGCCAGCGAGCCGCGCTGCAGCGCCTCGCCGGCGCGGGCGACGGACTCCCGGCGGCGCGGTTGCGAGAGGACGGGGTGGCCGCGCAGACGGTGGCGCGCCTCCGCGACAGGGGGCTGGTGACGGTGGATGCCCGCCGCGTCGAGCGCGATCCCTTCGCGTCGGCGGACGCGGAGCCGACCGGGTCCGCAAGCGGCGCCGGCGCGCGCGAGCCGACGCCGGAACAGCGGACCGCGCTGGAAGCGCTGGTCGCTCTGGCGGAGGAGCGCGCCTTTCGCGTCGCCCTGCTGCACGGCGTCACCGGGAGCGGCAAGACCGAGGTCTATCTGCGCCTCGCCCGCGGTGTCGTGGCGGCCGGCCGCCGGGTGCTCGTCCTGGTGCCGGAGATCGCGCTGACCCCCGCCGTGGTCGAGACCTTCCGGCGCGCCTTCGGCGACCGGGTGGCGATTCAACACAGTGGCCTCTCCCCGGGCGCACGCCACGATCAGTGGCATCGCATCCGCCGCGGCGAGGTCGCCGTGGTGGTCGGGACGCGCTCGGCGGTGTTCGCGCCGCTGGACGCGTTGGGGCTGGTGGTCGTCGACGAGGAGCACGACACGTCCTACAAGCAGGAGGAGAGCCCCCGCTATCACGCGCGCAGCGTCGCGATCGTGCGCGCGCAGCGCGCCGGCGCCCTCGCTGTCCTCGGTTCGGCCACGCCTTCGCTGGAAACCTTTCACCACGCGCGCCGCGGCCGCTACCGCTGCGTCGTGATGGCGGAGCGCGTGCACCGGCGTCCGCTCCCCGAGGTGCAGGTGGTCGACATGCGTGCGGAGGCCGCCGCTGCCGGTGCGGACGTGGTACTCAGCCGGCCCCTCGGCGACGCCCTCGAGGGCACGCTGGCCAGGGGCGAGCAGGCGCTGATCCTGCTGAACCGGCGCGGGTTCGCGGCGGCCGTGCTCTGCCGGCAGTGCGGGCGCACCCTCGAGTGCCCGAACTGCAGCGTGTCGCTGACGCTTCATCGGCGCGCCGGCCGCGTGCGTTGTCACTACTGCAACTACTCGGGGGCTCGGCCGTCCACGTGCGCCCACTGTGCGGGACCGTATCTGGATACCGTGGGCTTCGGCACCGAGCGGATCGAGGCGGACGTGGCGGAACGCTTTCCGGGCGTCGGGATCGCGCGTTTCGACCGCGACACGGTCCGGCGGCGGGGCGCGGGGCCGTCCCTGCTGGCGCGTTTCCGGGAAGGCGCGATAGACGTGCTGGTGGGGACCCAGATGATCGCCAAGGGGCACGATTTTCCCAACGTGACCCTCGTGGGCGTCGTTTCCGCGGACGTTGGATTGCAGGTCGCCGACTTCCGGGCGGCCGAGCGCACGTTCCAGCTCCTCACCCAGGTGGCGGGCCGGGCCGGCCGCGGCGACCGGCCGGGGACCGCCATCGTGCAGTCGTTCCATCCGGAGCACTACGGCATCGTGCATGCCTGCCGGCAGGCCTACGGGCCGTTCTTCGACGAGGAGATGCGCTACCGGACCGCGCTGCGCTACCCGCCCGTGTTGTCGATGGTCAACGCCGTCGTGCGCGGCCGGTCCCTGACCGATGCGATGCGGGATGCGGGCAGACTGGCCGGCGAGCTGCGAACGGCCGCCGCGGCATTCCAGGTGCTCGGTCCGGCGGTGGCGCCGATCTCCCGGCTGCGGGGCCAGCACCGGGCGCAGATCTTCCTCAAGGGCAGGAATCGCCGCGCGATGCGCTCGGCGCTGCGGGCGGCGCTGGACGCCAACCCCGACCTCGGCCGCCGCGTCATCGTCGACGTCGACCCGGTCAGTCTCCTCTGAGCGCCCTGCACCTCAGGGTCCGGTCAGCAGGCCCTCGATCCGTATCGGGGCCGGCGTGAAGCACAGCACGAAGATGGCGGCGGTGGCCAGTGCGACCAGGCGTCGCCGGCTGTCGAGGGGCACGTGGTCGTCGAGGGTGCGAGGATGACGCGGGCCGAAGACGACGAGCATGGTCACCATCAGGACCGCCCAGAGCAGCCAGCTCAGGGAGAAGAAGGTCAACCCCACGACGACCGCCACGCCGCCGAGGGTGACGCCGGTCGAGCGGGAGCCCAGCGCTGCGTACGAGATGTGCCCGCCGTCGAGCTGGCCGATCGGAAACAGGTTCAGCGCGGTCATGAGCAGGCCGAACCAGGCCGCGAAGCCCATCGGGTGCAGGTTGATCGTATGACCGTCGGGAAGCGCGCCCCAGACCAGCCACGCGGCGGCCCGAAAGAGCAGGGGCTCTCCGAGCGTGATGAGCTCCACGCTGTCCGCGGGTGGCAGCGGCGTCACCCGCGAGAGCGCGACGCCGGCGAAGAGTGCCGGGACCGCGACGACGAAGCCCGCAATCGGTCCGGCGGCGCCGATGTCGAAGAGCATCGCCTTGGTCGGAATCCGCTGCCGGATGCGGATGAAGGCGCCGAACGTGCCGGTCGGGACGATGGGGACGGGCAGGAAGTACGGCGGGGACGCGTCCACGCGGTAATAGCGGCAGGCGTAGTAGTGCCCCAGCTCGTGCGTGCCCAGGATGGCGAGAATCGTGAAGCTGTACCACGCGCCCGGCAGCAGGGCGAACCGCGCAGCGTCGTCGGAGAAGCCGACAAGGAAGTAGGCATGGTGCCAGGCCCCCATGTACATGGTGCTGGCGAGCGTGGCGACGAACAACGCCGGGGGCAGCCACGTCCGGTCGCTACGCACGGATGTTCTGAAGGTCCTTGCCCGGCTTGAAGCGGATGGTGCGACCGGGCGGGATGCGGACTTCCTTGCCGGTGCGCGGGTTGCGGCCGATGCCGCGCTTGCGCGGCTTGACCTGAAAGACGCCGAATCCGCGGAGTTCTATGCGCTCGCCGCGCTGCATCGAGGTGCGCATGGCGTCGAAAACCGCGTCGACGGCCCGCTCGGACTTCACCTTGGTGATGTCCGCGACCCTGGAAACCTGGTTGACGATGTCGACCTTGATCATGCCGCGCCGTGCTCCAAAAGTGTATAACTAGCATAGATACGGTAACTTACGGGTGTCAAGAGCTTCGCCGGGGGGCGGAGCCGGCTCCAGCCATGCGAGAGAAGGCCAGCCGTCCCGCGCGCGTCGTGCTCGCCGGGCGTCCCAACGTCGGCAAGTCGACGTTGTTCAACCGGTTGACGGGCAGCCGGCGGGCGATCGTCGCCCCGGTGGCCGGCACCACCCGCGACGTGATGCGGCACACGGTCGAGTGGCTCGGGACCGAGTTCGAGGTCGTGGACACCGGCGGCGTCTTCGGGGCCAGCACGGATCCGCTGCAGGCGGCAGTTGCCGAACGGGGGCTCCGGGAGGTGGAGACCGCGGCGGTCATCGTGGTCCTGGTCGATGCCCGCGAAGGGCTCGTCCCCGCCGATGAGGACGTGGTCCGGCGGCTGCGGCGTACCGGTGCGCCGCTGGTGCTGGCGATCAACAAGGTCGACGAACCGCGTGCCGGCGCCGCGGCGGTGGAATTCGAGCGCCTCGCCGTGTCGCCGGCGTTGTCGATCGCGGCCGAGCACGGCCTCGGCGTCGGCGATCTGCTGGACGCCGTGGTCGAACGCCTGCCCGGCGGCTCCGGGCGCCTCGCAAGGTCGGGCCGGTCCGCGGAGGGTCCGGAGCGCAGCGACCGCGAGGTCGGCATCGCCATCGTCGGGCGCCCCAACGTCGGCAAGTCGTCGCTCGTCAACCAGCTCCTGCGCGAGGAGCGCGTGCTGGTGAGCGAGGTGGCCGGGACGACGCGGGACGCCGTCGATACGGTGGTGAGCTGGCACGGCCGGCGGATCCGGCTCGTGGACACGGCCGGCATCCGGCGCCCCGGCCGCGTGGCGCAGGCGGGCGGCGTCGAGGCGGTCAGCGTCGTGCTCGCCCGGCGCGCGCTCGCGCGGGCCGACGTGGCGGTCCTGCTGGTGGACGCGACCGGGGTCGTGACGCGCCAGGACGCGGTGATTGCGGGAGCGGCCGAGCGCGCCGGATGCGGCGTGCTCATCGCCGCCAACAAGTGGGATCTGGTCAAGGATCGCGGACCGGACTTCTCGAAGCAGTTCGATGCGGATCTGCGCCGGGGGCTGCGGTTCGCCGAGTTCGCTCCGATCCTGCACGTGTCGGCGTTGACCGGGCAGCGGGCGCCGCGGGTCATCGAGCGGGCGGTGGACGTAGCCGCGGCGCGAGCCACCCACGTCGGGACCGCGGAGCTGAACCGGGTGGTGGCCCGGATCGCGGCCCGTCACCGTCCGGCGAGCCCCGGTCGCCACGCGGTGAAGATCCTCTACGCCACCCAGGTCGGCGCCCGGCCGCCGGCGTTCGTCTTCTTCACCAACGTCGCCACGCGGTTCCACTTCTCCTACGAGCGCTATCTCCGGAATCAGCTTCGAGACGCCTTCGGCTTCGAGGGCTCGCCGATCCGCGTTCGGGCCCGGGCCCGGCGCGAGCCGCCGCGGCGCGGCCGGCGCGCCTGACCGCCGCCGGCCGCCGGATTGTTCGCTCCGAGACTGCGCTATACTGCCCGGCAGCGCGCGGCGGAACCCCGCGGGGCTTTCGTTGCGGGCTGCCGACGACGACGAACGATGGGCAGGGCCCCGAGCGCCGCTATCGAGATCCCCGACCGGCCACTGTTCAAGGCTGCCGAGGTCTGCTCCATCGCGAGGGTGCAGCCGTACGTCCTGAAGTCCTGGGAGGGTGAGTTCCCGACGCTGGGCGCATCGACGACCAGCGGTTCGCGCGTCTATCGTCGGGCGGACGTCGAGCTGGTCCTCGAGATCCGGCGGTTGCTCTTCGACGAGGGCCTGACGCTCGGGGCGGCGCGGCGGAAGCTGGCGAGCGAGGAGCGGCCGGACCCGGACCTCGCCGAGTTGATGGGGCCGGACGCGCGCGAGCGGCTGCGGGAGGTCAGGCAGGGCCTTCGTTCGATTCTCGATCTGCTGTCGTCGGACGGCGCGGCGCGGCGCGGCATGTGACGGTTCGGCCGCGGTTTCGAGAGGTTGTCGCAGATCGTCGGGATGTGGCGCAGTCTGGTAGCGCACCTGACTGGGGGTCAGGGGGTCGCTGGTTCAAATCCAGTCATCCCGACCATTACTCTCGTCTTCGGACGCGAAGACCGGAAGGCTCGCGGGGAGGAGATTCCTCATGCATCATCGAACCCGATGGCTTCCTTCCGTCGCGGCGGTCGTGGTGGCCGCGGGCGTCTCGCTGATGCCGGTCGCCGTCGAGGCGCAGGCATCCTCGGGCGCCGGGCCGGCAGCGGAACCCTATGAGGTTCCGCGGACCGCCGACGGGCACCCCGACCTGCAGGGGTTCTGGACGAACCAGACCTACACGCCGCTGGAGCGGCCGGAGGGCGTGGACAAGGCGTTCTACACGGTGGAGGAGGTGGCGGCGATCGAGTCTGGCCGGGCGGAGCGCGAGTTCGCGCAGACCACTCCCGGCACGATTCCCGACGTCCACTACGACTTCACGCAGTTCGGGCTCGACCGCAGCCAGTCGCCGTTCGCCCGCAACCTGCGCACGTCGCTGATCGTCGATCCGCCGAACGGCCGGCTGCCCCCGGTCAACGCCGAGGGACGCCGGCGCGCGGCCGAGGTGGCGGCCGCCCGCGAAGGGGTGGGACGCTGGGATTCGGCCGAGGCCAACCAGCTCGACGACCGCTGCATCATCATGCGGGGCGCCGGCCCGCCGATGATGAACGCCGGGTACAACGCCAACTACCAGATCGTCCAGAACCGGGACTACGTGATGATCCTGGTGGAGATGATCCACGACGCGCGCATCATCCCGCTCGACGGCCGCCCGGCGCCTCCGGAGCGGGCGCGGCAGTGGATGGGCATGTCCCGCGGCCGCTGGGAGGGCGACACCCTCGTGGTGGAGACGACCAACATCAACGGCAAGAATCCGTTCAACGGATCGAGCGACCGGATGCGCGTCACCGAGCGCTTTACCCGCGTCGCGGACGACACGATCCTGTACCGGTTCACGGTCGACGATCCGCTGACGTGGGACCGGCCCTGGACGGCGGAGATGCCGATGAAGGAGACCATCGGCCCGCTGTTCGAGCACGCGTGCCACGAGGGCAACTACGGCCTGTACAACACGCTGGTCGGGGCGCGCCTCGAGGAGCAGCGTGCGGCGGAGGCGGCCGCGCGGGAGTCTGGGAGATGAGGGGGCGTCCGATGAGAGACCGGCTGTTCGCGTGGACGATCGCGGCTGTGCTCGCTGGCGCGGGGCTCGCGCTCGTCGCCCTGCCAGCGGTTGCCCAGGAGACCGGCTACACGGCGCCCCGCACGGCGGACGGCACGCCCGACCTGAACGGGATCTGGCAGGCGCTGAACAACGCGCACTGGAACGTCGAGCCCCACTCGGCGGACTTCAGCCCGGTGCGCGAGCTGGGGGCGCTGGGCGCGGTTCCCGGCGGTCTCGGCGTGGTGGAGGGCGGCGCGATTCCGTACACGCCCGAGGCCCTGGCGCAACGCGACGAGAACTTCGCCAACCGCCTGGAGCGGGATCCGGCCATCAAGTGCTACCTGCCGGGCACGCCGCGCGCCACCTACATGCCGTATCCGTTCCAGATCATCCAGAGCCGCTCGCACATCATGATCATCCACGAGTTCGCCGGCGCCGTGCGGACCATCTACATGGAAGATCACATGGAGTCGCCGGCCGACACCTGGATGGGGTGGTCCAACGGGCGTTGGGAGGGCGAGACGCTGGTGGTCGAGACGAGCGGCTTCTACGGGGACACGTGGCTCGACCGGGCGGGGAACCACCACAGCACGGCGCTGCGTGTCGTGGAGCGGTTCACCGCGCGCAGCCCCGAGACGCTCGACTACCACGTGACGCTCGAGGATCCGAACGTCTACACGCGCCCCTGGAGCATGCGCATGCCGCTCTACCGGCGGGTGGAGCCGAACGCCGAGCTGATGGAGTTCCGCTGCGTCGAGTTCGTCGAGGATCTCATCTACGGGCATCTTCGGAAGCAGGTGGATCCCTAGGAGTTTGCGCCGTGGAACGGTGCAGAATGCTGGTCAGGTCTGTCCGGGCGGCAATCGGAGCCGCGCGACGATTGTCGGGTCAGCGGGTGCGGACAAGGAGAAGTCTCATGCGAATCGACCGAGCCGTCGCTGCTTTCGGCGTAGCCGTACTGCTGGCCACCGTCCCGCTGTCCGGGCATCATGCCTTTTCGGCCGAGTTCGATATCGAGCAGCCGCTCACGCTGGAGGGCACGCTCGTCAGGTGGGAGATGATCAATCCGCACTCGTGGTTCCACATCGACGTGGAGGCCGAGGACGGGACGGTATCCACCTGGCTCGTGGAAGGCGGCAGTCCGAACGAGCTCATTCGGCAGGGCGTCAACCGGAACACCGTCGAGATCGGCACGTTCCTCGCGGTCGAGGGGTACCGCGCCAAGGACGGCACCGAGAAGGCGGTCGGCCGGAACTTCATACTCGAGAACGGCGAGCGGCTGTTCCTGGGCGGCTCCGCGAATCGCATCTCCAGGTAGCCGGCCAGGGTCGGTCGGCTCGCTGTCCGGAGGGTCGGGCCGCTCGCGTCGGGCCGACTCGCGGTCCCGGCGTCGGGCGACTCGTATTGGGCCGACTCGCGGTCCCGGGGTCGGGCGGCTCGCGGCCGGGGCAGCTCGGCGCCGTTCGACGCCTCGGGCCGTACCGTGCGCCGGAACGGTCTGTTCGGTAGTAGTAGAGGTCACGCTTGTTGGCGTTGGGGAGCAGGTGCATGAGTACGACATGTAGGCGCGCGCGTTTTCCGATTGCTGTGGTTGCCTTGTCGGTGTGCGGCCTCCTGCCGGCGCATGCCTACGCCGAGCCGGGCGCCGGCGGCCAGTCCGCGGGCAGCGGGGCTGCCGAGCGGGTCGTCGACTTCGCCCGCGAGGTGCGGCCGATCCTCTCGGACAACTGCTTCTCGTGTCACGGGCCGGACGAGGCGGCGCGCCAGCGCGGCCTCCGGATGGACGTCCGGGAGGGGCTGTTCGAGGACCGCGGCCGCCTGGGCGGCCCCGCGGTGGTGGCCGGGAACGCGGCGGAGAGCCGCCTGTACCAGCGGCTGGTGAGCGAGAGCAGCCGGCTGCGGATGCCGCGGGGCGCCGACCCTCTGACCGACGAGCAGATCGAGACGGTGCGGCTGTGGATCGATCAAGGGGCGGAGTGGGAGTCGCACTGGGCATTCATCCCGCCCGAGCGCCCCGCCGTGCCGCCGGTCTCCGACCCGGAATGGGTTCGCAATCCGATCGACAACTTCGTCCTCGCACGCCTGGACGCGGAGGGCCTGGGACCGTCGGCAGAGGCCGACCGCGCGACCCTGCTGCGGCGGGCGACGCTCGACCTGACGGGGTTGCCGCCGACGCCGGACGAGCTGGCCGCGTTCCTCAACGACGATTCTCCGGACGCCTACGAGAAGGCGGTCGACCGGCTCCTCGGCTCGTCGCGCTACGGCGAGCGGATGGCGACCGAATGGCTCGACGCGGCCCGCTACGCCGACACGAACGGGTACCAGACGGACGGCGAGCGGACCATGTGGCGCTGGCGCGACTGGGTGATCGACGCCTACAACGCGAACATGCCGTTCGATCGGTTCACCATCGAGCAGCTCGCCGGCGACATGCTGCCGAACGCGACGCGTGACCAGCGCATCGCCACCGCGTTCAACCGGAACCACAGCCAGAACGGGGAAGGCGGCATCGTCGTCGACGAGTTCCTGGTCGAGTACGCGGTAGACCGCGTGGAGACCACCTCGACCGTCTGGCTCGGCCTGACGCTCGGTTGCGCCCGCTGCCACGACCACAAGTTCGACCCGCTCTCGCAGCGGGAGTTCTACGAGGTCCTGGCCAACTTCAACAACATCCCGGAGCGCGGCAAGGCGTTCAAGTACGTCAACTCGCCGCCGCTCATCACCGCGCCGACCGTCGAGCAGGAGGCGGAGCTCGCCGCGCTGGACGAGAAGCTCCTGGCGGCCCGCGAGGCGTTCGCCGCGCTGGCGGCCGACGCGGAAGCGGCGCAGGCGGCATGGGAGTCCTCGCTCCACCATGCCGGGCGCGTCGACTGGACGCTGCGCGACGATCTGCTGGCGCACCACGCCCTCGACGGCGACATCGCCGGGGTCCACGACGGGGCGTTCGTGACGGGGGTGCTCGAGGACGGCCAGCCGCAGTTCGTCGACGGCCGCATCGGGGACGCCGCGGCCTTCGACGGGCAGCGCTTCATCAACGCCGGCCTCAGCCCGAGGGTCGGCTACGACGATCCGTTCACCCTCGCGGCCTGGATCTACCCGACGGCGTCGAGCGGGGTCATCGTCTCGCGCGCCGACGCGGGCGACCAAGGCGAGGTCGGCTGGGGGCTCTACCTGGAAGAGGGCAAGCTCCGTTTCAACATGTCGACCCGGATCCTCGACGACGGCGTCAGCGCCGAGACGCTGGCGGACGTGCGGCTCGACGAATGGCAGCACGTGCTGGCGACCTACGACGGCTCCAAGACGCCGGGCGGCATCGGCATCTACGTGAACGGCGAGTCGTGGGAGACGAAGCCGATGCTGGACCTCGTCGGCAACCGGATGCCGCAGCGCTACCCGCTGCGCATCGGCGCCAGCGGGTCGACCAAGCCGCGCTTCGAGGGGGTCATCGACGACGTCCGGATCTACGGTGCGGCACTGAGCCGGGAGCTGGTCGGGGTGGTCGCCACGGCCGAGCCGATTACCACTATCGCCCGGATATCCCCGGACCGGCGCACGCCGGCCCAGGCCGAGAAGCTGCGCCTGGCGTTCCTGAACCAGTACGCGCCTCCGGAGATCCTCGAGGCTTGGCGCGCGGTCGCGACCCTCGAGCGCGAGCGCGAGGACCTGTGGGCCAGCTTCCCGACCGTCATGGTGATGGAGGAGATGGCCGAGCGGCGTCCGACGTTCCGGCTCAACCGCGGGGCCTACGACAACCCGGCCGAGGAGGTCTTCCCGGGCGTTCCGGCGGTGCTGCCGCCGCTGCCGGAAGGGGAGGAGGCCAACCGGTTGACGTTCGCGCGCTGGCTGGTCGATCCCGATCATCCGCTCACCGCGCGGGTCACCGTCAACCGCTTCTGGCAGATGTACTTCGGCACCGGCCTGGTCAAGACGGTCGAGAACTTCGGCACGCAGGGCGAGTACCCCAGCCATCCGGAGCTGCTCGACTGGCTCGCCACCACGTTCATCGACTCGGGTTGGGACGTGAAGGCGCTGCAGAAGGCCATCGTCACGAGCGCCGCCTACCGGCAGGCGTCCAAGGTGACGGCCGAGGAGTTCGAGGCCGACCCGGAGAACCGGCTGATCGCGCGCGGGCCGCGGCTGCGCCTGCCGGCGCAGATGATCCGCGACCAGGCGCTGGCCGTGTCCGGGCTGCTGGTCGACCGGCTCGGCGGACCGTCGGTCAAGCCGTACCAACCGGAGGGGCTCTGGGCCGACATGGTCGAGGGCGGTTACGGAGACTACGTCCTGAGCGAGGGCGACGACCTCTACCGCCGCAGCCTGTACACCTTCTGGAAGCGGACGCTGGGCCCGCCGACGCTGATGACGTTCGACTCGTCGACGCGCGAGACCTGCATCGTCCGCACCGGCCGCACGAACACGCCGCTCCAGGCGCTGAACCTGATGAACGACGTGACCTACGTCGAGGCGGCCCGCCGGCTCGCCGAGCGGATGATGACCGAGGGCGGCGAGACCCCGGCCGAGCGCCTGGGCTTCGCCTACCGCCTCGCCACCGCGCACCGGCCGTCGCCCGCCGCGGAGGAGATCCTGGTCGACGGCTTCGAGCGCCACCTGGAACGCTATCAGGCGGACCGCGGCGCGGCGCTGGACCTGATCAGCCAGGGCGAGTCGCCGCGCGACGAGACCCTCGACGTGGCGGAGCTGGCCTCCTACACGATGGTGGCCAACCTGATCCTGAACTTCGACGGGACCATCACCAAGGAATGACGATGAATACGCCTCTCGAACAGTGGCTGACGCGGCGGCGTTTCCTCGAGCTCGCGGGTACCGGCATCGGCACGGCGGCGCTGGCGACCGTCTTCGGCCAGGATGTGGCGGCGCAGGCGCCGGGGGCGGCGCCGGCCGCGGCGGGCGCGTTGCCGGGCCTGCCGCACTTCGCGCCCAGGGCCAAGCGGGTGATCTACCTGTTCCAGTCCGGAGCGCCGTCGCAGCACGAGCTGTGGGACTACAAGCCGAGGCTGGCGGAGATGGTGGGGGAGGACCTGCCGCCGTCGGTGCGGGGCAACCAGCGCGTCACCACCATGACCGCGGCGCAGGAGCGTTTTCCCCTCGTGCCGTCGAAGTTCCCGTTCCGGCAGCACGGCGAGTCGCAGACGTGGGTCAGCGACCTGATGCCGCACACCGCCGGGATCGTCGACGAGCTGTGCTTCATCAAGTCGATGCACACCGAGGCGATCAACCACGATCCCGGCATCACGTTCTTCCAGACCGGGGCGCAACTCGCCGGGCGGCCCAGCATCGGCGCCTGGCTGTCGTACGGGCTCGGGTCGATGAACGCGGATCTGCCGACGTTCGTGGCGATGATCTCCAAGGGCTCGGCCCAGACCGGACAGCCGCTCTACGATCGGCTGTGGGGCAGCGGCTTCCTGCCCACGCGCTACCAGGGGGTCAAGTTCCTCTCGACCGGCGATCCGGTGCTGTACCTGTCGAACCCGCCGGGGGTGGACCAGGGGACGCGGCGCCGCTTCCTCGACGACCTCGGCGCGCTGAACCGGTTGAAGGAGGAGGAGTTCGGGGACCCGGAGACGAGCACGCGGATCGCCCAGTACGAGATGGCCTACCGCATGCAGAGCTCGGTGCCGGAGCTCACCGACCTGTCCGACGAGCCGGACAGCGTCTTCGACCTCTACGGTCCGGATGCGCGGCAGCCCGGCACGTTCGCGCGCAACTGCCTGCTGGCGCGCCGGCTCGCCGAACGGGGCGTGCGGTTCATCCAGTGCTTCCACCGGGGCTGGGACCAGCACACGCGGCTGCCCACGGGCATCGAGCGGCAGGCTCGCGACGTCGACCAGCCGCAGGCTGCACTGGTGCAGGACCTGAAGAACCGGGGCCTGCTGGACGAGACGCTGGTGGTCTGGGGCGGGGAGTTCGGCCGCAGCGCGTACTGCCAGGGCGTGTTCACCGAGGAGACCTACGGCCGCGACCACCATCCGCGCTGCTTCACCATCTGGATGGCGGGCGGCGGGGTCAAGCCGGGCATGACCTACGGGGCGAGCGACGACTTCTCGTACAACATCGCCCGGGATCCGGTGCACATCCACGACCTGCACGCGACGATGCTGCACCTGCTCGGCATCGACCACACGCGGCTGACCTACCAGTACCAGGGCCGCGACTTCCGTCTGACGGACGTCCACGGGAGGATCATCGACAGCATCCTGGCGTGAACCGGGCGGCGAGCGCCCCTTCTCGATGGCGTTGTCGACTCGCCGGCGCCGGCCGGCCATCCGCGCGGATGCGGTGGCCGGCACGAGGAACGGGACGCCGGCGCCGACGCCAATGAAGCGAACTGACCGAAAGTGAGGCGTCCCAGGAGAAGCTCCGGGGACGCCTCTTCGTTTGTCTGCCGATGCCGCGGGTCTGCAGCGTGCTGGTGTGGCGGCTCGTCAGCGGAGCAGCGGGCGGCCCGGCGACTCGAGCCGACGCGCCGCCGGCGAGCAGCGCCGTGTACGCCCCCCTGCAGACGGTCTCGCCCGTAACGGTGGACTCTTACGCCACCGTGTCGGACTGACTATTCTTCCTTGGCGGCGCTCTCCGGTTTCGAAGCCGACGCTTTCGGCTCGCCGGTCTCGTCGGCGGCCTCCGCGGCCCCGGCCGACCCGGTGTTTCCCGCCGGCGTGGCGCCTGTGGTCGGAGCCGCATCCGATTCCGTCGCGGCCGGTGCGGACTCCGCGTTCGTTGCCGTGGTCTCGGCCGCGCTCTCGGCCTTCTCGTCCGCGCTTTCGGCCTTCGCGGTCGCCGCGGCGCCCGCGTCCGGCGCGGCGACCGACTCCGCCGTGTCCGCGTCCGACGCGGTGGTCACCGGTTCCGGAGCGGATGCGTCGGCGGCAGGTGTCTCGGCCGCCGGGGCTGCGGCGGCGTTCCCGGCCGCCGGCTCCTCCGGGGCATCGGTCGCAGAGGCTTCCGCGGGCGACTCGGTGGCTGCCTCGGCCGGCTTTTCCGCGGTTGTCTCGGCAGGTTCGTCGGCGGTCGGCGCGGTTTCCTCGGCCGGCGCGGCTTCCTCGACCGTCACCGCTTCCTCCGCCTGTCCGGCCTCGGCTTCCACTGCGGGGGCTTCCGCCGTGGCCGCTTCGCCGCCTGCAGCCTCGGCCTCGGCGGTCGCTACGGGCTCGGGTTCGTCGTCGTCGGCAACCGTCGCCCATGGCGGAGTCTCGTCCTCCATGCGGTCCCGACGCGCGGCCGAGTAGACGAGAAGACCACTGCCGGCGAACAGAGGGAGCCAACCCCATTCCCACTGAATCGACGCCATGGTGGCCGCGGCGAGGCCCTCGTGAGGATTGCCCGCCAACACCGCCGACCCGCCCGAGCGGGCCTCCGCAATCGTGTCCTGCACGCCCAGGAACGTCCACAGGATCACGGCCAGGCCGCCGAGCGCGGGGACCAGAACCTGCTTCCAGCGGCCGGTGACGGCCAGGGCCAGCGACGCAACCGCCATGATGAGCAGGATGTAGCCGTCGCCGTATCCGGCGCGGAAGAAGTCGATGTCGCCGACGAACGAGAACGACACGATGGGCGAGAAGATCCCGATGATGAGAAGGAGCGCCGCCGTGACGGCCAACGTCTGCCGGCCCGGGCGCGACTCGGCCGGTCGTTCGGTGAAGAAGAGCTGCGCCGCCACCGCGTAGAGGATCAGAACGACCGCCATCCACTTCAGGAAGCCGTAGTGCACCACGTCGTCGGGCTGGAACCTGGCCATCAGGAGATTCGGGTACAGCGCCACGATGTAGAACATCAGGGCGCCAAGAATCCACAGCGCGACGCGCTGCAGCCGCGTGGTACGAGGGGGTGTGTCGGGCACTCGGAGTTCCTCCCTGGAGCGGTAAGCATGCCCCTGTCGGCGGCGCGGTGTCAAACCGTAGCGCAGCCGGTTGCGGGTATGATGGATGCCCGTGGCCTGTCGCCCCGGCGAGCCTGCGTTCGCTTTCCGCCTGACGGACGAAGACGGCCGCGTGCATGCGCTCGAAACCTGCCGCGGGGCGTGGCTGCTGCTGGTGTTCCACCGTCACCTGCGTTGACTGCCGTGCCGGAGGCATCTGCTGCAGTTGCGGCAGGCGGCACGGGAGCTCGACGCACTGAACGTCCGCGTGCTCGTCGTGACGTTCGAGTCACGATCGGCCGCCCGCGGGTACGTCGCCGAGACGGGGATCGGCTGGCCGGTGCTCAGCGACGAGTCCCGCGCGCTGTACCGCGCGTACGGGATGGCCCGTGCGCGCTGGCGGCACCTGCTCGGACCGTCGGCGCTGCTCGCCTACGCGCGCGAGGTGGTGCGGGGACGCATCCCGAGATGGCCGTCGGCCGACCCCGTTCAGCAGGGGGGCGACGTGCTGATCGATCCGGCGGGCATCGTGCGGTGGGTGCATGTCGGAGCGGGCCCCGGTCACCGCCCGCCGGTCGAGCGCCTGCTCGAGGTGCGCCGCGCCGCGGACGGTCTTCGGACCGTTGCCGGCGAGCCGCGCAATCCCGGTCAGGGTGAGTAGGCCCGCCGCTCGGCCTCCAACAGCACCCCCCACGTCTCGTCGAAAGGATGGACCCGGCGCACCGCTACGTCTCCGCGGTAGAGCGGCCGGTCCTCGTTCGCCCAGCGGAAGATGGAGCCCTCCAGATTGTAGACGTCCGTCAGGCCGCGAGCCCGGAGCTCGGCCACGAGGCCGGCCGAGCGGTAGCCGACCGAGCAGTAGGCCACGACCGTCGCGCCGGCCGGAGCGCCGTCGACCAGCGCCGCGGCGTGCTCGATGGACGTCGCCCGCAGGGCGCCGTCGAGATGACTCACGGCGAACTCCTCCGCCTCGCGCGCGTCGATCAGGACGACGGTGCGGGCGGGGTCCTCAAGCAGCTCGCTCAGGGCGGCAGTGTCGATGGAAGGTACGCCGGGAAACGCCTCCCGGATGCGCGCTTCCACCAGCGTCCAGGAAATGCCGTCCGGCGGAGGCTCGCAACCGGTCAGGACGAGCAGGGCGAGGATCACGGCGCCCCGGTTGCCGCGCCCGCGCCGCCGATCGGGGCTGGTCGCGAAGGGCGGCGGGGTCATCGGATGCCGCCGGTGGTGGCGTGGCGCACCGCGCGCTCGAAGAAGCGGGCGCCGACCTCGAGAACGCCTTCGTCCACGTCGAAACGGGGATGGTGCAGCGGAATGTATTCGCCGTCCGCGCTTGCGCCGAAGCGGACGTAGCATCCGGGCGTTCGCTGCAGGAAGTAGGAGAAGTCCTCGGCGCCCATGCTCGGGTGCTCCTGCCTGACGATGCGGTCGGCCGACACGACGTCGCGGGCGGCGGCGGCGGCGACCGCGGCTTCGCGTTGCGTGTTGACGACGGCGGGGCAGCTCTCTCCCAGCGTGACCTCTATGCGGGCTCGATAGAGATCGCCGAGCGCCCGCGCGGCCCGGTGCAGGCCGGCGATGATCTCCTCGCGGGTGTCCGGCCGGGTCGTGCGGATGATCCCCTCGAGAGCGGCATGCCCGGCGATGATGTTCGCCGCGGTCCCGGCGTGAACGGATCCGATCGTCACCACGGAGGGGGAGACCGGATTCACGTGACGCGACACCAGGGACTGGATGGCGGTGATGAGCAGTCCCGTCACCACGACCGCGTCGATCGCCTCGTGCGGTCGGGCCCCGTGCCCGCTCTCGCCATGGACCTCGATGCCGAAACGGTCGGAATGGGCGGTGATGGTGCCGTCGGCGACCATGATCTCGCCCACCCGGTACTGCGTCGTGACGTGCCCGGCGAAGATCGCGTCGACCCCGTGGAGGGCGCCGGCATCCACCATCACGCGGGCGCCGTTGCCCAGCTCCTCGGCGGGCTGGAAGACGAAGACGACCGAGCCCGGCGGCGGGTCGGCGGCCAGGCGCGCCGCCGCACCGAGGACGATCGCCATGTGCGCGTCGTGCCCGCACGCATGCATGCGGCCCGGCACCTCGGAGGCGAACGGCAGCCCGGTCTCCTCCGAGCAGGGAAGCGCGTCCATCTCCGCTCGCAGGGCGATGCGCGGCCCGGGAGCGGCGCCCGCGAGGCGCCCCACGACGCCCCCGCCCTTGCCCCCGTAATCGTACGGTATGCCCAGTCTCTCGAGCTCGGCCATGACGGTCCGCGCCGTCTCGATCTCCTCGTAGGCCAGCTCCGGGCGCCGGTGGAACGCGCGCCGCAACTGGCGCATGCGCTCCACCGCCGGTTCCGTCCGCACGGTCGTAACGCCGGTGCCGGTCACCATCTCGCCTCTATTCTACGGGGCCTCGCCTGCTCAGGAGCCCGCGGCGAAAGCGCCGCCGCTTTCGAGCGGCGATGCATCCCGCGTGGACTGCGTCGCTCCTCGGTCGAAGAGCCCAATTATGCTTCGTCGTCGAGCCTTGCCAAGCGGGCGCCTCGCCGCTCTCGGTGCGACGCGGCTCGTCATCTGCGGCCGATCGGCCGACGTGACGGCGGTCCTGCTGCCCATCTGGGCGCGCGAGCACGCCACGGTCCGACAGGTGCGCCAGCGCATCAGAGCGTGCCGCCCCGGACGCCTGTGGCATAATCGGAGGTGCCATCCGGTCGAGGTTGGTCAACCACGCCGGATTCCGACCGGCGGGTTGGCCGTACCGTGCGAGCCACGAGCGGTTCGTTCAGAGTCCCGCGCGGAGAAGGGATCCTTGGGGTGGCGCTGCTCTGTCGCGTTCCGCCAGGAGGGATGTCATGTCGCGAGCCGCAGCGCACAGTGCACGCGCGATGGTCGTCATTATGCTTGCCTTGATTTCGTGCATCCACGCATTTGCGCACGCGGCGGCCCAGGATACTGCGCAGGGTCCTTGCCGCGCGTACAAGGAACCCCCGCGATCGATTCCGTTTCTCGTGTTCCTCCACCGACCTCCGACGCCAGTCGACGACGTTCCGCAACCGGACAAGGAGTACCATGTCAGATCCCGGAAACTGGTGAGCACGCTGGGCGAGCGCTCGCAATGGCTCCTGATCGACATGTCCGACGGTTCAAGTAACGGAAATCGCCGCTGGGTGTACGCGGGACCGGCAACTGATCCGAGTGCTTTGCCCACGAAATGGGTGTGCAAGGACGATGGTGAAGAACGCGAGCCCTGATCCGGTTCACAATCGGGAGCTGCCTGAGCAGGACGATGGACGAGGATCCGAGGACTGATGGATGGATGTGCCGGATTACACTTCGAACAATTACTGGGCTCTTGCGTGGGTAGCGCTGGCTTTCTCGGCAGGTGTGGTTGTAGGACACATGATCCGGCGTGCCATGAATCTGCCGCAATTCTCCTGGTGGTTCCAGGCGGTTCACCTCCTGGCGCTGCCCTGGTTGCAGGCAGTATGGGTCCCCTCGTCGAATGCCGGATGCACGACTTTTGGGGCTTGTGGCTGCCTTTGGGTCTGATCTTGGAACAGGCCGTGATTCTCGAACTGGGTGTGCCCTCGATTAGTACCCGCTTGCGCGGTATGCTCCCGGAGGGATGACCGGGGTCGAAGCACACCGAGCGAGCGAAGCCCTGCTCATCGTAGCGGCTTGTCCGAGGCCACTTGTCGCGGCGCGCCGAGGACGGTAGGATGACGCCATGCCTAGCAGCCTGTGGCAAAAGTCGCGGATTCGGCCTGGCCCCGGCGCGGCCGAAC
>WTFV01000186.1 GCA_011523845.1 Acidobacteriota bacterium | reverse complement strand
GCTCTATAGCGAGACTACAGGCACTTCTAGGAAGTTATTTTTGCGCCGATCCTAATGGCCTTGTTGTTGACGATGGCTTTCCCGAAACGAAGATTGGTGAGGCCGGCGGCGCTGAAACGTTTCCCGAACCTCGTGGGTTGCCTTGCCGGCCGGCCGTTGCGGTTGGTGCCGAAGAAGATCTCGGTCATTGCTCGAAGCCCTCCGTTCCCACCTGATTCGCTGTTCGGACTCGTTACCGCACCTGCAACTACACCGCCGGCTCCTCCCGCTCGGCATGCTTGGCGAGCAACGGGCCGAGAACACTGTGCACGTGAGCCGACGCCGGGGCGCTCTCCCTGATCGTGAGCGGGTCGGCGCGCGCCGACGGCACGCTGCCCCCGACGAGGATGCAACCGCGCGTGTCGTCCACATCGTTCCCGCAGTGGATCTGAATTCCTTCGAAGAACTGCACGCCGCGGAGCCGGAACACTCCCGGCGTCCCGAATCTCTCGCGGTAGCGGTCCGCGGGTCCCGTCCAGCCGCCAGTACAGTTGGTAGATGCCTGCCAGGGTCGCCGTCCGGCCGGCGAGCTTCCGGTCCTCGGGCACGGGGTCTTCGAGCGTGAACACCAGCCGTGCGCCCTAGTAGGAGAGCATGCCGAGCGTGCACGTCGGCGTCTCCAGGAGGCGATGCAGATGCACCTCGTCCAGCGGTCAGCCATGCTGCCCGTCCGGCTCGCGTCCCGGCTGGAGGCGTTCACCGGTGGTCGCCCTCCCGGACGGCGGTGACGCCGCAGGCCGGCCTCTCCATCACCCCTAGCAGCCCGTCGCGAAAGTCCCCGCTGCATTCGAGCGGCGATGCATCCCGCCTGACCGCGTTGTTCGTCGGTTACATATGCCCAATATGCGCCCTCCTCACGCCTTGTCAGACGGGCGCCTCGCCGCTCTCGGTGCGACGCGGGGTTTCACCACGGGCTGCTAGCCTTGAAGCGCCTTCTGTACGTTCGCCTGTACCTCCTTGGGCAGATCGGAACCCTCGATGTACTTGAGGATGCGCTGACGCTCGTTTTCGACCGCCTCTTGGACCTTCTTTTCGAGCGCCGTTTCGACCCGTTTCTGGAACGCAGCTTCCCTGATGGCCTTGCGCGTTTCAAACATTGTCCTCCCCTTATCGAACAGCGCCGCCAGCGGAACCAAGAACGCCCAGTGCAACTGGGTCACCGCTGTCTGAAAGCTCTTGTACAGCCAGAAATCCGATCCCGAGCAGAGATGCAGAAGCGTCACGCTGGAAAACCCAACAACAGCGAATCCCAGTGCCTGAAAACCGATGCCTCGCTCAGACAGATCGTTCGGCAAATCGGACTCCTCGCTCGCGATTCGTCCAGATGCTACCACGAAAAACCACCACCACGCGCGTCGTGCTGACGCGCTCCAACCACCAGTCTATTTGTTTAGCGGCTCGAAGGCGAGCACTTCCCTTGCTGGCCGACCAGGCGGGCGAAGGTGAGCGTGTGGATCCCGTGTGATCCCCACTTTGGACCCGTGTTGTCTCGAGTGCAGGGAGGGTCATGCATGAGCGGCGGGCCGGTTTTCACGAGCGACCGTACGACCCATCTCGTTCCTGCAACGGTCCGGTCGTGCTGTACTTCACTCCGGCAACGCGAACGCCACGAGCTCCGGCACGTCGCCGCCGACGGTCAGCGCGATGAACTGCCGGCCGTCGTGCAGGTAGGTCATCGGCGTCCCGATGGCCCCGCCGGGCAGATCGACGGAGCCGACGATCTCGCCGGTCGCCTTGTTGCGGGCGACCAGCCGCGGGCCGTCGTCGTTGGTCTCGCCCCCGGCGGTCAGGGCGCTCACCAGCAGGGTCTTCGTCAGCACGGGTCCCCCCCGGCCGTCGCCGCCGAGGGGCGGCAGGTTCAGGTCGCGCAGACGCGGGTGGTTGCGGAAGCGGTTCCCGTCGCCGTTGGGCTGCATCCAGGCGTGGTCGCCGGTGTTCAGATCGATGGCCGTGATGCGCGAGTAGGGCGGCTTGAACAGCGGCAGGCCCTGCGGCATCAGCGACGGCGTGTTGAAGCCGCCCTGCGTGAGGTCGAGGTTCGCGCCCTCGGCGTCCGGCGTGATGTACTTCATGATCGAGTAGGCGTTCTCCGACGGGACGTAGAGGATGCCGGTCTCCGGGTCCACCGCGGCCCCCATCCAGTTGGCGCCGCCGCCGATCGCCGGCCGCTGAATGGTCCCTTGCAGGCCGCCTTCGACCGACAGCATCGGCGGCGAGAACAGCCCGCCGAGGCGGTGGTTCCGCACCGCTTCGACCGCCAGCGCGCGGATCTCCGGCGTGAAGTCGACGAGCTGCTCGATCGACGAGCCCTGGTCCTCGAAGGGCGGCGGCCTCGTCGGGAACGGCTGGGTCGGCGACAGCACCTCCCCGGGCAGGTCGGTGTCGGTCTCGACAGCGCGCTCCTCGATGGGCCAGACCGGCTCGCCGGTCACGCGGTCGAAGACGTAGGTGTAGCCCTGCTTGCTCACCTGGGCGAGCGCCTTGATCTCGCGGCCGTCGACGGTGAGGTCCACCAGGTTCGGGTGGGTGGGAAAGTCGTAGTCCCACACGCCGTGGTGCACGGCCTGGAAGTGCCAGATCCGCTCGCCGGTCTCGATGTCGAGCGCGACGAGGCTCTCGGCGAAGAGGTTGTCGCCGAGCCGATGCCCGCCGTAGTAGTCGTTGGTCGGGGTGCCGGTCGGCAGGTAGATGGTGCCCAGCTCGTCGTCCACGCTGAACGCCGACCAGACGTTGGTGCCGCCGCTGTAGCGCCACGAGTCGTTCAGCCAGGTGTCCACGCCCAGGTCGTCGGCCTGCGGGACGGTGCGGAACGTCCACTTCGTGTCGCCGGTGCGCGCGTCGATGCCCTTGACCCAGCCCGGCGCCTGCTCGCGCGCGATCGGCTGGTCGGAGATGGACATCGGGGTCACGACGACGTCGTGGGCCACGATGGGGGGCGAGTTGATGCTGATCCAGGGATGGCCCTGGTTGTCGACCGTGCCCCGGCCGTTGCGCGGGATCCCGGTCCCGAGGTCGACGCTGCCGTTGTCGCCGAAGCCGCGCGCCGGCTCGCCGGTCTCGGCGTCGACGGCCAGCAGGTAGCCGTCGGGCGTGCCGTAGAAGATGCGCGCCTGGTCGCCGTCGGTCCAGTAGGCGAGGCCGCGCGTGCCGTAGCCGCCGCCGTTGATGGCCCAGCGCGTCCCGCGTACCACGTCCGGGTCGTAGGTCCACCGGACGTCGCCGGTGCCGGCGTCGAGCGCCGCGGCGAGCCGGAGGGGCGTGACGATATAGACCACGCCGCCGACCATCAGCGGGGTGACCTTCATGTTGAGGATGCTCAGACCCTCGTGAATCTCGCGCAGGGCGTCGAGATCCAGCGTCTCGTCCGCCGACCGCCAGCGCCAGGCGATCTCCAGGTCGTTGAAGTTCGTTGCGTCGATCTGATCGAGGCCGGAGTACTTGGTGCCGCCGAGGTCGCCGCCGTAGGAGGGCCATTCGCCGTTCGGGGCGCCGTACTGCGCGACGGCGGGGGAAGCCGCGACAAGCAGCACCGCGCACGCGAGGGCGCAGAGCCGCGAGCACGGGGCTGCCCGTTCCACCGGCTCCGGAGAATCGGTGACTGCCGCAAGCGGGTGTCGGAACGAGGCCGTGCGGATTCGGTGGCGTCACGTGTCACTGCTCTTCCGTCTCCTTGCCCGCGCCGAGATCGCGCAGCACCTGGGCCGAGTTGCCGCTCGGATACCGGGTGATGTCCGGCCGCTCGAGGCGCCGCGCCTCGGCGCGCTCGGCCAGCGTCAAGGCGGTGGTTCCGCTGGCGTTCTTCACGTTCAGGTCGGCGCCGTGCTCGGCGAGCAGCTCGACCACCGTGGCGTAGTTGCGCTGGGCGGCGCTGTGCACCGGCGCCGTGCCGACGTGGTCGACCTGGTTGACGTCGGCCCCGTGCTCGATGGCCACCCTGGCCGCCTCGTACGCCGCGCGTTCCTCCCGATCGGGGTTCCGCAACGAGCTGTTGAACCTCCGCCCGCGGTTGTTCGCGCCGCTGACCGCGGCCAGCAGCGGCGTCTGGAAGCCGCCCGCGATGTGCGGCGGTCCGACGCCCCCGGCCCGCTCGAAGACGTACGCCCAACGCTCCAGCGTGGTCAGGCTCGGGTGGGCGCCCCAGGCGGCCAGCGCGCGCATGAGTTGCGCCTCCTGGTAGTAGGCGGCGAGCCAGTACGGCGTGGCGCTGACGTGCTGCGGGGCGATGGCCCAGTCCTGGCCGGCGCGGCGGACGGGAGTGCCCTTCTCGAGGCGCACGTTCGGATCGGCCCCGGCGGCCAGCAGGGTCGTCGCCATGTCGAGGTCGCCCCGCAGGATCGCGGCGTGCAGGGGCGTGTAGCCGGCCCCGATGTCGTTGGGATCGGCGCCTGCCGCCAGCGCGAACCGCGCGAAGTCGACGTGGCCGCTGTGGGCCGCCACCACCAGCGCGCTCGCGCCGGTGGGGGCCTCGTCTTCGATGTCCGCGCCGGCGTCCACGAGCCGCCGCCCCGCCTCGACGTCGCCGTGACGGGCCGCGAACAGCAGCGGCGTGTACCCGCCGCGGTTCCAGATGACGCCCTGGTCGTACTGCGACCCGTTGGTCGCCGCGGCGTGCATCATCCGGGGCCGGATGCGGGAGCGTGCGTCGACGTCGGCGCCGTGCGCGAGGAGCACGTCGACGACCTCGTGGTGGCCCTGGGCCACCGCCCACATCAGCGCGGTCTGTGCGCGCGAGCGTTCCTTCCGGTTCACGTCGGCGCCGCGGGCCGCCAGGTGCCGCACCGCGTCCGCGTTCCCGGTTCGCGAGGCGGTCATGACCGGGGTCTCGCCGTTGTGCAGCGCGATGTCCGGATCGGCGCCCGCCGCGATCAGCCGCCCGACCATGACGGCGCTGCCGTTGTCGGCGGCCAGCCAGAGCGGCGTGGCCCCGAGCTCGTTGGTGGCGTCGACGTCGGCGCCCGCCTCGAGCAGCAGCGCCGCGGTCTCGTGGTCGTCCCGGTAGGCCGCCCAGTGCAGGGCGGTGGCGCCGTCAGGCTGCGCGGCGTCCACGTCGGCCCCACCGGCGAGGAGGGTCCGCACGGCGTCGGTGTCCCGGGCCCGCGTCGCATCGACGATCGCCGGCGCGTCGACGCCGTTTGCCGCCGCACCGGCGACGGGGGTCGCCGCGATGGCGATGGCCAGCAGGGCGGGAAGCCAGACTGCCGGGAATCCGCTGGTCGCAATCCGCTTCGCGTTCATTTCTGGTTGCCTCCTGGCCGGCCGGTCCGCGGGCATCCGCACCGCTCCCGCCGCGCGCGGAGCCGGACCGACCGTTCATGGTAATGCAGCCCGCCGGCGATTGACAACGCGCCGCCGATGCGGTCAAACTACCGCGTCTCGGTACCTCTACCGCTCTTTCCGAAAGGGGCCATCGGTGCGTAAACGCTGGTTCGCCGCGGGTATCGCCGTCGCCGTGACGTTGCCGGGCGCGGCGGTCGGGACGGCGTTCGCGCAGGACGGGGAGCCCGCGGCCGTGTCCCCGCAGCGGGCGCTGCTCGACCGCTACTGCGTCACCTGTCACAACGAGCGCGTGGTCGCCGGCAACGGCGCCGGCATGATGGCCGAGCAGTTGCGCCTCGTCGGCCTGGCTCTCGACTCGGCCGACGTCGACAACGTGGCCGAGGACCCCGAGCTGTGGGAGAAGGTGGTCCGCAAGCTGCGCGTCGCCGCGATGCCGCCGCAGCCCCGCCCGCGTCCCGACAAGGAGACCTACGACGGCTTCCGGCTGTGGCTCGAGGACGAGCTCGACCGCGTCGCGGAAGCGCGTCCCGACCCCGGCCGGACGCAGGCGTTCCATCGCCTCAACCAGGCCGAGTACCGCAACGTCATCCGTGATCTGCTCGACCTGGAGATCGACGTCGACACGCTGATTCCGGCCGACGCGCCGGACCGGAACGGTTTCGACAACATCGCCACCTCGCTGTCGCTGTCGCCCGCGCTGTTCGAGCGCTACGTGTCGGCCGCCAAGAAGATCGGCCGTCTGGCGATCGGCGAGGCGCCGACCGGGGGCGCCGAGATCGCGACCTACGACGTGCCCCTCAACCTGATCCAGAACGATCAGCAGAGCGAGGACCTGCCGTTCGGATCGCGCGGCGGCGCGGCGATCCGGCACCACTTCCCGGTCGACGGCGAGTACCGCATCAAGGTGCGGCTGCAGACGAACTACGTCGGCTATATCCGGGGTATCGACGACGCGCACGAGATCGAGTTCCGGCTGGACGGACGGCGCATCGAGCGGTTCACGTTCGGCGGCGAGGCGCCCGGCATGCCCTCCCCGATCAGCTTCGCCGGCAACATCCGGGGCACCGACGACTGGGAGGACTACACGCTGCACGCCGACGACCCGCTGGAGGTGACCACGTCGGTCTCGGCGGGACCGCATACCGTCGGCGTCGCCTTCCCGCGCGAGACGTGGGAGGAGGAAGGCGTGCTGCAGCCGCGGCAGACCGGCTTCGCCCTGGCCATCAACGAGATGCCCGACGGCAACCCGGCGCTGGCGAGCGTGCAGATCACCGGGCCCTTGCGCGTCTACGGACCGGGCGACACGCCGAGCCGGCGCCGCATCTTCACCTGCCGGCCGGATCCGGGGGCGACCGCCGCCGAGTCGGCCGCCTGCGCCGGGGAGATTCTGGGCGCCCTGGCCCGCCGCGCGTACCGCCGCCCGGTGGACGAGGGCGACGTGGCGACGCTGCTCGAGTTCTACGAGTGGGGCCGGGCCGAGGGAGGCTTCGACAAGGGCATTCAATTCGCTCTCGAGCGGCTGTTGGCCGATCCCGACTTCCTCTATCGCGTCGAGCGCGACCCGGTGGACATCCCCGGCGACGCCGCCTACCCGGTCTCCGACATCGAGCTCGCGTCGCGCCTGTCGTTCTTCCTCTGGAGCAGCATCCCGGACGACGAGCTGCTCGCGGCGGCCGAGAACGGCACGCTGAGCGACCCGGCGGTGCTCGACGCGCAGGTGCGGCGGATGATGGCGGACCCGCGCTCGCAGGCGATGGTGGACAACTTCGCCGGCCAGTGGCTCTACCTGCGCAACATGGGCGGCGTCTACCCCGACCCCCTCGTCTTTCCCGAGTTCGACGAGAACCTGCGCGAGGCGTTCACGCGCGAGACGGAGCTGTTCATCGGCAACCAGTTGCGGGCCGACGCCAGCGTGCTGGAGCTTCTCTCGGCCGACTACACCTACGTCAACCAGCGGCTCGCCGAGCACTACGGCATCCCGAACATCTACGGGAGCCGCTTCCGGCGGGTGCAGCTCGACGGCGCGCGGCGGGGCGGGCTGCTCGGCCACGGCAGCGTGATGACCGTCACCTCGTATCCGAACCGCACGTCGCCGGTACTGCGCGGCAAGTGGGTGCTCGAGAACCTGCTCGGGGCGCCGCCGCCGGAGCCGCCGCCGGACATCCCCGCCCTCGAGGAGCGGAACGAGGACGGCGAGCCGGTGTCGATGCGCGAGGCGATGGCCCAGCACCGCGAGAACCCCGCCTGCTCGGTCTGCCACGCCCCGATGGACCCGATCGGGTTCGCGCTGCAGAACTACGACGCCATCGGCGGGTGGCGCGACGTCAACGAGGGCGGCACGCCCGTCGACGCCTCCGGCGTGCTGCCGGGCGGCGAGCGCTTCGAGGGCCGGGCCGGGCTCAGCGATCTGCTGCTGGATCGTCCGGAGGACATCGTCGGCACCGTTACCGAGAAGCTGCTGATGTACGCGCTCGGGCGCGGCCTGGAGTACTACGACGCCCCGACCGTGCGCAAGATCGTGCGCAAGGCGGCTGGCGAGGACTATCGCTGGTCGTCTATCATTCTCGGCATCGTCAACAGCACCCCGTTCCAGATGCGGAGGTCAGACTCATGATCGTCACCCAGAAGGCCATTCCCCGGCGCACCGTGCTGCGCGGCATCGGCGCGTCGCTCGCGCTGCCGTTCCTCGACAGCATGGCGCCCGCGTTCGCCGCCATCCGCAACACGGCGGCCCATCCGGTCCGGCGCTTCGGTGTCGTCTACGTGCCCAACGGCATGGCGATGAAGCACTTCACGCCCGCGGCCGAGGGCCTGGGCTTCGAGACCACCCGCATCCTCAAGCCGATCGAGGCCTTCAAGGACCAGATGCACGTCCTGACCGGCCTGGCCGGCGTGGCGAGCAACGCGGGCGTGCACGCCAGCGCGGCCACGCGGTTCCTGACCGGCGTGACCCCGGCGCGGACCGAGTCGAACCTGCGGGCGGGGGTGTCCGTCGATCAGCTCATCG
Organism: Acidobacteriota bacterium; assembly: GCA_011523845.1. Taxonomy (GTDB): domain Bacteria; phylum Acidobacteriota; class Vicinamibacteria; order Vicinamibacterales; family UBA8438; genus WTFV01. The sequence continues at coordinate 40,274 of WTFV01000186.1, read as the reverse complement.
CGCGGAGCTTCGAGCAGCACACGCAGCTCGCCTCCCTGGAGATCGCGCTCGACAGCCGCGACGTCTCCGGGTCGTGCGACGTGGGCTTCAGTTGCACCTACACGAACACCATCTCGTGGCGCAGCGACACGACGCCGCTCTCGGGCGAGAACAACCCGCGCGCGGTCTTCGAGCGGCTCTTCGGCGACGCCGGCTCGACCGATTCGGCCGCGCGGCTGGCCCGCATCCGCAAGGACCGGAGCATCCTCGACTCGGTGACCGAGAAGATCGACGCGCTGCAGCGCGGGCTCGGTCCGAACGACCGCGTGCGCGTCACCGAGTACCTGGAGGCGGTGCGCGACATCGAGCGGCGCATCCAGAAGGCGGAGGAGCAGAGCGACCGCGAGCTGCCCGAGGTCGACCAGCCGGCGGGCATCCCGGCGACCTACGAGGAGCACGCCAGGCTGATGTTCGACCTGATGCTCCTGGCCTACCAGACCGACCTGACCCGCGTCAGCACCTACATGATGGCGCGCGAGATCAGCGGCCGGACGTATCCGGAGATCGGGGTGCCCGACTCGCACCACCCGACGTCCCATCACCGCGACGACCCGACCCTCTACGAGAAGATCGCGAAGATCAACGAGTTCCACATCTCGCTCTTCGGGTCCTTCCTCGAGAAGGCGCGCGCGACGCCGGACGGCGACGGCAACCTGCTCGACCACATGATGCTGCTCTACGGCGCGGGCATGTCGGACAGCAACCTGCACGACAACAAGGGGCTGCCGCTGGTGCTCGTGGGCGGCGGCTCGGGCCAGCTCAAGCCGGGCGGGCGCCACCTCGTCTACAAGGAGAGGACGCCGGCGACCAACCTGCACCTGACCATCCTCGACAAGATGGGCGTGCCGGTCGACCGGATCGCCGACAGCACCGGCCCGCTGGATCTGCTGGCGATCAGCTAGCGGAGCCGACCGTCGACCGCGGCGGAACTTCGGAGGGCCCGGCAGCAATGCCGGGCCTTTTTCTTTTGGCGGCTACAAGCGAATGGCGAGGACGCCGGGGTAGAGGACCTCGTCAGGCCCTATCACGAGGTCTGATCGCGGTCAACCTGTCCTTCATGGAGACTCTGGCGCTTTCCAGGTCGTAGGCCGCCTGCAGCCGAAGAAACAGGCCTTCAGAGAGGCCGAAGTACCTGGTCAGCAGCAGATCCGTCCCTGCGGTCACGGCGCGCTTGCCCAGCACCAACTCGTTGATGCGCCATGAGGGTACGCTGATGGCCCGTGCCAACTCGGACTGGCTGATCCGCATCGGCTCCAGGAAATCTTCCAGCAGGATCTTTCCTGGATGGGGGTTCGGCAAGGTTTCAGCATGGTCGGCGCTGTATGACTCGCGGACATCGGCGACTCGGCCCAGTGGTGGTGCCGGCTCGCCCGTTGCGTCTGGTTCACGGAAGTGCACGGATTCGCGGCGTCCCGTGGTGATAGGCGTCTCCAACACGATGCGCGAATACGGAACGCGAGGCACGATTCGGCCCCGTCGACCCTTCTTGAGATACACCAGGCCGTATCGTTCCAAGGTATGAAGAGTCCTGGAAAGGTTCGACTTGGCGCGGCCCGATATTCTGGCCAGTGCGGTCAAGGATTCCGGTTCTTCTTCGACGATCAGGTTCAGAAGAGCGCGATTGCGGTCGGAAAGCACTCTGGCAAAGCTCTCGATGGACGTGAACCACACCTTGGGTTCGCCGGGTCGCGGTTTCAGCTCTCCTCGGGCGATGGCCATCGTCCGGGCCTTCATGGCCGCGTAGCTGGCGATGCCGACCTTCAGCGACTTCACGTCTTGACTCCTCGTTCCGTCAAGACGGCGTCGACCTCGTGCCAGAAGTCCGCGAGCAACTTGGCCGCATCCTCGTAGACGTAGGGTCGTACCGTGTCTTGACGATGGCGGTGATCGTGCCGTCGCCTGCGGCGACCGCTCGGACCGGTCGTGGGCGGGACGGCATGCGCGTTGTCGAAGCCGACGAGGCGCTGCCCATCAGGACCATGAAGCGTCAGCGAGTAGTCGAGTCCATGCGGTCTCTCGGGCGTCGGCAGCACACGCTTGACATCGAAGCGCACCGAATGGTCCCTTTCGCGTCTACCACCAGCACTTGACCATCCAGGTCCAGCAGCATGTCCAGGCACGGGTCATGCGACGATCCGGACACGATGATATGTTATCAGGCAACGATAACAGTCCATGGTACGGACTTGTCCCGCGCGGTCCGACACCGGTAGGCTATCGGCTGCTCAGAGAGGGAACCGATGGCCCGAATCTCGATCACCGTCAACGGCAAGCGGCGCACCGCCGACGTGGAGCCGCGCCTGCTGCTCGTCCATTTCCTGCGCGAGCATCTCGACCTGACCGGCGCGCACGTCGGCTGCGACACGAGCCAGTGCGGCGCCTGCACGGTGCTGGTGGACGGGCGGAGCGCGAAGTCGTGCACGATCTTCGCCGTCCAGGCCGACGGCGCGGAAGTGACGACCATCGAGGGGCTGGCCGACGGCGACCGCCTGCATCCGTTGCAGGAGGGCTTCTGGGAGGAGCACGGCCTGCAGTGCGGCTACTGCACGCCCGGCATGATCCTGTCGGCCGTCAACCTGCTGGAGGACAACCCGGCTCCGACGGAGCAGGAAATCCGCGACGGCCTCGACGGCAACCTCTGCCGCTGTACCGGCTATCAGCACATCGTCAACGCGATTCAGCACGCGGCCGGGCGGATGGCGCGATCGGACGACGCCGCGTCGCCGCGTCGATGACCCGGGCCTTTCCGCCCGCGTCGGCCGAGTGGCTGTGCCGAGGGCGTCGATGACCTCGACCTTTCCGCCCGCGTCGGCCGAGCTGCTGTGCCGGGAGCGGCGCTTTGCCGCGCACCGCGCCGGGCGCTACCTGGTCGTCGAGCTGCTGGCGCCGCACCGTGTGCTGAGCAACTCGGCGCACGTCGGCGGACAACGCGACGATCTGCGTTTCCTGGTGAACCACCAGAGCTGTGAGGCAACCGGCGACCGTGAGCGCCACGAGCTGATCGCCGCCGGCGGGCAGGTCGCCTACCACCACCGGGTGTGCGGAGAGCTCGGCCTGGACCCCGACCGGACCGCGGTCCTGGGCACGGCCGCCAACATGGCGTACGCCGCCCACCGCACCGCGAGATTCGACGACCTGCGGGTGGATGCCTTCACGACGGCCGGCGTTGCGGGCAACGCCGCGCGGGCGGGCGATCCGGCTTCCTGGAGCGAGACCGACGACGGTTGGCGCCGGGTGGCGCCGCCCCCGGGCACCATCAACACGATCCTGCTGCTCGACTGCCCCGTCACGCCGGCCGCGCAGGCCCGCACAGTCGTGACGATGACCGAGGCCAAGTCGGCCGCGCTGGCCGATCTGGCCGTGCCCAGCCGTTATTCCCCGACCATCGCCACGGGCACGGGCACGGATCAGTTCTGTCTGGCCGCGCCGCTCGATCCTGGCCGCCGCCCGAGGGAGTCGACCAGCCCTCACGTCAAGCTCGGCGAGATCATCGCCGTCGCGGTGAAGGAATCGGTCGTCGAGGCCCTGCGCTGGCAGAACGGCCTGGAAGCGTCGTATACGCGCGGCCTGTTCCATGCCCTGGGCCGCTTCGGCCTGACCGAGGAGCGCGCGATGGAACGCCTCGCGGAGCTGCTGCCGCCGTCACGCTACGAACTGCTCGACAAGAACCGGAGGGCGGTCTTTTTCGAGCCGGGCGTCGGCGCGGCGGCCTACGCGCTGGCCGCGGTCCTGGACCGTGCTGCATGCGGCACGATTCCGGAGGGACTGGCGCAGGAGGCGCTGCGTTGTCAGGCCGCGTGCGTGGCGTGCGCTCTCGCGGGCCGCCCGGACGCGTGGCCGGCCTTTCGGAGCGAGCTCGTGGAGGCATCCCATGAGCCGATCGATCTGGTCCTGCGCGCGGTGGCGGCCGGGTGGCAGGCGAAGTGGGCGTGAGCAGTTCGACGCTCCGCGCTTCGATGCGCCATACAGGTTCGGCGTTCGGCGGGCAGATGCCGCCGGTCTGAGTTTCCACCCGGCAGGGCGGGACCCGCGCATGGATGGAACCGGGGTGAGCTTCCAGTAGCAATGACGGCGCGCAATCGTCCGGTCATCGTCGGGCGGGCGCAGTGGATCTGAACTGGCTGGCTCCCCGCGCCGACCTGCTGGTGGCGGCCGTGATCCTGGACCTCGCCATCGGTGACCCGGTCTATCGCTGGCACCCGATTCGGCTGATCGGCGGCTTGCTGACCCGGCTGGAAACGCGCCTGCGCGCCGCCGGCGCAGACGGTCGCCTCGGCGGCTGCGCTCTCTTCGTCATGCTGGCGCTGGTCTGGGTCGGCGGCGTCGCGGCGCTCGTGGCCGGCGCGGCGCAACTGCACCCCGCGGCGGCCGGCGCGGTGCATCTCTTCCTGCTCTACAGCCTCATCGCTCTCGGTGACCTGCTGGCGCACGCCGGGGCCGTGGACGCGGCCGTCACGGCCGGGGATCTTCCTGCGGCGCGGGCGGCGGCCGGGCGTCTCGTGGGCCGCGACACGGAGACGATGGATGGTCCCGCCTGCCGGCGGAGCGCCATCGAGAGCCTCGGCGAGAGCCTGGTCGACGGGGTGGTCTCGCCGGTCTTCTGGTACGCGCTGGGCGGCATCCCCGGGATGGTCCTGTTCAAGATCGTCAGCACGATGGATTCGATGGTCGGTTACAGGACCGAGCGGTACCGGCACTTCGGCTGGTGCGGCGCGCGTCTGGACGACGTGCTGAACCTGGTTCCGGCACGGATGACCTGGCTGCTCATCGCCGCCGCCGCGGTGCCGGTGGCGGGCGCATCCGGCCGCGAGGCGCTGCGCTGGGGCTGGCGACAGCACGCCGTCGTGCCGGGGCCGAACGCCGGCTGGAGCGAGGCCGCCCTGGCGGGTGCGATCCGGCGCCGCCTCGTCGGGCCGATCCGGTTGGGCGGCCGCCTGGTGACCGATGTGTGGATTGGCGATCCGGCCGCTGTCTCCGGGGGCTCCGCGGAGGACTACAGGCGCGCTCTGGTGACGGTGCTGCTGGCCGCGTTCCTGGCCGCGGCGGTTGCCGCATTCCTCATCGCCTGGGCAGGATAGCGCTGGCGCCGCGCCGGGAGCACCGCCGGGCTGCTGTTCCGGACGAACTGCTGGCGGCGATCCTGGCCGCCCCAGTTGCCGCATTCCTCATTGCATGGGCAGGATAGCGCTGGCGCTGTGCCGGGAGCACCGCCGAGCTGCTGTTCCGGACGAGCAGCTCATGGTGAAGCACCGCGCAGCACGGAACCCCACGGCATCGGGCCGGGACACGGACCCGCCGCGGGCCGCGCGCGGACCGCGCGGGCGGATGGGAGCCCCGATCGTTTTCGACGGCGATTCGCCCGACGGCGCATTACAATCGCGGCAGGGCACCCGCCCGGAAACGGAGGAGAGCACGATGATGGAAGGCATGCAGTTCATCTTTCGATGGCTTCACGTGTTCGTGGGGATCATCTGGATCGGGCACCTCTACTTCTTCAACTTCGTGAACGCGCCGCTGGCCGCGAAGCTCGACGGGCCGACGAAGCAGAAGGTGGTTCCCGAGCTGATGCCGCGGGCGCTCTTCTGGTTCCGGTGGGGCGCCGCCTGGACCTGGATCACCGGGATCCTGCTGTTGCTGCTCGTCTTCTACCACGGCGGGCTGGCGATAGAGACCGACGCAAGCTGGGGGGCGGCCGCCATCGCGATGATCGCGGTGACCTTCCTGGCGGTCTTCGCCTACGATGCGCTCTGGAGCAGCGGCCTCAAGTCCAACGTCCGCGCCGCCACGATCGTCTCGTTCGTGCTGCTGGCCATCGTCGTCTGGATGTTCGTGGAGGTCGGCGGATTCCCGCCGCGATCGGTCCTGATTCACACCGGCGCCATGTTCGGGACGATCATGGCGTTCAACGTGTGGTTCCGGATCTGGCCGGCGCAGCAGCGAATCATCGCCGCGGTGAAGGCCGGCAAGGCCCCGGATGCCGCCGACCCGGCGCTCGCCGGGCTGCGCTCCAAGCACAACACCTACATGTCGCTCCCGCTGTTGTGGGCGATGGCCAACGAGCACGCGACGCCCTTCTTCGGCGGCAACTTCGGAATCCCGGGCGACTTCTACTGGGTGGCCTGGCTCGCCGCGGTGGCGCTGGGGTGGCACATCATCTTCCACTGTTACCGCATCGCCGGCCGCGTCTCGGGGATGTGACATCGGCGCTTCGGGGCCGGCGCAGGCCGGCCCCGGACCCGGACGCCCCGGAGGCGCCCGATACGGTGCAGGTTTCGAGTGTTGTCGGTTCGGCGAGGCGACCCGACACGACTGTTCGAGTGTTGTCGGTCCGACGGTGCGACTCGACCCGGCTGGGAGGCGGAGAGCCCGGATGCTGCATCGCTACGTTGCCCGTACCTCGACCCCTGTCCGGCTACTGCCGCTCCTGGCCGCCGGCCTCGTGGCAGCGTGCGGGACCCCGGCGCCCAGGCCGCAGTCGGACGGTCCCGCCGGCCGGATCGTCAGCCTCGACTACTGCGCCGATCAGTTCGTGCTCGGCCTCGCCGATCGCGAGCGCATCCTGGCGCTGTCGCCCGATGCGGGCAAGGACTTCTCCCATCTCCGTGCCGAGGCGGCGGGACTGCCGGCGGTCCGACCGCGCGCAGAGGACGTCCTGGCGCTGGAGCCGGACTTGGTGGTGCGCAACTACGGGGGCGGGCCGCGCGCGCCGGTGTTCTTCGAGCGCGCCGGCGTGCCGGTCCTGCAGATCGACTTCGCACCGGATATCGAAGCGGTCCGCGACCGGATCCGGCAGGCTGCCATGGTGTTGGAGGTATCTGACCGCGGCGAAGCGCTGATCGCCGAGATGGACGCCCGGCTCGCGCGTGCGCGGGCCAGCGCGCCGGGCGCCGACGCGCTGTACCTCGCCCCGTCGGGTGTCGCCGCCGGCTCCGGCACGTTCGTGCATCACCTGATCGACGCCGCCGGGCTGGACAACTTCGACGACCGGATCGGCTGGCGCTCGATCCCACTGGAACGTCTGGCCTACGAAACGCCCGACGTCTACGCCGTGCCCGTGTTCGAGAACGCCACTCACGAGCTCTGGACGGCTTTCCGGCATCCGGTGGCGGTACGCCGGATGCAAACCGGGCGTACCGTCTCGATTGACGGGGCGACCACCTCCTGCGGCGGCTGGTTCCTCGCCGACGCGGTCGAGGCGCTGGCGGCCGGCGTCGAGAGGGGGAGCGGACCTTCTTCCTGACGTTCTCGTTCAGGACTACCGGCCCGCCCGTGGGCTGATTCCCTGTTCCTTGCAGGGGCGCCGGTCGGGCCGCCGGAACGGACCGCGGCGCCCGCGGTGCGGGGCGGCCGGCGCAGGTCTGCTATGATCCGCACTTCACGTCCGTGGCCAGGTGCTCGGGAAGTTCGGTGCGATGCCGACGCTGCCCTCGCAACTGTGAGCAGGTACGAAATCCGCACGACCGCCACTGTCCGGTGAGGACGGGAAGGCGCGGAGAGTAGGCGCGACCCTGCAAGCCAGGAGACCGGCTTGGCCACGCCTCACCCCGCTTCCGATGGGGAAGCAAAGGAGGAACTGTGGCCGATTGCGCCCCGCCGTTCGCTCGTCCGGCTTTCCGCAGCACGTTCTCACGCTCTTTCCTCTTCCTGTTCGCCCTGAGTGCAGCCGTCGTGGCGCCGGCCGCCGCTCAGGGTTCTGCCGTCGTGGCGCCGGCCGCCGCTCAGGGTTCTGCCGCCGTCGCGCCGGCCGCCGCTCAGGGTTCTGCCGCCGTCGCGCCGGCCGCCGCCCAGGTTCCTGCCGCCGTCGCGCCGGCCGCCGCCCAGGTCCCAGTCGTCGTCACCGGCGTCGTGACCGATCCGTCCGGCGGCGTGCTGCCCGGCGCCACGATCGAGGCATTGCGCGGTCTGCGGGTGCTGGCGGTCGCCACTACCGGCGCGGACGGCCGCTACCGTCTGGAGCTCCCGGGGGCGGGCGCCGAGCATGTGACCGCGCGACTCGCCGGGTTCGCTCCGACGCATGCCGCCGTGACCCTGGGCGGCGGCGCGGCGGTCGTCGATTTCGAGCTCGACCTCGCGCCGTTGCAGGACACGGTCGTCGTCACCGCCTCGCGCACGCCCGAGCGCCGGGCGGTGGTCACCGAGTCGCACGCCGTCTTCGACGCGGAGGACATCCGGCGCCTCGGCAGCCATTCGGTAGCCGACCTGCTGCGGCATGTGCCGGGCCTCGGCGTGCAGTCGACCGGCCGGGAGGGCTCGATTGCCTCGGTCTTCGTGCGGGGAGGCGAGTCCGACTACAACCAGGTGCTGATCGACGGCGTGCGGGTGAACGCCGACGGCGGCGCCTACGACTTCAGCCGGGTGTCGGCCGGCGAGATCGATCGGGTCGAGGTGGTGCGCGGCGCCCAGTCCGCACTCTACGGATCGGACGCGATCGGCTCGGTCATCCAGATCTTCACGAAGCGCGGTGCGCCCGACAGCGGGCCGCGTCTGGCCGGTTCCGTCGAAGCCGGCTCGTTCGGCACGTCACGAGGCGACCTGCGGCTCCTCGGCGGCGCCCGGCGGCGCCTCGACTATCAGCTCGGCGTCGCGCACCGTTCGACCGACGGCGCGTTCCAGGATCGCCTGGCCGAGCCCGACCGCTTCGACCAGCAGGCGCTCGACGGTAACGTGGGAGCGCTTCTGGGCGACCACTCGCGACTGCGGTCCGGTTTCCGCTACAGCAGCGCCCGGGCCAACTCGGTCGGGCCGATCACCTATGCCCCGGGCGACACCGGCACCGGCTACGACACCGATGCGCTGACCTGGCATCTCGATCTGAAACAGCGACTCGGATCCCGCGTCGACCACGCGTTTGCCGCCAGCTATTTCCGCGCCGGCCGCCAGTCGGACGACGGGATCGCCGACCCGCGGTATACGGTGCGGGCGGTACTGGAAGGGCGGCCCGGGGCCCTGTATCCGTCGGGTCCCCGGCTCGTACGCCTCCTCGACCAGCCGGCCTTCGACGCGCTCGCCGCCGATCCATCACTCCTCGGCGCCGGCCGATTCCTCGCGCAGAGCGGACCGTACAGCGGCTACGACTACCCGTTCAACCTCGAGACGCAGCTCCGGCGGCCGGCGGCGCGCTACCAGGTCAACGCGACCTGGCTGGACCGGCAGGTCCTGAGCGCCGGCTACGACTACTACCGCGAGACCAACGCGCTCCACCGCGCGCAGCGGGTCGAGAACCACTCGTACTTCGTCCAGCAGCAGCTCGCGGTCGCCGATGCGTGGTTCGTGACCGGCGGCGCGCGGGTCGACGACAACGCCCACTACGGGGCGGCTGTCAACCCGAAGCTGTCCGCGGGGGGCTATCCGGTGCCGGTGCGCGCGGGGATCCTCTCGTCGGTCAAGGTTTCGGCGAACCTCGGCAGGGGCATCAAGAACCCCACCTTTGCGCAGTTGTACGGCTCGCAGTGGGTGGACGGCGACCTGTCGCTGCAACCCGAGCAGGCGGTGACAGCCGACGTCGGAGCGGAGCTCACTTTCGCCGATCAGCGCTGGCTCACCAGGGCCACCTGGTTCAGCAACGATTACACCGAGCAGATCGCCTACGCTCCATCGCTCGGCGGAGGGGGGGACGGCGTCGCGGACTACGTCAACATCGACGGCTCGCGGGCCGCCGGCCTCGAAATCGAGTTCGGGCTGCAGCGTCCGGTGAGCGGGCTGACGGCCAGTTCCGCCTACGCCCTGGTCGACACCGAGGTGGTGTCCAGCGCCAGCACGAGCGAGCAGTTCCAGCCGGGGCAGCCCCTGCTGCGCCGCCCCCGGCACAGCGGCCACCTGCGGGTCGACTACATGGGGGGGCGCACCAGCCTGCACCTGACTCTGCAGGTGGTCGGCGACCGGCACGACAGCGCGTTTCTCGGCCTGCAGCGGGTGTCCGACGGGCGCCCCGTCGACATCACCGTCAATCCGGGCTACGCGCTCCTCACCCTCGGCGGGCAGGTACGGGTGCACGACGACCTGACGCTGTTCGTACGCATCGACAACGCCACCGACGCGGTCTACGACAGCGCGCTCGGGTATCCGGGTCTTCCGCGGGCGGTTGTCGCGGGCGGGAGGTTCACGCTCGGCGGCTGATCCGCGGCCGGCATTGCGACGTGGCGAAACGCTGGAGGCGGTTCACGCTCGGCGGCTGATCCGCAGCCGGCATTGCGGGTCGAGCGTGAAGTGCGGAGGGCCGGGGGACTCCCGGGCGGAATCATGGTGCGGAACGACCGATTGCTCATCGGGCTGCTGGCGGCGGCCGGCCTGGCCGCGGCCGCCGCGGCCTGCCTGCTCGGCTCGACGCGTCTGGGGGTGGGCCGCGTGCTCGCCGCCCTGGTCGGCGCGGCGGCGCCGGGCGATCTGATCGTCGTATGGGAGATCCGCCTGCCGCGGGCGCTGGCCGCGCTCCTGACCGGGGCGGCGCTCGGCATGTCGGGGGCGGCGCTGCAGGGGCTGCTGCGCAACCCGCTGGCCGAGCCCGGCGTGCTGGGCGTGTCGGCCACCGCGTCGCTCGCCGCCACCTTCGTCATCTACTACGGGCTGGTGCAGGTGGGCGCGTTCGCGCTGCCGGTGGCGGCGATAGCCGGAGCCCTGGCCGCCACTGCGCTGCTGACGGCCGCCGCGGTCCGCGTCGGGTCGGTGTTGACGCTGATCCTGGTGGGCATCGGCCTGTCGAGCTTCGCCGGCGCGATGATGGCGCTGCTGATGAACCTGGCTCCCAACCCGTTCTCGCTTGCGGACATGCTCAACTGGACCCTGGGCAGCGTCGCCAACCGGAGCTTCGACGACCTGCTGCTGGCCGCACCTTTCCTCGCGGCCGGTTTCGCCCTGCTGCTGGCGGCGCGGCGTGACCTCTCGGCGTTGACCTTGGGCGAGGAGGCGGCGGCCGGCGCCGGCGTCGACCTCCGGCGCGCGCGCCGGCTGGTGGTGGTCGGGGCCGGGCTGGCCACCGGGGCGGCGGTCGCGACGGCCGGCGCCATCGGATTCGTCGGGATCGTCGCGCCGCACCTGGTGCGCCGGCTGGTGGATCACGATCCCGCTCGGACCCTGGTGCCGGCGGCGCTGCTGGCCGGCGTGATCCTCGTGCTGGCGGACATCGGGGTGCGGTTGGCTCCCACCGCCGCGGAGCTCCGGCTCGGCGTGGTCGCGGCGCTCATCGGGGCGCCGGTCTTCATCTGGATCGCCGCGGGCAGACGGCTGGGGAATGGCTGAGCTGGCCGTCGACCGACTGTGCGTGAGCCTCGGCGGCCGCCAGGTGGTGCGCGATGCGTCCTGGCGCCTTCGCGCCGGCGAGCTGGTGGCGTTGCTGGGGGCGAACGGCGCGGGCAAGACGACGGTGCTGCGCGCCGTGTTGGGACTGACCCCGCGGGCCGCCGGCGAGGTCCGCGTCGGAAAGGACGACCCGGTTCGCATGTCGCCGTGCGCGCGGGCGCGGAGCATCGCCTACCTGCCGCAAGTGCGTCCGCTGGCGTGGCCGGTGCGGGTGCGCGACGTCGTTGCCCTGGGCCGTTTCGCCTACGGCGCCACGCCGGACCGATTGGGCGCCGCCGACGAAGAGGCGCTCGCGCGTGCCGTTCGGGCGTGCGATCTGGAGCGGTTCGTCGAGCGACCCTGCACCACGCTTTCCGGCGGCGAGCTGGCGCGCGTGCACGTGGCGCGGGCGTTGGCCGCGGACGCCCCGTTCCTGCTCGCGGACGAGCCGACCGCGGCCCTCGATCCCCTGCACCAGCACCAGGTTATGCAGTTGCTGCGCGCGGGCGCCGATGCCGGCCGCGGCGTCCTGGTGGTGATGCACGACGCGGCGCTCGCGGCGCGGATCGCCGACCGCCTGCTCTGGATGGCGGACGGCCGGATCGTCGCGGACGGTTCCCCCGAGGCGACGTTGACGCCGGCCCGCCTGGCCGAGGTCTACGGCGTAGATGCGGTCGTCCGTCGCATCGAGCGGGACTGGCTGATCTCGGTGACGGGCGCGGCCGCCGGCATCGCCGACCGTCAGTGACGTCGCCCGACAGGTTGGCACGATGCGTGCTTTCTCTCCTCCGCGTACGCCTGACCGGAAAGCGGCGTCACAGCGTGTGGTAGCTTGGAGGAGTCGTGCGCGCAGCCGCGCCGCCTGGAGGGGGCCCCGCGATGATCCAGCCTGCACCTGCCGCCGTGCCGATCCACTACCCGAGCTCGGACGGCAAGCCGATGGCGGAGAACGACGCCCAGCGCAGCGCCATCATGTACGGGATCGGCGCGCTGATGCGCCACTTCAGGGAACGCCGGGACGTGTACGTCTCCGGGGATCTTCTGATCTACTACGAGGAAGGCAACCCGCGGGTGTCGATCGCCCCGGACGTGTTCGTGGTGTTCGGCGTGGAGAAGCGCGACCGGCTCAACTACAAGCTGTGGGAGGAGGGGCGGGCGCCGTCCTTCGTGCTGGAGGTGGCCTCGCCGAGCACGTGGCGGGACGACCTGGGGCGGAAGCGGTCGGTGTATGCGCGGCTCGGGGTGCGCGAGTACTGGCAGTACGACCCGACGGGCGGGTACCTGCCGGCGCGCCTGCAGGGGGAGCGGTTGACGCGGTCGGGCTACGTTCGTCAACCGGCGTTGACTGCACCGGACGGCGCCCTGACGCTCCGCAGCGAAACGTTGGCGCTGGAGCTGCGGGCGGGGCCGGGGCGGGAGATGCGCTTCCGCGATCCGGCGACGGGTGACGTCCTGCGCAGCCACGACGAAGAAGCCGCGGGCCGTCTGGCGGCGGAAACCCGCGTTGCGGCCGCCGAAACGCGCGCGGCGGCCGCGGCCGAAGACCGCGCGACGGAATCCGCGGCTCGTCTGGCCGCCGAAGCGCGGGCCACAGCCGCCGAGGCGCGGGTGGCGGAACTGGAAGCGCTCCTTCGCAAGCGGTCCGGTTGACGCTCGGGGCGTGCAGCGTCGTTGCGGTATCGCCGCACTACTGTTTGACACAGGGGCCAGCCCTGATACGAAACGCCGCGGCCGGCTCGGTACGCGAGCCGAGCGTGAAAGGTCAACCGTTCGGTGAACGCTCGTCCTCCCCGCCCCATCAGGTCTCCGTAGTGTTCGGATGTATGATGAAACCCCAAGGCATGTCCCAGCTCATGGTGAACCACAACAGGATGCATACACCCGCCGCCGACATGATTGCATGACTCTCCCTCTGGAGTACATGCTGGGTGCAGGGCCATTGCTCCCGGATCTCCTCCTTGGAAACTGTACTTGCAGAACGGACTTCGGGGTGTAGGCAATGCGCGACGGCGATCCACACCATGTTCATCTTGGTCATGTCATCCCACGTCCGTCATCTCGCTCCACCTTTCTTCCTTCCACTTCAAACCGCGTCACGGTGTCCTGCTCTCCGATCCACTCGCGAAGCGCGGCATCGATCCGCGTCTGCCAGCCGCGGCCGCCGGCCTTGAAGTGGTCGATCACGTCCTGCGACAGACGGATGGTGGTGGATACTTTCGGTCTGGCCACCGGTGGCCGGCCGCGGCGGACCGTCGCCCGGGCGAACTTGTCCGGCCAATCATCCAGGGACAGGTCCGGAGCGGTATCCGGATCAGAACCTGGGGCCGTAGAGTGCTCGTTCTCGGTCATTGGCCTTCCTCATGCTGATAATCCGATGCCGGTCCTGGCGCGGCGTCCAGACCAGGATCACCATCGCGCCATCGAGAAACCCGATGGTAATGAAGCGGTCCTCGCCGTAGTCGCGCCGGTCGTCCTCGACGGTCAACGTGTCGCCGGCCAGGACTTCGTCGGCCCGGGCCATGTCGAGCCCTCTGGTCTCGAGGGTCGTCTGACGCTTGACGGCGTCGAATTCGACCGCCAAGATTTAATGTTACAACAAATATACTGCTCCTCGACGCGAGCTGCGGAGTGCGTCGTGTCTTGCCGGGCCCTTGTTCCCGCTAGGGCAATGCCGTTAGGCTAACCGGCTGTGCCGGGAATCTGCGCGCGCCGAGGTGCCGACGCAGGCGACGCTGATTCTCGCCACCGGAGGACAGGATGCCCTACGCCCCGATGAACCGCCGCGCCGCGTACGCCGCGGACCGGAGATAGACCATGGCCGCAACGCCCGTTCTGCCGAAGCTCGTCGGCCAGCGCGTCAAGCGGCGTGAGGACCCGCGCCTGATCCAGGGGCGCGGCGCCTACGTCGACGACGTGAAGATCGCCGGCATGCGGCACCTCGCGTTCAAGCGGAGCGACATTGCGCACGGCCGCATCCGTTCCGTGGACATCAGCGCCGCCGAGGCGATGGACGGGGTGGAGGCGGTCTTCACCGGCGCGCAGATCGCCGAGGTCCTGGCTCCGATGCCGATCGGGACGCCGTTCCCGTCGCCGGAGCATCGGGCGGTGGCGGTCGACACGGTCCGCTTCGTCGGCGATCCGATCGCGGTGGTCGTGGCGTGCGACCGCTACGTGGCGCGCGACGCCGCCGACGCCGTCGTCGTCGACTGCGAGCCGCTGCCGGCGGTGGTCGATCCCGAGAAGGCGATGAGCGGCGAGTCCGCGGCGTTGCACGCCGACTTCCCGAACAACGTCGCCCTCGGTCCGCTGCCGAGCGGCACCGGGGTCGGCCGCAAGGGGGCGGTGGACGACACCGCCGTCGACGCGGCGTTCGAGGCGGCGGACGTCGTGATTGCCCAGCGCATGGTGAACCAGCGGCTGGCGCCGAGCTCCATCGAGGCGCGCGGCGTGGTGGCGCATTACGAGCCGGGCCGCGAGGCGCTGACCATCTGGTCCTCTACCCAGAATCCCCACATCCTGCGCACCTTCGTCGCGCGGATGCTCGATCTCGGCGAGAACCGCGTGCGGGCCGTCGCGCCGGAGGTGGGCGGCGGCTTCGGGGCGAAGATCAACATCTACGGCGAGGAGTACGTGGCCGCGGCGCTGTCGAAGCGCCTCGGGCTGCCCATCAAGTGGATCGAGGACCGCTCCGAGGCGTTCCTCGCCACCGTGCACGGGCGCGACCTGATCGCCTATGTCGAGCTGGCGGCCGCGCGGGACGGAAAGGTGCTTGGCCTGCGGATGCGCATCATCGCCGACATCGGCGCCTACAACATGCTGCTCACCGCCGGGGTGCCGACCAACAGCATGACGATGGCCAACGCGACCTACGCGATTCCCGCCATCCGCGCGACGCTGACCGAGGTCTTCACCAACAAGACGCCGACCGACGCGTATCGCGGCGCGGGGCGTCCCGAGGCGGCCTACTTCGTCGAGCGGGCGATGGACATGCTGGCCCGCGAGCTCGACATGGACCCGGCCGAGCTGCGGCGCAGAAACTTCATCCAGCCCGACCAGTTCCCCTACAAGACCCAGATGGGAGCGGTCTACGACTCGGGCGACTACGAGAAGGCGCTCGACCACGCGCTGAAGGTCGCCGGCTGGGAGCGGCTCAAACAGGAGCGCGACGCGGCGCGGGCCGACGGCCGGCTCGTCGGCCTCGGCCTGTCGATGTACGTCGAGATCTGCGGCATGGGTCCGTCCTCCACGTTGCCGCCCGGCGGCTGGGAGCACTCGCAGGTCACCGTCGAGCGGGACGGGCGCATCAGCGCGACGACCGGGACGTCGCCGCACGGCCAGGGCAACGAGACGACCTTCGCCCAGATGCTGGCCGACCAGTTCGGCGTGCCCCTCGACCACGTGACGATCCACCACGGGGATACCGCGGTGGTCAAGCAGGGCATCGGCACCTTCGGCAGCCGGTCGCAGGCGGTCGGCGGGGCGGCGCTGCACGACGCGGGCGGGAAGGTGAAGGCCAAGATGGCGAAGTTCGCCGCCGCGTTGCTCGAGGCGCACGAGAACGATCTCGTCTTCGAGAACGGGACCATCGCGGTCAAGGGCGCGCCGGCGTCGGCCAAGCCGTTCGCCGAGGTCGCGGCCTACGCCTATCGGCCGGTCCGGCTGCCCGAGGGATTGACCCCCGGGCTGAGCGACGAGGCGTTCTTCGAGCCGTCGAACAACACGTATCCGTTCGGCTGCCACATCGCGATGCTGGAGATCGACCGGGAGACCGGCGAGCCGCGGCTGCTGAAGATGGTCGCCGTCGACGACGCCGGCCACCTCATCAATCCGCTGATCGTCGAGGGACAGATCCACGGCGGGCTCGCGCAGGGCATCGGGCAGGCGATGATCGAGGAGGTCGCCTATGCCGCCGACGGGCAGCCGCTGACCGCCTCGTTCATGGACTACGCGCTGCCGCGCGCGAGCGATCTTCCCCGCTTCGAGCTCGACAGCACCGTCACCCCGACGCCGGTCAACCCGCTCGGCGCGAAGGGGGTCGGCGAGGCCGGGACCATCGGCTCGACGCCGTGCATCGTCAACGCCGCGGTGGATGCCCTGAGCGGCTGCGGCGTGCGGCACCTCGACATGATGCTGCGGCCCGAGAAGCTCTGGCGCATCATTCACGGCCAGCCGGCCAGGAGCTCCGACGCATGATCCCGACCGCTTTCGAGTACGAACGCGCCACCTCGCTCGACGACGCGCTCGCGAAGCTGGCCGCGGCCGGCGGCGCCGGCAAGCTGGTCGCGGGAGGGCACAGCCTGGTGCCGCTGATGAAGCTGCGCCTGAGCGAACCGGCGGTGCTGATCGACATCGCGCACATCCCGGACTTCGCGGGCATCCGGGAGGCGGAGGGCCTGATCGAGATCGGCGCAGGGACCACCCACCACGACGTGGCGACCTCGACGCTGCTGCGGGACCGCTGTCCGATGATGGCGGAGGCCGCAGCGCTGATAGGCGACCAGCAGGTCCGCAACCGCGGGACCCTCGGCGGGAGCCTCGCGCACGCCGACCCGGCCGCCGACTACCCGGCCGTGATGCTGGCGCTGGACGCGGAATTCCACCTGAAGGGACCGGGCGGCTGGCGCGCCGTCAGGGCCCGGGACTTCTTCCAGGGCATGCTGACCGTGGACCTGGCGCCGGACGAGATCCTCGCGAGGGTGACGTTCGCGCCGGTGCGGGCGGCTGCCTACGCCAAGCTGCACCAGCGCGCGTCGCGCTTCGCCATCGTCGGCGTGGCGGCCGCCGTCGACGTGCGAGACGGCGCCATCGCATCGGCCCGCGTCGGCCTGACCGGAGCGGCGTCGTCGCCGTCGCGCCTGAAGAACGTCGAGGAGACGCTGGCGGGCCGGTCAGTCTCTCCCGGCACCGTCGCGGCTGCGACCGCGGTCGCCGGCGACGGCATCGAAGACATCAACGACGACCTCCACGCCAGCGCCGAGTATCGCCGGGCCATGATCCGCGTCTTCACGCGGCGGGCGCTCGACCGGGCATTGGCGCGTGCTGCCGTCTGACGGGGCGGTCGGCCTTCTCCCCACGGACTCGGCGCGGACCCGGTCCGCCCTCCCACGAACGGTGCAGTTCGGTCGTGAGCGCCGGAAGCCGATGTCCGGCCTCCGGCCAAACGCGCGGGGTCTGCGTCTCAACCTCCATGGAGGCAGCGGGCAATGGTGCCCCGCCGGGCATGATAGGGGGGGTATGCACAGGGCGTCGACGGCGCGGAAGGGACGGTGGATCGGGGTTCTCGCGGCTGTGGCCGCTGTGGCGGCGATTCCTGCCGGAGTGGGGGCAGCGGCAGCGGGGAAACCCCGGACGAAGTTGAGCGGCCCACATACATTCAACGAGATACCCACGTCGATCGAAGCGACCATCGAGCATGAATCCTGACCGGATTGGAAAAGACGCGAATCCTGGCCGTTCGGCCAGTATTCAGAGGGATGATCACGGAGGACACGGGCGGCATTCCCGCCGTCATGTCCCGGGAGACGCCGGCATCACCGTTTCCGGCGTGATGATTGATGCCCCATCAACGTGGCCGTTCTGCCGCTTCAGCCAGAGCGCGTAGTGCACGGGGCGCCCGCGCCGGAACGGGATGCGCTGCGCCTTGCGAGACAGCTCGGCGAGTATGCCTGTCGGATCGGCGCGGTCGGACCACTTCGCTTCGCCGAGCAGCAGGTGACGTCGGTCGGAGGATTCGGCCACGACGTCGATCTCGAGCGGGTTGCCGTCGTCGCCGCGACCCCACCAGCGCGATGCCGGGTTCCAGCGCAAGCCGTCGATCGTCGTGAACGGCACGGAACGGCGCGCCAGCCACTCCCATACCTCCGCCACGTGACCGCTGAGCCGAGTCAGCACCTCGGCGTGAACCGGATCGATCAGATCCATCTCGAGACGGGACCGGTTCGGCGCAACGAACCTGTACCAGAACAGCAGGAACGGGTCGTCCAGCCGATACAGACTGCGCCGCGTCGATCGGACGTTCTCGCCGAAGGGAACCTCTCGCCGCACGTAGCCCAGATCGATCAACCGGCTCAGAGGACGGCTCAGGTTGGTGGCCGACTGGCCGACGCGTCCCGCGAGCTCGCTCAGCCGATGACACCCGGCCCCGATCAGCGCGAGCAGGGAATTGGCCTGAACGGCGCTGCGCATGTCGTCCATCAGGAGGCGTGACGGCTCGCCATGCAGCACGCCGTTGCGGTCGAGCACGAGCGCCGCCACCGCCTCCGACGTCGAGCCGTAGTCCGCGGCGAGCTCCCAGTTGCGCGGCAACCCGCCCCAGACGGAGTACGCGATGACGCTCTCCTCGGCGTCGAGCTGCAGCGCGGCGGGCAGTGCCTCCGGGGGCATGGGCGCCACCTGGACGATCTCGGCGGCACGTCCGTACAACGGCGCCGTTTCGTCCAGCACGAGACCGTGCATCATGCGCTGGGACGATCCGCACGCCAGCAGGCGTAGCGGTCGTTCAGCGGGGGTATCGACGATCTTCTGGATGATGCTCGGCAGCGCCGGGGAGACCTGCACCAGATAGGGCAGCTCATCCAGTACCAGCCAGGTGTTCTCGGGAGCGCGCATGCGCCAGGTGTCCAGGACTGCCGCCCAGTCGTCGTAGGATGCTGCGGCGAAGCCCGGTACGACGCGTTCCGCCTCGACCGAGAGGGTGCGCCGCTGAATGCTGGCGTCACTCAGATCGGCCAGGTAGTACGCATGCCGGTTGCCGCCCAGCGCCTCCTGCAGAAGCCGCGACTTGCCGCACCGCCGCCGGCCGTAGACGACGATCAACGAACCATCCGGGCGTGACAGGGCGCGCCGCAGGCGACTCAGCTCACGAGCACGATCCAGAAACGGAAGCCGCACCAAAATACTATGCCAGAGAGACACTATGTCTGTAAAACATAATAAATAGCCGCGCCGGTACTCGTGCACCGTGCCGACACCTCGTCATGGAGTCGCGGCAGGAGCAGGAGCCTGCCGCGGGCGCGGCAGGATGGCGACGAGGCCCTCGACCCTCTGCGGCGGCCTGATCCCGGCCGCTCCCGGCGCGACGGTGCGCGACGGTCCGGAGGGCGACGTCCCCGCGTATACTGGCGGCATGTCCAAGATCATCCAGGTTCTCGGTCCGTTGGCGATCTGTCTGGCGGTGGCGGTTTCGGCGGCGGCGCAGACCGGCGCGGCCGGCGGCGAGTGGCCCACCTACGGCGGCGACCTCGGCCATACTCGCTACGCGCCGCTCGATCAGATCGACGCCGGCAACTTCGGCGATCTCGAAGTGGCGTGGCGGTTCAAGACCGACAACCTCGGTCCGGTGCCGGAGTACCGGTTCCAGTCGACGCCGCTGGTGGTCGACGGCGTGATGTACACGACCGCCGGGTCGCGCAAGGCGGTGGTCGCCCTGGATGCGGCGACCGGCGAGATGCGCTGGATGTACAGCCTCGACGAAGGGGCGCGCGGCGCCGCCGCGCCGCGGCAGTTGTCCGGCCGCGGGCTGGCCTACTGGGAGGCCGACGGCGAGCCGCCGCGGGTCGTCTATGTGACTCCCGGCTACCGCCTGATAGCTCTGGACGCCGCGACGGGCCGCCCGGTTCCCGAGTTCGGGACGGACGGCATGGTCGATCTGAAGCAGGAAGCCGATCAGCCTATCGACCCGATCACCGGCGAGATCGGCCTGCACGCGACGCCCATCGTGGCCGGCGACGTCATCATCGTCGGCGCCGCCCACCGCACCGGCGGCAACCCGCGCAGCCGCGCCAACGTGAAGGGCTACGTCCGCGGCTACGACGCCCGCACCGGCGAGCGGCTCTGGATCTTCCACACCATCCCCCGCCCGGGGCAGTTCGGCCGCGAGACGTGGCTGGGCGACTCGGCGGTCTACACCGGCAACACCGGGGTTTGGGGCCAGATCTCGGTGGACGTCGATCTCGGCATGGTCTATCTGCCGGTCGAGGCGTCCACCGGCGACTACTACGGCGGCTACCGCCCCGGCGACAACCTGTTCGCCGAGAGCCTGGTGGCGGTCGACCTCTACACCGGCGAGCGGCGCTGGCACTTCCAGCTCGTGCACCACGGCATCTGGGACCACGACATACCCTGCGCGCCGATCCTGCTCGACCTGATGATCGACGGCGAGGTCGTCAAGGCGGTGGCCCAGCCCACCAAGCAGGCGTTCCTGTACGTCTTCAATCGCGAGACCGGCGAGCCGATCTGGCCGATCGAGGAGCGGCCGGTCGAAGCGGGCGACGTGCCCGGCGAGTGGTACTCGCCCACGCAGCCGTTTCCGACGAAGCCGCCCGGCTACGACCGGCAGGGGGTGACCCTGGACGACCTGATCGACTTCACGCCGGAGCTGCGCGCCGCGGCGGTCGAGCACGCCTCCTTCTTCAAGCTCGGGCCCATCTTCACGCCGCCGGTGGTGAGCCGGCTCGACGGGCCGCTCGGCACGCTGATGGCCCCGGCCCAGGGCGGCGGCACCAACTGGCCCGGCGGCTCCTGGGACCCGGAGACCCGCATTCTCTACGTGTCGTCCAACAGCTCGCTCGGTCTGCTCTCCATCGTGCCTCCCTATCCGGGGCAGTCCGACATGGCCTACATCCAGGGCAACGCCGTGGCCGGACCGCGGACGTCAGGCGGGGCGGGATCGAGCGCCGGCGGCGGCCGCACCGAGTTCGAGGTGCCGCCCCGTCCGCCGCTGACCGCCGAGCAGCGCCAGCGCGCCCGGCTCACGATCCAGGGACTGCCGCTGCTCAAGCCGCCGTACGGCATCATCGCGGCCATCGACATGGACCGCGGGGAGATCCTGTGGCGGATTCCGCACGGGGAGACCCCCGACAACGTCCGCAACCACCCGGCGTTGCGGGGCCTGGACATTTCCCGGACCGGCCAGCGCGGCAGCGTCGGCACGCTGGTGACGCGCACGCTGCTGATCGCGGGAGATCCCGGGACCCACACCCTGCCGTCGGGCGAGCGCGGCGCGATGCTTCGCGCCTACGACAAGGCGACCGGGGACGAGGTGGGCACGGTGTTCCTGCCCGCGCAGCAGTCCGGGTCGCCGATGACCTACCTGCTCGAAGGGGTGCAGTACCTGGTGGTCGCCGTCAGCGGCGCCGGCTACTCGGGGGAGCTGATCGCGTTCCGGCTGCCGGCGTGACGAGCGCGGCGCTGCTCGCGGGAGTCCTGTTGCCGGCTGACCGCACGTCGAACACCAGGTCCGGGAACTCGCTCGTCACCGCAGTGTCCTTGCGCGCGAGTCGGTTGAGGGACCATCATGGATCCGAGCGGCGAAAGGCGCGGGGCAGCGCCAGTGGCCGCGAGAACACGGCATGGGCCTGACCAGGGTTGCCACCACGCTGACCAGTGTCGACGCCTCGGGCGGAGTCCATGAGGGCCGGTTCATCGTCGACACCGGCGCGAGCGACTGTATGGCGCCGGGAGACGAGTTGCGCACGATCGGCGTCACCGAGATCGGCAGAATGGCTTGCGAGCTTGCCGATGGGACCGTCAGGGAGTTCGCCTACGGCCTCGTCCGTATCGAGTTCATGGGAGAGGTGACGGCCGGACGCGTCATCTTCGGCGATCCGGGTACCGAGCCGATCCTGGGTGTGACGGCGCTCGAGTCGGCTGGCATCATGGTGGATCCGGCGAGCCAGACGTTGAAGCGACTGCCCGCCATACCGCTCAAGTCCTCGGAGGCTGTCCGCTGACGCGCGGCAGCAGCCGGCCGTCGTCGACCCGCGTGACTACTCCGCGCGCTCGACGACGATGTCCGTGCCGTACGGCGCCTGCCCGAGCACCGTCGGATCCCCCTCTATCGCGCCCAGAACGTTGACCGGACTCGCCGGCCGGATCTCGTCGCCGCGGCTCATCGGGGTCGGTCCCCAGAAGAGGCAGAGGGCGTTGCCCGGCGGCCAGTATGCCACCGCGCCCTTGTCGACGGTCGCCCGCGCGTCGGACGCTTCCGCCGCCTCGACCGGGATCGGGAAGTAGATCTCGTCGCCCCACGTCTGCACCTGCCCGGTGATCGGCAGTGCATCCCACACCGCGTCCGCCGTCAGCGAGTCGTCGAGTGTCGCCGTCACGGTCACCGCGCCGGCCCGAATCCGAATCCGTCTGTCGCTCATGTTGCTCCTGCGTGAATCGCCGTCCATAGTAATACCGAGCGAGTCATGACGAATTCGAGATCGGAGGAGTTCGAGTTGGTCACTTCGGGCAAGGGCGGCCGGTTCGCACGGTGCCTGTGGCCTTCATGCCAGCCCCTGGAACCGGCGGAAGCTCGCTCGCGGACGAGATCCAGTACGTCGGCGGCGGCGTGACGGTGGTCGAGGAGCACCAACATCGACCGGTTTTCGGCCCTGCTGGAAGCCGACGACGTGGAGCGGTACGCGCGGCGAGCCCAACGGCACGAAGAGGTCGGTGACGCCGAAACCGCTGCATCGACGGTTCGGACTGTGAGACGATGAGCAGATGCGCGCCACCGTGAAGTCCTTCGTCTCCATCGCCATCGTCGCCGCGGCCGCGTGGCCGCTCCGCGCCGCGGACTGGCCGGAGTGGCGCGGCGCCGGCCGGCTCGGGGTCTGGACCGACACCGGCATCGTCGAGACGTTCCCCGAGGGCGGCCTGACCGCCACCTGGCGGACACCGATCCACGGCGGCTACGCCGGTCCCGCGGTTGCCGACGGACGTGTCTTCGTCACCGACGCGCGCCGCCCCAACCTGAACAGCACGGCGGCGGTCGAGCGCATCCTCGCCCTGGACGAGGGGACCGGGGCGGTTCTCTGGACGCACGAGTGGGAGACCAACTACGCCGGCCTCCAGCTCGCCTACGCCATCGGGCCGCGGGCCACGCCGACCGTCGACGGCGACCGCGTCTACGCGCTCGGGGCCATGGGCAACCTGCTCGCGCTCGACGTCGCCGACGGCCGGGTCCTGTGGCAGAAGGACTACGTGCGCGACTTCTACGCCTCGGTCCCGTCGTGGGGCATCAGCGGGGCGCCGCTGGTCGACGGCGACCGGCTCATCTGCCTGGTGGGGGGCGAGCCCGATGCCAAGGTCATCGCCTTCGACAAGCACACCGGCGAGGTGCTCTGGCAGGCGCTGTCGTCCGACTGGGAGCCGGGCTACTCGGCGCCGTTCCTGATCGACGCGGCCGGGGTTCCGCAGCTCGTCATCTGGCACCCGCGCGCGGTCAGCGCGCTCGATCCCGAGACCGGCGCCGTCTACTGGGAGGTGCCGCACGTCGTCGACATGGGGATGAGCGTGTCGACCCCGGTGCATGCCGATCCCTATCTGTTCGTCACCTCGCAGTGGGGAGGGGCCCGCATGCTGCGGCTGGCCGAGAGCCATCCGGACGCCACGCTGATCTGGCAGGGGGTGGGGGAGAGCGACCCCGAGCACGGGCGCGACCTCGACACGCTCGACTCGGTGATCAGCACCCCGGTGATCCAGGGCGACTACGTCTACGGGGTCGACGGCGAGGGGGTCCTGCGCTGCCTGGAGCTGCGCACCGGCCGGCGGGTGTGGCAGACCGAGGCGCTCATTCAGGACCCGGCGCGCTGGGCGACGGCGTTCTTCGTCCGCCACGGAGACCGCTACTTCATCAACACCGACGGCGGCGATCTGGTGATCGCGCGCCTGTCGCCGGAAGGCTACGACGAGATCAGCCGTACGCGCCTGATCGAGCCCACGAGTCCCTACGTGCGGCGGCGGGCGCAGGGGCCGTACGTCAACTGGTCGCACCCGGCCTACGCCAACCGGCACGTCATTGCACGCAACGATGAGGAAATCGCACGCTTCTCGCTGGCCGCGACGCAGTAGCACGGCGCCGTCTGCGCCGTCGGCACTTCCCGGAGCGCGGACTCCCGGACCGGTGCGCCGGGCGAGCGCAGCGTCCGTCGCCGCGGCCGGCCCGAACGGGCTGCACGGTGGGTTGTCGGGGACGGGCGGCGCCGGCGCGGGGCCGGTGCGTCCGGTCCTGTTTCCGGCCGGGATGGCGCTGGCCGTCTGCATGGCGGTGGCGGCGGCCTGCGCAGTCGTAACGGCGCCGCCGTGGTGGCCGGCTGCACCTGTTGTCACGACCCTGGCGGCGGCGCAACAGAGCGGTTCGTCCCGGCTCGTCGCGGTCATCGCCGACCTGCACATGGGCCTCGGCCGGGACGAGACGGCGCAGTGGCGTGTCCACGAGGACTTCCGCTGGGGCGAGGAACTCGCGCTCTTTCTCGACGCGCTCGACGCGCAGGGCGGGGGCGCGACCGACCTCGTCCTGAACGGCGACACCTTCGAGCTGGACAGGTTCGCGGGGGAGCGCTGCGCGGCCGACGACCCGGCGCTCGGCTGCACGGAGCCGGAAGCGCTGGCGCGGCTCGAGCGCGTGCTGGCGGCGCACGCGGACACGGTGGAAGCGCTGGCCGCGTTCGCGGCTTCCGGGTCGAACCGAATCTTCCTCGTGCCGGGCGAGCATGACGCCGCGCTCCTCTTTCCGGCGCTGGCGCGGCGGGTGGAACGCGCGCTCGGTGCTCCCGGTGCGCGGGCCGCGGTGGCGGCGGACGGGTCCTGGCGATCCGAGGACGG
Source organism: Acidobacteriota bacterium (assembly GCA_011523845.1). Lineage (GTDB taxonomy): Bacteria > Acidobacteriota > Vicinamibacteria > Vicinamibacterales > UBA8438 > WTFV01. Next base: position 15,368 of record WTFV01000186.1, on the reverse strand, counting down.
CCGGATCTACGTCGAGCACGGCCACCAGATCGGCTGGCGCGTGGACCGCTTCGAGGCGTGGCCGGCGCCGTTCGTGGAACGGGACGGGCAGCGGCATCTGACACGGCCCGTGCAGGCGGTTGCCGTCGACGCCTTCTTCGACGAGCACGAGGCGCGCTATCCGGTGATCGACAACTTCGCCGACGAGGGCGCCGGGCTCATCCACGGTCTGGCCGCCGCGGGCACTACCGATCTCGGAGACGCGGCGCCGGCGCTGCTCCGCTACGTCCTCTTCCGGATGCCGTGGCAGCAGTTCCGGCTGGACCTCGACGCCGGCGACGTGCAGCCCCCGGCCTGGGATCTGGACGCGGCGCGGGCGCAGGGGCCTGCCCTGCTGGTCGATTCGCTGCCGAACGACCACCGGTTCAAGCCGCTGGCGCAGCGGGCGCAGGAGGCGGGTCTCCTGACCGCGCTCGCGGACGGCCTGGACGACGACGAGCTCGTGGCCCTGTGCGACTACCGGGCGGCGGCGCGCCGCGCCCGCCGCCGCTTCGAGCGGGTGCTGACGCAGTTCGACCCCCAGGGACCACCGGTGCGCGAGTGCCCGCGCCTGCCGGACAGCCGCGGCGGGTTGTTCGACTACTTCTGGCGGACGCGCGATCTCGTCTACGGCGGGCGGCTGGAAGCGGCGCAGGACGGCGCGCCGGCCGCCGCCGGGCCCATCGCCGTGTTCGTCCACAACCACACGCACCTGGTCGACTGGCGGCAGAGCGTGCTGGAGCTGACCCGGCTGGGCCGCACCGTCATCGTCGACGGCTTCTCCCCGGTGCGGAACGCCCTCTCGCCTGTCGTCGTCAACGGCGGCCCGTGGCAACGGACGATCACGCCGGTGCAGTTCGGCCGCCTGCGAGCCGAGCACGGTCTCTCCGACGCCGAGTTGCTGCGTACCCTGCAGCCCGAGCATCTCGCGCCCTGCTACGGCTTCGTGCAGATCGATCCCTACGAAGACGCACCGGCGCTTCCCGCGATCCGTTACTGGCGGCAGGCGGAGATCGGCGACTGGGAGATGGCGGCCCGTTGCGGCCGGCAGCCGGCGCTGTAGCTCGTTATCGCCCGGCCACAATCATCTCCGGCCGGATCGGGCGGTGGCCGTGCACGTGCCGGAATCGGGTTACAGTATTCGCAAGGAGTGCCCGCATCCACGCCGATCCGGCGTGTGTCGCGGCCTCCGGGCCAGGAGTTGGGCGGCCCGGCGCCTGTCGAGGAACGAGGTTCGGAGGGATTGTCGTTGACCGTACGCTCGAGCAGCTTCGGGCAGTGTGATCCGCGTGATGATCCTGCCTACACGGTGGCCGAGGCCGCGCGATACCTGCGGATTCCAGGCCAGACACTTCGAACCTGGGTCGTTGGGCGTTTCCCGTTCCGACCCCTCATCGAAGCGCCGGCCGACAACCCCACCCGCCTCTCGTTCAACAACGTGGTCGAGGCGTACGCCCTGCGGGCCCTCCGGACTCGGCACGGCGTGTCCATCGGAAACGCGCGTCAAGCAATCGAATTTGCGGGGCGGAAGTATCGGGTTGAACGGATTCTCCTCAGCGGTGAATTGCGCACGGCGGCCGGGGACCTGTTTCTGAGCAAGTACGGCGAACTCATCAATCTGAACAGGTCGGGGCAGTTGGCCATGGCGAGACTGCTCAAGGATTGTCTCCGGCGGATCACCTACGACGAACTGAACCTCCCGATTCGGTTGTCGGTCTCGAAGACGGACGACGATGCCATCGTCATGGATCCGTGGATAGCTTTCGGTCGTCCCGTTGTCTTGGGTCGCGGCGTCTCGACCGCGGCGATCGTAGATCGCGTGGACGCCGGGGAGACGATTGACGAGATAGCACAGGACTACAAGCTGACCACCGAACAGGTCGAGGCCGCGATAGTGTACGACCAAGCGGCCTGACCGTGGTTTTCTTCACCGACCGCGACCTGGGCGCACTGTTCCCTCGAGTCCTGTCGGAGGCCGGCCTTTCGGTCGAAACACACGGCGCGCATTTTCCACACGACACCCCGGACGTCGAATGGTTGCCCGCCGTTGGGCGCGACGGCTGGTTCGTCCTGTCGAAGGACAAGCGTATTCGCTACCGACCCAACGAGCAGGCCGCGGTGATGCGCGCCGGGATCGGTCTTTTTCTTGTGGTTGGAACGGTTTCCCACGAGACGCTGGCGCGCAACTTCGTCAACAGTGTCGCCAGGGTGGAACGATTCGCGAGGAAACAGGCGCGACCGTTCATTGCCAAAGGTGTACCGCCCACAACCGCGACAACAGCGCCATTGGGAGCGGAAAGCTGGGAGAGTAGAGCTCTGGCTGTCGTACGAACAGTGGCGGGTCCGGTCACTCGGCGGGACTCATCGGTGAGTTGGTTGTCCAGTTACGGCCGGTGCCGCCGCCGGTCCTCGAGCACGGCGGCGGACACCGGCCGGTCGGATGCGACCTCGACGGGGCGGCTGCAACCCGTCGGCTTGCCGCCCTCCCATCGCGCTCGACCCTCCGTAACGAGTCGCCGCGTCCAGGCGAGGTCGGGGCCGCGCTCGATCGGCGCGATGGTCGCGATCGAGCGCCCACGATCCGTCACAACGATCTGCGCACCCGCCTGTACATGTTTGAGATGACGGCTCAGGTGCGCCTTCAGGTCGCGAATACCGACACGCTCCGTGACGGTGGAGTCTTCCATGATGTGCACACATCATGCTGGATGACGCAACCACACTGCAAGCGTCTCGACCGGCGGCGACCGGCCGCTTCGCCGCGCTGGCGCCTCGCGGCCGCCGGCCACCGTCACTGCTCGGCGGCTGCCGATCACATCCAGTCCCGCCAGGCCCGGACATCGACGTCGTTCCGGACGTAGCTCTCGTTGCCGCCGTAGACGAGCGTGGCCGACGTGGACGGTCCGGCCAGCGCGCGCCAGCGGGTCAGTCCCTTGAAGAAGTCGCCGGCGACGGTAGCGCCGGACTTGATCTCCACCGCATGCGGGCCGTTCGGCGCGTCGACAATCAGGTCGATCTCGTTGCCCCGGTGGTCGCGCCAGTGGAACAGGTCGGGCGTTTCTCCCGCGTTGCAGCCGACCTTCAGCGCCTCTGCGATCACCAGGTTCTCGAAGACCGCCCCGCGCGCGGCGTGGCTCGCGAGCTGGTCGGCGTCGCGGATGCGCAGCAGCCAGCACAGCAGCCCCGTGTCGACGAAGTAGAGCTTGGCCCGCCTGGTCAGCCGCTTGTTGAAGCTCCTGTGGTAGGGCTGGAGACGGAAGGTCACGAAGCTGGTTTCCAGCACCGACAGCCAGCGTCGGGCCGTGTCATGGCTGACGCCGCAGTCGTTGCCGAGGCTCGACAGGTTCAGCAGCCCGCCGGCCCGGCCCGCGCACAGCCGGACGAAGCGGCCGAACGCCTCCAGGTCGCCGACCTGTGTCAGGTCGCGCACGTCGCGCTCCAGATAGGTCTGGAAGTACTGCGCCAGCCATTCGCCGGGATCGAGCCCGAGGTCGTGAATGCGGGGGTAGAAGCCGCGCAGGGCGTGCTCGGTCCAGGCGCCGGCCGGCGACGGATGCCGTGCGCCGCCGGCCAGCAGATCGTGGAGGGCGGGCGCGTCCCGGCGCGTCAGCTCGGCCAGGGAAAACGGCAGCAGGCAGGTCAGGCGCACCCGTCCCGCCAGCGACTGCGAGATGCTCTGCATCAGCAGGAAGTTCCGGGATCCAGACAACAGAAAGCGGCCGGGCACCGGATCCGCATCGACGATCGTCTGGATGTAGGAGAACAGGTCAGGCGCCCGTTGCGCCTCGTCCAGGATCACCGGTCCGTCGAAGCGGCCCAGGAAACCACGGGGATCCTCGAGGGCGAACGTCCGCTCGTCCGGCGATTCGAGCGAGATGTAGCGATGCCGTGGAAAGGCGCCGCGCAGCAGCGTCGTCTTGCCGGACTGCCGGGGTCCGTTCACCGACACCACGGGGTACTGCGCCACCGCGCGCTCCACCGTCGCCGCGAGGTGCCGTGGAATCACGGTTCACTGTACATAATGACGATTGAATCTTCAAATAGGATACCTGTCCGCCCCGGAGCCTCGCGCGCCTGTTGCACGCCGACCGGACTCGGGACTGAGGTGGGAGCATACTGGATCAGGTATCGTGCGGAATGAGATCGATGCTGGGCGTTCTGATCCGGGAGGCGCGGGAGCGGGCGGGGTTGACGCAGGCCGACGTGGCGCGTCGTGCCCGCACGTCTCAGCCGGCCATCGCGCGGTACGAGGCAGGCCAGGCTCGGCCGCGACTCGAGACCGCACAGCGCTGCGTCGAAGCCTGCGGCTTCGAGCTGCGGATCGAGTTGGAACAGGCGAGTCCGCAGCGACAAGCGGCGGCCGAGGCCGCCCTCGCCCGCAGTGTGGAAGATCGCCTGCGCACGAACGACGCGTTCACGAGGTTTGCGGCGGAGCTGCGCCGTGGGTGACCCGGATGCGCCGCCGCTCGACTCCGAATCCCTCGTCGGTCTCCTGGATCGGCACGGTGTGGCCTACGTGCTGGTCGGTGGACTCGCGGCGGTTGCCCACGGGGCTATGCGTGCAACCTTCGACATCGACATCGTGCCGCGCTGGAAGCCGGACAATCTCGATGCGCTGGCACGCGCCCTGCGGGCTGCGAAGGCCCGCCTTCGGGTTCCAGGCGTCGCGGAGCCGGTCGAGGTGCCGTTGGACGGCAGGACGTTCGGTCACTACGAGGTGTCGACCTGGCGGACGATTCACGGTGACATCGACGTCATCGCGGGGACGCCGACGAGGGTCCGCGGGCGGCTTGCGTCCTTCGATGCGCTGGCTTCCAGAGCGCATCCACGGCAGGCGTTCGGGATGACGATTCTGGTCGCCGACCTGGACGACGTCATCGAGGCGAAGGAGACCCTGGATCGGGAGCCTCACCGGGTTGCTCTGCCGGAGTTACGGCGGCTTCGCGGCCAGCTTCGCCGCGGTGGCTCCGGTCGATGACCGGAGGCGAACAGGCGTGCAACTGCTTGAGTTCCAGCGCCTCCTACTTGGTACGGCTCCGGTCTTGACCACTCGGCCCGGATCCCTGTACACAGTGCCTCTTGCTCCAAACGCGCTTTTCATCCTCCATAAACACGTAATCAGGAGTAGCCAAATGGCCCGCAGAATCAATCTCGAGGCGCTGCTCGCGGGCTGCGCCGACGACTCGTTCGACGATGGTATCCGGATCGACACGGAGCTCGTACCCTTGGCGGGTCCTGGCGGCCCGGTCAAGCCGGCGGTCTACGAGGGCGGGGCCTACCAGACGGACCGCAGGTGGGCCGCGCCCGGTGACGCCGAGGCCACCCCGGTCATCGTCATCGACAACGTTCCATCCCAGGCCAACCGCCTTGAGGATGCGTTGCGCCGACATCGTGACTCGACCTCGATACCGGAACTGGTGCTCGACCTCTCCAAGCTGGAGCATCTGCCGGCGCATCTTCCGAGACGCCTCTCGAGCCTGCAGTTCCCCCATCGTTCCGCAGATGCCTATCTTCGCGATGCCAGGTTCGGCGACCAGGACTTCATCAAGACGGAATTGGGCCGGGCCATCTTCGGGGCAACCGCGCCGGCCTGCGGCCCCCTGATGGCGTGGTTTCCTCAGGCGCTGCTGTACGGGTTCTGGCAGTCGCACCTGGGCAAGAAGGGGCACAACAGCAAGCATGCCAGGGCCTGGGTGTCGGAGATCATCGGCTGGCAGCCGGCGACGACGGAGACCAAGGTTCTGGGACTGAAGGGCGATCCCTTGAACCTGAACACCGATGAGGCGGTGACCTCCAACCCGGACGACCGAACGAAATGGGATGTCGGCAAGGGCGAGAGAGTCGAGGGCGGCAAGAACGACAAGCTCTCCGAAATCGGGCATGGCCAGGTGCCGTTCATGGGCGCCGACGCAACGTCGGCGTCCGTGTCGTTCGCGCGCGTGACCCAGCGAGCGACCGTATCGTTCGCTCAGCTTCGACGAATCGGTCTCGGAGATCGGTCCGTCGAGGCGGACACGGCTGCGCGTGCCCTGTTGGTGGCGCTTGGGCTGCATGCTCACCAACTCGCCTTCGGCCGTGGATTCGCGCTCCGCTCGGGAGCTGACCTGCGACCCACGGCGACGACCGTGACGTGGCTCGGAAGTGGCGGCGACGAGGCGTGCGACCTCGGTGACGCGGACGTGACCTGCGAGCTGCTGCGATCCGCCAGGGAGCATGCCGAATCGGTCAAGGTGCCTCTGGACGGCTGGAACGAGCAGCCTCCAGTGCTGCTGCCCAAGGACAACCTCCTCTCGGCTATCCGTTCGACCTGGCCGGAGCTCGACGACTGATGCTGGCAATCTCTTTGGAGCTGCTGCACGGAACCTTTCGCGGCGATCCGGACGGCACTGCGAGCACCGGTCGCCAGACCCGCGGCGAGTGGCCGCCTTCCCCTGCACGGGTGTTCGCAGCGCTGGTTGCCGCGGACGGCACGCGGCAGGAGTGTCGCGTGACCGACGGCACGGAGCTGACGTGGATCGAGCAGTTGGCGCCGCCGGTGATTTACGCCGATGCGGAACGGTGGGAGCAACCGCTCGAACCGCGATACGTCGTCAGACACGAAGGGAGCGCGTCGAAGTCGGCGCATCAGGAGTACGTCGGACGGTCGGGCGCACTCAGCCGGAGCGGGGTGCGGGTCACGCCGCGCGATCCCTGCGTCGTCTACGCGTGGGACGTAGAGTCGCCGGGCCAGGCGATTGTGGATGCGCTCCGCCTGCGCGCCGCACGGGTCGGGTACCTCGGGGCTTCCGACTCGCCGGTAAGGATGGCCGTGACGACGCGGATGCCTCCGCACGTCGGCGGGAAGAGACCGTTCATCCCGGACGCGCGAGGCGACACCGTGATCAACGTGACTCGGAAAGGACACCTGGACGTTCTCGATCGAGTGTACGACGAGTGGCGCGAGCGTGGCGCGGCGGTGAGCCGCCAGCAGTTTCCGGCGTTGACGCACGGAGTAGCGTACCGCCCGCCCGGGGCGGCCGAACCGATAGACCGGGGGGCAGTAGTGGCGTGGCTGCGCCTCGGGTCGGCGGTTTCAGGGCGCCGCATCTCCACGGTCACCGCGCTCTTCAAGGAGGCGGTCCTGAGCCGCCACCAGAGAATCCACGGCGAGCCGCCGCCGGTGCTGCACGGTCATGGGTTCAGCACGAAGGGCTACGAGATTGCCCGCTATCTGGCGCTTCCCGACGTTGGCTCCCGGTGGTCTCGTGGACGCATTCACGGTCTGGCCCTGTGGATGCCTCCCGGATGTGACGCCCTCGAGCGCTGGAAGGCGAGAGACGCCGCGTCCGCCATAAGCCATCTCGTTGGTCGCGGCGTCGACGTGTCCGTTGCGCCGCGTGACGATGAGAGCCCGGTCGCGGCTGATCCGGCGCGTTGGGAGCGGGAATCGCGCCGCTGGGCGACGGCGGTTCCGGCAATACACGAGCGACGGCGTGCGCTCGACTTGGCGGAAGTCGTCCGCTGGTGCCGTCACGCGGGTCTGCCCGAGCCCGTGGCTTTCCGGTCGGCGCGCGCTCCGCTGGCCACCGGCGCGCTGGATCTGGCGCCGGTGGAAGTAAACCGATCAGGTCGGCCTGCACTTCCGTACTCACACGTCGAACTGCTGTTCGACCGACCGGTCGCCGGACCGGTGGTGATCGGTTCCGGGCGGCAGCGGGGCTTCGGCCTCTGTGTACCTGTTCATGGCTGATCGACAGCCGAGGAACTCGAGGCGATGACCATCACACAGCTTCCCGTCGAGGCGGCGGTGTCACCGATACCGACGTTCCACGAGTTCTACCGCGCGGTCAACACGCAAGTAAACCCGCACAAGAGCGGTCTGGACCGGTACGCGGTCCGTGATCCGTTTCCGTGGCAACAAAGGCTGGCGGACCACGTGGCCCGCGACGAAGAGTGGCCGGTCGAAATCGGCGTACAGACAGGACTCGGAAAGACATCCTGTCTCGAAATCGCGGTGTGGTGGCTTGCTTCTCAAGCTCACCGGAGCCCGGCGAAACGGACGGCGCCGACGCGGATCTGGTGGGTGGTCAACCGCCGGCTGCTCGTCGACTCGACGGCAGAACACGCGCAGACGATTGCCAAGCGGCTCGAAAAACCGACCGAGGCTGACGTGCCCGAGACGGCGCGCAAAACACTGGCAGCCGTCGCCGAACGACTGCGTGAACTGCCTGCCGATCCGAAGGGTGTGCCACTCGAAGTCATCCGGCTGCGCGGCGGCGTCGCTGCGAAAACGCCGACGGATCCTTCCCAGCCCGCAATCGTGCTGTGCACGTTGCCCATGTATGGATCAAGGCTGCTGTTCCGCGGCTACGGCTCCGGTTCGAGACTGCGCACGGTAGATGCCGCGATGGCGGGCACCGACAGTCTCGTGCTGTTGGACGAAGCTCACTTGGCCCCGCACCTAAAGTCCCTGCTCCCTGCATTGGCTGAGTGCACGCCCGGCGCACAACCGATCCTGGCACAAGCCCGCGAGAGGCCGACGCTGGTGTCGCTGACCGCGACCGGAGACGCTGCGAACAGCGAACGATTCGAACTCGACGAGGAGGATAGAGCGCACCCGATCGTCCTGCAGCGGCTCGACGCCGTGAAGCCGCTGGAGTTACGCACGGCGGCAGGCGATGTCGCTCGACGACTGGCGGAAGCGACGCTTGATCTCATCGGGCAGGCGCCCGCCCCGGCAGGGTGCGTCGTTTTTGCGAACACGCCGAAGACCGCGCGCGAGACGTTCGACCGCCTGCGGAAGAAGTACGCGGAGGGTGCGGTCGAGCTGTTGCTGCTGACCGGTCTTTCGCGGGAACGGGAGGCGGAACGGGTACGTGAGCGAATCCTCCACAAGAAGGATGGCATGGCCGCGGCGCGCGAGGAAACTACCAAGCGTGAACGACACTTGATCGTGGTCGCGACGCAGACCCTGGAAGTGGGCGCGGACGTCGACGCGGAATACCTGGTCACGGAGGCCTGCGGCGTCCGCGCGCTCACGCAGCGGTTGGGCAGACTGAACCGCCTCGGGCGATACGACCACGCGCGCGCGGTCTACGTTCATGTACCGCCGCCGAAATCACGGAGTGGACGCAAGACTGGCAGCCAGGATTCGGATACGTGGCCGGTCTACGGCGCCGAGCCCGCCACCTTACTCGAGAGACTGCAGGATGCCCGTGGTGGGCTCGACGGCACCGTAGTGAACCTGTCACCGAGGCGCGTGGCAAGCGTCTTGGGGGCGCCGCAGGACGTACCGAGTCGGGCGCCTGAGGTCCTGCCCGGAATCCTCTGGGAGTGGACGAAGACGACGACGCCACCGCATGGCGAAGCCCCCGTGGACCCGTACTTCGCCGGCATTGGCGGGGCAGAGTACTCTGTGTCGCTGCTCTGGCGTGTCCACGTGCCCAACGCACGCTACCGCCTTTGGCCGCGCGCCACCGATCGCGAAGCGGTAGGCGTTTTGGTCGAAGAGGTGCGCCGCACAATCGGAGACGAGTACGTTCATCGACTGGAGCCGGACGGAGTGACGGTCGAAAGAACACCGGCGGCCGAACTGCGGCCCGGTGATCAGATCGTGTTGCCGAGCGATCGCGGCCTGCTGGACGAGTTCGGTTGGAATCCGGACGCTTCAGATCCCGTCGTGGACGTCTCCATCGTCGGGCAGGGATTGCCGCTGGATACGACAGGCGCGGGGATCAAACGACTGTGCGGGGTTGAACTCGAAAAAGCCCGGATCAAGACAGCGTTGGGGATCACCGACGAGGATGGCGCGGAGATCGGTCACGACGAGCAACGCGAAGCAGTGGAGGCGATTCTGACTGCGGTCAGAACCGCCCCGACGCCGACTGGTTGGGATGAGGCGGAGTGGGCCAGCTTCACCGGCTCGTTGACGCCACCGGTGGTGGACGCTCGCAGGGAGGTGTCGCGGTTGCGAGTCAGGAAGCAGGCGAGGGAAACGCACGTCAGCGATCTTGACGAGACCTCGCTTGTTTGTCGCGCTGCACACGTGGCATCTGCCGGTGCGGCCGCGCTCGAACTGGATCGGCACGGTCAGGCGGTGGCGGCGCGCGCAGCCACGATTGCGCACCGGATTGGTCTAGAGCGCGACCTGATCGAGGTTGTGGAGCGTGCCGGAGCCCTGCACGACGTCGGCAAGGCGGAACGGCGCTTCCAGCGATGGCTGGATCCGCTTGGGAAGCGAGGTGTGCTCGTAGCGAAGTCGGAGGCGCCGCGCGATCGGTGGGAGGAGATGCGCGCCGACGCTGGATGGCCGCGGGGCGGCCGGCACGAGGACCTGTCGGCTCGGTTGGTCCGCGCGTGGCTGGAACAGGTTTCTACCTGGGACGATCCCATGCTCCGGGATCTGCTGGTCCATCTGGTGGTCAGCCACCACGGCAAGGGCAGACCCCTCGTGCCGCCGGTCGCCGATGGCACTCCGGCCATGGTGCGTGGGAAGGTCGCGGGAGCGAGCGTCCAGGCGCCGGCAGACTTGGCCGTCGTCGACTGGGATCAGCCCGCCCGCTTCAGGCGGCTCAACGACCACTTCGGACCCTGGGGACTGGCGTTGCTCGAAGCACTCGTGATTCGGGCGGACCATGCCGTATCCGGAGGAGCAGAGGTCGAACTGGAGGCGGCGCAATGACGCAGATGACGTGCCCCGGATTGCCGGCTGCCTGGATCAACGGCTGGCTTGCGGCGGTTGGGACCACCGTGCTGGATCCGCGGATCCGGCTGCACTGGACGACCGAGGGCGCGCCCGTGGCGGTCCTTTCCGCCGCCGATGCGGATCCGGTCGAGATTCTTGTCGAGTCATGGCCGGACGAGGCACTGTTGTCCGACTTGCCGATTGCCGAGAACTGGAAGGGAGCCGGCAAGCTGCGACGAAAGGTCACGGTGGACGCGTTCGCTAGGCGAGCACGACGTGCGCGCGGCCATCCTTATTCGTGGACTCTCTCGTCGACGATGACCGATCTGTGTGTCGACGAGAACGGTGAGGTCGCGCATGCGCCGTTCGACCCCGCAGGTCCGGGGACGATCAAGTGGCTGCATCATCGGCTGATGAAGCTCCACGGGAAGATGGAACTCTCACCGACCCGGATCAGGGACTCGCTTGCAGGGCAGGCTGCCCGAGTAAAGGACAATGGTTTGGGATTCGATCACACGAGACTGGGATCACTCGCGGATTCGACCTCGATGTGGACCGACCCCGTCGTCGAGGAGCTCGCCTTCTTTGGTCTCGCCATCCTGCCGGTACGGGGCCAGGGCGCCGACCGGCAGTTGGATCGATCCGCGAACGTGAGGGAGAGACAGAGGGGATGGCGCGAGGCTCGCGGGAATCGATCTTCACGCGGCTTCAAATGGCCTGCATGGCATCAGCCGCTCGACAGCGCCGGCATCGACGCGCTCATGGACGTTTGGGACCCTCACGGCAAGAAGGGCGCATGGGAGCAAGTGGGTGTCCACGCAGCGTGGCAGAGCGTTCGATTCGATCCCAGAGGCTCGGCAGATACGACCAGGGCGTTTGGAGCCGAACGGTTGTGAACCCCGATCCCATCGTACCGATATCCGCCATCGAGCATTTCGTGTACTGCCCGCGGCAGTGCGCCCTCATTCATTGCGATGGCGTGTGGAGCGACAACGCGCATACGGTCAGGGGATCGCGCGCGCATCGGCGGGTCGACAGCGGGCAGCATCGCCGTGAACGAGGACGGCAGGTGCTTCGGGCGATTCCGCTCTGGTCCGAGGCGTTGGGGCTGTCGGGGCGTGCCGATGCGGTGGAAATCGAAGGCGGCGCGGTTCGTCCGGTCGAGTACAAGTCAGGCGTTCGGCATGGCCCGGCCGCGGATCTGCAATTGTGTGCGCAGGCGCTGTGCCTGGAAGAGATGCTTGGTGTCGATGTGCCCTGTGGGTATGTGTGGTACGGGGGGCCAAAACGCCGCGTCCAAGTCGACTTCACGCCGGCGATCCGCTGCGACGCCCTTGACGTGATCCGCCGGATTCGGGCGCAGATGCTGACGGCGGAGTTGCCGGAGGCGCCGAATGACCGTCGGTGCGCGGAATGTCAGCTCCTGCAGCACTGTGTCCCCGAGCTGACGAGTGCGCCCCGCAAGGTGAGTCGCTACATGGCGAGAGTGGTGTTCGAATGCGCTATCTGAGCACCGTGTACGTTCGGAATCACCGCGCCCGCGTGCAGCACCGCCGGGGCGCGCTGCTGGTGCGCTTGCCGGAGGGTAGCCAGCGAGTCCCGCTCGAGGCGATTGACGCGGTCATCCTCCTGGGCGGCGCCCAGGTCACGACACAGGCGCTCGAAGCTTGCGTGCGCCACGGCGTTCGTGTCGCTGCGCTCCAGATGAGCGGAGCCGTCCGTTTCGTCGTTCAGGGCGCGACCGGTGGGAACGTGCACCTCCGTACGGCGTTGTTTCAGGCGGCCATGGACGACGCTCGGTCACTCGTCCTGTCGAAGGCGATTGTCGCCGCGAAGCTCCAGAACAGCAGGCGGATCGTCGAGCGCTGGTCGCGGGACGAGCAGAATACAACGGAGCGTGATTGGCTTGCGACTCGCGGCGCGCAGATCAGGGATCGGATCGCTCGCCTCGCCGAGGCCGACACCGCGGATCACGTCCGGGGCATCGAGGGTGATGCCGCGCGAATCTACTTCCGTGCGGTCGGTCAGGCCGTCGCGTCGAGCGGCCTCGATTTCTCCGCGAGAACGCGGCGACCACCCAGGGATCCCGTCAACGCCATGCTCGGATTCTGCTACGGCTTGCTCGTGACCGAGTGCGTCGGGGCGACGGAGACCGTTGGTCTCGACCATCAGATGGGCTTCTTTCATCGGCCGCGCGCGGGCCGCCCATCGCTTGCCCTCGACTTGGCCGAGGAGCTGCGCGCCCTTACGGACCGATTCGTTGTGGCGATGGTCCGCCGTCGGCAAGTCCGCGCCGACAGCTTCGTCCACATGCCCGGAGGGGCCGTCTACCTGAGCGACGATGGACGATCGCGCCTGCTCAATGCCTGGGAGGAACACAAGGAGGCCGAGATTCAGCACCAGGTGCTGGGTCGACCGGTCGGCCGGTGGGCGCTCCCGTCAATCCAGGCAACGCTGCTCGCCCGGCACTTGCGCGGGGATCTCTCCGCGTATCCCCCGTTCGTGTTGCCGTGAAGCGATGGATGTCCTCGTCACCTACGACATCGCCGACACGGAGGGGACTGGCGCTTCGAGGCTCAGACGCGTCGCCGAGATCTGCGGGAAGTACGGCCAACGGGTGCAGCTTTCGGTCTTCGAGTGTCGTCTTTCTCCCGCGCGTCTCGCCCGCATGATCGGTGAGGTCCAGGACGCGATCGACCGCCAACGCGATTCCGTGAGCGTCTATCGCTTCCCGGGCCGGATCGAGGATGCGGCGCTTCGGTTCGGGCGAAAGCAGAACCGCGAGCTGGGCCAGCCCTGGGTGCTCTGATTCGCCTGCGAACCCTCGGTGATTTCCGCCCGTGACACGGCAGGAGCGGTCGTTGCCGCCGGAATGTCGTGCCCGGAGCTGCGAAATGCCGTCGACAACGGTGCAGAATGGCGTAGGCTGCTGCGCTGTGAGGTATCGAGTGTCCACCAAATCGGACAGTCTTGGCAGTCTCGGTCGTCTTCGTGGAATTAGCAGTGTCGCCGGGGTGCGTGCCCCGGCCTTCGTTGAGCGACGACCGGTGCACGAAGATTTCGTCGGCGGTGATGCCGTGTCGCCGGGGTGCGTGCCCCGGCCTTCGTTGAGCGTCGGAGTCGCCCAACGATATGGGCAACGTCAGGGGCAGTGTCGCCGGGGTGCGTGCCCCGGCCTTCGTTGAGCGACGTCAGGCAGATCGGGCGGGTCCGGAGTCGGGTGTGTCGCCGGGGTGCGTGCCCCGGCCTTCGTTGAGCGTGGATGGCCGTCAGTCGGTCCCGCCAGGCCGGCGCAGTGTCGCCGGGGTGCGTGCCCCGGCCTTCGTTGAGCGTGCTCGCGGGTCATGACCGCTCCACCGCGCCCAGGTGTCGCCGGGGTGCGTGCCCCGGCCTTCGTTGAGCGAGCCGCTTGCGGCTGACCGACCAGGGGAAGCCGGCATCGTGTCGCCGGGGTGCGTGCCCCGGCCTTCGTTGAGCGACAAGAAGAAACAAACGCTCTTTTGGAAGATTTCAAGTGTCGCCGGGGTGCGTGCCCCGGCCTTCGTTGAGCGTTACGTGTTGCGCGGACTTGACGCGGATACGTCAAGTGTCGCCGGGGTGCGTGCCCCGGCCTTCGTTGAGCGCCTGTAACCTGTATGGTCGGCCCCGACGAACGGCGTGTCGCCGGGGTGCGTGCCCCGGCCTTCGTTGAGCGAGAGGCGCGCGCTTGGTGGGTCCGGCTGGATTCGAGTGTCGCCGGGGTGCGTGCCCCGGCCTTCGTTGAGCGGAGCGGCGAGCTCACGAGTCGATGGCCGGTCATGCGGGTGTCGCCGGGGTGCGTGCCCCGGCCTTCGTTGAGCGATCAGGGTGTCCTCGTCGTCGAACGCCGACGCCACGTGTCGCCGGGGTGCGTGCCCCGGCCTTCGTTGAGCGCCGTCCGCCGCATCCTCGCTCAGGCCGCCCTCCAGTGTCGCCGGGGTGCGTGCCCCGGCCTTCGTTGAGCGGAGTTTGCGAAACCGCGGAGCGGCGGCACCCTTGTGTGTCGCCGGGGTGCGTGCCCCGGCCTTCGTTGAGCGGGCTCCAGCGTCGACCACGCGGTAGGCGTCCACCTCGAGTGTCGCCGGGGTGCGTGCCCCGGCCTTCGTTGAGCGGACATGTCGGTCTGGACCCACGGGGACGACCTGTTCGAGTGTCGCCGGGGTGCGTGCCCCGGCCTTCGTTGAGCGCCGTCCGGCGCGCCGATCAGCACCAGCGACTCGCGGGTGTCGCCGGGGTGCGTGCCCCGGCCTTCGTTGAGCGGTCCGATTGAGGGCACCCTGCACGACGCACATTGGGAGTGTCGCCGGGGTGCGTGCCCCGGCCTTCGTTGAGCGCCTCCGACTCGGCCGCGCCCTGCGCCAGGCGCTGGGCGTGTCGCCGGGGTGCGTGCCCCGGCCTTCGTTGAGCGGTGCCGTTCGGACCGGTGCTGCCGAGGCCGCCGCACGGTGTCGCCGGGGTGCGTGCCCCGGCCTTCGTTGAGCGCTCGTGGCGACGTCCGGGAGCTACTCGGCCGCGCAGGTGTCGCCGGGGTGCGTGCCCCGGCCTTCGTTGAGCGTGCACGCGTGAGGCGGGGCATGCTGGCGCATGTTGTGTCACCGGGGTGCGTGCCCCGGCCAGGATACCGGGGCGCTGAAAGGGTTGCGCAAAGACAAAGCGGTCGACAACCTGC
>WTFV01000206.1 GCA_011523845.1 Acidobacteriota bacterium | reverse complement strand
CGAGAGGTCTTCGGCGTGATCTGACGCATGCAAAATGAGGGGATGCATGAGGGTCCGAGCATGGCCTCGCCGATGTCCTCCGCCAAGAACTACGGCCGTGCGGCCGAGATGCGTGGCTTTCGGTCCGGAATCCACGCATCGCCTTCACCGCCAAGCTCCAGGTCGACGCTCGGTGGAGACGGATGAAGAGAAGAGGTGCTTGGCAGACTCCCGACCACGTCCCGCGGAACCCCTCCACAGCATGTCGCGCGGTGCAGATCGCGGCTACCCTGTGGTACTCTATTGAGCGTGACCACCGACGCAGGACCGACCGCCGCGGCCACCGCAGCAGCGACAGATCGCAACCCCCGCCCCGCAGTGAACGCCAGCGGAGACGGCTCCCCGAACAGGCTTGCGCATGCGCCCTCCGGCGCTCAACACTGGCCGCAAGGTCCGACACCTGCTCTGGGTTCTGCGGCCATTGCTCTGGGAGCACGGTTGAGAAATGAGTAAGTACGTCGCCAGGCGCGAATTGCAGGATTTCCTTCTCGGCGCAGCTGCGACGTACGGAACGCTTTGGTTGGCCGTCGAATCGATCAGCGCTTTCTTCGTATCCCTGAAACCGGCGGGAGTCGCCTGGTATAGCGCTCTCTTGGCCTTGGCCGCCTTGGGGGGCGCTTGGCGCGCTTCCCCAACGCGACGGATCGAGTTCCCGATTCCGGGGTCGGACTCTGCGTTTGAAATCCGTTTCGGAAACGTGTTCGATGGTACAGGAGTTGTTGTTATTCCCGTCAACGAGTACTTTGATGGAGAGCTCGGAGATCATGTATCCGCGAAAAGCCTGCATGGGCAGTTCATCAAGGATATTCTGGCCGGACAATCGAGGACCTTCATTGACCTGACAACCGAATCCCTAGCGACTGTACCACCGGAAGAATCAGATGTCCCGAGGTCGAGTGGCAGGCGCGACAAGTTTCCTATCGGCACCGTCGCGCGTGTCGATTTCAATGGCCGTCGCTATTTGTTGGTTGCCTTGTCCCGCACCGATCTCTTGTCTCTGAAGGCGTCCGCCACGGTACATGACCTCTGGACTTGCCTGGCAGGACTCTGGCAGGGGGTCCGGGCTTACTCAAATGGTCAACCGGTTGCGATTCCGCTCCTCGGTTCTGGGTTGTCTGGTACGGGGTTGCCACCCGGAAACCTGATTGAAATCATGATAACGTCTTTTCTCTGCCATACGAAGGAAAGAAAGGTGGCAGACAGCGTGACTTTGGTGCTCCCACGTCGCTTGGTGGGGAGTCTTGACCTGAACAGCATCAAAAGGAGTTGGACCTAGTGGCATATCGAAACGGCAACTACTCGGCGTTCTATGTCGACGAACCCTTCAGCGAGACCAACCTTGGCGCGCACGCGACGAGGGACTTTGTGTACTACAATCTGCTCCGCGCTTGGAAGGGCAGCGACTCTTCGTTTCCCTTTGTCGACTCGCACGACAAGAACTATAACGTTCGGGACGGTAGTGACTGGGAACGCACCTTGAAGCCACGAATTCGCGAACGACTCCGTAACTCCAAGAATGTGATTCTCTTCTTGAGTTCCATTACAAGGAATTCACGGGCACTACGAGAAGAAGTGGACTACGGCATCAACACCATGGGGTTGCCGGTCATAGTCGTTTATCCCGACTTCAGCAAGGAATCCGACATTATAGGCTGCGAGTCGAAGACGATCAGGAAGCAAATCAAGGACCTATGGGACACGCTGCCAAAGTTCAGAGACTCGAAGACGCACGTCCCGACGATTCACGTGCCGAACAAGCAGTCCTTGATAAGGAGTGCCCTTCAAAACGACGACTTTAAGGTGCAGACCAAGGGCAAGTCGGGCGACTTCTTCTATCCGTGTTAAATGGGTGTTAGAGTGAGGGGATATCCCAACCATGTTGCGGATTTGAGCTGCTGTGAAGAGGGGGGCCTCACGTCCAGTCCAACTCTTGCAAGTCTACGTGCCCTCGTCTCGCCTGCCGTCTAAGGAGCCAGCTACGGCAAAGCGCTTCCATCGAGTGGGACCACTTAGCGACTGTGGATCCTGTCAGAACGTTCGCTAGTGCAACGATTGGGAGAAGAACACAACCCACCGCTAGCGCAAGAGCAAACACTGGATTCTCCGAGCGTAGGCCCAGGCCGCCTACCGTGCCAAGGACACAAATGCCACCCACCGAGTACGTACCAGACGCACTTGGCGATCATTCTTGCTCTATATGCACAGTCCCAGTAAATGGCCTCAATTCGTTGCCGCTCACGCGCCTGCTGAGCACGTAGAGACTCCTGCGTTTCTCGATGAGCTTGTTGTTCCGCCACGAGCTTTGCGGTTTCTTCTCTCTTCATCTCGTTGGTTATGCGGTCGTGGATCTCGGGAAGCGTCTCCTCTGTAATTGCCGCATCATCCCCGAGAGTGAGCCGCGTCAATTCATCATAAACGATAGGACTACTTCTCAGAACTTGGAGCGAGCGCTCCGAAATCTCCCCTCGTGCTTCCAATTTGTCGATTTCATTCATATACCGGTCTAACAACTGGCGCGACGGTTGAAGCGCAGCGTAAGACATTGCAAGGAGCTGTGTCGTTGGCACGCCGGCCGCTCCCATCGGCACCTTCAGCCACGCCATATTCGCCAAGCTGAAGTCCGTGATTACACTCGATACATCGCGGGCATTTTCATATCTTTTTCCATATTCCCAGGCCGCCTTCGCGAAGGCGGTATTACTCGTTACAAGGACAGCACGTGCTCTTTCCAGATCGAGAGCGGGCTTGTCACCACGAATGGCAAATATACTCCGGACCGAACTTATGTCGTATTGTCTGGCGCGGGGGTTCCAATAGCTGAGTCCGTCGTCCAGGACTTGTTCAAAGACCTCCTCGTCGATTTGGTATTTTTCAATGTACGGGGAGGTCGGTAGCACTTCTATTCCGGCCTCGGTTAGCCGGTCCGGCGCCATGCGAGACAGCAATATGAGGTCCGACCTGGTAGTGTTGCGGCGGCGAGCCTCAAGGACAATGCCCCCTCGGCCGTCTTCCGAGGTTAGGTGGTCGGCAGCGCCCTCTAGTACAGTTTGCAGTTCATCAAGGGAGTGGCTGAACGTGGCAGTACGGCCGCGGAGGCGACTGAGGAGCCTTGACTAGGTCAGTTGCGGCCTCCTGCTTCGCGTTGCCTTCGGCGCCGAGGAGTTGGACTAAGAGTGGCGTGTCGAAGAAAAAGGTGACTGACCTGTAGTGTGCTTGGGCAGTACGAAGGTCGGGTCGCGTTAACGCATTTGCCAACATGTGGCCTTGCAGCATAACCAAGAAGCTCGTAAACCTTTCCGGGCTCGTGTTGCGCAAGTGTTGCACATAGTCGGCAACCAATACGATGTCGGCATTGGTATGTCCTTTGGGTCTGGGAATCGCAGTGTCGCGCAGGTATGCTCGCAAGCATGGTATGCTGAATTTGTTGAGGAATGCACATATCGCTGTAACCGCGGCTTCGTCCGTGGCAAGGGGTTTTGGGGTTGCGCGTGAGAACTCAATTAAGCCCGCCAGCACCGCGTCAATGTGGCGGCGGGATTCGACGTGCTTGGAGAGGAGACCAGGATCCGGGACATCACCTACTATCCGAATCACGCTGTGTGCTTTCTGAAGGGGCGGGCGTCTGGCCATACGACGGAGGACGAGAGCGATGGTCGGTTGCGGGATCTCGAGTCCGAAGTGGCTACGGAGTGAGCCTTGGACGAAGGAAGGTGTGACGGGGTCGGGTCTATGGTCGGCGAGTACTTGGGTGATGAACGGTCGAAGCTGATCGAGGTAGTCCTTCCCACGGTCCACTGTGACCTTGAGAATTGCGAGACTCATGAGCGTAGCACTGGACATGGCGGACCACAGACGCGCAAGTGCAGAGAGCGTACCACAGGTTGGCCGCGCGGGGACGGTCCACCCGCGATTCTTCAGGTCTCGGGCAGCGGGACGAGATGAGGGCGCCACGTCGGGTCGCTCCACGGGATCGGGGAGGGCGATCGCGGGATCCTGCGAGATCTTGGGGTATTCGTTTAGCGCCTCAGCTCCAGTGAACACGGGCCGCGCTGGGGCTTGGCGGTCGAAAGGTCCGCCGGTGCGGGCTGGCCGCCGGTGCCCTGCCATGCATGGCGGGCCACGACCGGACGGACAAGAACTGAGACAGGCGGTTTCATGCGCGGAACGTGTCGTGGCAAGGTGAACCGGGACGACGGCCTGCGTCAGCGGAGTCCCGTCGGGACAGCCTGCTTAGCAGGGCGGCGGGGGCAGGGCGAGTGCTTCCGGGACGACCGGCTTCGGCGAGCAGAGCATCGTTCCGATCAGGTCCGGCAGGTCGAGCTTGCGCTGGCGGGCGGTGCGCACGACGCTGGCCAGCACCTGCTGCGTGTCGGCGCCCTTGCGCGTGCGGTTGCCGCCGCAGACCTTGCGCGTGACCACCGCCGGGCGGGTGGCTCGCTCGGCGCGCGAGTTCGTGGCCTCGATCGACGGGTCGCACAGGAAGAGGAACACGGCCGCGAACTCGTTGGCCAGGTGCTTGGCGAAGCGCTCGGCATCGGCCCAGGGCGGCGGGGCGTCGATCAGGCGGCCGAGTCGGGCGGCGAAGCGACCGCGGGCCGACGCCAGACCGTGCTCGCTGATGAGACCCGCCTTGCAGCGGTCCCGCAAGACGAGGCCGCCGCGCAGGACCTTCTTCACCTCGCCTGCCCAGGGGTCGTCGGGGCGGGCCGCCTGCAGGTCCTTGCACCGTCGCAACAGGTGCGCCTTATGCCGATATCGGCATAAACAGCAGACACGTCTGATGCAGTGCCTTCTTGAAACCGCGATAGGCCGCCCAGCCGTCCCGCACCAGCACGCCGGCGAAGTCGGGGCCGAGAACCGACGCCGCATCGTCGAACCCCCGCCCGTCACAGATGGCGTAGACCGTTGTCTCCGCCGTGGTGAACGCCCACAACCAATGCAGGTGCGCGCGCACCCGCCAACTGGTCTCGTCCGGCGTGACCATCGGACTGCGACGGATCTGCTCGCGAAGCAACGCATAGGACGGTGCCGCCGCGCCCGCGCTACGGTGCAGCAGGTGCACCAGACCGCCCGCCGTCACCGACAGGCCGAACTGGGTCTCGATGACGCGGGCTGCCTTCGCCAGCGGCATCCCCAACTCGGTGTGCAGCTCGACACCCAGCGCCGCGACGTTCGGACCCAACTGCACGCCGGCCGCCCCCAAGGCGTCCGATGTCTGCAACCGGTGCCGGCCCTGCATCCGCCGCCGACACTGCGAGCAGTGCCCGGTCTCGATGTCGAACCGCCGTACGAGCGGACGAACCACGGGCAGGTCTTCCTGATACTGGCATGCCGTACCGGTCACCTCGACCGTACCGCCGCAGTCGGGACAGGTGCTCGGCAACGGCGCTGCATGCGTCTGGTCGACCCGTGTCGGCAGCCGGCGGCGTCCGTGCTTCCCGTAGGCCGCGCCGCTTCGTCGTCCCGGTCGCCCGCCGCGTCCCTGCGGACGGTCCTTGGCGAAGGGTGCCGCCTGCCGGCGCCCGGCGCGCTGCGCCGCCTCGAGCTCCTTTTCCAGATGCTCGCTGCGACGCCTCCAGTGGTCCCGTTCCTCGATCAGCTTCGCCTTGTCTCGTTCGAGCCGTTCGATGCGCACGTCCCGAGGGTCGCGCTGACGCCCGTGTTCGGGCGATGCACCCCGGTCGCGCTTCCTCCGCGCCATGCACCCTGTATCGGCACTTGCCGGCCGCCCCTGCACAACTCACGGCCGATCCGCTCCCGGGACCCGCTAAACAAAGACATCTTGGGTTCTTGGCGACGGTAGAGCAAGTGGTCGTTGGGGTCTCTGGAAGCGGGCAGCATTGGAGCGTTCTCGACGGTGTGTCGGCGCGTCGGAGCGCTGGGTTTTCGTTCGCCGGGCGGCGTGGAGCGACCCCATCTGCGTCCGGCCGTTGCCGGTCCACTGCATCGAGTTTCGCCGGACGCGGGTAACCAACCGGCGGGGGATGTAGGCGAGGACGTCGGCGAGCAACCGTCCGCATCCCGCTCAGGTAGTCTCGCAGGGTGCGATTGAGTCCAGGTCGAAATTAGGAACGAAATACGTTACGAGAATCCTTCCGTTCTTGTAAGTTATTCATTGTAAATGGGTTGCGTAAACGGCGCAGAGTTCGGTGCGAAAGCCGCTGACTTCGGATGACGGTCCTGTTGCCGAGGGATTCCATGAACACCGGGGCGTGGCCGTGACAATTCCGTGTGCGGCAGTGGCACCCAAGCAGCAGTAGCTCCAACGGGGCTGTGCGGCCGGCCCCCCGCCAATCACGATCGTCGGGAGGGCCATGGCCGAGGGCATTCACAAGGTCGCCGAGGCGGCCGAGACGCCGGGCGCGCACCATGATCGTGCCCGATCACCGTTGGTCGCGCATCCTCGACTATCGCCGAAACGTCGTACCCCGTACGACCCGGGTCGGCGCCATCCCGTGCTGGGGGAAACTCGCGTCTCCGCAGTCCCTCCCCCACCAGGGTCCATTCTGTCCACCTCATCCGGCCCTTGTGGTCGACTACCAGCCTGTGGCGAAAGTCGCGGGATCCGGCCTAGCAGCCTGTGGCAAAAGTCGCGGATTCGGCCTGGCCCCGGCGCGGTCGAGTTTCGTACACTGAACGGCATGGCAATGGGCAAGCGACCGGCGGCGCGACAGGAGTCGCCGCTGTGGGTGACGACGGCGGAGCTTCCGACGAGC
>WTFV01000239.1 GCA_011523845.1 Acidobacteriota bacterium | reverse complement strand
ACCGTAGCGAAGTGGCGGCAGGAAGTCCAGCAAAAAGTTATGGGCCACGGGCAGCACTAGCCGGGTGGTGGCCGGTGACAGCGAGGAGCCTTGCAGCGCCGGGCCCTGATCGCGCGGACAGCTTCCCCTGCGGCAGATGTCGTAGGCGTAGTAGGCGCGTTGCAGTGTCAGCGGATCCCAGGCAGCGTGTTGGAGGTTTTCGGGCCCGGCCCGCGTGGTGCGCCGCCTCGGAATCGCCCGGGTTGAAGCGTTGGGCGAGCGCGTCGGCGCCGATCGCAAGGGCCAGTGACGGAGTGCCTGCTCAAGGGGCCTCGAAGTCCTGCGCGTCAGTCCTTCCCGGTTCAAGGAGCGCATCGACTTCGGCCGCAACCGCGGCTGCGAACGCTGGGCTCCAACCGCCTTGACGACCTGCGTCGCCGTAGCGAGGGCTCAGCGGTGACCTGTCTGCAAGAGCGTTTCGAAGTCCTCCGCATTCACGCCTCCTCGGTGGAGGAAAGCGTCGACGTCGGCCTCGCCCGCCGCCTTCAACGCGGCGAACATCTCCGCCTTGAAGCCCCCTTCGGCCGCGTGGTCGAGCTGTGCAGTGAACTGCGCCTGGGGCATGGTCGGAGTCCTCCACCCGAGGAACGGCAGAATCCTCACTTTCTTGTCGTGCACCCACACTTCAATGCTGTTCGCGACTGCCGGTCCGTCGTGCTATGCTGCCTAGAGGTGTCGGCAAGGTCGGGTGACCTGAGAGTTGAAGCCGACTCCCACGGTTGGGGCTCCCTCACCATCGGCCGCAACGGATGAAGCGTCGCCTCGGTGGCCGGCGGGTGGCTTTCGGTTTGCGCTAGACGAGACACGGTATGGCTCCCAAGGTTGAGATCACTCTGAAGGTACCCGCTCTCGAGCAACTGCTGAACCTCACGGCAAGCGGCATTGGGAGTGTTGCCGGTCCCATGCTCTCGCGGTGGAGGGCACAACAACTGGGCAAGGCAAGACAGATTGCGGCCTCGGCGGACGCGACTGTCTTGCGCATTCAAGCCGAGGCCCAATCGAAGGCGCGAGAGGCACTGATGCCGAGCGGAGTGCAAATAACTGGCGAATTGGACATCGGAACTGCAATAGAGCAGAGAATTCAGTTTCAAGAGGAGAAGCGGCAAGCCAATATCGTGTCCGTCGTGGCGAAGGCCGCAAGTCAGCACGAAGGTAGGGAGGTGGAATCCTCAGAACCGGATCACGATTGGACGGCGAGGTTCTTCAACGAGGTCCAGGACGTGTCGTCGGAGGAGATGCAAACCCTGTGGGCGAGAGTGTTGGCCGGCGAAGTTGAACGGAAGGGCAGCACGTCCATTCGCACCCTCCAGGTGTTGAAGAATCTCGACCAAGTCACGGCGCGACTGTTTCGCCAGATGGTTTCTCGCTGTGTGTATTTCCCCGCACGGTGCTTTCCCTACGTGGGCGATGCACGGCTCCCGTCTCTTGGCGGCAACGCGGCATCGAACGCCCTGCGCGAACACGGCTTTCCGTTCGACGAGCTGAATCGTCTAAACGAACACGACCTCATTATCTCCGACTACAATTCTTGGTATTCCTATGATGCCGTCAGGGCACGGGAGTCGCCAGTGGCACTTCCCTTCGAGTTTCAGGACGGCTCTTGGACCCTCACTCCCTCCACCGACCGCGCTACCAACTGGGACGGCAAGCTTTCCGGTGTTGCTCTCAGTCTCTCTGGTCGAGAATTGGCCGCGGTCATCGACTTGGAACCAGCGGAAGAGTTTGGGAACGCCTTGCGTGCGTTCTTTCAACGGAACGGTCTGACGATGACGCCCAGCGTACCAGCGACAATTGTCGATGCGTAGATTGGCTGTCGACGTGTTGACTACGGGACACCATGCGCCACGATGCCAAGACGTTCGGCGCGTACTTCACACCCGAGGTTGTGGCGGACGAGCACGCCGACCGACCTCCCAGAACCCCGACCAAGGCCGTGGCGACACTCGGGAGCTTCCTCGCCCCCAAACGCTACAGCGAATCCGGTCGTAGTGTGGCGACGCTCCCGGGGTCTGCCGGCGAGCTCGAGGACGTACGTCACTCCCACGGGGGCATAGCCGGTGTGCTCGGCCGACACGTTGTCGGCCCGGCGGCCCGGTGCAGGTGGCCGTGGACGTTGACGGTCCCGGCCGGTACCTTGAGCAGCAGTATGTGGGTCCGCACCAGCGGCGGATCCGTGGCGCGCTGGCCACGATCGGGATGTCGATGTCGATCGGCAGGTCCACCAGCAGCTCGACCAGGACGTTCTCCAGGACCGGATCCATGGGTCGATTCTCGCCCGCTCGGAGCCTCGGAGTCGATCTCTGGGAGGTCGAGACGGCGGTCGCCGACGCTACGGCCGCCGCCCCGTGAGGTTTCGGGGTACGGTACGGTGGTGTCAGCCTGCTGACCTGGCTGGTCCAACTTGACGAGGCTCCTGCCGCAATCGAAGGCGAGCTCAGGCGTCTTGCCGATTCCCCGCGCCCAGTGCCACCCTGTCCCGATGAATCACGCGACCGCGGGGATGCTGACGTTGGCCAGCACCCGTGAGGCATTCGCCATCTCCGTGCCGAACGTCGCTCAGGAGGCCGCTGCCGGCCACGGCCGCGAGTTGACTGGCACGCTGCTCCCAACCCTCCGCGAGACGCAGCGAGCGGATCTGGCCGCCCTCACAGCCCGCATGGCGCGGCGCTTGATCTGGTGCCACGCTGGCCGGCCGCGACACACGCCCTCCTCGGCGGCTTGGTCGCCATCCTTCGCTTTCGAGGTGAAGAATCCCGGCCGCCGGCACGGACCATGCGCGAGGTCGGGACCGCGACGGGTGACGAAGATGACCGCGAGCCTGTTGATCGCCATCGCCATGCTGATCGCTGCCAGCCTTGCTTTCGGGACAGAATCCGTGTGCAACACTTGTTTCCTCGAAGGTGCTACGCGAGCCGACGTGCAGACATTGCTCGACCAACGGGCTGCTGCCAATTGCCTCTGTAATGCAAGTTCTAGAACTCGTCCTCTGAGTCAGGCATTGCTGCCCGAGTCCCGGGTGTCTGCTGATGTGATTCAGGCTGTGACAAACAGAGGGGATGTCACTGCTGAAAGCTCAATCGGAACATCAGTTGGGCTTGGCTGGCTCCTTTTCCGAAGAACGAACGGGTCACTGGGAGAGCACGATGGCGGACAGATGTGATGTCTTCATATGCCACGCGTCCGTAGACAAGCAAGCGTTCGTTCGACCCTTGGCGGAGGCGTTGTGCCGGTTGGGCGTAATCGTTTGGTATGACGAGTTCTCCCTTCGCATTGGCGACAGTGTCTCGCAACAGATCGATAGAGGTATTGCCGCCGCCAAGTTTGGGATCGTGGTTATAAGTAGGGCCTTCATTGGGAGGGCGTGGCCGGAGCATGAGCTCCGCGGACTCGTGAACCGTGACGTCGAAGAAGACCTGAGGATTCTGCCGATTTGGCATGGCGTGAGTAAGCGGACGGTTAAGGAATGGAGCCCGTCGCTTTCTGACAAGTTTGCAATTGACACTCAGAGGGTTGATGCGCAGGAAGCGGCGATCAAGATTCTCAGGACCGTGCGCCCGGACTTGTATGGGAAACATCCTCGTGCCGAACACGAGAGGTTGGCTAGTGGCACCGCAATTGTGGAATTGCAGAACGAGATTGAGGAGCTACGTAGGCAGATTGCCGAGTATCGTTGCCCGCACTGTGCTGCGCCGCTGTCCACACGCGTCGATGCGCCGGTTGACGCGGAAGAGAGGCACTGGGACGCCGTCGAGACGTATGAGTGCGGTTTGCGGACGTTCGGGGGAATGCTCGAGCATCCGTGCCCTTCTGACCCGAACTTTCCTTCCTTCGAAGACTACGATCTTGTTTGTGGTCAGACGGCGGACGATGAGTGGCGCTGCGACGCTTGGGCACGTACAAATATGGCGCGCCTAGTCAGATTGGACAGCAGTTACGGGAGGACGGAGGCGGAAGCGCGACAGAGAATGGAAGCGACCTACATGTATCGTGCTGGACGGATGACAAACCAGGAATGGTTCCGCATCCAGACGAATCCGCTCACGTAGAGGTTTCGGGTGTGCCATTCGCCGTTGTGATGGGCGTCGTGTACCAATGCTGACGGCTCTAGCCCGCGCTGCTGACATCGGAGCATGCGGATATTTCTAACGACGAGACCTCTCGCTGGACGCCTGGTATCAGTACCACCAGCAGGAGACTGGCAATCACAGTGGCGTCCGCGTGATTCCACAGGAGAAGCAGGATGTACTCAATGGTTCTCTGGATGGTGTCTGATGGATGCTGCACCTGTATCGGGACTTGCCCGCCGCCCCTGCACAGCGCGCCGCCGACCCGCTCGCCGGCTCGGCCAAACAAAGACGAAAGAACTTGACAACCCGTGCTACAATCTCATATGTCAAACGTCGTTTGAGAGGGGGGAGAATCAGTGGCAACCAGGAACGAAATCATCAGAAAGTTTGACGCTTATAGAAAGAGCGCTGGTGAGGGTTCTTCCGGTTGGTATGTGGGTATTACCAACAACGGTAGACGTCGCCTGTTCGCAGAACATGGTGTCGAGGAAGGCAACGGTTTCTACACGTCAGAGCGGGCGGATTCAATAGAAATCGCCGGAGAGGTGGAGGAGCTTTACCTGGATGCTGGACTCCGAGGCGGTGCGGGCGGGGGAGAGGAAAACTCAACATTGGTCTACATCTACCAAATCACCAGCACCACTAACGAAAACGTCTAGACTCCTTGACCGGCCGGGATCTTTACAGATGAGTCAAGTTCAGGTTTTGATCGTTTTTCTTTCGCTGTTCCGGATCTTTCGACCGGCAGCCCCGATCAAGCTCGACCTCTACATGCTTGTTGGTCTGAGTTTTCCACCCGGCAGGGCCGCACCCGCGCATGGATGAAACCCGTGAGTTTCCCAGTAGGCGAAGCCTCGCTAGGTCAAAGGTCGCCGCGGCGCTGCTGGGCTCAGCAGCTGCGGGAGGATCCGATACGCCCACGCGGTCGACCTGCAGCTCCTCGTCCCGCAGCCTGACTTCGGTGGCCGCCACGTCCTCTAACTACTAACCTGTAGACTATTGGGAAGATGTGCGTTATGGATTCCGTTCCGAGCGTTTCCCGCATTGTATCCGCCGGCGTGCGGCGGACTTGGGAGGACGGCCAATACTTCCGGTGGATGAACGACGAACGAGTCAACGCGCGTTCGAGGCGACGACGATGAGTGCGGTTCGGGTGTCGTGTTGAGGGTGTGCGCCGCAAGACGGTGCGCTCAGCGGAATAGGAGGCGATTGTGGCTCTACTCAACCCAGGTTCACTGAGCGCTGTCGTGTCGCTGGTCGCCGAAGACCGGAGTGTCGGAACTGGCTTTCTCTACTCACGCTCCCTCGCCGCCCAGCCCGACCATCACGTCATATTCATCGTCACGAACAACCACGTGGTCGACGGAGGTGTGACCCACGTCCGTTTCGACCTCATCAACGGCGGAACGGACCTGGTTGCGGTTCAGGACGCCACGCGGGCCGGCATTGAGTGGTTCCGCCACGAGACTGCCGACGTCGCTGTCTTGCCGCTCCCACCAGAAAGCCCACTCGGAAGGCGCAGCGGGGCCGACGTCTTGAACTTCGGGGACGATCACACCCCTACCAGAGAAGAGTGGCAGCATGTGACGGAAGGCAATGGCGTTTTCGTGCTCGGCTTCCCGATGGGTCTCGTTGGAGAACAACGCAACTACCCCATTGTTCGTAATGGTGTCATCGCTCGTATTCAAGACTGGCATCGTAGAGACGCCCAATCATTCCTGGTCGACTCCACAGCGTTCCCAGGCAACAGCGGCGGTCCGGTGTTGCTCCAGCCAGAGGCAATGGGCTTGGAGGGCACGGAATCGATCCAGCGGTCACTGTTGCTCGGCATCGTGAGCACCTACATCACTTATGCGGATGTTGCGGTGAGCCAGCAGACCGGACGGCCCAGAGTCAGATTCGAGGAGAACTCGGGGTTGGCAGAAGTTGTCCCGATTGACATGGCCAAGGAGTGCTGCGACGCTGCTCTAGCTGCGGTGACGGGCACGTGAAGAACCGCTCGCTCGCCGAACGACGTGTCGGGGTAGGGGTCGAGTCCAGGTCGAGTCCCGCCGCTTCAGCCGCGGCCGGCGCCGTCCTGCCGACGGACCCCGACTTCGGCCAAGCGACTCTCCAGCACCCGCTCGAACGCCAGCCGGTGCGTCCCCGTGGCGGCAAGATACGTCTCCCCGGAGCTGAGCCGTACCGTCAGGCCCCACGACGATCCTCGTCTCGACCGGTCCGTCTCCGGTGAGCATGCCGACCGGGCCGATCACCCGGGCCGACGGGCTGTTCGACAGCGGCCGGCCCGACTCGGTGGACACGGCGGCTCGAATGCGCTCGCGTTCCTCACCAACCGGCTGTTCGACAGCGGCCGGCCCGACTCGGTGGACACGGACCCCGAGGGCAGCGTGATCGTCACGTCGCTGTTCGTGGACGGCCGCACGCCGATCCTCCAGCGTTGGTTCGTGCTCCGCCAGCATCCCCTGGGACTCCGCTGTCAGCAGCCGCGGCTCCACGCGTGGGGTTGTCCCGTTCGCTGTTGAACTTTGCGAGTGGCAGACTCCTTGTTTCCTCCGCCAATGTTACGCCACTTCAGCAACTACGTCGTCGGGCGGCGCCAGCGCGTCGAGGGCGCCCACCAGGTACTGCACGTCGCGGTAGCCTCGGACCC
>WTFV01000014.1 GCA_011523845.1 Acidobacteriota bacterium | reverse complement strand
TCCAGGAATTCGTCTCAGAATCCCGCTCGAAACGGGGGTTTTCTGGCTGGCACTAATTAGAGTCAGGCTCGGAAATTCAAAATGCCCGATGCGTGATCTCACCTATTCAAACTGCCCGACGTTTCAGCAGCGCAGGGCGATGATGGCGTTGCCCCGGCGACGGTCCAGCGCATGCCGCGACGTGCACGTCAGTCAGGTTGCGCTACCTGCGATCTGCGGCGCGCTCGAGTACATGGTTCATGAGCGACGGGATACCCGCTTCCCACATGATCGGTGGGACTTGGCCTGGCGGCTCCCAGACGTATCCGAGCCGGTTTAGCTCTTCGCGAGCGACCAGCCGGGCACCAACCTCGACGCCAGCCTTGGCGAGGGCCTCTTCGATGTCGCGATCGGAAGCTTCTTCCGCACCTGCAAGGAATAGCGGCGCCGTTGCGACGGCGGCGGGCAGCAGTTTCTGGTTCTCCAACTCGCGATAGCGGTCCCTATAGTAGTCCGCGACCTGCGCTGCCACGTTGCGCCGCACCGCATCCACATCAGCCGCGGTTAGCCGTTTGCTGCCGGTCTCTACGCACTGCTCCCACAGCGCATCGCCCCAAAGCTGAACAAAGTACGGGTAGCGCTGGCTAGCCTCCACCGTGGAGGCTAGCGCATCGCCGTCGATCTCCACGCCATGCGTTGCCAGAGGCTCAATCAAGGCGGTCCGAGTGGCTCGGTCGCTCAGTCGACCGACGCCCAACCGTCCCCTAGCCAAGCGATTCCAAAACGTCGCCTGCATGTCGCCAAGATGAGCTACCAAGCCCGGCGTGCCTGCCAGCACCAGCAGGAACGGCGCCTCATCGCGCACCCTCTGACTGGCGTTGAGCAGAACCCTGCCCGTTTCGATCTCCAAGGTGTGCGCTTCATCCACCAGCACTGCCAGGGGCTTCCTGCGGCACCGGGTGATCAATCGCGTCTCCAGGTGTGCGATTTCGTTTGGCTTCGAGAGCTCGACCGAGCCGACGTACGGAATGCTCAGCCGTCCCCGTCGCAGCCAGTCCATTCCCACGGATGGAGCCACGGCGCCAATCAGCTTGTCAGGCGTCGAGATACTGCCCGGAGCTAGCTCCAACACGTCTACTTCCGCGTTACGGCGGCCGCACTCTCGCTTGAACCAGTTTAGAAGTACCGTCTTGCCATTGCCGCGCGGCCCGATCAGAACAACATCGTGGGGCGGGGCCTTGCGAGCCTCCAAATCCATCAAACACCGCCTCAGAACCCTCTGCTGTTCCTCGCGCCCGGCAAGTGTCGGCGGGATCATACCTGTGCCCGGAGTGAAAACGCGTTGTTCCATTGTCCGAATGTCCATCGAATGCTACAGAGCCTCCTCAATCACGCGCAATCGCAGTCGCCGCGCTTCGAGGAACAACGGCGGCAGGCCGCCTCTGACGTGGGTCGTCCCGGAACGCCCCGGCGCGGCCTCGCCACGGCAGCATGCCCTGTTGCCGAGACGCCGCCCGGACCGGAGCGGCTCGCTGTTCGACGGTGCTTGCCCGACCGCCGCGACGCCGGATACCGGCAGTACCGAACGCTTACGCGGCTACGGCTGACGTGACCTCTGCTCAGCGATCCTGACATCGTGGTAATCTGTGTGGCAAGTGCTTTTTCTTTGTTCCGTAAACTATCCAAAAGACGCTACTCTACATCACAATCAGTTCTGTAGCGCGAACACGAACAGCGTGTTCCCGTTGCTCGGACGCAGCTCCGGCGTCAGGCGGTTGAAGGCGCCCGACGTCAGGGACCGGCCGGTGCTGACCGCCACGTACTGCTTCCCGTCGACGGCGTAGGTGATCGGGAAGCCGGTGAGCGGCGAGCCCAGATTGATCTCCCACAGCACGTCTCCGGTCTCGTGGTCGAAGGCGCGGAGGCGGCCGTTGTGGTCGCCGCCGAAGATCAGTCCGCCGCCGGTGGCCACCAGGGAGCTGGTAGCGGCCCGCTGCTCGTGCTTCCATAGCACGGCCCCGGTCTCGGCCGAGATCGCCTGCACGGTGCCGACCTGGTCCGTGCCGGGGGCAATCTGGGAGCGTACGCCCAGGCCGTAGAGCGAGCCGTCGTTGGTCGCCATGATCCGCGCGCAGGCGTTGCGCAGGGGGAAGTACATGGTGTTGGTGAGCGGGCTGTAGGCGCCCGCCTCCCAGTCCTTGCCCCCGACCAGGGTCGGACAGGCGAACACCTCCTGGCCGTCCGCGCGGAAGACCACCTCGGCGTTCTCGGACACGGCGCCGGTCGCGCCGTCGATGCCGCCGACCACGTTCTGGGCGATGGTCGGGGTCGCCCACAGGAACTCGCCGGTTGCGCGGTCGAGGGTGTAGACGATGCCGGTCTTGCCCGGGATGCCGGTCATCACCCGGCGCTCCTCCCCCGGCTGCAGGCGCGGGTTGATCCACTCGACCGCGGACGGGTCGGGCCGCACCGCGGTGTCGACGAGCAGCCGCTCGAAAGGATGGTCGAGGTCCCAACTGTCGTTGAGGTGCTGGTAGTACCAGACGATCTCGCCGGTGTCCGCGTCGAGCGCCAGCGTCGAGTTGTGGTAGAGGTGCTTGAGGTCGGCCCCGCCGATCAGGTACTTGGGCGCCGGGGACGTGACCGAGGTGCCGATGTAGACCAGGTTGAGCTCGGGGTCGTAGCTCGGCACCATCCACGCGCCGACGTGCTTGCGCTCCTCGAACGGCACGCCGCCCCAGCTCTCGTCGCCCGGCTCGCCCGGCGCCGGAATCGTCCGCCGCCGCCACAGCTCCTCGCCGGTGGTCGCGTCGTGCGCAACGATGACGCAGGCGTTCGGCCCGCCCCGGGGGGTGCAACCGCGGCCGGAGACGATCTTCCCGTCGGCGATGATCGGGCCGGAGCTCTGGTTGGCGGGGTTCACCCGGTAGTCGAGGATCCGCGTCTCCCAGGCCAGCTCGCCGGTGGCCGCGTCGAGGGCGAAGACGTAGTCGTCGCCGCTGGTGTCGATGATGTGCGTGCCGTAGATCGCGAGGTTGCGGTTGAGGTCGGTCAGGGCGCCGAGCATGTAGTCCTCGAGATCGTCCGGCCGGTCGCGGCGGTACTCCCAGCGGACGTCGCCGGTGACGGCGTCGAGTGCCTGGATGACGTCCCGCGGGTTCGGCATGTACATCACGCCGTCGTAGACGAGCGGGGTCCCCTGCTGCAGCCCGGGTCCGAGGCCGCGCGACCAGACCATCCGGAGCTGCCCGACGTTGTCGCGGTCGATCTGCTCCAGCGGGCTGTAGCCCCAGCCGTCGAGCGTCCGCCGCCACATCAGCCAGTCCTCGGCCGCCGGGTCCTGGAGCATGGCGTCGGTGACCGGCGTGAAGTCGGCGGACTGGGCGTACACGGGGACCGCGGCGCATGCGGTCAGAATCGCCGCCAGCCCGATGCACGTGACCTGCGCCGATAGTGAAGTGCGCATCTCAACCTCCTCCGGCCGCGGAGTCGAACGTCTCCGGAAACGCTGCGACGCCACCGCCTGGCTCGCCCGCCGACCGCACCATTCACGGTCGTGCCGCCCGTGTCCCGAACACCTACCAAGCCACCGAGTAGTTCGCCGCCACCCCATCGGGCAGCGGCGCCACGCCGACCCGGTGGGACGACTGCCGCGCCTCGTCGAACGCCTCC
The DNA here is from genome assembly GCA_011523845.1 of Acidobacteriota bacterium. Lineage (GTDB taxonomy): Bacteria > Acidobacteriota > Vicinamibacteria > Vicinamibacterales > UBA8438 > WTFV01. The sequence goes on along the minus strand of WTFV01000014.1, from coordinate 45,766 downwards.
AGCCGGCTCTCGGCGCGGGACGTCTTGATCAGGCCGACGATGCCGATTCCGGCCGCCGCCGCCGCCCCGTACAGAAAGGACCGGCCCGCTGGCGTGTCCAGGCGGTGCTCGGGGAGGAACGGCGTCGCCAAAACCATCGCGATTCCGACGTCTCCAACCAGGCTGAGCCGCCTGCCCTGCCGCAGCGCCCGCTCCGCCTCCTCGCGCGCCGCGCTGCCGGCGGCCCCTGCCATGCGGCGATCGAGCGCATCGAGGCGACTCCGCGCCCGATACCGGGCGAAGTCGCCGACGAGCCCCAATCCCAGGGCAGCGACGCCTCCGACGCCGAGAGCGGTGCCCGTCCGGCTCGTCTTTCGTTCGTCCGACATGAAGGTGGCCGCGAGCGACAACCCGGCGCCGGCCATACCGACCCACGCGAGTCGACGGCCATGGTCCAGGGTTTCCTCCGCGGCGGCGCGGTCGCGGTCGATGTCCGGCTCCCCGTCCGCGCCCTGCGCGAACACCGGCCCGCTCATCGTGACGACGAGCGCCAGCGAGGTTACGATGCCAGGAAAACGGCGCATGACAACTCCTCCGGGGATTCTCCGCAGTCCGGCAAGCGAGGGCGAGGGAACGCCGGAAGACGACGGCGCATGCGACTCCTCCCCCAACTACTACCGACTCGAGCTGGCCGCCATCAAGCAGATTCCGGTCTACCGCCGCGCCGGACGCTCGCAGAACGACTTTACCGCGTCCATGTCCTCCTCGACCGCCTTGCGAACCGTTCCGATGATGAGCGGCACGGTCATCCGCGCGCTCAGCGTTTGCGGCCGGGCATCCATCACCATCTTCAGCTCGGTTCCCGCTCCGTCCGGCGCGACGGTGAAGACGGTGTCCCAGAGCGCGCCGCCCGCCTCGGAGACGATGCGCACCCGCTCGTTCTCGACGTACTCGGTGACCTCCAGCTCCGTCGACGCCTCGCGCCCCATCATCATGCGCGTCTCGCGAAACCGCACGCCGGCGCCGGACCTGACCTCCGACAGGAACTCGACCCGCAGGATGCCCGGCACCGCCTGGGAGAACTGCTCGACGTGCGCGACGGTGCGGAACACGACGCCCACCGGCGCGTCGATGCGCCGGGCCACGGTCACGTTCGGCATTGCATCTCCCGCAGTGGTCTCCCGCGTCGCGTTGCCTACGGCAGCGCGTAGGCGACGATGGTGTCCGTCGCGGTAATCACCACGTACTGCCGGCCGTCGGCGCCCAGATACGTCATCGGGTCGGCGTTCCCCCGCTGCTCGAGCCGGTCGGCCCACAGCTCGCGGCCGGTCGACGCCTCGAGGGCCCGGAACCGGTTGTCGTCCGTCGCCGCGATGAAGAGCAGACCGCTGCCCGTCGCGATGGCGGCGGCGCGGCCCGGACGACCGGTATTCCGCTTCCCGGCCGGCAGCGTGTCGGTGACGCCGAGCGTCCGCCGCCACGCGATGTCGCCGGTCGCGACGTCAACCGCGAACAACTGCCCCCACGGCGGCTTCTGGCACGGCATGCGCACGCCGCCGAGGCTGACCTCGAAGCTGGCCGGCCGCGGTGTCTGCTTCTCGTACGGCGACGGCGCGCCCTCCTCGGCGGCGTCGACCATCCAGCCGAGCGCGCCGACGTCCATCGAGAAGACGAAGGCGTAGCCGGTCGCGGGATCGAACGAGACGCCGCCCCAGTTCGGGCCGCCGACGCCGCCCGGGAAGTTCAGCGTGGTCCGCGGCGCGGCGCCGGCGGGGCGGTAGACCCAGGGGGTGAACGGTCCCGCGTTGTAGATCTCGCCGAGGCTGTCGACCAGCGCCCCGCACGCCGCGGCGTGCTCCGGCGTCGTGTCCTCGGCCGTCACCAGGTCCGACGCCTCGTAGCGGACACGGCCCATCGGCGGCGGCTTCACCGGAATCGGCTGGGTCGGATAGGCCGCCTCGCCCGGCACGTCGCTGGCCGCCACCGCCCGCTCCTCCACGCCGTGGATCGGCTCGCCGGTCTCGCGGTTCAGTATGTACAGATAGCCGGACTTGGTGGTCACCCCGAGGGCCGGGATCGCGCCGTCCTCGCGCGGGATGTCGAACAGCGCGGGCGGCGCCGGCGGATCGGCGTCCCACAGATCGTGGTGGATGGTCTGGAAGTGCCAGACGTACTCGCCGGTCTCGACCCGGACCGCGACGACCGAGTTGCCGTAGAGGTTCGCGCCCGGCCGGTCCCCGCCGTAGTAGCCCGGAATCGGCGACGCGAGCGGCAGGTAGATGAGGCCGCGCTCGGCGTCCGCCGTGAAGAAGAACGGCCAGGCGTTGGCGCCGAGGCGTCCCTGCCAGCTATCCCCTTCCCAGGTATCGTGCCCGACGTCGCCCGGCTGCGCCACCGAGTCGAACTCCCACAGGCTGGCGCCGGTGCGCACGTCGTAGGCGCGGGCGTTGCCGATGCCGCCGATGGTGCCGGGCGGGGTATTGGCGCCGACCACGGCGACGTGCCGGAAGACCAGCGGCACGGAGTTGTAGGGGATGCCCAGGCCGATCGTGCCGTTGTCGCCGAAGCCCGCCGCGGGCGCGCCGGTGGCCGCCTCCAGCGCATGCAGCTCGAGACCGGTGGTGAACAGGATGCGGGGCTCGTGCTCGTCGTCGCCCGGCCACCAGGCCACGCCCCGGCGGGACGGCGGACGGCCGGCCACCGGGCGGCTCCAGATCTCCTCGCCCGTCTCCGGACGCAGCGCCACCACCCGGTCCGCGGCCGGCAGGTACATCACGCCGTCGACCACGATGGGTGTCGCCTGCGAGTTCGGCCCCCGGCCGGAGGGATCCGGCGTCGCGCGGTTCAGGTCGTACGTCCAGGCACGGGCCAGGCCGGCGACGTTGTCCGGGGCTATCGCGGTCAGCGGCGAGTACCCGGTGCCCGCCAGGTTGCCGCGGTACATCGGCCAGTCGGCGCCGTCCGCCTCCGCCGACTGGGCCGCCGCGGCGGCCGGCAGGCCGAGAGCCAGCAGCGCACCGGCGCACAGGGTGATCGCCCGCTGCCGGACCGCGAACGCGGCCGGCCGGCGGTTGCGAGACTGCCGCGGAGGGTTCATGAATCGCATGGCTGTTCCCGGCCTCCCGCCGGACGTGGAAAGAGCCGCATTGTATATCGCGGCTCTCGGCAGCCGGTGCAGAAGTACCCGGAAGCGTTCGGCGTACCCGGGAGCATTCGGCGCGGGCTGGCCGTCCGGAACCGATATAAGCTATGTCTCGCCAATCGTCGCCGGCGGCTCCGATTGCCGCCCAACCGGGCCTGTCTGTGGGTCTGCCCCGTTCGACGGCGCAGACTCATCGCGCACTTGCACGTGACCGAGGAGGAAACCGCCATGCGCCAGCGACTTCAACGGCCGGCCCTGATTCTGTCCGCGTTCGCGTTCCTCGTCGCCTCGGCCGTCCCGGCCGCGGCCCAGTACGAGCTCACGGTCACGCAGGACCGCCTGATCAACGCCCAGGCCGAGCCGCAGAACTGGCTGCTGATGAACGGTGACTACGGCTCGCAGCGCTACTCCCGGCTGACGCAGATCAACCGCGACAACGTCCGCAACCTGCGCATGGTCTGGGCCCTCGCGCTGGGCGGGATGCAGGATACCGTCGGCAACGGCCCCGAGAACGAGAACAACCCGCTCGTCGACAACGGCTTCCTGTACACCAGCGACGGCTGGGGCACGGTCTACAAGATCGACGCCCGCAATCCGGACTACGGCGAGTTTGTCTGGATCACCGACCCCGGGGTCGACCACGAGGACAACCGCTCCCGCACGCGCGGCATCGCGCTGTGGGAGGACAAGGTGCTCCAGAACCTGCAGGACGGGCGGGTGCTGGCCATCGACCGCGACGACGGCGAGATCCTCTGGGACGTCGAGGTGGCCGGTTTCACCGAGATGGGCGCACGCGAGCGGTTCCTGACGGCGCCGATCGCGGCCCGCGGCAAGGTCCTGGTGCAGAACGGCGCCGGCGACGGCGGAACGCGCGGCTGGGTCGCGGCCCTCGACATCGAGACCGGCGAGGAGCTCTGGCGCTGGTACACCGTCCCCGAGCCGGGCCAGCCGGGCAGCGAGACGTGGAAGGACGACCACAACGCCTGGAAGACCGGCGGCGGCGGCATCTGGCAGACCGGCTCCTACGATCCCGAGCGCAACCTCTACATCTTCGGCACCGGCAATCCCTATCCCATCTACGATCCCGAGTTCCGCCCCGGCGACAACCTGTTCACGAACTCCGCCGTGGCGCTCGACGTCGACACCGGCGAGCGGCGCTGGCACTTCCAGTACACGCCGAACGACTCGTGGGACTACGACGAGGTGGGCGTGCACATGCTCTACGACACCGTCATCGACGGCCAGGTCCGGAACGTCGTGGCCCACTTCGCCCGCAACGGGTTCTTCTATTCGCTCGACCGGGACACGGGGGCCTTCATCAAGGGCAATCAGTACGTCAACGAGCTGACGTGGACGGCCGGGCTGAATCCCGAGACCGGCATGCCGCTGGAGTACGACCCGAACCTCGACATACAGATCTACAACGAGGAGGCGCGCGCGCTGCGCGTCGACCGCGACCGGATGAAGCGCGCCTGCCCGACCTGGCACGGCGGCATCGCCCACCAGCCGACGGCCTTCAACCCGGAGAAGGGGATCGCCTACGGCGGCGGCACCGAGGGCTGCTTCTCGCAGACCGGCGCGGCGGTGGCGTCGCTCGGGCCCGACGGCGGCGTCGACCGCGCCAACAGCGAGCGCCGCGAGTACACCAGCGACCTGTACTACGGCTCGATCACCGCCGTCGACACCGACACGCAGGAGGTGATCGCCAAGGCGGTCACCGAGATCGAGATCCGGTCGGGCGTCATCGCGACGGCGGGCGGCGTGGTCTTCTCCGCGCTGCAGGACGGCTGGGTCGTGGCCTACCACGACGAGACGCTGCAGGAGCTGTGGCGGTTCAACGTCGGCACGCCGCTCAAGGGCGCGCCGGTCACCTACGCCATCGGGCCGCGGCAGTACCTGGCGGTGCAGGCGAGCGGCCGGCACCTGCACCCGGTGCGCTACGACAACCTGGAGAACTCCAGCTACCTGTTCGTCTTCGCGCTCGACGACAGATAGCCAGCCAAGCCAAACCGGTCGCCGCTCAGTCCGGGAACTCGTTCCGGCAGACGGCGACCTCCTCGCCCCAGAAGTCGATGCACTTCTGCCGGTTCAGCGGACCCTGGCCGATGACCTTCGCCATCAGGAAATCGGCCAGCCGCTCCACCTCCCGGTTCTGCAGCGTGGCCGGCGGATCGAACAACTGCAGCCCCATGCGGTCGAGGTCGGCGCGGGTCCTGCCGAGACAGCGGTCGTCGACGTAGGCGCGCCGATCGTAGGCAGGCATCTGGCGGCCCGGCAGGCCGCACTTGATGACGAAGACGAGCTGCTCGCGCGTCAGGGTGCTCTCGCGCAGGTTCGCCCCGTCCGGCATCTGGAGGTTCATCTTGCGGCCGTCGCCGGCCCAGCCGTGGCACGCCTGGCAGTCGCCCTTGCCGCGGTACAGGCGACCTCCCGCGGCGACGGTGTCGGTCTGCGCGCTCGCCACCGGCGCCGCCGGCAGGTATCCGGCGAGCCCGACACCGACCGCCACGGCCACACCCGCGCTCACCCGTACCCACCGAGACGTTCGCACTCGCACGTGACCACCCTCCTTGCCGGCTGCGTCCAGCGACGGTTCCGTGTCACGCGAGGCTAACACAGCGTCCTCCGCGCCGACACCGTTTCCGGCGACCCAACGTCGTCCGCGTGCTGCCTCCTGCCGCGCGGACTCCCGGTGCACGGCTCCGGTCTGCGCCGTGACGGTCTCGCCGTCGAGCGTGCGGCCACTTGCCGCGCAGACGCCCGGCGCACGGCACCCTTCACGGCAGCTCGGTGAAGCCGTGCGCCACCGCGTACTTCGTCAGCTCGGACGCCGTCCGCACCCCGAGCCGGTCCATGAGGCTCGCCTTGTGGAACTCGACGGTCTTGACCGAAATGCCAAGGCGGGCGGCAATCTCCTTGCCGGTGTGCCCTTCCGCCACCAACTGCAGCACCTCGCGCTGCCGCGGCGTCAGCCTGCCGAGCGTAGGCGGCACCGTCACCGAGCGCGGCACGCTCGCCCGGAGCGCATCGCTGCTGATGAGAGGCGTCAGGTACCTGCGGCCGTCGAGCACCGTGGCGATGGCGACATCGAGCTCCGACGCGGCCGAGCGCTTCAGCAGATAGCCGGCCGCTCCCGCTTCGAACGCCTCGCTGGCATAGGTCGGATCGGCGTGCATCGTGAGGAAGATGATGCGGCTGTCGGGAACCAGCGTACGGAGCCGGCGAGCGGCGTCGAGCCCGTTCAGCAGCGGCATGGAAATATCGAGCAGAATCAAGTCCGGCGCCAGCTTCGGCGCGATCTCCACCAGCGCCCGTCCGTCCTCCACCGTGCCGACCAGCTCGCACTGGTCGTCGAGCAGCCGCCGGAGCCCCTCCAGGACCAGGGTGTGATCATCCGCCAGCAGGATCCGCGGTCGTTTCGCCATGCTTCTCACCGGCGCCGTCCTCCGGCAGCGGCACCCACACCGTGACGCAGCTCCCCTCCCCGACCTGCGAGGTCAACTCGAAGCGCCCGCCGACGAGGCGGACCCGCTCCTGCATTCCCACGATACCCAGCCCCGCGGAAGAACGCGTCGGGCCGGCGAAGCCCACGCCGTCGTCGGACACCGACAGTCGGATTCCGCCGGCCGTCGGTTTCACGTCCACCGTCACGCGGCGGGCGCGCGCGTGCTTGACGACGTTGCGGAGCGCCGCCTGCGCCACGCGGTACAGGCACGCCGCCACCTCGGGGACCAGCGGCTTCACGTGGTCGCCGACGCGCAGCTCGATGCGGATGGACTCGCGGCGCTGCAGATCGGATATGTGCGAGCGGAGGGCCGCCTCGAGCCCGAGGTGGTCCAGGACCGACGGGTGCAGGCCGTAGGCGAGACCGTGCACGTCGTCCGACAGCTCGACGAGCCGGTCGCGGATGACCCCGAGGCGTTCCGCCGTCTCGCGCGGGGAACGGGGGACCCTGGTCTGCAGCGACTCGACGTCGAGAGTCAGCATCGCGAGCCGCTGGTTGACGTCGTCGTGCAGCTCGCGCGAGATTCGCCGGCGCTCGTCGTCCTGGGCGGTCAACAGCCGCCCCGCCAGCGCCTGCAGCTCGGCCTGGCTGCGCTCTAGCTCGGCCTGCTTCCGGCGCAGCGCATCTTCCGCCCGTTTGCGGTCGGTCACGTCGCGCCAGATCGACCGGTAGTAGTAGTTCTGCCGCTCGTCGCGGATCAGCGCCATGCTGAGGCTGACGTCCAGCAGCTTTCCGTCCTGCCGGCGCAGCCGCAGCTCCACGTCCCCGGCACGGCCGTCTGCGCGCACCCGGTCGAGCGCCCGCGCGAGGTCTGCGGCGCAGCCGGCATCGTGGAGGTCGTCCAGCCGCCTTCCGATCACCTCGTTGCGACGGAAGCCGGTAGCCCGCAACAGGGTTGCGTTGCACTGCACCACCCGCTCGCTGTCGACGGTGACCGAGGCGAACATGTCCGGTGCGTCCTGGTACAGGTTCTCGTAGCGCGCCCGGGCCGCTTCCAGCGCCTGCAACGACCGCAGGCGGCGCTGGTCCGTGTCGGCTTCCCGTGTCTTGACCATCCCTGGATCCGAGTGCAGCGCGGCCGGCGGAATCCGGGACCTGGGGATCTCCCTAGTTCCCAGGCGCCGCCGCACAACGTATCTTGCATGCAGAACGAGGGCGGCGCCAGGCATTGCCGCTCCCGAGAAGGCATGGAGGCACGATGGATACACCGCCGGACTTCCAGCGCCTTCGCCCGCGGACGGCTCGCGTTCCGGCGCACCGTCCGTGCGGCGAAGGCATTCCCGTTGCGCCAGGCCGGCGCGGCCGCAGACCGGGAGCCGAAGCCCGCGTGACCGCGAGATCGCGCGGCGCGGACGATCCAACGATGCTCTGTCTCGTGCGAGCCGCGACGGCCACTCCTCCGGTGCGGGGCCGGACGGCGTGACCGGCGCATCACGCTGTCCGGCCGGCGGGCGCCTCCCGGCGCATGCTGGCGTCTGATGGCGCCACGCAACCGACCAGAGGGCCACCAACCGACCAGAGGGCCACGCGCTGCCCATTCCCACGTGATCCGCGCCGTCGCGTTCCACCACGCCTGTTTTCGCGTTCCATCAACTCCTCACGAACGACGGAGTCGTGCGCGGCGCTATCGGCTTCGGCGTCGCCCGCGTCGCCATTGTGGTCTGAATCGCCGGCGAATCCGTAAGCGCGGTGCACCTCGACCGGCCGATCGAGGATTTCCGAACCTGCCGAGCACCAGCGAATCCACGGGCTCAGGCGAACGGATTCCGCACGGTGACGCCAGCGAAGTTCATGCCGTTCTGCAGGTCCTCGGAAAACAGCTCCGCACAGTCGCCGCTGCGCGCGGCCTCGATTATCGCGGCGTCCCAGTACGAGATGCGCCACCGTGCGGCCGTCGCAAGCGCCTGCTGCACGAGTGAGACGGTGGTCTCGACGATGCTGTAGCGAAGCCAGGACTCGACGAGGCTGACCGCGGACTCGTGCGCGAGACGGTCCGGCTTCGTCGCGCGCGTCGCCTGGACGTAGAATTCCTGCAGTACCTGCACCGACAGCACAAGGTCGTCCCGATCGAGAATCGCGAGCGCCGTCGCGCTCTTCTCCCTTTCATCGGGAACGGTGCTGACGGCGTAGAGAAGCACGTTGGTGTCAACGAAGACGGCCACGATGGTAGACCTCCTCGCGGGGCAACCGGTCTCCGGCACGGAACGTGTCGATGTCGCGCAGGGTCTCCTCCTGCAACCGCTTCCGCCGGTCGAACTCGGTCTCCTCACCCGACCACCGGATCAGGAACTCTCGGACGGCGGCGGACACCGACGTGCCCCGTTCCGCGGCCCGGATGCGCGCGCGCCGGTGCACTTCGTCGCCAATCGATACTGTGATATTTTTCATCGTCACATTTTCACATAACCGACTCCGTGCGATCACCCGTGCAGTACCTCCTCTGGCCGTACCGGCAACGCAGCCGTAACACCATCACCGCCGACTTCCCCGGCGCCGCGACTCCGCCCGGCAGCCGGGTGCGGTTCACGGCCCGCGGCGAATCCATCGCCGGCGTGGTCGCCGAGCTCCAGGCCGCCCGTGCGGTGGTGGTCGCCGGCGACGCCGGACGCTGGCAGGTGCCCTACCGGCTCCTCGAGGTCGTCGAACGCGTTCCGGAGCGCGAGTGCACGTTACCGCAGGTCGAAGCGCTGGCGCGGCGCCTGGTCGCGCGCCACCAGGCGCAGAGCGGCCTGGGCACGCAGTGGACGTTCGGCTTCGATCTGTCGACCTCGCGCGCCGGCGTCTGCCGCTATCGGGACAAGCGCATCGACCTGTCGGTGAGCTACTGCCTGCGGGCGACGCGCGCCGACATCGAGAACACCCTGCTGCACGAGATCGCCCACGCGATCGTCGGCGCCGAGCACGGCCACGATGCCTTCTGGCAGGCCAAGGCGCGCGAGATCGGCTGCACGGCCGAGCGCTGTCACGAGGTGACCCATACGGTGGCCCGCTGGGTCGGCGAATGCGGCTGCGGGCGGCGATGGTTCCGGCAACGCCTCAGCCGCAGACTGCGCCACGGCGCGATCTGCAAGACGTGCGGACGCACCATCGCGTGGCGCTGGAACACGGACGGAGAAGGCGCCTAGCGCCCCGACCCGCCTCGCTGGCTCGGCGGTTCGGCCCATCCCCCCCGCTCCATGACCCTGCGCCGCACAACTCCGCTTCGCTGCGTTCTGCGGCGCAAGCTCCTAGCCGTCCACCAGCCACCCGTCGCGGAGCTGGATGATCCGGCTGCCGTAGGCGGCGTTCACGTCCGAGTGGGTGACCTGGACGATGGTCGTCCCTTCTTCGTTGAGCCGGGTGAACAGCTCCATGATCTCGCGCCCCTGGCTGGAGTGGAGGTTGCCGGTCGGCTCGTCGGCCAGGATCAGGGTCGGCTTGGCGATCAGGGCGCGCGCCACCCCGACGAGCTGCTGCTGCCCGCCCGAGAGCTGGCTGGGATAGAGGTCCTTCTTGCCGACGATCTGGAAGCGGTCGAGGGTGTCCGCGACCAGGCTCTGGCGCTCCGCGCGGGGCACGTTGCGGTACGACAGCGGCACCTCCAGGTTCTCCGCCACGGTCAGGTCGTCGAGCAGGTGGTAGCTCTGGAACACGAAGCCGATGTGCGTGCGGCCGAGGGCCTGCCGGTGCTTCGCGCGCAGCTTGTGGACGGGCTGGCCGAGCAGCTCGTACTCGCCCGCCCATTCCGCGTCGTGCATTCCGAGGATGTGCAGCAGCGTGGACTTCCCCGCCCCGGACGGGCCCATGACGGAGACGAACTCGCCGGCGGCGATGTCCAGGGTGATGCGGCGAAGGACGAACGTCCGGCTGACGCCGTGGCTGAACACCTTCTCGACGTCGCGGAGCGCGATCAACGGCTCGGGCATGGCCAGAGCTTAGCAGTCCGGCGTGAAGCCCCGCGTGGCGTCGAGAGCGGCGAGGCGCCCGCGCGGCAAGGCGCGGTGCCCGGCGGGCGGGCCGGCCGGTGGATGGCGGAGCGAGTCACGGAGTAGACTCCGTGCGTCACGAGAATCCCGCGCGCCACGCGCACCACAACGGGCCTCACAAGAAGCGAGGATGTCATGAGAATCACCACGTTGCTGACGGTAGTCGCCGTCGCCGCCGGCTTCCTGGCCGGCGGGGCCGTGCAGAATGCCGCCGCCCAGGAGCAGGAGCCGTTCCGCGCCGCCGACTTCGAGTACGGCTCGCGCTTCGAACTGCCCGACGGGACGACCGCCCGGATCTGGAATCCGGCCAAGGCCAAGCTCGTGGCCGGCGGACCCATGATCGGAGGCACGGTGCGCGCCACCGACCCGCGCACCTACTGCGCGATGGCCGCGGCCGGCTACGACTTCGTCTGGGTCGAGATGCAGCACGAGTCCATCTCGTGGGAGCAGGTCGCCCGGATGTGGCGGACCTGTCCGGGACCGGCGGCCCCCGGCGCGCGCGTGGCGTATGCCGACGAGCGCGAGATCCAGCACGCCACCGACATGGGCGCGCTGGTCATCGTCGTCCCGACCGTCGACAGCGTCGAAGAGGCGCAGGCCGCGGTCGACTGGACCTACTTCCCGCCCATCGGCCGGCGCAGCGCCGGCGGCGGCCAGGGCGCGGGCGAGCTGTGGAACCAGGTGCCCGGCGGCTACCGGCAGACCTACAACGACAACGTCGTGCTGATCCTGATGATCGAGACGCTGGAAGGCGTCGAGGCATCGCGCGAGATCGCGCAGATCCCGGGCGTCACGGGGCTGTTCGCGGCCAGCGGCGACCTCGGCAACTTCTCCGGATTCGGCGAGGGCGATCCGGAGTACGAGGCGCTGATCACCGAGGTTCGCGACGCGGCCATCGACGCCGGCATCCACGCCTGCGCCCCGCTGCGCTGGGCCAACCGGGCGTCGTTCACCTGCTTCCAGGCCGGCACCGAGGCGGCGAACATCCGCCGCGGGGCCGCGGCCGAGATCGGGCAGGCCAACGAGGCCTTCGGCGCCACCGGCGGCGGCGCGCCGGTCGAGCGCTCCGGCGCGGCCGGGCTGCTCGCGGAGTTGACCGCGCAGTGCGGTTCGATCACCTACGAGGACGACTGCTACGCGGCGGTCCGCAACGCGGCGGGCGCGGCCGGCGACCTCTCGGACGACGAGCAGGCGCAGATCGTCCGCCGGCTGCGCGAGGTCATGGGCAACAACCCGAACCAGGCGGCGCGCATCGGCGAGATTGCCGCGGAGGCCGGTCTCTCGGTCCAGTAGCCCGCAACGCGCGACGGCCGCGCCTCGTGCACCGGCCGCTGCGCGACTCGCATCGAATGGCCGGCGCCGGGCGTCTGCGAAGATGCTCGGCGCCGGCCGTCTCGTTCCCTTCCGAGCTCAGTCGACCAGGGCGCGGCGGCGAATCGCTTCATATTCAACAGACGCCAATAAAGTCATTTCACCTGACAAAACACAGGTATGTTTTGGAGGACTTGAACCGGCAGGTGTTCAGTCTCCGAGGAATCGCCGCCCGCGGGCAGGCGGGCGCTCCACGCCGGGTCGAGGCCCTGCAGCGGGACTACTCGGCTCGCAGCGCCGCCATCGGATCCACGCGCGTCGCCCGGCGTGCGGGTACGTAGCTTAGCTCGCCGCCAGGGTCACGAGCAACAGACAGCCCGCCGCGGTCAGGAACGACACGCCGTCGGTCGGCGCGAGCGAACCGCGGACGCCAAGTCGAACGGATTGCCCGAGGTTCGCACCACGAGGTTCATGTGCTGAAACGGGAACTGTGCGAACGGCAGGTAGATGGCGTCCGGCGGCGGCGCCGCGAGCCCGCCGTACCATACGTCGCCGACCACCCCGATGACGGCGCATCGAGCCAGCGGAAACGGGCGAACAAGCACTTGGCGCAACCACATGGCCAACTACTCCGCGCGCAGCACCGCGGCCGGATCGACCGCGCTCACGCGCCGCGCCGGAAGCCATGCGGCGAGTCCGGCAAGCACGAGAAGCACGACGGGGACTGCCGCGTAGGTGACCGGGTCCCAGGGGCTGACGCCGAAGAGTTGTGACGACAGCGACGACATCAGGACGGCCGCGGCCGTCTCTCCGATAACGACCCCGGCTCCCGCGAACGCCAGCGCCTGCAGTACGAAACGCGCCCGGACGTTCGCGCGACTGGCCCCGAGGGCAAGCCGAATGCCGATGTCGCGCCGCTGCCGCGCCGCCGCGTAGGCGACGACTCCGTAGACCCCGACCATCCCCAGCACGACGCCGACGACGGCGAATCCCAGCACCAGCATCGTCGTGACGCGCGGCCGACGAGTCGCCTGCGCCATGACGTCATCCAGCGCTCGAATCCGGCTGACGGGCGTCTCCGGATCGAACGAGGCGACCACGGCCTGCAAGCTGCCCGTGACCAACTCCGGGGCAGCGCTCGAGCGCACGATCAGGGACATCTCGTCGATTCCGCCAAGGTGCTGCGTAACTGGCAGATACAGCGTCGTGCCCTCGCTTGCGGGTCCCTGCCAGCGTACGTCCGCCACGACCCCGACGACCGTACGCCAGGGGTCGGCCTCGTTCTCGCTTCCCGGGAACCGAATGCGCCGGCCGACCGCGGTCGTGTCCGGCCACCACGTCTCGGCGAGGCGCTGACTGACCAGCACGACACGTTGCGAACCCCTCACGTCGTCCTCCGTGAAGGGTCGTCCCGCCACGATCGATACGCCCAGCGTGCTCAGCCAATCGGTGCTGACCATCGTTCGCAGGTCCGCCCAGGGCCACTCTCCGCCCTCCGTGGCCGGGTTCGGCCGTCCTTCGATCAGAAACACGCTGCCGCCGACCGCCGCTGCCCCGAACGGCTCGAAGACGGTCGACAAGCCCGCCGCCTGCACGAAGGGAAGGGCGCGCAGTCGCCGCTCCAGCGCCGCATAGAAGTCCACCCTGGCGGCGTCGTTCGGATACCGCATGGGCGACGGCGCGACCTCCGCCACGACACGTCGATCCCCGCTGTATCCGAGGTCCATGTCGAGCTGCACGGCCAGACTCCTGCCCAGCAGGACAGCGCCGATGACGAGCGCGACGGCCGCGGCGACCTCGACCGCGACGAAGACGCCGAGCCTGCGGCCCGGCATGCCGCCGACGCTCCCTCGCATGCCCGATCGGGCCGCACCCGCGCTCGCCGCCGCCGCGCGGGCGGCCGGCAACCTGCCGGAGGCCAGCGCGGTGACCAGTGAGAGGGCCACAGTGAAGCCGAGGACGGCGCCGTCGACGCGGATCCCCTCGACACCAGGAACATCGGCCGGCAGCAGTGCGACCAGGACAGGCACGCCGGCGTACGCCGCGGCGAGACCGAGCGCGCCCCCGAACAGGCTGACGAGCACGCTCTCGGTCAGAAGCTGACGGACGACGCGGCCACGACCTGCGCCGAGCGCGGTCCGCAGCGCCAGTTCCCGCTGGCGAGCGGCTCCTCGCACCTGCTGCAGATTGGTCAGGTTCACCGCGCCGATGAGCCACACGGCGGCAACCGCGGCGAGCAGCAGGAGCAGCATCGGCCGCACCTCGCCCAACCGGTCGTCGCGCCACGTTCGCAGGCCGACACGAGTCCCGTAACCGTCGGGCATGCGCCACGGAAACAACCGGGCGAACTGTGGAGCGAGTGCCCGGATCTCCTCTGTCGCGCTGTCGAGGGTGACGCCGGGACGAAGCCTGCCAATCAGGATCGCGCCACGCGCCCACAGGGCGATCGGGCTTGTCGCATCCAGGGTCATCGGCACCCAGAGATCGACGCCGGCAGTCGGGAACTCGAAGTCCGGCGGCATGACCCCGCGCACTTCGTGAGCGACTCCATCGACCAGCAGCATCCGGCCGATGATCGCGGGGTCCGCGCCGAAGCGTTCCCGCCACAGGGTGTGGCTCAGGATGGCGGCGGGCGCGGCGCCGGGGCGCTCGTCATCGAGGCGAAAGCCGGGCCCCAGCGCCGGGGTCCTGCCCAGACGGGCCGGCAGGTCGACGGTGATCGCCACGACGCCGATGCGCAACGGCTCGCCGAGTCCCGTCAGCGTGCGATCGTCCGGCGGGCGGTATCCCGAGACGTCGAACGTGCGGGCCCTGTCGCGCAGCTCGAGCAGCTCGCCGACGTAGCCGATGTCGAGCACTCGAAACAGCCGGTCCGGGTGGGCAACGGGCAACGGCCGCAGCAGAACGCCGTAGACGACGCTGAAGATGGCCGTGGTCGCCCCTATGGTGAGTGCGAGCGTCGCGACGGACATCGCCGCGAAGCCGGAGCTGCGTCTCAGGACGCGAGCGCCGTACCGCAGGTCCTGCACCAGTTGCTCGAGCCAGCGCCATGTCCAGACGGCGCCGACGTCTTCCCGGATCAGCGGCACGTTGCCGAGCGCCGCCCGGGCCGTCCGTGCGGCCTCGTCCGGCGACATCCCCTGCTCGACGTTCTGGCGCGTCTCGAGCTCCAGGTGCAGCTCGAGCTCCTTCCGGACTTCGTGCTGCACCCGGCGGCGGCGAGACCAGGGGAACAGGCAATCGAGGCGGAGACGCTCGGGCATTGTGTGCCTCCAATCGAGTCGTCAAGCCTGCTGGATGACCAGATCGATCGCGCCGGAGAGCCGTTCCCACGCCGCGACCTCCCGCTCGAGATGCGCCCGTCCGGCGCTCGTCAACGAATAGAACTTCGCCTCCCGGCCGGTCTCGGTCGCGGCCCAGCGGCCCGCAATCCGGCCTTCCTTCTCGAGGCGGTAGAGGGCCGGATAGAGAGAGCCCTGCTGCACCTTCAGAACGTCGTTCGAGACCTGCTGGATGCGCTTGGCGATGGCCCAGCCGTGTTTCGGCTGGTGCTCGATGGTCCGCAGGATCAGCAGGTCGAGGGTGCCCTGAACGAGGTCGGTCGGCTTGCCCATCGGTAATACCTCGACTATCGACAATACGCCCATCTATTGTCGATAGTCAAGGTATCGCGTCCTCGAACGGGTTCACCGGCTCGATGCCCGCAGCCACATGCCGGAAGTCTCGGTTCCTCCGCAAGGCGCTGGATACACATCAGGTGGGTCGTTCGGCGTGGTTGGCCAATGCGGCGATCGAGGACCGAGGCGGGCGATATCGTGCAGAAGCAGTGAGTTTTTCTTCGTCGGCCGGGACTCGCAAAAGTGCAGTCACGACGAAAACGAGCGATGATGGTACATGTGCCTGCGATCCGAGCGTTCGCTTGCGAGGAGGTCGGCAATGCCAAGCAAAATGTTCGCGTCGGGGGTCGGCCTCGCGCTGGCCTTCACCTTCACGGCCGATGCTCTCGGGCAGGGCCGCCAGACCGGCGCCATCAGCGGCGCCACGGTCGACTCGCAGGGGCTCTCGCTGCCCGGGGTTACCGTCACGGTCAGTTCGCCGTCCTTGCAGGGGACACGGACCGCCGTCACCGACATCAACGGCAACTACTCGCTGCCGCAGCTCCCGCCGGGGGCGTACGCGGTGGTGTTCGAGTTGTCCGGTTTCGGCGAGGTCGAGGAGACGGCGACCGTCCCGCTCGGAGGCGAGGTGGGCGTCAACGCGGTCCTCGCGCCCGCCGGGGTGACGGAGATGGTCCAGGTGGTGGGCGTC
The DNA here is from genome assembly GCA_011523845.1 of Acidobacteriota bacterium. Taxonomy (GTDB): domain Bacteria; phylum Acidobacteriota; class Vicinamibacteria; order Vicinamibacterales; family UBA8438; genus WTFV01. The sequence goes on along the minus strand of WTFV01000014.1, from coordinate 29,556 downwards.
GTCCCGGCGGAGATCCAGACGACGGAGACCGCCTCGAACATGGTGGTCGACGAAGTGAACGCGTTGCCGATGGGCCGCTCGCCCTTCGCCATCGCCGCGGTGCAGCCCGGGTTGAACACGAACACGCCGAACGGGGGGCAGCTCGCGATCAACGGCTCGTTCGCCTACGACAACGTCTACCTGATCGACGGCGTGGACACGAACGACAACCTCTTCGGGACGTCCAACAACCTCTACGTCGCCGATGCGATCGAGGAAACGCAGGTGCTCACCTCGGGCATCTCGGCCGAGTACGGACGGTTCTCCGGCGGTGTCGTCAACGTCATCACCAAGAGCGGCGGCAACACGTTCTCGGGCAGTTGGCGGACGAACTACGACAACCCCACCTGGGAAGGGCTCAACCCCTACGAGGTGGAGAACGAGGTCGAACGGGAGGACATCCTGAACCAGACGCACGAGGCGACGCTCGGCGGCCCGATCGCCCGCGACCGCCTCTGGTTCTTCACTTCGTACCGCCGCGCACGGACCACCGACAGCGACAGCTTCGCGCAGACCGGCATCTCGTACAGCGAGCGGGAGAACAACGACCGGAACCAGATCAAGCTGACCGCGACGCTGGCGCCGGGACACACGCTGTCCGGCCAGTACATGCGGAACTACACGGCCCGGTTCGACCGTCCCTCGTTCTCGGCGTTCAGCATCACGCCCGACGTGCAGAACGACGCGACGCGGCCGAACGACCTGTACGTGACGACCTGGCGCGGCGGCCTGAGCCGCAATCTCTTCGCCGAGGCGCAGGTGTCGCAGAAGCGCTTCGGCTTCCGCGGCGGCGGCGGCAGCGAGACCAGCATCGGATACTCGCCGTTCATCACCCTGACGCAGGAACTGGGACACTACAATGCGCCCTACTTCGACGCGACCGACCCGGAGGACCGGAACAACCTGCAGGTGACCGGCAACGTTACCTGGTACCGGGGGACGGAGCGATTCGGATCGCACAACGTGAAGGTGGGCTTCGAGAGCTACCGGTCGACGCGCACCGGCGGCAACTCGCAGACGTCCACCGGCTACGTCTTCGACGCCGACTACAAGGTGGACGCCAACGGCGATCCGGTCCTCGTCGGCAACCGGCTGACCCCGGTGTTCTCCCCCTTCGAGTCGCTCATCGAGAACTGGATCCCGTCGCGCGGCGCCCGGATCGACATCAACACGTCGTCGTTCTTCATCAACGACAACTGGTCGCTGAACGAGCACTTCTCGTTCAACCTGGGCCTGCGCGGCGAGCTGGTATCGAGCGAGGCGACGCCGGGCGACATCACGACCGTCGACACGCGGGCGATCGTCCCGCGCCTGGCCGCGTCGTACGACCCGCTGGGCGACGGCCGCTACTCGATCCAGGCGACCTTCAGCCAGTACTCCGGCAAGTACAGCGAGGCGCAGTTCGCGGAGAACACGAACGTCGGCAACCCCAGCCTGCTGCTCGGGGTCTATACCGGTCCGCCGCACGAGTGCCCGGGCCTGCCCAACGCCACCGCGCTCGACTGCCCCGGCCTCGACCCGGACAACTACTTCACGGTCCTCGGCCGCTTTCCGACGCAGAACGTCTTCACCGACGAGCGCCTCAATTCGCCCGTCACCGAGGAGTTCACCCTGTCGAGCGGCGCGACGCTCGGGACGCGGGGGTACTTCCAGGCGACCTACATCCGGCGCCGCGCCCGCAGCTTCGTGGAGGACTACCAGGACCTGACGACGGGGACGACGACGCTGACCGATCCGGACACCGGGGACGAGTACGGCGAGTTCACGAACAAGTTCTACCGGAACCCCGGCGACCTGGGCGACGACCCGGACGCGCTGCAGCGGAACTACGACGGCCTGCAGTTCGAGACGCGCTACCGGTTGTTCGACGACCTGCTGCTGAACGGGTCCTGGACGACGCAGCTCCGCAACGAAGGGAACTTCGACGGCGAGGGCACCAACACGCCCGGCGTCTCGTCGGTCTACGGCGACTGGCCGGAGGTCTCGCCGGCGGACCGGTTCCATCCCTGGGGCCGCCTCGACGACTACCAGAAGCACCGGGTCCGCGTCTGGGGCATCTACACGCTCGGCATGGGTTCGTTCGGCAACCTGGACGTCGGCGGCTTCTGGCGCTACGACTCGGCGGAGAACTACAACCTGGCGTCGAGCAGCTTCAGCGTGACGCCGGAGCAGCAGGCGATTCTCGACGAGCTCGGCTACATCGACGGGCCGTCGTCGCGCACGCTGTACTACTCGGCGGGCCGCGGGTCGGAGCTCTACAACGGCTCCGGCCGGTTCGACCTGTCGCTCCACTACGACATCCCGGTCTGGCGGCGCCTGCGGCCGTGGGTGAAGATCGAGTGGTACAACCTGACCAACAACGACAAGCTGCTCTACTTCAACACGACGGTTCGGCCCGACTGGGACGGGCCGCTCGACGCGTTGGGGATCCCGACCAGCTACACCGAGGGAGACCGCTTCGGCGAAGCGACCTCGGCCGGCGACTACCGGTCCGCCCGGTCGTTCCTGATCGCCTGGGGCTTCCGCTTCTAGGAGTTTGCGCGGGATGACGATCTGAGGGCGACGTCGATCACCACGTCCATGTCGAGCCTCTCCCATGCGTTTTTGACAGGCTGTCGTAGCAGGCATATATTCGACCTGAGTCGAGGAGCGACGACGGCGATGCCGGCGGGCGGCCGCGCCTGAAGCGCAGGGGCGGATTCCCGGCAGCGGGTCACCGTCTCGGGAGGTATGGAGATGCGGCGACGACTGATCGAGTCGCTCGGCGTGGCAACGGCAATCGCGACCGTCGCGGTGCTGCTGCAGCTCGCCGCCGTGCCCGTGGAAGGGCAGGCGCGGAGCGAGACCCCGTGGGGGCATCCGAACCTGGAGGGCATCTGGCTCGACGTCTACGCCACGCCCCTGGAACGGCCCGCCGAGCTCGGTGAGCGAGAGTTCTTCACCGCGGCGGAGCGTGCGGAGCGCGACCAGTCCCGCATGGTCAACCCGGGACGCAACGCGCGCGGGCAGGATGGCCGGACGGACGTGGCCGGGGCCTACAACGCCGTCTATACGTCGGCTAGGCCGGCGGGCCCGCGCACGTCCCTCGTCGTCGACCCGCCGAACGGAAGAATCCCCGCCCTCACGCCGGAGGCGCAACGGCGCAACGAAGTGGAGCGCGAGTGGCGCCTCATGCTGCTGCGCAGCACCGAGACCTGCCGCGTCGGCGGCAGCGGCTGCGCCGGCGGGGACTTCGGGCCGGCGTCCCCGCGCCGGTTCGACGTCGTTCCCTTCTACAACACCGGCCGCATGAACCGCCACTTCGGCCCGGAGGATCAGAGTCTGGGCGACCGGTGCATGTCGGGGCGCACGCCCGACCTGAACGGCTTCCGCCGCATCGTGCAGGGTGAGGATTCCGTCGCGATCGCCTACGACACCGGGCAGGGACAGGGGTACCAGCGCATCGTCAACCTGGGCGGCAGCCATCCGCCGAGCAACATCCGCCTGCGGCACGGCGATTCTCGCGGCCGCTGGGAGGGCGACACGCTGGTCATCGAGACCACGAACTTCTCGCCCAAGTTCCGCTTCCGCGAGTCGGGCGGAGACCGGCGTCTGGTCGAGCGCTACACGCGCATCGACGAGGACACGCTCGAGTACGAGGTGACGATCGAGGATCCGACCGCATGGGTGGCGCCCTGGACCGTACGGCAGGAATTGAAGCGTCAGAACGACCAGCAGAACCGGATCTACTACGAGCCGCGGTGCCACGAGGGAAACTACGGCCTGCCGGCGCTGCTCATCGGCGCCCGCGTTGACGAGCAGGCGTTTGCGGAAGGGCGCGGCCCGGACCCGTTCTCGCTGGACACCGCCACGTGCGTGCAGGGTTTGCAGGACTGAGCAAGGAGCGATGATGATGGGAAACCGTTCTAGAGTCTCGACCGTTGTCACGGCCCTTGCCGCGTTCAGCATGGGCGCCGTCCTCTCCGTCGCGATGACCAGCACGGCCAGCCAGGGTCAGGACCAGGCGGCGCGGCCCGCGGAGACCCCCGACGGGCGTCCGAACTTCAACGGCGTATGGCAGGCCCTCAACGAGGCGCACTGGGATCTGGAGGCGCACGAGGCGCTGCCGGGCATGGTGATGCAGGAGGGCGTCTATCCCTACGAGTACGCCAGGGTGCCGGCCGCGCCGGTGGTGGCGCTGGGCGCCGCGGCCGGCGTGCCCGGGTCCATCGGGGTCGTGCAGGGAGACGGCCGCATTCCCTACCGGCCGGAAGCGCTCCAGGTGAAACAGGAGAACGGGGCGAACTGGATCGACCGCGATCCCGAGCTCAAGTGCTACCTGCCGGGCACGCCGCGCGCGATGTACATGCCCTATCCCTTCCAGATCGTCCAGGGCGCGAACAAGATCCACATGAACTTCGCGTTCTCGAACGCGGCGCGCATCATCCACCTGGACGAGGTCGATCTGCCGCCGGACTACACCTACATGGGACACTCGGTCGGACGGTGGGAAGGCGATACGCTGGTGGTCGAGGTGACGGACTTCAACGGCAAGAACTGGCTCGATCGGGCCGGGAACTTCCACAGTGAAGCCCTGCGGCTCACCGAGCGCTACTCGGCGATATCGCCGGACGCCATCTGGTACGAGGCGACGATCGAGGATCCGGAGATCTTCACCGAGTCCTGGTCGATCGCCATGCCGCTCTATCGCCGCCTGGAACCGAACGCCACCGTGCTGGACTACCCCTGCATCGAGTTCGCCGAGGAGTTCATGTACGGGAACCTGCGCCGCGAACAGTTGGTCAGGCGCTGGGAAGGCGAGACCATCATCGTGGAGATTACGCGCAAGATTCCGCCGGGCGATGCGTTGCACGAGTGGTATCGACGGTAGAGAAGCAGTTCACGTGCCCGGGCCTGGGAGTCTGCGCGGTAGACGGCACTCCCAGGCAGGCCCGGTTGGGCGGCAATCGGAGCCGCAGGCGACGATTGTCGGGCCATGTTTGGGGACCCGTCGGATGCGAAAACCGCGTGCGAAACAACAGCGGGCAGGGAGGCAGAGACTCATGCGGACGAAACTACTCATCGGAGGCTTGAGCGCGGTCGTCGGTATCGGCTTGTTCCTGGTGGGAACAGCCGCGCCAATCGAGGCGCATCACGCGTTCGCCGCGGAATTCGACGCGGACCGGCCGGTCGAGTTCAGCGGCAAGGTCACGCGCGTCGAGTGGGTCAATCCCCACGTCTGGATCCACATCGACGTGGAGCTCGACGACGGCACCACGGAGGAATGGGCGTTCGAGGGCGGCACGCCGAACGTGCTGTTCCGGCGGGGCTTCACGAGACGCTCGCTGATGCCCGGCACCGACGTCAACGTCGACGGCTATCAGGCGAAGGACGGCACCAACCGGGCCAACGGCCGGGACATCACGTTCCCCGACGGGACGAGGCTGTTTCTCGGGTCGTCCGGCACGGGCGCCCCGTGGGAGCTGGCGCGGCCCGGCGTCGACACCGTGGAGAATCCCAGGTAGCCGGGCGCTGCCTGTCGGAGTCGGAGTTCAGGGGCCCGGTCTCGCAGTTGCGAGGCCGGGCCTTTTTTTGTGGGGTGCGTCCGGCTTCAGCGCTGCAGCCGGTCGGCGTCGTAGATGGAGAACGAGGCCGGGTCCGGACCGCGCCCTTCCGCGAACGCCTGATCGTCCAGACGATAGCCGAGGAGCAACGCCGGCAGCCCGTAGTTCCCTTCGTGGCACCGGGGCTCGTAGTAGATCCGGTTCTGCTGGTCGCTCTGCCGCTTCAGCTCCTGCCGGATCGTCCACGGCGCCACCCACACGGTCGGATCCTCGATCGTCATCTCGTAGTCGAGCGTCTCGTCGTCGACCCGCGTATACCGTTCGACGAGCCGGCGGTTCTCGGCCGCACCCTGGTACGGGAACTTGTGCGAGAAATTCGTGGTCTCGATGACCAGCGTGTCGCCTTCCCAGCGGCCGCGAGAGTCGCCGTGCCGCAGGCGGATGTTGCTCGGCGGATGGTCTCCGCTCAGGTTGACCATGCGCTGGAACCCCTGGCCCTGCCCGGTGTCGTAGGCGATGGCGACGGAATTCTCGCCCTGCACGATGCGGCGGAACCCGTTCAGATCGGGCGTGCGCCCCGACATGCACCGGTCGCCCAGGCTCTGATCCTCCGGACCGTCGTGGCGGTTCATGCGGCCCCGCGTGTTGTAGTAGGGCGTGGTCTCGTACCGGCGGGGCGACGGAGGCCCGTACTCTCCCCCGGCGCACTGCGGCGCCTGGGACCGGCAGGTCTCGGTGTTGCGCAGGAGCATGACGCGCCACTCCTGCTCGATTTCGTTCCGCCGCACCTGCTCCGGCGTGAGGGCGGGAATCCGCCCGTTCGGCGGATCGACGACGAGCGACGTGCGCGGGCCAGCCGGTCGTGCCGACGTGTAGACGGTGTTGTAGGCCCCGCTGGGCAGGATCGGCGGACGGGCGAGCGCAGCCTGGTTCCGCGCGGCCCGCTCCTCGTCGGTGGCGAACTCCCGCTCGCCGATCGCGGGATCCCGTTCCAGGGGCGTGGAGTACACGTCGAGCCAGATGCCCTCCAGGTTCGGGTGCCCCCACGGGGTCGCATCCGACGCCTGCCCTCTCACCGGAACCGCGGTGAGCTGCAGGAGCACCGTTACGGTCGCGAGCAACGCCGCCACACCGAGCAACTGAAGGAGTCGTCGCCTCATTTCATACCCCCGATAAGTCCCGACTCGCGCCCCGAAACGCCTCGCTGGCTCGGCGTTCGGCCTGTCCCCTCCGCTCCATGACCTTGCGTCGCAGAATTTCGCTTCGCTGCGTTCTGCGGCGCAAGCTCCCAGCCTGCGAGGAGCCAGCCGTTAGAAAGCTTCAACGATCGTGGCTCCGCGCCTGTTCGTTCAACTCCCGATCCTCGCCCGGCTGGCCGTCCGGCGTCAACTGTTTTCGCCCGCTCCCACCAGGCCCGCCAGACGATGACCGCGCTCGCCGCGCACGGCCGTCCGACGTCAACTGTTTTCGCCCGCTCCCACTGCCCGCACGACCCGCGCCGCCGGGGGACGCGGGCTGCCGGGACCCTATCTGGAATCCGTCTCGGAGGCTTCATCCGCCGCCTGCCGTTCGAGGTTGCGGTGAATCTCCAGAATGTGCCGGATATCGTGATTGCCCTCGTGGCACCCGTACTCGAACAGCGGACCGGTGGTCTTCACCATCGGAAGCTCCACGCTCCACGGGCTCGTCCAGGTCTCCGGATCGGTGACCGTGAACTCGTAGTGAATCCGATCGGGGCTGATGCGAGTAAAGCGTTCCACGACGTGCAGCGCGCCGCCGGCTCCCCGGAAGCGTCTGCGCTCGGCGTAGTTGCGGGTCTCGACCACCAGCGTGTCTCCCTCCCAGCGGCCGCGCGAGTCGCCGGGAAACTGGCGAATCGCGTCCGGAACGTGCGGTCGCCCGTCGAGCGGGATGATGCGCGGGGCGTTGGTGGCCAGCTCGGAGAACACCACGACATGGTCCGGCGTCTGGAAGATCTGGTGAATGTCGTTGTAGGACGGCGGCATCATCGGCGGTCCCTCGTGCGACCAGACGAGACAGCGCTCGGACAGAGGCCGGGTCAGGTGGCTGTCGAACGCGCTCGGGTCGCCCTGGGCGGCCGCCGCGGCGGCCGTCCGCGCCGCGGCGGCCCGCGTCAGCGGCGGGATTCGGCCGTTCCGCGGATACGTGATCAATGCCGTCCGCCGGCTCGACAGTCCCTTCGGAACCGGCGTGCGCAGCCAGATCTCGTTGTCGTAGTGGATGTGATGACGTTCGTCCGGCGTGCGGTTCGCCTGATACTTGTACCGCTGGAATTCCGCTCGATCCTCTATGTCGATGATGTCGAGAATCTCGCGCGCCGACGGATCGACACCTTCGGCGGTGAGCTCCTGCTGCAGCCAGGCAGCCTCCTCTTCCGTGAAGAACTCCCGGTCGCCCAGGTGCGCTGGCCGCTCGAGCGGCGTGAAGGTCTGGGTCGTCCAGTAGCCCTGCAGGTCGGGCCGGCCGTCGGGGGTGCGGGGCAGCATCCACTCCCCCGCCCCGTCCGCGTCGATTCGGACCTGCTCCTGCGCGGGCGCGGAGTCTTGAGCCGACGCGGAGACCGGCGCCAGAAGCACAATCGCGACAACCGCGACGACCACGGCACGAGCGGCATGGTGCATTTTGATCCTCCCCCCGAGCTCGGGTCCGCCACTGTACGGGTGCGCCCATGATCGTCCACGGGCAGGCGCCTTTTCAAGTCGCGGTGGGGTACCCTCGACCATGCTCGGCAGGAGGCCTTCGCGGCGGCCAGGAGTCTGCGCCGCAGAACGGAGCAGATTCCTGGCGAGGGTTGGTTGAGCGGCAACCGGAGCCGCAGGCGACGATTGCCGGGCGTCGCCGGCGAACGTGAAGTCAACACGGGGCGGACGTGGAGGTTGCAGATGAGAACGCGCCTGATGCAGGTGACCCTGATCGGCCTGTTGCTGATTCCCGGCGTCGGGGAGGCGGCGGCCGAGGTCATGCGCTGGCAGGTCGACGGCGTGACGCGCGAAGCCATCGTCTACGCGCCGGCGTCACCGCCGGCGGAAGGAGCCCCGCTGGTCCTGTCCTTCCATGGATTCGGCGACAACATGCAGAACTTCCAGTACACGAACATCCACGTGGCGTGGCCCGAGGCGATCGTCGTGTACTTTCAGGGACTCGAGCGGCGCCGCGGCCTCCTCGGCTGGCAGGTGGAGCCCGGCGGCAACGGCGACCGCGACCTGAAGCTCGTCGACGTGGCGCTCCGGTCGCTGCGCGAGACCTATCGCATCGACGACGACCGCATCTACGCCACCGGCTACTCGAACGGCGGGATGTTCACCTATCTCCTCTGGGCGAAGCGCCCCGACGTGTTCGCCGCGTACGCCCCGGTGGCGGCCCGCCTCCGCGGCTCGGTGCGGCCGGAGCAGCCCAGGCCCGTTCTGCACGTGGCCGGGACGCGCGATCGGGTGGTTCGCTTCGCGGATCAGCAAGCCGCCATCGCCGTCGCCCTCGAGGTGAACGGCGTTGACGCGACGACATCCTGCGGAGCCGGCTGCACGCTGTACGGAGCCGGTACGGCTGCGCCGGTCATGACCTGGATTCATGCCGGCGCCCACGTCTACCCGCGCGGGACCAGCCAGCGGATCGTCTCCTTCTTTCGCGGGCAGTCCCGCACGCGGTGATGGGCAATCCGACATGACGCAACGCGCGGCCATCCCCGACGGCCCGAACGCAATCACGCCCGAGTGGATGCAGCGTGCGTTGGCCCCGAAGGCCGGATCCGATTCCCCGCGCATCAGGGACGTCGTGGTCGAACGCCTCGGGTCTGCGACCAATGCACTCGGCAGCCTCCTGCGCTGTCATCTGACCACCGCTGACGGCCCCGCGGCGCCCGCCACCGTCATCGTCAAGCTGCCCACCGACGACCGGACCGCGTTCCGGTTCGCCAGATGGCTGTCGCTGCACGAACGCGAGTGCATGTACTATCGCCGGCTTGCGCCGCAGGCGCGGATTCGGACGCCGTCTCTTCTGTACAGCGCTTTCGACGCAGCCACCCACCGGTTCGTCCTGGTGCTCGAGGACCTGCGGGACATGGAGGTGACGTCACAGGTCGTCGGTGTCGCGGCCGGGCGGGCGAAGCTGGCGGTACGGGAGATTGCCGGACTCCACGGCCAGTTCTGGGGCGCGGTCGATCACCCGTCCCTGGCCGGTTGTCGCGACGTCCATGGCCCGAAGTACAGGCGCTTCCTCCAGATCGCCTATCTGGTCTGCCTTCCGCTCGTGCTCGAACGCTTCGCCGACCACATCCCGGCGCGGGCCCGGCGCCTGGCCGAGACCCTGGGACCCGGAGTCGATGCGCACTACGCGGCCGTCTCGGCCGCGCCCGCAACGGTGGTTCACGGCGACTACCGCGCCGAGAACATGTTCTTCGGCCCCGGCGACACGGATTTCGCCGTCATCGACTGGCAGGGCTGCGGTCTGGGCGCGGGCGTGCACGACGTCGCGTATTTCCTGGGGACCAGCGTGGCGATAGACGTTCGCCGCCGGGTCGAGGGCGAAGCGCTGCGGGAGTACCACGACGTCCTGTGCCGCCTGGGTGTCACGGACTTCACGTTCGAGGATTGCTGGCGCAGCTACCGACAGAACATGCTGACGGCTCTGGTGCCGTGCGTCCTGGGGTGCGGCGGGCTCGACATGAAGGACCAGCGGCTCCGGGATCTGGCGCACGCGGGGCTGGCGCGAATCCTGACGGCGCTCGAAGACCTGGATACGGGAGAATTCCTGCCCGCTCGCAGCGCGTTCCCGACCGCCGGCAACGCCCTCTCGACGCTGTCGCGGTGCGCGCACGGGCTGTACAGGTTCTCGCGCCGCCTGCGCACGACGGCGAACGATTGAGACGCCCGGTGCCGCCGCCGGCCCGCGGAAGCAACCTCCTGAACGGAAGATTCGCGGTAGGATGACCTGTCATGTCTTCGCAGAGCGCCCCCTCGCCGCGTTTCCTCTGGTCCTGCGTGCTGTGCGCGGCGGCCGCCCTCGCACTGGCCCAGCCGGCCGCCGACCGCGAATGGCTGGCCGGCGATTCGCACATCCACAGCCACTGGAGCACGGGCTACGACTACCGCACCAGCCCGCCGACCCCCATCAAGGGACAGGACGCGCTCTACTCGACGCCGCGCAACGCGGTGATGGCGCGGCGGTTCGGCCTGCGCTGGATGGTGACGACCGATCACGGCGGCCCCTACCACTCCAAGGTCAACCTGGAGCAGGCGTACCGCGAGCTCACCCTGTCGCGCGAGCTCGTTCCCGACGTGCTGCAGTTCTACGGCATGGAGCTCAACATGCCGGGCATGGACCACCACACCCTGATCGTTCCCCACGCCGCGGACGAGGCGTCGGTGCTGTTCGAGATCGAGAGCCGATTCGACTACAACGAGGATTGGGCCCTGCCCCCGGACCCGCGCCGGCAGTCCGCGGGACTCAGGCGAGAGGCGCTGGCGCACATGCAGGGGCTGGACAGGCTGCCGATCCTGTTCGCGAACCACCCCTCCCGGTCGGCCGAGGCGATCGGGCGCTACGGTCGCGTCGAGCCGTGGGAGCTCCGGGAGAACAACGACCTGGCGCCGGAGGTGTACCGCGGGATGGAGGGCGCGCCGGGCCACCAGGCCGCCACCCTGTCGCCGACCAGCCGCAGCCGGTACCGCGGCGCCTACTGGAACCCGGGGGCGCAGACCCTCGGCGGCTTCGACCAGATGACGGCGATCGTCGGCGGCCTGTGGGACGCGCTGCTCGGCGAGGGGCGCCGGTTCTGGATCGTGGCCTCGTCCGACTCGCATTTCCACTACACCGAGCCGGTGCGGGCCGGGAGCGACTTCTGGCCCGGCGAGTTCCACAAGACCTGGGTCCACGCGCGCCCGACCTACGCCGACGTCCTCGACGGCCTGCGGCGCGGCCGCATGTTCGCGGTTGCGGGGGACCTGGTGACCGAACTCGAGGTCAGCCTGGCGAGCGGGAGGCGCAAGGCCGGGCTGGGCGGCACGTTGCGGGTCGCGCCCGGGGCGCAGGTCACCGCGACCATCGCGTTCCGTGACCCGGAGACCGCGAACGGGGCGGGCGAGAACCCCGCCGTCCGGCGGGTCGACCTGATCGTGGGCGAGGTGCGGGGACCGACCTCCGATCCGGCGAACGACCGCAACCCCACGACGCGGGTCTTCGCCCGGTTCCCGCGCGAGGCGCTGGCCCGCGACGGAGACCGCTACGCCGTCGAGACGGTGCTGCCCGCGGTGGACCGCGATCTCTACGTCCGGGTGCGCGGCACGAGCAGCGAGGACATCGAGCCGCCGATGGACGGCCCCGACGAGAACCCCTGGCACGATCTCTGGTTCTACTCGAACCCGATCTTCATCGAGATCGAGTGACGGCGCCCTCGTCTGCCCACGACCCCGTGCGCTACCACGACCTCATCACCGGCCGTCGGCCCCGGAAAGTCCCGCCAACACCGCCACTCGTGCGTGGGCGCCCGCCGAGCTTGGCGCGGCCACCGGCGAACAGCCCGTGGAGATCGGCGGCCGGATACTCCGGTTGAATGGATACCCCCCAGACGGCTAGAAATCGATGCGCGTGCTGACGCCGAAGCGCCGCGGCGGGTTCGTCAGGTAGCCCACGCGGGCCAGCGTCCCCCGCTCCTGGTCCAGCGCCAGGAACGCCCGCTCGTCGGTGGCGTTGTCGACGAAGAAGGCCACGTCCCAGCGTCCGTCGAGAAACCCGATCCGCGTGTTGAGGATGTTGTAGGCCGGCAGCTCCGGATTGAACGTGAACGTGTCCTGCGTCAGCGGACCGCCGATGAAGGCGCCGGGATGCAGAACCGGCGACAGCGCCATCAGATTCACCGCGCCGAAGCCGTCCGCCTGGTCGCCGACCTGCGTGAAGCGCGAGCCGACGTGCTGGAAGGTGCCGCTCACGTAACCGACCCAGCCGCCGCCGGCCAGCCAGCGCCACGTCGCCGCCGCCGCGGTCTGGAAGCGGGGCGTCGTCGGCAGGCGCCTGCCCGCTTCGATGCCCGACACGACGTCGACCGCGCCGCCGGCGTCGGTCGACGTGATCGTCGATTGCAGCCGGGCGTCGGCGACGCTGGCCGAGACGGCGAAGTCGAAGAACGTCGCCGGCTGCGCGGCCAGCTCCAGCTCGATGCCGGCGCTGCGCGCGTCCGGCACGTTGAAGATGATTCGCGACGAGCAGGTGCCGGCCGTGACGGTCGCCTGCAGATTGCGGATGTCCATGTAGAACCCGGACGCGTTGAACGTGCCGCGGCCGCCCAGGAACGTCGACTTCACCCCGGCCTCGTAGTTCCAGAGCTCCTCGTCCTCCCAGGTCCCGCGGTCGCCGAACGTGGCCAGGTCCGCCGCCGAGCAGATCGGGGTGTTGAGCGGATCGTTGATGCCGCCGAGGCGGAAGCCCTTCGACACCTGTGCATTCACCTGCGTAGCCGCGGTCGCGTCGTAGCTGGCGATGATCCGGGGCGCAATGCCGGTCGCCGACGTCGCCCCCTCGCTGTCGAGCGGATCGGCGAACAGCCCGTCGAACGTCTGCGTGCGTTCTTCCTCGAAATCGTACCAGCGGAGGCCGCCGGTCAGGTTGAACCGGTCGGTCAGGGCCACGGACACCTCGCCGAAGAGCGCCAGTTGATCGAAGTCGTAGTTCAGATCCGAGAAGAACAGCTCCTCCGTATCCGGACGGCCGGCGAGCGAACGCGACCCCGACCAGACGAGGTCCGGAACCCCGGTCACGAGCCGCAGGAAGTCGGTGACCGCCGGCCCGTTGACGGCTACGTAGTTCTCCGCGTACGCGCTCTGCCCGTACCGGCGCTCGGACGTTCCGTAGAACGTGCCGAGGACCCAGTCGACCCGTTCGCCGTCGCCCGCGACGCGCAGCTCCTGCGTCAGCCCCCTTGCGGCGGTGGCGTCCACCAGCGGGAAGTCGAGCGTATAGCCCGCCTCCGGCGCCCCGAACGGACTGAACGAGACGCTGCCGCCCAGCGCCGACGCGTCGCGAACCACGTTCACGTCGCGGTTGGTGAGCGACGTGATCGACGTGAGCGCCGCGCCGCCCACGTCCGCCTCCAGCGTGAAGTCGCCGAGCAGGAACGTGTCGTTGTAGGGCTCGTCGATCTGCGTGAACTGCTGCCGTTCGCCCAGCGTCACCGCGGGCCGCGTGGTGGTGAACGGATTGGCCAGGATGTTGTAGGCGTCGATGCGGTTCCAGCCGTCCATCGCGACGTCCTGGTAGACGAGGCGCGGCGTGAAGGCCAAGCGGTCTTCGGGCTGCACGCGCAGCGCCACGCGGGCGCCGGTGCGCCGGCCGCTGTCGACGTTCTCCTGCACGCTCAGGTCCGGTTGCACGGCGTCGATGAAGCCGCCGACGGCGGTGTTGTAGGCGGTGACGCGCGCCGCCACCGACGGTCCGAGCGGCACGTTGACCGCGAACTTCGCGTTGTTGCCGAGCCCGCCGCCGTTGAGCGAGCTGAAGCCCAGCTCGCCCGCTCCCTCGGCGACGCCGATCGCCGGCTGGTTGGTGATGTAGCGCACCGTGCCCGAGAGCGAGCCCGACCCGAACAGGGTTCCCTGCGGGCCGCGCAACACCTCGATGCGCGACATGTCGAACAGATCGAGGTCCGGCGTGAACAGCGACAGCGAGATGACCGACTCGTCGAGATAGACGCCGACCTGCTCCTTGACGCCCGGCTGGTCGCGCACGATCTGGCCCGCCGACACGCCGCGCATCGCGATCTGGCTCTGCCCCGGCCCGAGATTCTGGACCGAGAATCCGGCCACGTTGGCGGAAACGTCCTCGATGCTCTCCGCGCCCCGGTTGCGGAGCGCCTGCTGCGTCGGCGCGACCACCGAGAAGGGGATCGCCTGCAGGTTCTCCTCGCGCTTTCGTGCGGTCACGGTGACCGTCACCTCCTCGGTGAACGCCGGCGGCTCGACCGGCTGTATCTCGGCGTCCGCCGGCTCCTGCTCGGGATCGCCCTGCTGCGCGGCTGCGGGCGCCGCCAGCATCGCCAACAGGACGCCGATAGCCCACGGTTCTCGCTTCATGCGCTTCTTCCCGGCGGTCGCTGGGTACCTTACACGGATGAGATACGAAAGCGCCCCACGTTCATACCCACAGGGTGTTCTCTGCCGCGCGGCGTCGAGGTCTCGCGGGTTCGGCAACGCCCCGTGCCGGATGAAGGCGGCCCCGTCGTTCTACGGCCCGCCGACGACGACGGTCACGCTGGTACCGTCGCGCGAGGCGCGTTGCGCCCGGTCGAACTCGATCGACGCGCGCTGGTAGTCGAGGATCGCGCGGAGCTCCACGACGACGGCGGAAACCGAACTCGGCAAGATGTCCCTCCGATGACTCGGCAGAGCGCATGGCAGCAGCGACAATACGCGCCGGGCACGCCGACCATTACGGCAAGAGCGGCTCCGGACGGCACAAGAGTGGCTCCGCGCCAAAGCCACAGGCTGCAGGCGTGCAATTGCGCTAGTCTTCCGCGAGCCGGCACGGCGACCGTCGGGCACGTGCTGCCCGATCCGCCACGCGCCTGGAGATCACACTCGGAACGGACCGGACGTGAACCACAGCCAGATCGTCAGCTCTTCGGGCAGGAGGTGAACCCGGAGACCTTCGCCGTCTGCAAGTCGGACCTCTTCATGAAGTCGGAGGACGGCCGCGACGCCAGGCGGATGCTCTTCGGGAGCACGCTCTCGAACGACCGGCACGCCGGCGCGGGCTTCGACTACCTGATCGCCAATCCGCCCTACGGCAAGGACTGGAAGCGCGACCAGGACGCGGTGCGGGCCGAGCACGACCGTGGCGCGGCCGGCCGCTTCGGGCCGGGGCTGCCGCGGATCAGCGACGGCCAGCTTCTGTTCCTGCAGCACATGCTGGCGCACGTCAAGGAGCCGGCCCAGGGCGGCTCGCGGGTCGCCATCATCATGAACGGCTCGCCGCTGTTCACCGGCGACGCCGGCAGCGGGGAGAGCGAGATCCGCCGCTGGATCCTCGAGAACGACCTGCTCGAAGCGCTGATCGCCCTGCCCGAGCAGCTCTTCTACAACACGGGCATCGCCACCTACGTCTGGGTGCTGACGAACCGCAAGCGTCCGGAGCGGCGCGGCAAGGTGCAACTCATCGACGCCACCTCGTTCTGGGTCCTGCTGCGCAAGAGCCTCGACGCCAAGCGGCGCGAGGTCCCGTTCGAACGGAAGCAGGACGTCCTGCGGCTGCTGGCCGACTTCGAGGACGGCACCACCCGCAGGGTCGAGCGGGACGGCGAAGAGCGCGAGACCGTCGTCAGCCGCGCAGGACGGCGAGGTCGGGATCGTCGGCTACGAGATCAACTTCAACCGCTACTTCCACGAGTACCGCCCGCCCCGTCCGCTGGAGGAGATCGAGGCCGACATCCAGCAGGTGGAGAAGGAGATCGTGGCCATGTTGCGGGAGATGACGGGGTGATCCGCGGCGTTGCAGAAAGACCTGTTCGTGGACTACATTTGGTCCTGAAGGAGGTCGTGGACATGCCATTGTCCGACCGGATCAAGCCGATCAGCTACCTGAAAGCCCACGCCGCCGAGATCATTCGCACGCTCGCGGACCAGCCGGAACCCTTGATCGTCACCCAGAACGGCGAGGCCAAGGCTGTCGTGCAGGACATCGACAGCTATGAGCAGATGCAGGAGAGCATGGCTCTTCTCAAGATGCTCGCGCTGGGGAATCGTCAGATCGATGCCGGTCGGGTGCAACCGGCCGCCGAAGTCATTGCGCGGCTTCGGGAGCGCCATCGGGCCGACTGATGCCCGTCACGGTCCGGCTGACCGATGACGCCGCCGGCGACCTGGAAGAGATCTTCGACTACGTCTCCCGACAAGACGCGCCGAGCAGAGCGGAACATGTGCTGGACCGGATAGAAGAGGCCTTCCAGTCGTTGTCCGCGTTCCCCCAACGCGGCAGCTACCCGAGGGAACTGCTGGATCTGGGGGTCCGGGAGTATCGGGAAGTGTTCTTCAAGCCGTACCGGATCATCTACCGCGTGATGGAAGACGGCGTTTACGTGATGGTGGTCGCGAACGGACGTCGTGACATGCGTGCGTTGCTGCAGCGGCGCCTGTTCCGGGCATAGCCATGCCGGCGTGAAATGTCGGCAACTGCATATACATGCCGTCAATTTGATCCACTCGTGCGCACTGGGCTATGCTCGGGCGCAGGCAGGAGGACTATCCCACGCTCCTCGACCTGCCCGCTCCCCGCCTCTGGACGTACCCCTGGACGTACCCCCGCGAGACGATGGTCGCCGAGAAGTTCCACACGGTGGCCGACCTGGGCGACGCGAACTCGCGCGTGAAAGACCTCTGGGACGTGGCCTGCCTCGCGCGCCGCTTCGCGTTCGACGGCGACGCCCCGCGCACCGCCATCGCGGAGACGTTCCGCCACCGCGGGACCTTGCTCGTGGGCGGGCGGCCGACGGCACTGCGCGCCGGCTACTACGACAAGCACGAGTCCCCCGCGCGCGGGCAACGCTGGCGCGAGCTGCGACGACAGATCGGGGCTGACATCGACGGTCCGGGTCGCCTCGAGGATGCGGGCGAGGAGTTGCGCCGGTTCCTGGGCCCGGTCTGCGACAGCTTGATCGAGGAGAGCCCGTTCATGCAGGCGTGGCCCGCCGGCGGGCCGTGGCAGTCGGGGATTCAGGCTCCGACGGAAGGCCAAGCCAATGACTGACGCGACCGACCGCACCGCAGATGCGCCGCGGCGGCGCTTTCGGGCATACCGCGAATACAAGAAGTCCGGCGTTGAGTGGCTGGGCGAAATCCCCGCACACTGGGACATCGCCCCCGTGTACGCCCGCTACGAGGTGGCGCTTGGGAAGATGCTCGATGCGAAGCGAGTTACCGGCGAATCGTCCGGCAAGTACCTGCGCAACATTGACGTCCAATGGAACGCCATCAACGTTGCGAATCTACCGGAGATGGACTTCCCTCCCTCTGAACGCAATCGATATCTCCTCCGTCCGGGCGATCTTCTCGTCTGCGAAGGTGGCGAGGTCGGCCGGACTGCACTGTGGGATGGTGAGCTCGATGAGTGCTTCTACCAAAAGGCCATTCATCGTGTGCGACCTTCGGCAGACTCTGAGAACCCGAGGTTCTTCTACTTCCTGATGTACGCCCTCGCGAAGCGAGGCGTCTTCGCCGCCGGAGGCAATCCGAACACCATCGACCACCGCACGGCGGTCTCGTTGCGTCACTATCGACTGCCGTTCCCTCCGGCAAGTGAACAACGCGCCATCGCCAACCACCTCGACCGCGAGACCGCGAAGATCGATGCCCTGGTGGCCAGGAAGGAGCGGCTGATCGGGCTGCTCCAGGAGAAGAGCACCGCCCTCATCACCCGCGCCGTCACTCGGGGCCTCGACCCGAACGTCCCCATGAAGGACTCCGGCGTCGAGTGGCTGGGCAAGATCCCGGCGCATTGGAAACTGAAGAGATTGCGCCACATTGTGCACCACATCGAACAGGGATGGAGCCCAGACTGCGAGAACCGTGAAGCCACCGCGGATGAGTGGGGAGTTCTCAAGGCAGGCTGTGTCAACCGGGGAACGTTCTTGGAGTCTGAACACAAGGCTCTTCCTTCGACCCTGAGCCCGATTCCCGCTCTTGAGATCAAGAAAGGTGATCTGCTCATGTCACGAGCGAGCGGCTCTCGAGACTTGGTTGGCTCGGTCGCGGTAGTTCCTGAGTGCCGCCCGCAATTGCTCTTGTGTGACAAGGTCTTTCGACTCCACACCCACTCAAGTGCTGGACACCGAGAGTTCGTTGGATACGCGATGAATTCGCGGGCAGTTCGATGGCAGATCGAGTCAGTCATCAGCGGCGGCAGTGGTCTCGCGAGCAATATCTCGCAGGAAGCGGTCAAGGACCTGGTGCTGGCACAACCACCGCCAACCGAAGAGCAGGAGATTGCCGGTTCTATTGATGGCGAGACAACGAGGATCGACGCCCTCATCGCCAAGGTCCGTCAAGCCATTGGCCACCTGAACGAGCTCCGTAGCGGCCTGGTCTCCGCGGCGGTCACCGGCAAGATCGACGTGCGGGAGGCGGTGCCCCGATGAGCTTCGAGGCGGGCTGATGCACGATCGAGGCGGCGCTGCTGTGCGACGGCCCCGACGCGCCCCGCCGAGGCGCCGAGGCGGAGCGTGAGCGTTGCCGTTGCCCCGATTGCGAGCACTTCGTTGGATTGTGCTAGCATTCTCAAGGAAACCAGCGGAGCGAAGCCATGGCGAGCTTGAGCGTACGCCGCTTGGACGGCGATGTCTTTCGGCGGCTGAAGATACGGGCGCAACGCGACGGCCTGTCCGTGGAAGAGGCCGTGCGTCGCATCCTGGCCGACGCCGTCGTGGACGTGGAGCCGACCGGCGCGATGATCCGCCGCATCATCGGCGACGATGCCATCGATTTCGAACTGCCGGGGCGTGAGGTCGACGATCCGATCGACTTCACATCAAGCGAATACGGCCGGGACGATCCCGAATGATCCTTCTGGACACCAACGTGCTGTCGGAAGCCATGCGCGTCGAACCGGACGGGCGTGTGTTGCGCTGGTTGGACGGACACCCTCCTTCGGTCCTGTTTCTCTCCGCCGTCACCGTCGACGAGATCCTTTTCGGAATTGAGATACTCCCGCCCGGACGGAAACGGGCGCGCCTGGGCCGCGTGTTCTCGAAGATCGTCGACGGGTTCTCGGAGCGTGTCGTCCCGTTCGACGTACAGGCCGCCGCCGAGAGCGCGAGGCTTCGCGCCCAACGGCGGCGCGCGGGCTCGCCGATGAGCCTGGCCGACTCTCAGATCGCGGGCACGGCCAGGAGCCGCGGCTATTCCCTGGCGACGTTGAACATCTCGGACTTCCGGGACCTCGGTCTCTCGGTCCTGGAACCGCGCTGAACAGGTCGGCGGACACGACCGCGCGTCACCGTCTCATGACTCCTGATATCTCCGAGCGGGCCTTCGAGGACGCGATCGAGTCTGCCCTGCCGCGCCACGGCCCCGACGCCCCTCGCGGCCGCGCGGAGACGGCGGCCGGGTCCTTTACGAGGACGAGGCCGAGCCGGTGCTTGGCGTCGGCCCAGGCAGGGCCGGAGCTGAGTGCCGAGGGTGGGGACCGAATGTGGCTGGAGACGGCCCGTAATTCAAGGTAAACGGGGCCGGCGTCTCACAGCTTGCCCACGTTCATACCCACGGTCGACCGGCCGCCGCACGACCTCCGAATCGCGCGTCGTTCCATGTCGGACTCAGGGACGGTGGGGTCCCGCCAGCGGCGGCCTGGTCACGCTCGGTCTGTCGGCCAGCCATGAACGACACGTCACGAGCGATGGATTCGAGCACCTGCCGGTGCGCCTCATCCCGTTGGGCGGAGCGCCCGTCTACGCCATCGATCCGGTTCGTGATGCCCTCTTGCGCCCGGTGGTTCAACCACGCCGTGAGCGCCGCGGCCACGGTCGGCACAACGACGGCGGCAAGTGCCAACCATTCCTGCGGGGTCATCGTGGGTCCCTACGGCACAAGGGCAGTCAAGGTGTGGACCGGTTGCTTTCCGATGGGTCGTCCAGCGCTGTGAGACCCGTCAGTGTCACTGGCGGCCGGTCGGGGAACTCCACCACGAGACTCAGTTTGCCGCCCATCGCCGCGACGTAGCCGCTGAGGGTGGAGATCAGCAGATCGCTACGTTGTTCGAGGCGGGACACGTTCTCCTGATTGATGCAGAGTTTCTCGGCGACCCGCACCTGGGTCTGCTTCCGGGCCCTGCGCAGATCGCGCAGCGACATCTCCTCGGCAATCAGCGCCTGGGCGCGTTCGTCGACCCTCTTCCGGCGCGCCGGCGGCAACTGGGCCATTCTCTCGGTCAACGTGCTCATCTCGTCCTCCTCGCGGCCATCAGACGATCGAGGTGCCGATCGAAGCGCTCGTCCGCCTTGCCGATCGGCCGTCGGTAGAGTCGTCGCTCGGCGACCCCCGACTTGTCCGCGGCGGCCAGAAGGACGGCCTTGCGCTCGGGGTCGAAAGCGAAAGCGATCCGCCAGGCGGCGGTGAAGCGGAGCTACTTCATGTTGGCGTGGCGCGACCCCTTGAGGGTGTCGGCTCGCGGGCGCCCCAGCGTTGGCCCGAACGCCTCGAGGAGCTTCGCGTGCGCGAGCAATTCGTCCTGCACTTCGGACTCCAGGGCGTCGAACTCCGGATCGAAGTCCGGATGGAAGACGACCTCCCAGGCCACGCTACCAATATGACTCCAGGCACATATGCAGTCAAGGGCATGCCGGCGGATGACGGGCTGACGGCTCGCCGGACTCAGCCACCAACGTGCACCCCTGGGCCACCCCTGCGCCCCGGCGCGTTGACTGCCCGCGCCACCCCAGGGTTGCAGTTCCTGCGCCGGCGGCCGCTCGTTCCCCGTGCACGCGTTTAGCTGTGCAGGCCGGGCGCGTTCACGTGGGTGTTGTGCGCGGTTTCGAGGCTGGCCACCTTGCCGGCCAGCACGTCGAAGCGACGTTGCAGCCGATGGCCCATGACGGCCGCATAGAGCGCCGCGGCGAGCGTCAGAACTTCAATGAGGTTCACGTCGTACATGCCCCCATCCTAACCGACTATTGACTGACCATCGCGGGTGAGTCCGCCGTGGCGCGCCGAGGATCGATCCTCTCAGGGGGTCCCGGGCCTCCGGCAGCGCGTCGAGAACCTTCTGCGGTCTTGCTCTCGACGACGCACCATTGCTTATCGTCGGCGGCGACCGTCGGAAACTGAGAGGTAGTGCCCAGGGTGGGGATCGGAGGAGGCCCATAACTTTTTTCCTTTCAGTCAGTTACGATTCAACGACATGCCGTTTCGCCACATCGCGTCTTCGGCCGCGCGTGTCCCGAATGACGCGGCGCTCCGCCGCTCCGGCGCTCCCGCGCTCGCGGCGCTCGCCACCGGCCGAACTCGCCCGCCTCGCGCGGATGGCGAACCCGCTCCCGCTGCGCTGGTCAGCGTGTAGCCCGCAATCTGGCCCGCGCACGAAGCCGCGCCTCGATCTGCTCGCGGAGAAGCTCCTCGACCAGCGCGCGGAGGACAAGATGGTGGCGATCTTGCGCTGCTCGGGGAGACGGGGGCCAGGAACGAGAAGACGCACCATGTCTCTCTGGAAAATATGAGGCACGCTGCTTCCCGATACCTTTTCCTTGATGAACCTGCGGAAATTCCTGCCTTGCAGGTAATGGTATAGAAACTTTGGCTCGAACACTCCGCGTGACGGCCGCACGAGCATCATCGTGCCGTTGATTGTCGCTCTTCCTGGGAGGCGCTCTACAAGTCCAATCCGACCCAAAGTCCCATCTTTAGAGAGAATCACGTCCCCTTCTTGTAGTTGTATTTCGGGCGACTCTTCGTACCGAAACTCCGAAACATGATCGCAGGACGTCCAATCAATACGTGCACCCTTTATGTGTGTCCCAGCTACGAGCAGGGGTCCATCTGAGGTGTATTCGTCAGCGCTAAGTCCTCTCCAACCAATTCTAGCCTTGATGTGGGCGTTCTCGCCTAGACGCACTACCTCCCAATCGGCAGGGAGCATACCAATCGACGTTTGGACTCGATGTCGCGAAACACGGAGGTTACCGCTCATAACCCAACCCCGCCAGATACCGGTTCATCGTCGCCTCGGCCGCCGCGCGCTCTTGTTCCAGTTCTCGGAGCTTCCGCACCGCCTCTGCGACGTCGATACGCTCTTCCTCCTCCGACGTGTCCACGTACCGGCTGATGTTCAAGTTCCAGTCGTTCTCCTCTATATCCGCAAGCGGCACGACCCGAGCGTACTTCTCCACGTCGACGTAGGCGTGGAACGTCCCGGCGATGTGCTCGATGTCCTGACCCCGCAGCCGGTTCTGGTTGCTCCCCTCCTCGAACTCCCCCGACGCGTCGATGAACAGCACCTTGCCCCTGCGCGCCGCCGCCTTGTCCCGGTTCAGCACCAGAACGGACGCCGGGATGCCGGTGCCGTAGAAGAGGTTTGGCGCGAGGCCGATGACCGCCTCGAAGAGGTCCTCCTGCAGCAGCCCCTGGCGGATTCTCCCTTCCGCGCTGCCGCGGAACAGCACGCCGTGCGGCATCACGACGCCGAGCCGCCCCGACGCGTTCAGCACCGCCACCATGTGCTGGACGAACGCGAGGTCCCCCTTCGTCTTCGGCGGCACGCCGAACCGGAAGCGCGCATGGCCGTCGTTCTCGGCCATCTCGCGGCCCCACTCATCGAGGCTGAACGGAGGGTTGGCGATCACCCGGTCGTAGAGCAGCAGCTCGCCCTCGTCGACCAGCTTCGGGTCGCGGATCGTGTCTCCCTTCTCGATGCGCGCGTCGGGCAGCCCGTGGAGCAGCATGTTCATCTTGCAGATGGCCCACGTGCTCAGGTTCTTCTCCTGGCCGTGGAGCGTCAGGTTGCGCGGGTTCCCTCCCTGCCGTTCGATGTGGTGGGCGCACTCGATCAGCATGCCGCCGGAGCCGGCGGTCGGGTCGCAGATGCGCATCCGCTCGGTGGGCGCCAGCAACTCTACGATGAGCTGACTACCATCCGCGGCGTGTAGAACTCGCCGCCCTTCTTGCCCGCATCGTCGGCGAACTGCTCGATGAGGTACTCGTAGGCGCGGCCGAGCAGGTCGGGCTCGGCCATGCGGTCGTTGCGGAGCGAGACCTCCGAGAAATGCTGGACCAGTCGCGCGAAGACGGTGTCGCGGTTCCTCGCGTCGCCGAGCCTCCGCTCGTCGTTGTAGTCGATGCCGGCGAGTACGCCTTCCAGCGCCGCGTTCTGCTCCTCCAGCGCCGCGCACGCCTTGTTCAGCGACTCGCCGATGTTGGTAGCCGTCTTCTGGATTGTGCCCCAGCGCGCCCGGTCCGGCACGAAGAACTGGTGCTCGTCCGGGTCGGTCCACGCCACCGTCTCGGAGACACCGTCGGCGACGAGCTTCTGCGCCTCTTCCTCGAAACGGTCCGACAGCCGCTTCAGGAACAGCAGGCCGAAGATGTAGGTCTTGTAGTCGCTGCTGTCTATCGATCCGCGCAGGATGTCGGCGGCCGACCAGAGGTACTGCTCGAGCTGCGCGACGCTCAGCGCCTCCCCGGACGGGCTCGATGGAGCTGCGGCGGGCATCGATGAAGCTGCGGCTGGTTTTGGCGGCGCAGGCGGGGCGGCTGCCTCGTCGTTGCTCCTCGCGACCGCTGCCGGCGTCATGAGGCGGGCGACGAGATCTGCCTTCCTGCGACCGGAATCCTCCAGGCCGAGCGCTCGGCAAAGCTCCTTCAGGCGATCCCGGGAGAGATCCGCGAGAATCTCGTCCAGCCGAGCCCGGCGCGAACCAGCGAGCGCATCGACGAGCTACGCCTTGACGCGGCGATCGGCGAGCGCCAGCTCGTAGTAGTCGACATTCGCGCGGAGCTCCTCGGCGGACAGTCCGGCAAGAACGGCACGCTTCGTTGGCATGGGCCGGCTTCCCCCCTCCTTCCGAACATCGTCGGGCGGCGTTTGCAGAGACACGGTGGATGCCGTTGACGCCGCCCGCGACGACGGCGCGGCGGCGTTGTCGCCGGATCGATGCGGCGCACGGCGCTACATCATAGCCTCCGTCCTCGCACAGGTCCGCTGCCCGCCGCCGAACGTGGCGGGGCAGCAACGCGAACACCGAGCGGCGCAGGCAACTGCGCAAGGTTCTCACCACGACGACGTCCACCGCCGCGGCCGCCTCGACGCTTGCCAACCGCTCATCACTCCATCGCCGCCACCGGCCCGCGCAGCAACGGCGGGCCGGTGGCTGTGTTGCTCCGCGAAGTGCTCGGTATTACCGTACGCTTGAGAGATGATCGTTCGTTCGGTGCGTCACCGGGGACTGCGCCGTCTGCTCGAGGACGACACGCCCCGGTTTCTGCCGTCGGAACTGGCAGGCCGGATCCGCAGGATCTTGACAGTCCTGCTCCTGGCGGAAGACATCGACGACTTCATCGCCGGCGCGCCGAGCGGTTGGCGAGTGCACCGGCTGACGGGGGACCGGCGGGGCTAATGGAGCGTGTCGGTCTCAGGCAACTGGCGAATCACGTTCGAGGAAGTAGACAGCTCCGTCGAACGCTTGCACTTGGAGGACTACCACTGATGACTGCCATCGGAATCCAGGTGAACATGACGCCCTCTCATCCAGGCGACTTCATCCGCGCGGAGGTGATTGACGAGCTGGGTCTCAACGTTTCCCGGGCCGCCGCAATTCTCGGTGTCCGCAGGAGCACGCTCTCCGCGCTGCTGAACGGCAACGCCTCGCTTTCCCCGGAGATGGCGCTGCGCATTGAGAAGGCGTTCGACGTGAGCATGGACATGCTGCTCCGGATGCAGGCCTGGCACGACGCCTCGCGCATGCGCGCCCGGGCGAACGAAATCGCCGTCGAGCGGTACGAGCCGGCCCGATCCCGATCTCTCTGAGCGATGCTCACACATCCCCCACTCTTGAGATGATGCGCAGGCGGCCTTGAAAGGAACTGGCGCAGAACTGGGAGAGCTCCTACGCGGTGGCGCACTCCACGAGCCGGGCGAGCGCGTTCGCGAGCCGCATCTGCCGGGGCGTGCGGCAACGCGCACGCAGAATGTGCGGGCTCGCGACGACGGCAGCCACGCATCGGGCTCGGCTCGTCGCGACGTTCAGGCGCTTGCGGCTGTACAGGAACTCCATCCCGCGTGGTGCGTCGGCCGCCGAGCTCGTGGCCATCGAATAGATCGAGACCGGCGCTTCCTGACCCTGGAACTTGTCCACCGTGCCGATGCGGAAACCGGGGAGTGCCTCCGCCAGCTCCGCAACCTGGGCGTTGTACGGCGTGATGATCAGGATGTCGTCCCGGGTAAGCGGCCGGCTTGTCCGCTGCGCAGCGGTCCACTCCGCACCCTGGGCGAGCAGTTGGCGCACCGCCGCGGCGATCGCGACGGCTTCCTCCGGCGACTCGCTGGAATGGCCGTCGTGCGGCACGGGAATGAATCGGATGCCGGCCCCGTCGAGCGGTGGATTCCCGGCGACCGCGAGGGCTTCTCGGCCCGGATGGGGACCCAGACGTCCGGAATAGAAGACCTCGGACGTATAGGCGCAGATGCTCGGGTGCAGGCGCCACGTGCCGTCGAGGAATAGGCCGAGGTGGTCGGGCATCACCGCCTCGCCGTCGAGCAGATGGGCAAGCGCCGAACGCTCCGCCCCCGGCGGGTGGGTCCCCTGCAGCGGCTGGTCGAGCTGTTGCGGATCGCCGAGCATCACGAGGTTCGTGGCGCACGATGAAGCGGCGACCGCGTCCGCGAGAGACATCTGGCCGGCCTCGTCGATGAATAGCACGTCGACGCTCCGGACCATGTCGTCCCGCGCCCACAGCCAGGCGGTGCCACCGACCACGTCGACCGTTCCTTCGTCGAGGGCGTCGCGTGCCTCGGCGTTGCTGCCGAGACGAACAGCCTCTCGGTATGTGGTCTCGCGCTCGCCGGTCCGTTGACCGATAGCGATCGCAATGCCTCGCTCGCGCGCATCGCTGGCGGCCTTCTCGAGCAGCTCCCCGATCACCTTGTGGCTGTTCGCGGCAACGCCGACACGCTTTCCCGCCGCCACGAGATCGACGATCATCCGCGCACCGACCGTGCTCTTTCCCGATCCCGGCGGGCCCTGGATCGCGAGGTAGCTCTCGTCGAGCGCGAGCACGAGGCGTCGCGCGGCATCCTGCGCGGCGTCGTCTCCTCTGAGCGCTTGGCCGTCGCGCCGCCCCGCCCGCGGCGCGCGGCGCATCAGCAGATCGCGCCCGGCGCGGTACTCGCCGGGTCCGTCGATACCGTGCTCGAGTACCCACCGCGCCAGCCGTTGGAGGCTCTCGGGCTTCGGCGCCGGGCGGACATAATCGTGCGGAATGAGGGAAGTCGGGTTCGGTACCGGACTCCCAGAACCACGTCTCAGGTCGATGTAGTCGTCGCCCAAGCTGAAGACAGTCCCCGCAGCCTTACCGGTCACAGGATCGTGCGGCTGGTCTCCGACGCGGATCCGGTGTTCCTGCGGTGGGAATCCGAAGCGATAGATCGTCGATCTCGCCCTGGGAGCGGGGTCGCGCCACGAACGCTCGAAGGTCAGCTCGCCGAGAGCGTCGGATTCCTCCCGGCGCTCCGCATCGGTGAGCTCCTCCGACAGATAGAAGTAGCGCCACCAGAACGACTTCCCCTCCCGGCGATGCCAGTTCAGAAGCTGCGCCAGCAGCCAGCGTCCGCGCTCGGCGTCGTCCCTGTCTTCCGCATCGTCAGGCAGCCCGGCAGCGAGCGCGTCGACGAGCGCGTTTACCGCCTGTTGCGCGTCGCTGTCCTCGACCTGCTCCGGTTCGGGTACGGTCGGGCGGGGCAGGTCGCCGAGCTCCGCGGCGAGCGCCGCGCGCTGCGCCTCCAGCCAGTCCCGCAACCGCTGCGTCGAGATGCAATCGTCGCGGTTGTAGCCCGCGATCTGCGCGAGCAGGTCGTCGCGCTCGTCTCCCCGGCCCAACTCGAGCCAGGTCTCGAACTCGACGATGCTCGTCCCCGCGTCCCGCAAATCGACCTCCCGCTCGAAGCCGTAGAGCGGTTCGAGCCGCTTGATCGAGTAGCTCTCGACGGACGCACGGATTCCCTGCCGCACCGCGCGATAGAGATCGACGAAGACACCGCCCCGCAGCAGCCGGTCGACCTCCTCCTCGCGGGTGCCGTAGCGGCCTGCGAGCCGCTTGACGGCCGTCGGCTCGTACGGCGCGTAGTGGTAGACGTGCAGGTTCGGATGGGATCGCAGCCGATCCGTGACCAGGTCGATGAACGCCTCGAACGCGGCGCGCTCTCCGGCCGTGGTGACCGTACCGCCTTCGATCGACCAGAAGGCACAAAACGCCGGCTGGCCATCCGGTCCAGTCCGTCCCGGCTCGATCACGCCGAAGAGATAGTCGATGCCGTCGACCTCGTCCGAGCCGAAGAACGGGTCACCCTCGATATCGAAGAAGATATCGCCCGGCGAGGGTTCCGGGAGCATCAGCAGGCCATTGTTCGGGACGAGCGCTCCCTCGCGATCTCTCGCCGGTGGGATGCGTTCTGCGATCACACGGCCCTCGCGCTCGCCACGCACCTGGATCTCCGCCTGTGCGCGGATGTGCGCCAGCGCCTCCCGTCCGGCGCCGGGGATCCGGTCGGGAAGTGGAGTCGCAGGCTCGGCGAGCCCGGTCCGCGTGGTGACATCGATCGCGTGAAGCGCATGCCGCTGGACGCTGGTCAGGTTGGCCACCAACGACAGATCGTCCTCCGCCCGCCATTGCGCGCGGCACTCGACGCTCCAACGGCAGACCTCGCAGTGCTCGACCGGCTCCGGTTTCGTGGGCACAGGAAACGCGGGGCCGGCATCGTCGAGAAAGGCCTCGAAGTCGCGCGCAACCGAGCGGTAGTAGGCGGCATAGTCCGCGACCCGGAACGAGATCTTCTCGCGCATGACCCCGCCGAGCGCGAGGTGCATGTGCTCGGGCGCCCGCCCTTGCACTGCCTCGAGCAGCTCCGAGTACATGGAGAGCTGGAGCACTGCCGATGCCTTCGCGTGTCGCGCGAGCTTCGTGTCCCAAACCTCGTAGCCCCATGGGCCAAGCTCGCTCGGCTGCTGCACGCGCCGCAGGAAGTCCGCGTAGCCGAGACGACGCCCTTCGAGGAACACGGCCTGATAGATGACGTCGGCGCCGCCGCGCATCGCCGCGATCGTGGCCTCGCGTCCTCGCACGAGCCGCTCCGCCCGCGGCAACGTCTCGTCGCGCGGAATCTCGACGACGCGCAGGCCGTCTCTGTTCAGCTCCGCGAGAAAGCGTTGCTCGTGATCCAGCCCACGCTGCGCTATCCGGTCCAGTACGGGGTCCGTGCGCATCGGCCTCTGGAGGTGGCCATCGACCGCGGCCCGTTCGAGATGCGCGAGGTGCCGGCACTCCAGCGCCCCGACGATATCGGTGGCGGAGTACACCAGTTGGGTACCGATGCGCTGCATGCGTTGCCTTTTCGTCGATCACGAAGTCCATCGCACCAACTCGGTTGTGCGATGGGCCCGACTGAAATGATCCCGGCGACCGTGGCTGTAGCGGAACGGCGCGAGGCCTCTATGCCTCCGCGCCTCGATGGTCGGTAGGATGCGAAAAGTACTCGCACGGCGTCATGAGCCCGTCCAGGGTAGCTCATGGTGACCGCCGCCGCCACGACGGCGCCGCCCCGAACACGCGCCGCGGTCACCGGCGGACTCATGTGCCGACAGTGGACTCAGCTGCCGCGCCAGCCGACACTTGCCGCCCATTCGTCCCGCGCTCTCGCGTACGCCTGATGAGCTGCCGGCGGCCGCTCTCCCTCGGCCGTCGCCCGGCTGCGCGCCTTCTCGATCTGTTCCTCCAGCGGGGGGAGGCCGACGGCGAGTCGGCGCTCGGCCAGCCGATGCGGGTCCTCCACCTCGCCTGGAGAGAGATTCCCCTCGGCGTCCCAGTCGAGCTGGGTTCCATAGCGCTGGGACCGGCCCTCGAAGAACCGGATCCGGTCCTCGAGCATTGCCGCGTGGGCTGGGTCCGCCCTTCCCTCCCGCGCGGCCGTCTCCAGGAGAGGCGACGCGCTGCGGAGCAGGTCGGGCTCGGCGATCGCGTGTTGCAGTATCAGCCAGGCAGCCTCTGCACCGTCAGGACCGACGAGGTCTGTCCCCGGCCATCCGACGGACTCGATCACCCGCCGAAGACGTTGTGCATTTCGTGCATGGACGCGGGCCATCCGGGGCTCGTAGCCGGTGTCGAACAGGTCGCCCGAGGCGGCGAGCTCGGCCCGCGTGACGCGGTCCAGCGACGCCATCTCCAGGAGGTCCCGCCTGAGAGACTCGTTTCTCGGCATCGTCGAGCCGCCCCGCGGCGGC
>WTFV01000102.1 GCA_011523845.1 Acidobacteriota bacterium | reverse complement strand
ACTTGGCGACCTGCCCGAACCAGAACTCACCCACAGATTCTGCTGACGAGGCGAGGAGGGAAGACGCCGCGATGTTGTCGCGAAGGACTTCCAGGAGCTCATTTACGCGGGAATCGAAGGCATGCCCGCCGCGCGCGATCTGCCGGACGTCGTCATCTCGATCGCTTCAGACTATCTGCTCGCTTCGGAGGAGGACATCGACGACGAGCGCCGCTTTGCGCGCAGTTCTCTCGACATCGACCTGTACTTTGGGATCAAGGAAGGATTGCGCCACGACTCGTTCCCGGCGAGCGCAGTCCGCGGCCCATGGGCTCAATTGCTTCGGTATCACCCGGAGGAGGCGCTCGACTTCTACGTCAAGGTTTTCAACCACAGCGCCGACTGGTACGCGCATCCCCGTCTGCATCATCGTCTCGAGAAGGCTTGGGAGGTGGAACTCACGTTCGCAGATGGAACTACGCGCAAGCAGTGGATGAACGGCCGCTTGTGGGGGCTGTACCGCGGCATGACGGGCGGGCCCTATCCACTTGAGTCGATGCTGATGGCGCTCGAGGGCTGGCTGCTCGAGATCGGACGGCAAGAACCGGAACGGTTGGACGCCATTCTCGTCGACATCCTGCGCCGCAGCGACAACGCAGCGCTCGCCGCAGTCGTCGCGAGCGTGGCGACCGCCTATCCGCACGTGTCCGGCGAAGGGTTGCTGGTGCTCCTCAGCGTTCGCGAATACATCGCCGTCGATCGCAGCCGTCGGGTAGGGGAGCAGCAGATGGCAGGGATGGCCGGCATGGTCCCGACGATGCGCGCTGACCACCAAGTTTACGAGATGGAACGCAAGCAGGCAGGCGGCTTGCGGCACCGGCAGTACGATCTGGAGGCGGCGGTTTCCAATCTCCAGTTCGGGCCGTTCGCGCCCCGCGTCCACGCGCTCCTCGACAACCATCTCGCGGCGTTGCCGCCGAAGGAGCAACAGAACGAAGACGACCGCTTGTGGCGCCTTGCCATCCATCGCATGGATCTCCGCCAGTACGCCGTTTCCGACACACCTGACCCCGAAATCCCTGACCCGCAAGCAAAGCTAGGCGATTCGCCACGGCGATACGTTCGCCTCGAGCCGACGCCGCCAGAGGCGGACGTGCAGGCCGTGGTCGATGAAGGCGCCTCTCGTCTGGCCGCGACGAACGCGCGGCTTGGCGTGCTGATGTGGGGTATCCAAGCCTTCCGCCGGGAAACCAGCAAGTGCGACCCGGCACAGTGGGCAGCGAAGCTCGGCGAAGCGCAGGCCATGGAGTGCGAAGCCGAAGACGAGGACCTCAGTCGGCACGCGCCTGGTCTTGTTGCCTCTGTGTGTATCCGTGACTGCTGGGACGACATGACGTCGGCGCAAAGAGACTGGTGCGTCGATAGGGTCTGCGCGGAAGTCATGCGACATGCCGACGACGCCGATCACATGGAGCGCATCCAGAACAACTCCATGGCCGCCGACAGGGCCTGCGCCTTCGTGCTGGCGACGTTGCTCCGCAAGCCGCTCGACCCAACGCGCATCGAACGGGTAAAGACCGCTTTCGCCGCCGCTGTCACACATCCGGTGGAACAGGTGCGGTCGTACGCAACATGGAGTATCGACGACACCGTCTGGGCCTCCGATCGCGCGCTCGCCCTGAGTTGCGTCAACGCGATTGCGGAAGAAGCCGCCACTATCGACAAGGCGCAAGACGCCGAGGAAGCGCGTTCCTATGGTGAGCGCCGCGATTTGGGCGAGATCGCGGCGGAGGCCACCGCGGACATCCGGGCTCGGTTCTGGAAGGACGGAGGGATTGCCGAGGACGCACACGCCACGCTCGACATCTCCTACGGCATCGGCGCACATGCACTCGAGCGCATGCTGGTGATCCTGGGGCGCGTGCCACAGGACCCGATCGCGATCGCCGCGTTCACCCGCGCGAGCGGCGCGCTCGCCGCCTGGTGGACATCCGATGACGACCGCCGCGGCGGAGGCCATAGGAATTTCCACACAGAATCCGAAGTGTCCGAACGCATTCAAGAATTCCTGCTGCGCACATCACGAGAAGCTGCACAGCGGGTACTGGCCCCTCTGCTTGCCGCTGTCGACCGGCACTCTCGCGAGCTCAAGTCCGTCATGCAGGGATTGACCGGCCTCCAAGACGCCGACCCGAACACGCCCCAGTATTGGTTCCTGTGGAGACTGATCGCTGACGCGGTCAAACGCGCGGAATGGATTGCCTGGCTGGACACGGAGAGGCACCCATATGGCACGGACCTGCTGTCAGGGGCTTTTCTGACGTTGCATTGGAAGGACGATGTCCGGCACTGGCGGTTTCTTGACGGCTACGCGCACCTCGTGCACGCCCTCTTCGAGGCCCTGCCGCCGACATCCATCGTTCTCGACGACTACGCCCGGTTTCTCTACCACATCGGGGAACGCTCGCTACCTGACGCGTTCGTACTCGTAGGGGACGCGCTGCGGCGCGGCAACACGCAGAAGATGCTCGCTAGGTCGAACACCGTCTTCATGCTCGAGGTGCTGCTGCAACGGTATGTCTATGGGCGGCCGCTCGAACTCAAGCGCGACAAGCGTATCCGTGACGCGGTGCTCCTCATCCTCGACTGCATGGTCGAGGCCGGGTCGTCTGCTGCGTTTCGGATGCGCGACGACTTCGTCACGCCGGCGGCATAGTCGCTCAGACGGAAGCTCCCCGATGAGAACGAACCGGGCGGACGACGTCGCGTCGGGCGTGTTTCCTTGGCGTGATTGAGTGCGTTGTTGTCGATGGTCGTCATCGCCGTGTTGGTGATCCTCGCGTCCGTACCCGGGGAATGACGTCGACTTCCCGGCGAGGCGCGGTTCTTCCTCGGGCCGTTGGCCTTGGGGTTCCTGACTTGGCTCCCGCACCGAACCGCTGTGGTTGCACTCCCGACTCTCGAATGGTGGAATCCGCACCGAACTCCCGCATCAGTCGACGCACTCGCGGGGCACCCTACCGAGCGTGTGGTCTTGCCTCCCGGCTCCCTGCAAACGTACAGGCCGTCGAGCACGAAGCGCGTCACAGACGACCGTGCTGATGATGGAATTGGCCAACGCGGCCGTACCTGGGGGCGCGTTCCGGGCGCGTTCCCAGGTGCGGGCGGTGGATGCGACGACGGCGAGGAACGGGGACCGACCGGGTCGCTGTGGCGCCTACCACCACCGCCATGACCAGTTGCGCGGCGCGCCCGGATGGGGGACACTGATCCAGCCAGACGCGCGTCGGCGTGCGTGAAGCCGTTCTCCGGGGCAATCTCTCCCCGGCCGGTTGGTCCCGCGCGGTTCATGGCGGATTCGTGTGCTCGTGATCCCGAAACAGATGGGGGGAGAGTGGAACTGATGGCTGAAGAATTTGGGCCCGACATTGTGATCCCGCCAGATGCTCGCGACGTTGCCATCTGGACCGAGATCAGTTCTACCGACGATTCCGGTGTGACTATCCAGGGTATCAAGAAGGACGATACCATTGAGATCGAGAGCATCGCCGGGATCTGTTCTTTCTCTGGGCAAACGACGGGCCGCCGGGTTCTTAGCGTCGTTGGGATTGTTGGTGGAATTCTGGGTGCGACGACTGGCATCGCGGGAACTGCCGGGAAGCTTC
Organism: Acidobacteriota bacterium; assembly: GCA_011523845.1. GTDB lineage: Bacteria > Acidobacteriota > Vicinamibacteria > Vicinamibacterales > UBA8438 > WTFV01. The sequence continues at coordinate 3,407 of WTFV01000102.1, read as the reverse complement.
TGAAGAGTCAGGCTAGTTCGATCAAGGCGGAAGTAGGGAACGCATCGGCGAAGGGTGACGGCGGCGGTAAACGGCGGGATGGATACGGGAAGGATGTCGGCGGCAAAGAGTTCGCTGCCAATGAAGGCGGTATCATTGTCTGTATGCCTTCCGCTCGTGGTCCGATCTACGCATCAGAAGATAACCACCTCGCGAACGACGCGAAGAAGGAGGGCCGCCTGCCTGTGCACGTCAGGAAGGAGATACAGAACAAGTGTTTCTTCCCGTGCCGAGAAGAAGGCGGCGAGATGTCGAGAAAAGCGCGAGAGGACGGCACGCTACACATACTCGTGTTCGACAGCGATTTCAGCGACAACGCTGGCAGCTACGAAATGAGGTTCCGGGTCAAACGCAGCGATCCAAGTTGATCGCTTCGCCGCGGCTGTCGTGAGCCACGCACATCGCCGGCTCCTTCCGCATCGGTGTACGGAGACGAGACTTCCGCGTCATCGCGGTAAATGGAGCCGCAGCCGGACCGACTCGGGGCCGAGTCTCGCCTCCACGCTGGTCGCGGATCTATATTCGTTTCCTTCCTAAGCCCTACGACGTCCAGGCGACTCCTGTCAACGGTCACTGAGATCTGATCGGTATGACCAGACTGGTCATACTCCGCGTATTTCCGCGATCGCTAACAACTCCCGTCGCTCCGGGCTCCGACGGCACTCTTCGTCGCGCCGCCAGCGCTGCTGGCAGGATAAGAAGACAGGAGAGACGCCGCCGGCGAAGCATGCCGCTCAGAAGGCGTTGTATGCGAACCGCCGGCGAGTGCGGGGGCGGCGGGGTCGTCGCCTGCAACGCTGCCGGGGCGAAGTGGTGGAGCGAACTTTCGCGCACATGTATGAGACGGGGGGCATGCGTCGGCATGCGTCGGGTGTGGGTGCGCGGTCACGAGAATGTCCGCAAGCGGGTGCTGATCCAGGCGGCCGCCTGCAACATCGGGTTGCTCCTGCGTCACCAGACCGGTATCGGTACGCCCCGGAGCCTGCAGGGGCGGGCTCTTTCGGCGATTTGCGGCCTGATCGACAGTCTGATCGACCTCTGGGGGCATCTAACTAACGCGCGCCTGGGGGTTCAAATGGACACCGACGGCGTTCATCGGCTCAATTGCTCATCGCCAAGCTGCCTGAATAGCAGGACTTGGCGAACAGACTTCTTCCACGGGCTGCTAGTGTGCCGTCCCGGAGACGCATGACACAATTCGGTCCGCCCCGTGGTGAGGTATTCCTGGCGTCTCCGCGGTCTTGAGCGGCGAAGAATTCTGCATCGAACTTGAGAGGCAGGACACTAGCGGCCACCGTCGGCGTTGCCTTTGTCCTCGCCCGGTCGGGCAGTCCCGTCGCGTCGGCGTTCGGCGCCTGCGCTCTCTTCCGCCGGATCTGGCGCTTCGGCCGGCTCGTGCGCCTCGTTTCCGCTCGCGACCGTCGGCGCCGCCTCGCGCCGCATGCCCGCTGCCGGTTGCCAGTCGTCAGCCGGTGGTCTCAGGTCCACCTCGATCCGTTGCTCGCGCGCCAGCTCGCGCACCCGCTTTTCGCAGTGGTCGACCAGCGCCGCGGCCGCGCGCATGATCCGGTCCAACCGCTCGTCGCTCAGCTCCTTGCGTTCGGGATCCTCAAACTCGTGGTACGCCGTCGGCGTGCGTCCCTTCTCCGGCTCGAGTTCGTCGAGCAGTTCGATGGCGAAGTCCTCGCCGCGGCCTCGCAGGTGGTAGGCGAGTTGCCGCATGTTATGGCGCGGTTCGACCCGACCCTCGATGGCGATGACCATGCCCTTGACCGCGTACTCGACCGCGCGGTTAGCCTCTGTCGCCCGCTGCCAGCGCGAGCGACCGTACCCGGCACCCGGCGGGGCCGCCGCGCCGTTGAGCGCGGAGTTCGCTCCCTGGATCCAGCGCGCCGCGGTCCTGATCCGTCCCTCGGCGTTCATCCGCCGTCCTTCTCGTACAGTGGCGTCGCTTCGCCGATCAGCTCGGCCAGAGCTTCGTCCTCCCAATCGACCATGCGCTTGCAGAGCCCCGAGGGCGTGAGTACCAGCACGTCGGTCCACCGTAGTCCCAGGTCGGGCAACGCGCGGACGATGGCACTTCGCAGCTGCAGCGCCCCTTCCGGAGCTTCGCTCACCACCAGGATGTCGATGTCGCTGTCGGCGTGCATCTCGCCGCGCGCTCCGGATCCGAAGAGCAGGACCCGTTCCGGAGCGCACACCCGGCGCGCCGCGGCCACGATGTCCCGCAGATCCGCCGGATGCGGCCGCCCGTCGATGATTGGCCGCCACCCGGGCACGCCCTCCAGACCGGACGGTTCGCGTTCGGTGTCGGCGAGCGCCGCCGCGATCGCCTCGGCGTCCATCATCAGAGTCACTCTCCGCCGTGGCGTCGTCGCTGTCAAGCGCTCGGCGTATTCGTTCCACCCCAACGCGTTGGGGCCGGCCGTCAGCGCAGTCGCCCCTCGATCATTTCCCCCCCGACCACGCAGACCAGCTCGCGCGCGGTGCCCATGTCGTCGGCCTTCTCCGATGCCTCGACGATCCGCGTGATCTCGGCCAGCCGCGCGTGCTCGGCCTCGCTCCCCATTCCGAGGAACAGCGACGCGGTCATCGCGAGCAGCAATGCCGGCGCCTGGCACGCGGTCACGTCCGCGGCGGCTCCGTAGTCGGGCGTACTCTTGGTCTGTTCCCCGCCCGTGCGGGGCGGCCAGATCCGCATGGACCGCCTCGACGTCTTGCTTCGTCTGTTCCCCGCTGCAGCGGGGATGCGCTGGTGGCACCCCCCGGCGCTGGCGACGGCGTCCTTGCCGAGGCCGTCGCGGACCCCTGTCGACGACGACGGCCCGGGCGTGCCGAACGTGTCGATGTTGGCGGCGGTCTGCATGGTGGTTCGAGCGTACGCCGCGATCCTGGAGATCAACGCTGCGGCCGGAGCGTGCACTGGCCGGTGGCGAGCACGTGATCGGGCACATGAGATTCGGCGCGAGTGGCTGCGCGCTGAGCACCTGGTCGCCCGACCGGTGCAGGCTGGCACGCGTGCGGGACGAGTCGCTGCAGCCGAACGATCGCCGACAGGCGTCGATCATGATCGACCTGTCGCGGAACGAGCGGCGCAACGGGAAGCTCTTCGTGATTCGCCGAGGGGACGAACTGATCCGGGTCGTTGCCCGCGCCGGTCCGGACATCTACGCTTCGGCTCTACCGTTGTCGCGCATCTTCTCCAGCGTTTCGGCCAGCCGGCGGCGTTCCTGCTTGTACAGCCGCGCACCGAGTCCGGCCGGTCTGGCTGCCGCGAGTCTGTCGACCTCGAGCAGCCACTCGAGGTCCGCGCTGTCGCCGTCCAGCGCTGCCGCTTCCTCCCACTCGGCCTGCTTGCGCAGAATCCG
>WTFV01000071.1 GCA_011523845.1 Acidobacteriota bacterium | reverse complement strand
GCGCCCAGCAGCAGGATCATCACACCGGCAAGCGCCGCGCGCGTTCGCGCTGCACCTGACCCTGCGACCGTCTCGCCATGGCGGGCGACGGCCCTGCTACGCAAGTCAGGATCACGCCGAGCGAGTCGGCGCACAGCGCGGGTTGAGGTAGCCGGTTCAGGCGCGAGCGCGGCGCGCCGGGACGGCGTCCGACTGGGGGTTCTGAACGCACGGCGCATCCTTGTGTCCTTTCGTGTGCACACGTGCGCCGTGCGGGATAGAATCCCGTCGTCGGACGGCGCACGTCAGTTCAGGCTCTTGCAGGTCTCTACGGTCGTTGCTCGTCCGATCGCCCTCCGGAGCGTGGCTGCGCTCCGGAGGGCCCTGTCATCGAGTCAGTCGATAGGCCCATCCCCCGCCCCATGACCCTGCGCCGCAACACTTCGTTTTCGCTGCGTTCTGCGGCGCAGACTCCTGGAATCTCCCAACCTCGCGTCGCGCCCGGACCGGGTATCGGTCGGCACGACTCCGCTCATGGATTTCCACGGGACCTCGGCGGATCAGCGGAGACTGCCGCCTCCACAGCAAACGAAAGCGTCGACACGCCGACAGCGCGTCGACGCAACCAGGGAACCAGGAATTTTACGGGTGTCCCCGAATCGTCAGGCGAGCGGCGCCCGGGAGCCGTGCCTCTCGATCTCCGCGCCGCAGGCTTCACCGTGTAGCTCTCGTTGCCTCCCTCGCCCGGGTTGATGGACGACTTCGACAGCACCAGCGCCGCCGTCTCGTCATCGTCAACCGTCACCGACACGTTCACCGACGGGTAGTCGCCCCCCGACGCCGTGTGCACGAGGTTGGCCGTGTCGTCGAACGACTTCGAGTGCTCTTTCACGATCCATGGAGGAGGCGGATGCCCTGTGCTGCAGAATCGGCACAGCAGAAACAGACTCCCGGTTCTCCAGGGTCGTGCCGTCGTTTCGGTAGCGGCAACCGGCGATACGTGCGTGCGTGTCGCAGGCGGCTGCGACGAGACGGCTACGCGGGCGGGCCGCGCGTGGAAAGGATGCCGAGGGCTACGCTCCGTTCGCCGTCCGGGTGGGTCGAAACAACGGCGTGCGCGACAAGATCCGGCGCGGGCGTCGCGGGCGGGCCGTTCGTGGCGACCCCTTGCACGTGCCGGAGATGACAGGCGTCGCAGTCCCCGTGACCGGCAGCCTGCACGTCGGCGTCGTGCTCGTGGAGCGCGACGCCGACCGACGCCAGCGCGAGCACCGCGAAGAGTGCCACCGCGATCGCCGCCGGCACCGGCGAGCACGAAGGTGGAGCGTGCTCGGCGCGGTGCGCAACCCGATTACGCGGACGCCTTGGCGACCCGACGCGTAGGGCACCAGCCATGCCCTATTCTCGCAGCTAATGCATGTAGATGGCGTGTAGTTATGGTGTTTATTTCGTGTGTTCTGGGCAGGTCGGACACCTCGGGACCGATCGTCCATCCCCGCGCCGCGGCACTCGACGTTCAGAAGTTGGAGATCGCGCGCTCCGAGGCATTCGGCCGGCAGCGGCGGAGAGACACGGGCCACGAGTACCGCGACTGCCCGGAAGCCACCGGCTACGTCGTGACCGCCGCGCAGGATGCCGGCGCCGCCGGCTCGGGCGTGCGGACGGGGGCCCGCGCGGTTGCCGCACCACGACGTCGGCCGGATCTCGGACGGCGTGATGCGCTTCGCTGACGCGCCGGACAGCGGCACGGGCTTCGGCGAGACCGGTTGCCGGTCTGGTCATCGACGAGAAGACCACCGATTTAGCGCGGCCGCCCGCCGGGGAGGGAATGGTTTCCGGCGGGCGGCCCTGCGCATGGACGGGGACAGAGGAGCCCCGACCGTCTAGTGGAACCGCACCGCGTAGTTCACTCTGACCCCCCGGCCCGTCTCGGGGGCCAGATCCTCGATGAACGAGGTGTGGTTCCGATACAGCGCGTTCGTCAAGTTGCAGCCCGTGAACGACAGGATGTGCGCCGCGTGCCGCCGCGGCGACGGCGTGTCGCCGCCGCCGGCCGCACCTACGGCCGCCGCAAGACATGTCGCAATCGAGCGGTGCATCGCTTTCTCTTCCCGAGCCCCCAACGGCTCATCGAGCTGTCGCTGTCGTGCCATGGAGCCACGTTGCCGGAACCCATCGCTCGGCACCGGCAGGAGTTTCGTCCGGGGGACGCCCGGCCGGAACCCCCGAGCGGCGCCAGGAGACATGGCGATCCCGCGGGGCGCCTGCATGCGCGCCGGACACGGGCGGACGCGCCGACGATCACTGCACGACAGGCGAACGGAGCGCGTGACGGGCTAGGCGGGGGGAGCGCGGGCCGGGAGGCGGCGGGAATGAGCGGGTGCGATCCACCCGCCGTCGACAGCCTGCTCGAGCGGCTCCGGAACGTCCGCGAATCCGATCTGCAGCGATCCGGAGAGTTCGGCGGCAGGCTGGTGTCGGAGCTGGCAGACGGCGCAGTCCTGGTCGGCTGCGTGCTCCTCGTGGCAGATGGCCGCGACGGCCGTAGCGCCGGCCAGCACCAACGCCAGGACGACGCACCAAGCGCGCCAGCCGGGGCTACGTCCGGGGAGCACCGTGTGCATGGGTCCTCTCTTGACCATCCGCTTTCGACGCTAGCAGAGATTACCCTGGGGCGGCAAGGGCTCGCGGGAAACGACTGCCGAACCCGCCCCGCGGCGATCGGTCTCGGAAGGACGCGCTTGACTCCGGCGCACTTTTGCTCCTCAATAGTCGGATGGTCCGGTTGAAGCGGACGGCGGCGTTAGCTGCGGCACTGCTCGTGGTGCTCGCGCTCGCATCGGTCGGCGTCGCGCTCCACGAGCACGACGCCGACGTGCAGCCTGCCGGTCACGCGGACTGCGACGCCTGTCATTTCCGGCACCTGTCGGGGATCGCCACGGACGGCACGCCCGCGTCGTCCGAGCCGGATCTCGTCGCGTACGCCCTCGTCTCCGCCCACCCGGACGGCGAACGCGGCATAGCCCTGGGCATCCGCCCCACGCGCGGCCCGCCCGCGTAGCCGTCTCGTCGCAGCCTGCGACACGCACTCACTCACGTTTTCGCCAGTTGTCGGGATCGGCGTCGGTGCACGCGCACGCGGCGGCGCATCCCGGAAAGAACACTCGGAATGGAGGAGCACTGAAATGTCACGTCTTTGCAGAGAACAGCTCGTTTCCCGATGGATGGTGGTCACCGCCCTGCTGGCCGTTTGCGCCGCCGGCCCGGCGACCGACGGGGCACAGGCCCAGGAAGCTTCCGAACAGCCGTTCATGGCGGGCGCGCCGCTCGACCTGTCGTCGAACGCCAAGACCTACGGCGGCTTCCGCTTCGCCGAGAGCATGGCCTACGACGAGGCGCGGGACCTGTACGTAGCGGTCAACGCCGGCATCGCCCAGGACATCATTCCGAACGACGGCTACATCTCGCTGATCAATCCCGACGGCAGCACGCACACGCTGAAGTGGATCGGCGTCGACCGAAACGGCCTGACGCTGAACCACCCCCTCGGCAGCGACATCGTCAACGGCCTGCTGTACGTGGCCGACATCAACGTCGTGCGCTGGTTCGACATGGAGAGCGGCGAGCCGCGGGGTAGCGTCACCGTCGAGGACGCGCAACGCTTCAACGACATCGAGGTCGCCGAGGACGGCACCATCTGGGCCACGCAGACCGGGACCGAGGAGAGCGGCACCTGGCGCGTGTACCGGATCGGACCGGACGGCGACGCGTCGGTCGTCGTCGAAGGAGCGCCGCTGGCCCGGCCCAACGGCGTCGCCTTCGACCCGGGCGGCAACGTCGTCGTGGTGAACATCAACGACAACGCGGTGCTCACGTTCTCGCCCGACGGCGAGCTCGTCAGGACCGAGCACGCGGTGGACGGCGGCAACGACGGGCTGGTCATCCTGGAGGACGGCACGAAGTACGTCTCCAGCGTCCGGATCGGCACCGTCTCGCGCATCCGTCCCGGAGAGGAAGCCGAGGTCGTGGCGTCCGGCATCCCGAGCGCCGCCTCGATGGCCTACGACTCGAAGCGGAACCGGTTGCTCATCCCGATGAACAACTGGAACGCCATCACCATCGTCGAGCTCGACTGATCGGGTCCGCCATGCGACGACGATTCGCTACGGCAACCGCCATGGTGGCGGCGGTCATTCTGGCGGGCGGAGCGATCGCCGGCGCGCCGGCGATCGCGCAGTCCCCCCTGTCGCCGGCCGCGCCGCCCGAGACCGCGCCGCCCCTCCCGCACCCGTCGTCGGACGCGTCCGGGGCGTACGTCAGCGACGTGCTCTACGTGCACACCGGAGAGCAGCGGCCCGCCTCCCGCACCGCCGCGAGCACAGGGAAGGCGGCCCTCTACGCGCTCTCCCCGCAGGACGCGTCCTGGACGACGGTCTGGACCGGCGAACCGATACGCGGCGCGGTGCTCGTCAGCGACGGCGAGGACCTCTACCGCGTGGGCGGCGCCGAGGTCACGGGCGCCCGTCGAGCCCGCCCCGACCTGCAGCGGTGGGACCGGACGGACGGGCGGTGGATCGATCTGACGCCGATGCCGTCGGGCAGGACGGACCACGCGGCGGTGATCGAGGGGCGCCGGCTCTGGGTGATCGGCGGTTGGGCGCCCTCGGTCGCGGCCGAGGGTCCCGGTGCGCGCTTTCGCCCGCCCGCCGTGCCGGCCGACGACTGGCGCGCCGACGTGCTCGTCGCCGATCTCGACGCGGACCCCGTGGCCTGGACCGTGGTCGAGACGGCATCGCTGCGCCTGCATTCCCTCGCCGCGGCCGTCCACGGCGATGCGATCTGGGTGGCCGGCGGCATGACGCCCCGGGGGCCGGAGCTCGAAGCGCATCGGCTGGACCTGGAGACCCGGACGCTGGCGCCGGCGCCCGTCCCGCCGGTGCGCGGCCGCAGCCGGGGCGTCGGCCTGGGCATGGCCTCGACCGGCGGGGGCCTGTATGCGAGCGACATCAACCAGCTGTACCGTCTCGACACCGACGGGCGGGCCTGGCAGGCGCTCGCCTACGACATCGCGCCGGAACGCGCGAACCACGCGCTGGTCGGCGGAGCGGATGTGCTGCACATCGCGGGGGGAGCCGCGCACGGCCGGACCCACGCGCGCGTCGACCGGGTCGAGACGGCCCCGCTCCGGCCGAGCGACGTCGTCGAGGCGCCGCTGCGCGCGGCGGGCGCGGCAGGCGACCGGCCTCCGCTGGCCGGCGCCCGGCGTTGGCCCGGCTTTCGGGGACCGGCGTTCGGTCACAGCCAGGCCCGCGATCTCCCGCTGACCTGGTCGGACGGGGAGAACATCGCGTGGCGGCATCCGGTCGGGGGCTACGGCCAGTCGAGCCCCGTGGTCTGGGACGGCCTGGTGTTCGTCACCGCCATCGACGGTCCGTGGCGCGAGACGCAGATCGTCGAGGCGGTCGACGCGGAGACCGGCGTGCTGCGGTGGCGCCACACCCTCGCCTCGAGCCAGCCGGTCGAGGTCTCGAACATCGTCGCGAAAGGCGCGCCGACGCCGCGGGTCGACGCCGAGCGGGTCTACTACCTGTTCGAGAGCGGCGACATCGGTGCGCTGAGCCATGACGGCGAGCCGATCTGGTCCCGCTCGCTGAAGGCGGACTACGGCGGGATCGAAGGCTACGGCCTGGGCAGCTCGCTCGCCGGCAACGACGGGACGCTGTTCGTCCTGGCCGCCCACGACGGACCGTCGTACCTGCTGGCCGTCGATGCGGCCACCGGCGAGACGCGGTGGAAGGCGGACCGTCCCGCGACCTCTTCGTGGACGACGCCCATTGTCGTGCCCTCGGGCGGCGGCGAGCTCGTGGTGGTCAGCATCGACGGCAGCGTCGAGGCATACGACGCGGAGACCGGCGAACGGGTCTGGTGGATCGACGGTCTCTCCGGCAACAGACTCTCGTCACCGGTCCTGGTCGACCAGCGCATCGTCGTTCCCTCGGCGGACTCGCGATCCAACCTCGCGCTACCGATCGAGCACGGCGGGCGCCTGCCGGACGAGCTGGTGCTCTGGCGCGGCCGGAGCGCGACGGCGTCGATGTCGTCGCCGGTCGTGACCGGCGAAGCGATCTACTTCATCAACTCCCGGGGCGTCATCCGCTGCCTGGAGCTGGGGTCCGGCCGGTCGCGGTGGGCGACCCGCCTGGCGTCGGCGGCGTGGGCGACGCCAATCGTCAACGGAGACCGGGTCTACGTGTTCGGGACCGACGGCGTGGCCTCGATCTTCGCCGCGGACGCCGCCGAGCCGATCGAGCTGGCGCGGAACTCGCTGACCGTCTCCGAGCGCGTGTACGGAGTTGCCGCCGTCGACGGCGCTTTGCTCGTCCGGACGGGCCGGGAGCTGATCCGTATCGGGCAAGGTGCCGGAACCGGGCGTTGAGAGGAGGGTCCGGGGGCGACCTGAACGGTTCAGGGAAACCCACCGCGGACCGGCCGTTCGAAATTGAAATCGGCGGGAGGCTCGTCGGCCGGTGTGCCGAACACGCGACCGCCGCGGAGGTGGATTTGTGATGCGTGTGCGTAGTCGAATCGCTCTTTCTTTCGCTTCGGGCGCAGTTGTCGCCGCCGCACTGTTCGTAGCGGGCCCGGCGTTCGGTCTGGAGGAGACCGGATCCATTCAGGGCATCGTCGTGGCCGAGGACGGCGGGGCGCCGCTGCCGGCCGCGCTCGTGGTTCTCGACGGCACCGAGGTCGCGGCCACCACGGGAGCCGACGGCGCGTTCGCGATCGACGGCGTTCCAACCGGGGACTACCAGTTGACCGTCACGCGGGAAGCCTTCGCTTCGCTGACCTCGCCGGTGACGGTGGCAGCCGGGCAGCCGGTACTTCTCGATCTCCGGCTCCCGGTGCTGCAGTTCGAGGAGAGCGTCGTGGTGACCGCGACGCAGACCGAACGGGCGGTCTCCGAGGTCGCGGCCAGCGTCACGATTCTCGACGCGGAGACCATCGAGGCGTCGTCGGCCCGCAACCTGCAGGACCTGCTGCGCAGGACGCCCGCCATCGATCTGGCCGAGACCTCCGGCATGGCCGCCCGCGCGAACTCGTCGCTCGTCATGCGCGGCGTCCCCGGCACCAAGCGGGCCCTGCTCCTCGTGGACGGGCTGCCGGCCAACGACCTGGGTCTCGGCACCCTCGCCGCACTGAGCCTCGTGCCGCTCGCCTCGGTGGAGCGCGCCGAGGTGGTCCGCGGGCCGTTCTCGAGCCTCTACGGCGCCAACGCCTTCGCCGGCGCCATCAACGCCATCACCCGGCCCGGCGAGGGCCCGCCGGCCGCCGACTTCTTCGCCAGCGGCGGCTCGGCCGGCTACTACCAGCTCGGCGCTTCCGTGCGCGGGGAGTCGGGCCCCGTCGGCTACGCGTTCACCACGGATCGACGGAAGATGGACAACGTCTACAACCGCGACACCCGCACCGTTCCGCGCATCGCCGAGGACGGCAGCCTGCAGCAACAGGAGGTGCCGCTGCGCAACGTCGGGTACGAGGACGTGCGGCTGACGGGCCGGCTGGACTTCTCCGCCTCCGACGCGTGGGACGTGACGCTGCTGCCGCGGATCTCCAGCTACGAGACAGGCCTCGACATGTCGGCCCGCCTGCCGGTTGCGGTCGAGGAGCACAAGCGCGACACGGCGGTCAACCTCGGCGGCATCTTCCGCTACAACGGGGCGGGTCCGCTGTCGGCGCAGATCCGGACCAGCTACCGCTACTCGAACCAGCGCCTCTTCCAGGAGAACTTCACGCTCGCCCCGACGCGGCAGACGACCATCGTCGATCCGCCCGGACCGGCCGTCAACGAGACGGTGACGCGCGGCGTGTTTCCCTTCGCGGCCCTCACCGGCCAGGACACCGACTTCCGCAGCGTGCTAGTCGAGCCGCAGATCACCTGGGCGCCGAACCTCGATCACACCGTCGTCCTCGGGGCGAGCTACACGGGCGAGCGCGGCTCGTTCGGCGACAGCACGATCGCCGACCGTTCGAACCTGCTCGGCGGGGACACGATGCTCGCGCGCGTGGCGGCGGGCATCCAGGCCGGCATGGCGGCGGGCGGCGTGCCCAACCCGACCGTCACCATCGTTCGCGATCCGGCGATCGGCGACGTCTTCCCCCTGTCGCAGGGACAACGGGAGCGGTTCGACATCTTCTCCGCGTACGTGCAGGACGAGTGGGTGCTGGCCGACCGGCTGCGGCTGGTCCCCGGCCTGCGCTACGACCAGCACTCGGAGTTCGGATCGGTCGGCTCGCCGAAGGTGTCGCTGCTGTACGCCGTGACGCCGACGACGCGGGTTCGCACGTCCGCCGGCCGCGCCTTTCGCGCGCCGAGCCTGTTCGAGCTGTTCGGCAACGTCGTCTTCCACGGCCCCATTCCCGGACTGCCGAACCCGGATCTGGAGCCCGAGCACATCGTCTCGTTCGACGGCGGGATTCAGCACGAGGTCAGCCGCGCGCTCCGCACCGAGATGAACGTCTTCCACAACGACATGACGGATCTCATCCAGCTCGTCATCTCGCCGCAGCGCGACCACTTCGACTGGGTCAACGTCGCCGACGCGCGCTCGACCGGCCTGGAGCTGGTGGCCAACGGGCAGGCGGCCTCGTGGCTGGGCTACTACGCCAACTACGCGTTCACGGACAGCGAGGATCGCGCCACCGGCAACCCGCTGGCGCTGGTGCCGCGGCACAAGGTCAACGCCGGAATCCAGTTGGGAGCGACGCTCGGGACGTGGCGCCTGACGGGGTCCGTCGATCAGCGCTGGGTCGGCGAGCGGACGCAGAGCTCGCAGGGCGTCCCGGTCCTGATCGACGAGTACGCCCGCACCGACCTCGCGATCTACCTGCGCCCGAACGACGACCTGCGCGTGGGCGTCCACGTGCTGAACGTGATGGACGCCGACTACCAGGAGACCGCGGCCAGCCCGACGCTGGGCCGGCTCGTCTCGGTGAGCCTGACGGTGACGCCGTTCTAGGAGGTTGCGCCCGCGGAACGCAACGGAGTGCGTTCTGCGGCGCAAGCTCCCTGGGGCGGTGGGGAATGGGGCCGAACGCGGAGCCCTGCGACGGGTTTGGCGGCGTAGGACGTTGCGCCGCTGGAGCCCCGACGCGAAGCGAGGCTGTTCCGGAAGTCTGCGTTGCACGCGTGCCGGCGCAGACGACGCGTTAGCGGACGGAGGGAGAACCCGATGACTGCCAGGACAGAACCGACACGAGGGCGGACGGTACGGACGCGGCTGGCCGACCTGTGGTCCCATCGCAAGCGGATCGCGGCGGCGGTGCTCGCGGCGGCGGTGCTCTGGGGCGGGTTCGCCGCCTACCAGCGCCACCTCGCGGTGACCCGTATCGCCTTCGTCAACTTCCCCGGCTTCCAGCTCGCCCGCATCGAGCGCGCGCGCCCGCACGGCGCGGTGCGCATCGCGGCGCTGGACATGACGGCGCTGGACCGGGCCGCCGACTATCCGGTCGTCTACGTCTTCGGACGCGGCCTGCAGCTCGAAGAGACGCAGCTCGAGCACCTGCGCGAAGCCGGCCGGCGCGGGGCGCGCCTGTTCGTGCAGGGGGCCACGAACCCGGCCCTCGACGTCACCAATCTGCGCGGCGCGCAGCTCGACGCCGTCAACGGCTACCTCGAGTTCGGGGGCGCCGAGAACTACGCGCGGCTGCTCAACTTCTCGCGCGTGGAGCTCGACGGCAAGGCCTTCCGGGCGGACCCGGTGCAGCCCCCGGTCGAGCGCTCCATGGACGTGCTGTTCCACCTGGACGACGACCTGACGTTCGAGACCGTCGACGCGTTCGACGCCTATTACGGGGCGCAGGGGCTGGCGAAGCCGGACGCCCCGAAGATCGCCCTGATCACGAGCGTGCCGGGCCCGTTCAACGCCAACCGGGATCACGTCGATGCGTTCATCCGCGCGCTCGAAGGCCGGGCGTGGAACGTCTACCCGATGGCCAGCGCCGAGAAGCGCCTCGACTTCCTCAAGGAGATCGACCCCGACCTCGTGGTGCTGATGCCGCACGGCCGGCTCACCCTCGGCCGCGCCGACGAGGCGACCGCCTGGCTGAGAGAGCGCGACATCCCCATGCTGACGCCGGTATCGGTCTTCCAGAACCACGACGACTGGGTGACCGACCAGCAGGGGATGGCCGGGTCCATGCTCACGATGAGCGTTGTCCTGCCCGAGCTCGACGGCGGCGTGGCGCCCTACGCTGTGGCCGCGCAGTTCACCGACGCGGACGGCTACGAGATCTTCGACGCGCTGCCGGACCGGCTCGACACCTTCTGCGACCTCGTCGAGCGCTGGCTGGCGCTGAAGACGAAGCCCAACCGCGACAAGCGCGTGGCCATCTACTACTACAAGGGACCCGGCAAGAACGCCATGAACGCCGGCAGCATGGAGGTCGCCCCGAGCCTGCTGAACCTGCTGCGCTCGCTGCGCGACGCCGGCTTCACGGTCGAGGGGCTCCCCGAAACCGACGACGAGTTCTGGGAGCTCGTCCAGGCGAAGGGGCCGGTGCTCGGACCGTACGCCCGCGGGGCGTTCGAGGAGTTCCTGGCCGCCGGGGATCCGGCGCTGGTACCGGCCGGGGAGTACGCCGCGTGGGTGGAGGAGGACCTCGAGCCGGGCATGCGCGACGCCGTCGTCGAGCAGTACGGCCCCGCCCCCGGCGAGTACATGACGGTCGGCGAAGGCGAGGAGACCGCGCTGGCCGTCGCCCGCGTGCAGTTCGGCAACGTCGCGATCCTGCCGCAGCCCCTGCCGGGCGTCGGCGGCGACACGTTCCGGCTCGTGCACGGCGCGCGGAAGGCGCCGCCGCATCCCTACGTCGCCTCCTACCTGTGGGCCCGGAACGCCTTCGAGGCCGACGCCGTCATGCACTTCGGCACCCACGGCAGTCTGGAGTTCACGCCCTGGAAGCAGATTGCCCTGTCCGCCTTCGACTGGTCGGACGCCCTCGTCGGGGGGCTCCCGCACGTCTACGTCTACGTCATGAGCAACGTCGGCGAGGGGATCATCGCCAAGCGGCGCTCCTACGCGGCCACGGTGACGCACCTGACGCCGCCGTTCATGGAGGGCGGGCTGTACGAAGGGTTGCGCCCGCTGCGCGACCGGCTCAACAGCTACCGCAACGCGGCCGACGGGCCGGTCCGCGCGGAGCATGCGCGTACGATCCGGCGCCTGGCGACGGAGATGAGCCTGCACGTGGACCTCGGCCTCGACCCCGACGCCGCGTGGTCGGCGGACGACTTCTTCCGCCTGAGCAACCACGTCGAGACCATCGACGGGGAGAAGGTCGCGCAGGGGCTGTATACCCTCGGGAACGCCTTCACGGCGGCGGAGGTCGACGGGACGGCGGAGCTGATGGCGATCGATCCGATCGCCTACGCCCTCGCCCGCATCGACACGGTCAAGGGTGCGGTGGACGCGGCCGATCTCGAAGACGAGGTGCTCTTCGAAAGCCGTTACCGACGGCGTGCCCGCGACGCCTATGCGCGGCGCGTGGCCGGTGGGGACGCCGAGGCGGTGCTCTCCGACCTGGTGGCGGACGCCGACCGGCGGCACGCCCATGCCTGGCGGGAAGCGGCGCGCCGGCCGTCGGACGACGACATCATCCGGGGCTTCATCTCGATGGGCGCGGGCAGCCGCAACCGGCCGGACGCGACCGTATCGGAGGCCCGCGCGGGCGAGCTCGAGGACCTGGTGGCGCGCATCCTGCCGCATCCCAGCAAGGTCGAGTTCGTCGAGCGGCTGCAATCGGAGCAGGAGTTCGCGCGGACCTCGCAACTGCTGGATCCGGTGCAGCGCGAGCGCGCCAGGACGATCGCCGCGGTCATTCCGCCGATGGCCGAGGCCATCGAGATCGCCGAGGACCCGGACGTGTTCGCGCTGTTGGAGGTGATGCAGGACACGGCGCTCCGCGAGCGGACCTTCGGCCTGCTGAAGGACCCGGGTCTCGTCGACCGCGTCGAGGAGGAGAAGCGGCGGCTGGCGGCGGAGCGGCTCGCGTTCGCCCTCGACGCGCCGCAGGTCGAGGCGCTCGGGCGGGCCTGGGACCATGAATCGGCCGGCGCGCTGGTGTCGGCCGACCGAGAGGACATCGAGAAGGCCCTGGAAGCAGCCACCTTCTACCGGGAGCACCGCGGCGCACTCCGCGAACAGCTTCGGGCCGTCGACGCGCCCGCGGCGGACCGCCTGCGGAAGATCCTCGACGACCCGGCGTTCGACCGGCGTCTCGACGGCGCCGTCGACGCCGCGGGCGTCGAGCTGGAGGAACGCGCCGCCCGCGAGGCGGAGCTCGCCCGCGCGGTCCTGACGCTGGAAGCGAGCGTGGCCGGCATCGACCGGCATCGCGCCGGCCTGCGCGACAGCACGGAACTGGAGCTGGGAAGCGTGGCGCGCGCCCTCGCCGGCGGCTATGTCGAGCCCACCCCCGGCGGTGACCCCATCGTCAATCCGGACGCCGTCCCGACGGGGCGCAACCTCTTCTCGATCGACGCGGAGAAGACGCCTTCGCAGGAAGCGTGGGCGGTGGGGCGCACGTTGGCGGAAACGCTACTCGAGGAACACCGCCGCCGGCACGACGCGTACCCCAGGAAGGTCGCGTTCACCCTCTGGCCCAGCGACTTCATCGGCACCGAGGGCGCCACCATCGGCCAGATCTTCTACCTGCTGGGCGTCGAGCCGGTCTGGGACCCGTTCGGGCGGGTCGCGGACCTGCGCCTGATGCCGGCGGCCGACCTCGGCCGGCCCCGCATCGACGTGGTCGTCCAGACCGCCGGCCAGCTCCGGGACCTGGCCGCCTCCCGCCTCGCGCTGATCAACCGCGCCGTGGCGATGGCGGCCGAGGCGCGCGACGCGGACGCGCACGCCAACTTCGTCCACGCGGGGCGCCTGCGCGCCGAGGAGGTAATGAAGGAGAAGGGCCTGTCGCCCGCGGACGCACGCCGCTACTCCACGCTACGGGTCTTCGGCGGGGTGAACGGCAACTACGGGACCGCCATCATGGGGATGGTCGAGGCGGGAGACCGGTGGGAGGACGAGGCCGAGGTCGCCGGCCAGTACCTGCGCAACATGGGCGCCGTCTACGACGAGGGCGAGCTGTGGAGCCTCTACGCCGACGGCATCTTCGAGGCGGCGCTGGCCGACACCGAGATCGTCGTGCAGCCGCGGGAGAGCCACACATGGGGCGCCCTCAGCCTCGACCACGTCTACGAGTTCATGGGCGGGCTGAGCATGGCCGTCCGCCACGTCACCGGCCGGGACGCGGACGCCTACTTCAACGACTTCCGCAACGCCCAGCGGCCGCGCGTGACGGACCTGAACGAGACCGTCTGGACCGAGGCGCGGTCGACGCTGCTGAACCCCGCCTACATCGGCGAGCTGCAGGAGGGCGGCGCCTCGTCGGCGGAGCAGTTCGCCGAGACGTTCCGCAACACCTACGGATGGAACGTCATGAAGCCGGCCGCGATCGACGACGCGCTGTGGAACGAGCTGTACGACGTGTACGTCGACGACCGCTACGACATCGGGATCGAGGGCTTCTTCCGCCGCGAGAATCCGTATGCCCTGCAGGAGATGACGGCGGTGATGCTCGAGACGGTGCGCAAGGGCTACTGGGAGGCCTCGGCGCGACAGGTAGAGGTGCTGGCGGAGCTGCACACCCGCCTGGTGGAGGAGTTCGAGGCGGGCTGCAGCGGGTTCGTCTGCGACAACGCAGCCCTGGCTTCGTTCATCGCCGAGCAGGCCCCGCCGGAGCTCGCGGCGAGCTATCTGAGCGAGCTGCAGCGGGCGCTGACGTCGAGCGTCGAGCTGACCGAGGCGAGCGTGGTCCTGGCGGAGCAGGACGCCGAGACGCGGCCGGCCGATGTGCCGGCGAGCCAGTCCGGGCCGGCACGCGTCGCCTGGCTGGGCGCGCTCCTCGTCGCCGGCCTGTTCGTGGTCGCGCTGCTCGTCCTGCGGAGGCGGCGGAGCACGTCCTGACACGCGGGAACCACGGAAGCGATACTCGACATCGCCGCCGAAACGGGGGTCGGTGAGCACTACACGGGTGACTGCGGAAGCACCATGGAGGCGGTACTCGACATCGTCGCGGGAACGGGCGTCATCCTGTTCCTGCTGGCAGTGGCGTGCATCGAGCGCATCTGGGGGCGGTTGCTGACCGTCGCGACGGTCGCGGCAATCGCCTACGCCGTGCACCCGGTCGCGGTGCGCCAGAGCCTGCCCGCCTTCATCGGCGGCCTGGACGGCGTCGATCTCCAGACGCTGGCGGCCGTCCTCACGCTCGACGGCATCCTCGGCTGCGCCGGGGCGACCCTGCTGCTGGGAGCCCGTGGCGCAAGCGCCCCGAAACATTTCGCAGGCTCGGCGTTTCGGCCCATCCCCCCCGCTCCAGGACCTTGCGCCTCGGAACTCACTGCATTCCGTTCTACGGCGCAATCTCCTGGCCCCGCGGGGAATCGCCACAGGTCGCGGAGCTCGGTCGCCGGCTGCGTGAACGGCACGGCGCAATCTCCTGGCCCCGCGGGGTCTCTCCACGGCCCCTCGGGAACCCGGTACGGCCTGCCCTTGCATCGCCTCCGGCGACTGGCGGCGCACCATGTCGGCATCCTCCCCGTGCCGGCGCTGTTCTACCTGGAGATGAAGGCGTTCGACGCGTCACAATGGTCCTTCTCGACGACCGCGCTGGCGCTGTGTCTCGCCGTCGTTGTTGCGGGCCTGGCGGGAAGCGAAGCGATTCGACGGCTGCTTCCGGATCGGGATCTGCGTGCCGAGCTGCGCCTGCTCGTGCACGTCGCGCAGGTGATGCTGGCGGCCGGGCTGACCGCATTCGCCCTGCAGGGGGCTGTGGACCGCACGGCGGCGGCTCTCGAAGCCGGACCCCACGCCGTCGTCGCCGGCACGGCGGTGCTGGGAATCGGCATCGGTTACTGGAGCCACCGCCGGCGCCAGCGCCGCGTCGCGGAATGAGCCCATGGAGCTGTTGACACGCACCCTGTATCTGCTCTCGACCGGCCTGCTGGTCCCGGTCATCGTCCTGCTGCTGATCCTCTTCGCCCGATCGCTGCTGCTCGTCGGACGCACGTACGGCGCCTGGCTGTCGCGGCTCCGGTTTCGATCGGCGCTGCGGCCGCTGCTCGACCGGCTCGACCGCGACAACGTGGAGGCCCTGCTCCGCGACGCCGACCTGCCTCCCGAGCCGCGGTGGCAACCGGCGCTCGGGAGATTGCTCGACCAGGGCCGATCGGCCGCGCAGCGCGACAAGGCGCTTGCCGATTTCGAGGCGGGCTGCGAGGAGGACCTCGCGGCGGCGCGGACCATGGCCCGGCTCGGCCCGATGCTCGGCCTGATGGGAACGCTCATCCCGATGGGGCCGGCGCTGGTGGGGCTGGCCGCCGGGGACATCGCGGCGATGGCGGAGAACCTGCAGGTGGCCTTCTCCACCACGGTCGTGGGCCTCTTCGTCGGCGGCATCGGCTTCGCCGTCCAGCAGGCGAAGCAGCGCTGGCACGGTGAAGCGCTCAACGACCTGGAGTTCGTCAGCGGGCTCATCGGCGAGCGGACATCCACGCAAGAAGAAGAGTAGTCGTTTGCCCCCGGGGGCCTTGACCCATCGGCGAACGGACGCCCACACCAGAAGTAAGGAGGCCGGGATGGCAGGCAGGAGACGACGGCGGCGACTCGGCGCCACGTTTCGTGACGACGCCGACCCGCTCGGCGCCATCGCGAACCTGTTCGACGTCGCCATGGTCTTCGCCGTGGCGCTCATGGTCGCCATGGTCAGCCGCTGGCAGTTGACGGAGTTCCTCACGCAGGAGGACTTCACCATGGTCAAGAACCCCGGCACGGCGGAGATGGAGATCATCACGCAGGAGGCCGGCGAGATCACCCGCTACCGGGCCGAGGACGTCAACGACGCCGCGGGCCGCCGCGGCCGGCGGGTCGGCATCGCCTATCAGCTCGACAGCGGGGAGATCATCTACGTGCCGGAAGGGCCCTGACCGTGGTTGACGTTGACGTTGACCGGTTCCCCCGGACCGCGAGAGAGCTCGGATTGCCGCGTGGCCGAAGGCCACGCGTCTCTCGTCGCTGGCGTCGCCCTTGGGCATGCTTGCGGCCGAAGGACGGACGCCCCCAGGACGCCGCCTGCCGGCCGGCGCCCGACTGGCAGATGCCTCCGCCGGAGTCTTCATCGGCCCGCAGAATCCCGCTTTGACACATGGGCCGCGTGTGGCTACAGTGGAACCACGGCATGCATGGGAGGACTCCGGCAATGAGAACCGATACTGTCGTGCGAGCCCGAATCGACAGCGACACCAAGGCGCGGGCCACCGAGGCGCTTCAAGCCATGGGCCTGTCGGTGTCTGACGCGATCCGCCTGCTGCTGCTGCGCGTTGCGGACGAAAAGCGACTGCCCTTCGCCGTCCAGGTGCCTCACCCAACCACCGTCAAGTCGATGAAGGAACTGGACGAGGGCAAGGGCCAGCGTTTCGGCAGCGCTGAAGAACTGTTCCGCGACCTCGACCTCTGACATGCTGACCCCTGTTCGCTCCTCGCAGTTCAAGCGCGACGTACGGCGAGCGAGGGCGCGGGGAAAGGACCTGAGAAAGTTGAGGGGGCTGCTGGCATCGCTGATCGAGCAAGAGCCCCTGCCCGCGCAATATCGCGACCATCCACTCCGTGGGATTTGGAGAGGTTACCGGGAGGTACACCTTGAGCCGGACTGGCTGGTGATCTACCGAATCAAATCTGACGAGCTGCACTTGGTCCGCACTGGGACCCATTCCGATCTTTTCGCGGAGTAGATCCGAAGGCTGGCGAGACGTATTGGGAGCAGCCTTGGGATGGACGAGAGTACCGGACCGATGGCTGACGAACCGGTAGACGTGCACGACTGGATTCGTGGCCGACTGCAACGGTTCGCCACGCGGCGCGTGATCGTCCCGACGATGCTGGTCGCGCTGCTCTGTATGGCGGGTTTCCAGTGGCGAGACGCTCGACTGGACGGTCTCGAGCTCCTCGACACCAGGCAGTGGTACACGCCCGAGGAGGCCGCCGACTTGTTCGCAGCGCTCGATCGGCTCGACCCGCGCGCAAGGGCCGTCTATGCCTGGACCGAGGTGTCGATCGACATGATCTTCCCGGTCGCCTACGGCCTGCTCTTCGTGCTCCTGCTGCTCCGCGTCCTCGAGGGCGGACGACCGTTCTACCTGCTGCCGTTTGCGGGGGCCGCGATCGACGTCTTCGAGAACATCTCCATCGCGGTGCTGGCCTCTACCTACGATGGCGCTCCGACGTCCTGGACGAGAGTGGCGGCGGTCTTCACGCTGCTCAAGAGCGGGCTGATCCTGGCGACGCTGGCAGCGGCGGTCGGTGGCGTGATTCGATGGCTGTGGCTGGTGCGCCGACCCGTGTAAGTTCTCGGCGCGAGCAGGTAGAGGTTGCGTGAGCGGAGAGACAACGGGCTCTGCCCCCTGCATGAGTCGCAGAGCCCCCGGTTGAGTGACCCCGGTCAGCTTGTCATCGCCAGCCGGGACTGCTACCCCCGATGGGTAGTCTTGCAAGCCCGATTCATCGGGAGACACTCGGATCAGATCCTCTCATCATCTGGCCGGCGGCGGCAATCGCGACGAGGCGATCAAGAGGGCGATCAGCGGGTCGGGACCTCGACCCCGCCGTTCAGCATGCGAAAAAAGCGGTGGAATCGTGCGCCGCAGGGGGCTATGATGGCAGGCACTCGCATTCCGAATGCGGAGGACAGAATCATGATGATCACCAGGAAGGCCATTCCCCGGCGGACGGTGCTCCGAGGCGTGGGCGCGACTCTCGCGCTGCCGTTGCTCGACGGCATGGTGCCGGCGCTGACCGCGCTGGCGAAGACCCCGGCCCGGCGGGTTTCCCGCTTCTGCGCGGTGTACGTGCCCAACGGGATCATCATGAAGGACTGGACGCCGGCGGCCGAGGGGAGCGCCTTCGAGTTCACGCCGACGTTGAAGCCGCTCGAGGCCCATCGCCGGCAATTGCTGGTGGTCAGCGGGCTCGACAACACCGGCGCCAGCTCGCGCACCGGGAACCCCGGGTCGCACGCCAAGCCGGCCGGCGCCTTCCTGACCGGGGTCGAGCCGCTCCAGACGACGAGCAGCTCCAGCCTGGACCTGGGCATCTCGATGGATCAGATCCTGGCGAAGACGATCAGCCAGGACACGCCGCTGCCGTCGCTGGAGTTGGGCCTGGAGGGCGCCGACACCGTCAACGGCGTCGGCACGTGCGGCGTCGGCTTCAATTGCGCCTACCAGAACACCCTGGCATGGGCCGGCCCGTCGACGCCGCTGCCGGTGGAGCCGAACCCGCGCGTGGTCTTCGAGCGCCTGTTCGGCGACATCGACAGCACGGATCCGGCCGCGCGGAGCGCCCGCCTGCGCCGGCAGAGCAGCATCATCGACTCGGTGCTCGACAAGGTCCGCCACCTGCAGGGCGACCTCGGGCGCCGGGACCAGCGGAAGATCGACGAGTACGTCGACTCGGTTCGCGAGATCGAGCGGCGCATCCAGAACGCCGAGGCGAACGGCCGGGAGCTGCCGCTCGTCGACTCGCCGGCCGGCATCCCGGTCGACTACGACGAGCACGCGCGGCTGATGTTCGACATGCAGGCGCTTGCGTTCCAGACCGACTCGACGCGCATCATCACGTTCCAGATCGGCCGCGAGCAGAGCGGTGCGACGTACCCGCAGATCGGCGTCTCGGACTCGCACCACCCGATCTCGCACCACGGCGGCGACCAGAAGAAGATCGCCTCCCTGCAGCGCATCAACGCCTACCACGTCTCGCTGCTCGGCTATTTTCTCGACAAGCTGGCGGCGACCGACGACGGCGAGGGTTCGGTGCTCGACAACGTGGCCATCCTGTACGGCAGCGCCATCAGCGAGGGCAACCGGCACGATTCCCGGAACCTCCCGCTGCTGCTGGCCGGCGGGGCGGGCGGACGCATCGAAGGGGGACGCCATCTCCGGTATCCGCGCGGCACCCAGCGGCTGACGAACCTGCAGTTGACGCTGCTCAACATGCTGGGCGTGCCGGCGGAGAAGTTCGGCGACAGCACCGGCGAGCGGCTCGGCGAGCTGTCCGGCATCGCGCGGGCGACCACGGACGGCTAGGAGTCTGCGCCGCAGAACGCAGCGAAGCGGAGTTCTGCGGCGCAGGTCATGGAGCGGGGGGATGGGCCGAAACGCCGAGCCAGCGAGGCGTTTCGGGGCGCTAGAGGACTCCGGCGGGTGTTCGTCTGGCGACGCTGCATCGCTCAACGGACGACGAGCGGAAGCAGGACGACCTGATCACCCGGCGGCAGCTACGTCGACGACAGCGGTCGTGGATCGGGGCGCGGGCACTGGCTCATGGTGTTCGCGCAGGCTCTTGATGTGAAGTCGGATCGCCTCGCTGATCTCTTCTACCACCTCGTTCCTGGAAGCACCGGTCGCAACGCACCCGGGCAGGTCGGGAACGTAGGCGGCGTAGTTCCTCGGCGATTTCTCGATCACGATCGCGTATCGCATCCCTTCACTCCTCCAATCCGGCTTGCTTCATGACGCTGGCCCAGGTGCCTCGCGGAAGGTCGTCGTTCAACTTGCCGGCGATGGTCACGGTTCCCGGCTTGTCCGGATGCCGAAACTGCCGATGGCTCCCTCTCGTGCGCACAAGCGACCACCCGTCCTGCTCCACCAGGCGAATCGCGTCACGGACCTTCGGCACGGCTCGGCCCTGCGGCTCGCTTGCGCGCCAGCGTCGCCCCCGACGCGACCCTGGGTCGCGCTACCGACGCTAGCGCTCGGGCTCGGTGGCCAGATTGGACTTGTGGGTCCAGAAGATATCGATGCCCCCGAAGCTGTTGTCCTCGCGGTACGAAAACCAGGTGAACGTGGTGCCGTCCGGCGGGAGGGCCGGACACATGTCGGCGGCGGCGGTGTTCACCTGGGGTCCCAGGTTCACCGCGGGCGCCCAACGGTTCGGTCCCGTCTGCATCGCCGACCAGATGTCCATGCCGCCCTGGCCGCCGGGACGGCTCGAGGTGAAGTAGACCCGGCCGTCGGCGTCCTGCGAGAAGTGGAACTCCTCGGCCGCGGTGTTGATGTTGGGCCCTTGGTTCACCGGCTCCTCCCAGACGCCGTCGGCGTCCTGCCGCGAGCACCAGATGTCCGACCCGCCGTAGCCGCCCTCCCGCCGCGAGGCGAAGCACAGCGTCTCGCCGTCGTTGAGGATGGCCGGACAGTGCTCGTTGCCGGCGTCGGTGCTGATGGGATACGGGAGCAGCTCCGGCGTCGTCCACGCTCCGTCGACCTTGCGGGTGACGAACAGGTCGCTGGCGTTGCGGGGGTTGCTGGTCGCGAGCCGGTCCGACTTGAAGTAGATGGTGTTGCCGTCGGCGGTGATCCACGGTTCCCGGTCGTCGCCGAGCCGTAGCGGGTCGACGTCGGTCGCCGGGGCGGAGTTGACCGGCTGGCCCATGTTGACGGGCGTGTTCCAGCGTCCGGTGTCCGGATCGAACGTCGCGATGTAGAGATCCTTGGGGTCGCCGGGCGCCGCCCCGAGGTCCTCGCGGGCGCTGCAGTAGACCATCGTGCCGTCGGCCGCGAACGACAGCTCGCCCTCGGCCCAGAGCGTGTTGATCGGCTCGCCGAAGTTGTGCACGGCGCGCTCCACCCAGCTCTGCTGCGCCGCCGCGGGGGCTGCCGCGGCCAGGCAGAAGACGACGCCGATTCCCCACGCCGCGCCCGTCATCCGTATGGTCATGTCCATCCTCCTCGCTCGGCAGATCATAGGGTACGCTCGTGCCGTCGATGAGAGTCCTGCTCTTCGCCCTGCTCGAGATCGTGCTCTTCCCCCTCCAGCTCATCGGATCGCTGGTCTACAGCTTCCGGGTCCGTTTCGTGAACATGCCGCGCGGGATCTCGGGTACGGCCTACGAGCCGTACATGACACGGCTGCTGCTCCACCACATCGGGAGCCGCAACGACGGCGGAGCCGAGCGGATCGCGCCGCACCTCCCCGCGCTGTCACCACTGGTCCTGCGCTCGATGATGGACACCCTGGTCCTGGCGGCGCGGTGGAGCGGCTTCCGGGGTTCGGTCCTCGCGTACCCCGGCCCGCGGCCGTCGACGATGATGACCTTCATCAGCCACCGCACGCACTTCTTCGACAGTGCCGTCGCCGCTGCCGCCGCCGCGGGCAGTCCGATCCGGCAGTTCGTCGTGCTCGGCGCGGGGTGGGACACGCGCTCGTACGGACCGTTGCCGGACGGAGCGGACCTGCGCGCGCCGGCCGGAAGGGGCAGCGGCGAGGCATTGCGATGCTTCGAGGTCGACGAGCCGCCGACGCAGTCGGCCAAGGTCGAGGCGCTGCGCGCCGCCGGCGTCGACTGCGGTCACGTCGTCTTCGCGCCGACCGACTTCAACCAGCAGTCCTGGCTGGCGTCGCTGAAGGAACACGGGTTCGACCCGGACTTGCCGACCTTCATCCTGTGGGAAGGCGTGACGATGTATCTCGACGACGCGGCGGTCGACAAGACGCTGCGTGAAGTAGCGGGACTCGCGCCCGGTTCGTGCGTCGCTTTCGACTTCCTGAGCCGGGAACTGGTGCTTTGCCGCAAGCCGTTCGTGGTGCTGGGGAACTACGCGAAGTACGCGATGAAGGCCTTCTACGGCGAGAGCTGGCTCTTCGGCGTCTCGACCGCCGCCCCCGCGGGTGAGCGCGCCAGGGAGTTCATCGAAGCCCGCGGGCTGGCGCTGCGGGGCTTCGAGGCGTTCGGCGGCGAGGCCGAACGGGGGACGCCGCTCGGCGGGCTGATCGTCGCCGGGGTGCCCGATCCCCGGGAAGGCTGATCGGCTGCAGGCGGCCGGCGTCGCCCGGCCAAGCGCCCGCCGGCGGGCGACCGCGCGACCACGCCTATCCCAACCAGGTAACCTGAAGCCGGGCGTCGTGGCCCGCAACGCGCGCGAAGTTTGCACAGATCCGCACTTCGGCCGGACAAGGCAGCCAATCGGGGCCCCAAACGCAAGCACGGCCAAGCTGTGCCGCTTCGGCATCCCTGTTGCGCCGGGACGCTGCCCGGACGCCGCCCGTGGTGCGGGACGCGCCGCGTCAGGGCGCCGGAAGCAAGTACCGATCGGTGGGGGGCTCGCGTCTACTCGGCTCCGGCGACGCGCCGCCATCAGGGGCCGGAAGCAGGACGGGAAGTGCGCGGCGCGGCTCCCGGCGATGCCGACACCAACCGCGGCAGGCGCTGCACGTCGTCGAGGATCGCGTACGCGACCGGCACCAGAAACAGGGTAATCAGGGTGGCGAACAGCACGCCGAAGGCGAGCGAGACCGCCATCGGGATCAAGAACGCCGCCTGCATGCTGCGGTCGGCCATCAACGGCGCCAGGCCGGCGAAGGTGGTCAGGGACGTGAGGACGATGGGCCGGAACCGCTGCCCGCCGGCTTGACGGATGGCGCGCTCGAGACCGGCCGCGGCGGGTTGCGGGACGGCCGGCGGGCGCCTCTCCGGGTCGCCGGTTCCGGCGGCGAGGTTCCGCTCCCGGTTGATGAAGTCGACCATGATCAGACTGTCGTTGACGACGATGCCGGTCAGGGCGACGAAGCCGAGCACGGACGTCACCGTGACGTCGAGCCCCATCACCAGGTGGCCCCACAGCGCGCCGACCAGGCCGAACGGGATGGCGCCCATGATGATGAGCGGTTGCGCATACGACCGCAACGGGATCGCGAGCAGCCCGAAGATCAGGATCAGCGCCAGGACGAACCCCGTTCGCAGGCCGCCCATCGCTTCTTCCTGCGCTTCCTGATTGCCTCTGAACGTGTAGAACACGTCGGGGAATTCGGCGAGCACCTCGGGGAGGATGCGCGCGCGAAGCTCGGCGACGAGGTCCGACGTCGACGCGAGCTGCGGGTCGACCGCCGCGGTCACGTTCACCGCGCGGCTGCGGTCGATGCGGCGGATCGAAGCGAAGCCGCGCCCGGGCTCCACCAGCGCCACCTGGCTGAAGGGAACCTCGCCGCCGGCCGGCGTGCGGACGCGCATGTTCTCCAGGTTGCCGAGCGAGCGCCGCTGCTCGCGGGGGTAGCGCACCATGACGCGGACGTCGTCCCGCCCGCGCTGGATGCGTTGCGCCTCCTCGCCGTAGAACGCCTGCCGCACCTGACGCCCCAGGTCCTGCAGCGTCAACCCGAGCGTCTCGGCTGCGGGGCGTATGTCCAGCCGCATCTCCGCCTTGCCCGTACGAATGGAATCGGCGATCGCATAGACGCCCGCGTACTCGGCCAGCCGGCCCTTGAGCACGTCGGCGGCGGCCCGCAGGCGGTCGAGGTCCCGCCCGGAGAGCTCCACGTCCACGTCCTCCCCGGAACTCAGCAGCGACGTGTGGAAATCTATCGCGACCGCCTCGGGGACCGGGCCGGCCTCCTCGCGCCACAGGATGCCGAGTTGCGCGCTGGTGTGCGAGCGCGCCTCCGCGGGGACCAGCTCGACGGTGATCTCGCCGACGTTGGAGGCGGCCACGGCGTCGGCGTCTATCCGTCCCAGGCCACCGCCGCCGCGCGCCTGCACCGGCTGGTCGCCGATGTTCGTCGCCACGTGCCGGAAGTAGTCGACGCCGGTCTCCCCTTCCAGCCTCGCGCGGAGCCGTGCCGCTCCCGCCTCGAGTCTCGCGACGGCCGCCGAGGTGGTCTCGGCCGGCGTGCCCAGCGGCATCGTGATCGAGGCGGTCATGAATTCGTTCTCGATCGACGGGGCGAACTCGAAGTTGGCCCAGCCGCCCAGCGCGAGGCCGCCGCTGAGCACCAGGGTGGACAATCCGACGGCCGCCGAGACGTAGCGCCAGCGGAGCGCGGCCTCCAGGGCCGGTTCGTAGCCCTTGCGGACGAACCACAGGAGTCCACCGGCGATGCGCTGCTGGAACCGGCGCCACGGACCGGCCCGGTCGCGGCGCCGGCCGTGCGCGAGGTGCGCCGGCAGAATGCCGAGCGACTCGAGCAGGGAGAAGAGCAGGCAGGGAAGGACGACCAGCGGAACCACCTGGAACATCTGCCCGAAGACGCCCGGTACGAACACCAGCGGCAGGAACGCCGCCGCCGTCGTGAGGACGGCGTAGACCACCGGCCTGCCGATCTCCCGCGCTCCCTCGATGGCGCCGCGCAGACCGTCCCCGTGCCGTTCCTGATGGCGGTGGATGTTCTCGCCGACGATGATGGCGTCGTCGACCACGATCCCGAGCACCAGGATGAACGCGAAGCACGAGATCATGTTGATGCTCAGGTCCAGGCTCGGCATCACCGCGAAGGCGCCGAGGAAGCAGATCGGGATCCCGAGGCTGACCCAGAAGGCGAGACGCATCTCCAGGAACAGCGACAGCACGAAGAAGACGAGCACGAACCCGGCGGCGCCGTTGCCGGCCATGATCGACAGCCGGTCGGTCAGGATCTCCGACTGGTCCTGCCAGATCGTCAGCGTGATCCCCTCGGGCAGCCAGGCATCCGCCCGCCGGACGTAGTCGCGCACGGCGGCCGCGACGTCGAGCGCGCTCTGCTCGCCCGAGCGGTAGACCGATACCGTCACGGCGGAGACGTCGTCGAAGCGGGCCCGCTGATCGGTCTCCGCGAAGCCGTCGACCACGGTGGCCACGTCGCCGAGCCGCAGACGGCTGCCGTCGGGCCGGGTCCAGAGCACGAGGTTCTCGTAGTCCGCGCCCTGGTAGGCCTGTCCTATCGTGCGCAGCAGGATCTCGCCGCGGGCCGTGCGTACCGAGCCGCCGGGCAGATCCAGCGAGGAGCGGCGGACGGCGTTCGCCACCTGGTCGAACGTCAGCCGGTGCCGGCGCAACGCCATCTCCGCCACCTCGACGGAGATCTCGTAGGGCGGGACGCTCACGATCTCGACCTGACCGACCTCGGGCAGGGCGAACAGCCCGTCGCGCACGCGCTCGGCGATGGACTTCAGGGAGGCGACGTCGGTGGCGCCGGCGATGGCGATGTCCGTCACCTGGTTGCGGGAAACCAGCTCGCGGATGATTGGCTTCTCCGTCTCGACGGGAAACGTCGTGATGGCCTGGACGTTGTTCGTCACCTCGTCGAGCACCCGCTGGGCATCGGCGCCGGTCTCGAGCGCCACGATCACCGACGCGTGGCCCTCGAACGCGGTCGACACGATCTGCCGCACGCCGTCGATGTTCTGGATGGCCTCCTCGATACGGACGACGACCCCGGACTCGACCTCCTCCGGGGCCGCCCCGAGATAGGGCACCTGGATTCCGATGCGCTGGAGATCGAGTTCCGGCATTACCTCTTCGGTGACCGCCGCGGCGCCCGTGAGGCCGCTCATGACGATCAGGACCATCAGCAGGTTGGCGGCGACCGGGTTGCGGGCCAGCCAGCCGATCGCGCGATTCACGACGACCTCCCCCGCCGGCAGCGGCTGCTGGCCGCCATGACCGGCTCATTCCGCATGTCCGCGCGCCGGCCTGACGTCGCTTCCCGGCCGGCATGGAAGGATCCGGACCGATTTGACGCTCATGCTCGTCTATGATAGGGCCAGTCGCCGTGACCGTCGGACGGACCGCAGCCGGGCTGGTAGTGCACTCGATGCGGGTGAGGGCGTGTCGTCGGCACGCCGCGTGGAGCCCGTGAAGTGGCGGTCGCCGTGATGGACGCTCGGTCGCCGTCGAACTGAAAGTGCAGCACGAACCATGAGCACCACCGGCGCCGAACCGACGCTCCCGCCCGAGGCTGCCGCGAAGACCGGTCCGATCGGCTACTTCGCGCAGAATCCCGTCGCCGCCAATCTGATGATGCTGGTCTTCATCGTCGGCGGGGTTGCGTCCGGGCTTCGGCTGCCGGTTCAGAACTTCCCCGCAATGGATCTGCGGACCGTCACCGTCACCGTACCGTCGCCGGGCTCGTCGCCGCAGGAGGTGGAGCAGGACATCGTTCGCCGCGTAGAAGAGAGCGTGGTCGGTCTCGCGGGTGTGGAGCGGGTCGTGGCCACCGCCACCGAAGGCGTGGGCTTTGTCGCAATCGAGATCGCGACCTTCGCCGACGCCAACAACGTACTGAACACCGTGCGGAATGCGGTGGACGCCATCGAGAACTTCCCGCCGCCGAACGCGGAGCGGCCGGAGGTAGAGCTGGCGCGGCTCACCGTCGAGGCGATGACCCTGGCCGTCTCGTCGTCGGTCGCGAGCGAGAACGAGCTGCGACTGGCGGCCGAGGACGTGCGCGGCGAGCTGCTGGAGCTGCCGTCCATCTCGCTGGTCACCCTCAAGGGCACGCGTGACCGAGAGATATCAATCGAGCTGAGCGAGGAGGAGTTGCGCCGCAACGACCTGTCTATCGCCCAGGTCTCGGCCGCCGTGCAACGCGCATCCCTCAACTTGACGTTCGGTGAGCTGCGGACCGAGTCCGGCGGCGTCGTGCTGCACACCGTCGCCAAGCGCAGCATCGGCGAGGAGTTCGAGGACATCCCGCTCATCACGCGGCTCGACGGGAGCATTGTGATGCTCGGCAACGTCGCCGAGATCCGCGACGGGTTCGTCGACGACGACATCGTCTCCGAGGTGAACGGCACGCCAGCGGTGTTCGTGCGCGTCGACGCCACCGAGCAGCAGTCGATCATCGACATCGCCGACGAGATCCGGAGCTGGCTCTCACGCTACGAGCCGCCGCAGGATGTCGCAATCAGCGTCTGGGACGACCGGGCGCAGCCAGCCGTCGACCGGTTGTCGGCGGTTGCGAGAAACGGGTTGGCCGGCGCGATCCTGGTCTTCGTCCTGCTCCTGCTGGTGTTCGATCTGCGCGCCGCGACATGGATAACGGTCGGCATCCCGTTCTCGTTCATCGGCTCCCTGCTGTTCTTCGCTCCGTCTGGCCTGACTCTGAACCTCGGGACGCTGGTGGGCTTCTTCCTGATGGTCGGCCTCGTCGTGGACGACGCCCTGGTGGTTGGCGAGAGCATCGCCGCCGAACGCGACGCCGGCAAGCGCGGGGTCGATGCGGCCGCCGCGGGCGCCCGGGCGGTGGTGGGGCCGATAACCATCGGTGTCTGCACGACGCTTCTCGCGTTCGTGCCGTTTCTCTTCATCACCGCGCCCGTTGTCCAGTTGGTCTACGTGTTCACGTATGTCGCTTTCATCGTGCTCTCCGTATCGCTCGTCGAGGCGTTCTTCATCCTGCCCGCCCATCTCTCGCACGACGAGCGCTGGAGTCTGGAGCCGCTGCGTACGCTTCAGGACCGTGTATGCGTCTGGATAAACGCGGTCCGCGATCGCACCGTGGCGCCGGCCGTGTCGTGGTCCATCCGCCACGTCTGGTCGACGCTCGCCGGCGGGGCCGCGCTGGTGCTGTTCGCCCTGCTGCTGCTCGGCGCCGAGGCGGTTCGAGTGATCGTCTTCGATGCAGAGACGAACCCTACCGAGAACATTCAGGTTGACCTGCGCCTGCCGGTCGGCACGCCGTTCGGGACGACCCGCGCCGCGGCCGAGCAGGTCGTGGATGCCGCCTACGCGATGAACGAGCAGCTCCCCGGAGAGTCGTTCGATGCGCTCGGCCTCGTGGCCGGCAACGTCGTGTCGTCGGGAACGTCGACGGAAATGGGCCCGGAGGATTCCAACGGCAGCCACCTGGCGAGTGTGCAGGTCCGACTCAACGAGCGGCCGATCCGCCAGGCGTCGCCCGCGGAGATGGAACGGGCGTGGCGCCGGAACATGGGTGCGCTCCCGCAGCTCGAGAGGATGGAGATCCGGACCACCAGCGTTCGTCCCAGGCCGACCGTCGCGTATGCGCTGCAGCACGACGACGCGGAGACGCTCGGGCAGGCCGCCGCCGAGTTGCAGTCCTTTCTGGCGACGATTCCGGGCGTTTACGAGATCGCGGACAGCCTGTCGCTCGGCAAGCGGCACCTGGAGATCGCGCTCACCCCCGCCGGCGAGGCGGCGGGATTGACGCCGGCCGCGATAGGCCTGCAGTTGCGCGCCAACTTCCACGGCGCGGAGGTCCAGCGGATTCAGCGCGGCCATGAAGAGTTGCGGGTCGTCGTGCGATACCCGCACGAGCGGCGCCGCAGTCTGCGGGAGCTGGCCGGCGAGCGGGTCCGCCGGGCGGGCGGGGGCGAGATGCCGCTTTCCATGGCGGCGAGTCTGACCGAGAGTCGCGAACCGGCGGCGTTGATGCGCATCGACGGCAACCGGGCCGCAACGGTGGAAGCGCGAACGGACGCGGCCGTGATCACCGCCAACCAGGCGCGTCGCAGAGTAGAGCAGGAGGTCGTCCCGGAACTGCGCGCGAAGTACCCCGGTCTGACCGTGGCGCCGGAAGGCGGGGAACGGGACGAGCGGGAATTGCTGAGGACGCTGGGTTTGCTGGTCCCCGTCGTGCTGATGGCGATGTACGCGCTGATGGCCGCATTTCTCCGGAGCTACTGGAAGCCGCTGGTTGCCGTCGCCGGTTTCCCGATGTCGTTCGCCGGCGCCGTCCTCGCGCACTGGGTGCTCGGATGGGATCTGGGCGCCATGTCGCTCCTCGGGCTGATCGCCGTCTTCGGGGTCGTGGTCAACGACGCCCTGGTGCTGCTGGACCGCTACAACGCGATTCGACTGCGGAACGCGATGATGCCGGCCATCGCGGCGGCGTCCGCGGCGTCCCGCCACCGCTTCCGGGCGGTGCTCCTGACGAGCGCGACCACCATCCTGGGGCTGTCTCCCCTGCTGTACGAACGCAGCGACGACCTGATCTTCGTCGTGCCGTTCGTCGTGAGCATGATCGGCGGCCTGATCCTGTCGGGCGCCTTCATCCTCTTCATCCTGCCGGCGCTGGTGATGATTGCCGAGGGCGCCAGGGAATAGGGCGACTGGCGCTATCGCAGCTCGCGCGGAAGCGACTCGCCTTCGAGCAGCAGGTAGAGGTGCGCCTCGAGCTGCTGCATGCCGGCCTCGCCGTCGAACGACATCCGCCCGTCACCGTCGACGTCGAAGCCTTCCGCGATCTGATAGGCCAGGGTGCGAACGCGGGCCACGAGCGGCGCCGCGCGCCGGATCGAGACGGCCTCGCCGAGCTGCCGGGCCAGCCCGGCGGCCCGGCGCGCGTTGGCGAGCATGCCGGCCGCGATCTGCGAGACGTGCCCGGCATGGGTGCGCAGGTTGTCGGATGCGCCGCTCTCGGCGGCCGCGCGCTCCAGGTGGCTGACCAGCGCCTCGACCGCGGGGATCACACCGAACCCGAGGCCGGGCCCCGACGCCCCCGCGGCCGGCTCCAGCAGGTGGAGCACGTGCCCGGCGTGCTGCCGCATCGCGCCGTAGTCGCTCAGGTCCCCGGCCGCGAAGTTGGCGTGCAGCACCAGCGTGCCGATCTCGGCCGAGGCGGTGGCGGCCAGGCTCCGTCCCCCCGGCGCGCCGGGGAAGCCGTAGGCGACGTGCCCCACGTGCGCGGGCGCGTTCCCGCCCGGCAGCGGGGTGGCTTCGCCGTTCGGCACGTGCTTCTCGATCATCCGGCGCCGGACCACGCCCCCGTAGACGTTGCCGGCCGAGTCCACGCCCACGCCCTCGGCGCCGCTGTGCTCGATGGCCGTCGGCTCCAGATCCTCGATGAGGTACTCGACCGACCCGTCGCGCGCGCTGCCCACCCGGATGCCCTTCCTCCAGCCCGGGTTGTCGGTGCCGTAGGACTCGGAGTCGGCCACGTAGATCCGGTCGTCGGCGCCGATGGCGATGCCGCTGGGTCGCCCGAACTGGTACCAGACGTCGAGCAGCGTCCCTTCCTGATCGAAGATCTGGATCCGGTTGTTCGCGCGGTCGCCCACGAAAACGCGGCCCTGCGAGTCGAGCGCGATGGTGTGCGGCACGTTGAAGTCGCCGGGCCCCGAGCCGGTCTCGCCCCACGACAGCAGGAACGTGCCGTCGGCGGCGTACTTGGTCACCCGGTTGGCGCCGCTCGAAAAGCTGTGCCCTTCGGTGATGAAGATCTCGCCGCTCGGGACGACCAGGACGCCGGTCGGCTCGTTGACCAGCGGCGGATCACCCGCCGTGCCCCTCTCGCCGATGGTCATCAGGTGATTGCCCTCGGCATCGAACTTCACCACCTGGTGCCCGCGCTGGTCGGCGACCCAGACGTTGCCTTCGCGGTCGACGTCGAGACCGTGCGGGAAGTCGAACATCTCCGAGCCCCAGCTCAGCAGCAGCCGGCCCGACGGGTCGAGCTTCAGCAGCGCCGGCTCGCTCCGCCCGGTGCAGGAGTTCTGGAGGCAGCGGCTCAGCAGGTAGATGTTGCCGTCGGGTCCCTCGTCGATGCCGATGAACGACGCCCGCTCGTCGTAGGCGCCCGGCACGTACGGATCCGGCAGCTCGCCCCACGGGTGCACGCGGGCGTAGGGGTTGGGCAGGTCGTTGGTCGGCGCCACCCGGGTCTGGTCCTCGAGCTGTGCCTGCGCGGGGGCCGCGCCCACCACCGGCAGCGCTGCGGCCAGCGCGACCACGGTCAACGTGGAGAACATCGGGTGCGGCATGAGCTTTCGCCTCCTCGTGCAGTCAACGAATCGCGTCGCCCGGCGGCCGCAAGCGCTCGGCGCCTCGACACCGGGCCGCCATCCGGCACTGACTGTACCATCACCGGAACGCGGAGTCGCAGCATCTTCGGCTCGTGTCACCACGGTCTCGATCTCGCGGGCACGGAGGAAGCCTGATGGACGATACCAGCCGGCCTGCGACCATGCGGACGGCCGGCAACGACCGCGGAGTGATCATGCTTGCGCTCGTCGCGGCGCTGCTCCCGATCCGCGCTGCGGGCCAGGACACGGGCATCTTCACGCCGGCGGACCCGGTTGCGGAGACGAACACAGCCGCGAGCGTCGCCTCCGACGGCATCACGCTGCGCAGCCGACCGGTCACGGTGGACATCGACCGGCTCGCGCTGGCGCGGGCTGCCGTTGCGCGCGGCGGCGAGCAGCCCGTGGAGCTGCGATTGAACCTGTTCGCGGACACCGTGCTGACCGGCGTCGTCGAAAGCACGTCGCCGACGATGTCCGGCTACGCGCTGTCGGGCCGGATCGAGGGCGTCGATGCGGCAACCCTGACGGTAGTGGTCAACGGGGAGGTCGTGGCCGGCACGGTCCGGACGTCCCAGGGGACGTATCGCATCAGGTCGGCAGGCGGAGGCGCGCACGTCGTCAGCCAGGTCGACGAGTCGCGACTCCCGCCGGGAGCCGAGCCGTTGCGCCCTCCGCCACCCGAAGCGCCCCTCTTGCCTCCTACCCGGGGCACGCCTCTCGAACCGGTCCCCGCTTCCGCGGCGTCCGGGAGAATCGTGCCCGGGCGGCTCGACGTCACACGAACAGTCAGCGAACGGGACGTGCTGGAGGCGCTCTATCATGCAACCGGCGGCGAGAACTGGTTGGACCGCACGAACTGGCTGAGCTCGCAGCCGCTCGCGACGTGGCGCGGAGTCGGGACCAATGCGAATGGTCGCGTCAACCAACTGTCCCTCCGGTCGAACAATCTGAAGGGTACCATCCCGCCCGTGCTCGGGAACCTGGACGACATCTGGTACCTGGATCTGGAAGGCAACCTGTTGTCCGGTCCGATCCCGTCCGCGGTGGCGGACATGGATTCCCTTCATCACCTGAGACTCGCCTTCAACGAACGTCTGAGCGGACCGCTCCCGCTGGAGCTCCGGCGGCGGAAGCTCCAGGATCTGGACCTGCGGGGAACGGCCGTGTGCCTCTCCGCGGACGCCGCTTCGCGAGCGTGGCTGGCGGAAATCGGGACCTTCCAGTCTTCGGGACTGACCTGCGGAACGAGCGCGTCCGCGGTAGCGACGATCGATCTGGCGGTTTTCTACACGCCGGCCGCGAAGCGCGCCGGCGGCGGCAGCGCAGCGATCGAGGCCGTGATCGACCTCATGGTCGCCGAGACCAACCAGGCGTACCTGGCTGGCGGTGCGAGACAGCAGCTCGCGCTGGTGGCCAGAGACGAGGTGGCTTACGCAGAGGTGAACTCGGTTACCGATCTGTCGCGCCTGTCGGATCCGGCGGACGGCCACATGGACGAGGTGCATGCGATCCGCGACCGGGCCGGCGCCGACCTCGTCCACCTGATACCCGACCGCAAGGGCTACGAGTTCTGCGGGCGGGCGCAACTCCCCGGGGCCTTCGGAGTCACCGGCCACGACTGCGGCGGGAGGACGTTCGCGCACGAGCTCGGCCACAACATGGGGCTGAACCACGACCGCTACGTCCAATGCGCGCCCGGCTGCATCGACTGGCCGTATCGGCACGGCTACGGCTACGTGAACCAGCGGGCGTTTCGTCCCGGCGCGCCCGCGTCGGCGGCCTGGATCACGATCATGGCTTACTGGAACCAGTGCGACGACGCCGGCCTGCGCTGCGCGTTTCCTCTGCGCTTCTCGAATCCGAGGCAACTCTACCGCGGCGACCCGTTGGGCGTGCCGGGCGACGGCCCGTCATCCGCGGTGAACGGGCCGGCCGACGCGGTCCGAGTGCTCAACGCGATGCGGCATACGATGGCGAGCTTCCGGAACCGCGATTCCAGCAACCGGTCGCCTCTGGCCGTGGGCAATCCGGAAGACCGCACGCTGCATGTGAGCAGCGACCCGATCGCCGTCCCCGTCGCCCACCTGTTCCGGGATCCGGACGGGGATGCGCTGACCTACCGGGCACGCTCGTCCGCGCCGTCCATCGTCACGGCCCGTGCAACGAGCGCGCTGGTGACGCTGACCCCGGGGGCGGCGGGCACGGCGACGATTCTGGTGACGGCGACCGACGCGGCCGGATCCGATACGAGCGCGACGCTCCTGTTCAGCGTGCACGTGCAGGCCGGGGTCCCATTCACCGACCACGAGATCCGGCCGAGCTCGACACCGATCCGCGCGCAGCACTTCCAGGAGCTCCGCGACCGCATCGACGCCCTGCGGGAGCGGGAGCGGCTGCCGCGATTCCTGTGGACCGATCCGCTTCTGGTACCGGGCCTGAGCCCGATCCGGGGCGTACATCTCCTGGAGCTGCGGCAGGCGCTCCGGGAAGCCTACGCCGCGGCGGGGTGGGCGCGATCCCGCTGGCCCCGCTATACGGATGCGGCCGTGACGCCGGGGATGACGGTCATCAAGGCGGTCCACATGATGGAGTTGCGGGCCGCCGTCCTCGCGCTGGAGTAGCGTCCGCAGGCCGGCCCGAAGCCACCGCTCCGAGAGTTTCATGCCCCGAACGCGACTCCGAATCGATTGGAGCACTCACCAGCGATACCGTCTCCACCGGCTTCCCTGGGGTAGACCGGCCGCCCTACTGCGAATCGTCCCCGGCCTCCGCCGCGCGCTCAGCGGCCAGCTCCTCGTACTCGGCGTCCTCCAGATAGGTGATGCCGATCCACGCGTGGGACATCTCGTCGACGCCCCGCGCGCCGAACACCACCCACTGGTCCGGGTCGGGGTTGATGCGGTTGGCCGCCGTGTTGTCCCACTTGGCCCTGAGCATCAGTACCGAGCCCTTCGGCAGCAAGGGCTGTGCGTCGTCGTCGTAGACGTAGGCGATCTGCCAGTTGTGGTCGTAGCGGTTGACGCTGCTGAGCAACTCGCGGCGGCCGTCCGGATAGAGCACCGCCATCGACATCTCGGTGCCCCGCATGTGCATGTGGGGCCGGAAGCTCTGGATCAGCGCCGGCTGCTCCATGACGTACTGGTCCTCGAGCACCAGGTGCCCGTGCGGCGGGATGAGGATGTCGCTGGCCCGCAGCCGCTCGCGGTGGGTGCCGTCGACGTAGAACTGCCGCTCCCCGGCGGTCACGATGTCCGGCTCCTCGCCCTCCGGGTAGAGCCACACGCCGACGTCGGCCACCTCGGTCACCTCTTCGCCCACCGGGAAGTAGTGGAGGCTGAAGTTGACCGTGCCCGGGCCCGGCGGCAGCAGCTTGCCGACTCCCTCGGGCAGCAGGTCGTAGCGCTTGCCGATGCCCATGCCGACCAGATGCGTCCGCGGCGGGTCCTCACCGTCGGCCGCCGCTGTCCGCAGCGTGGCGTGCCCGTGGTGCGTGACCTTGATGCCCAGGGGGTAGGACGGCTTGAACTCGGCCGCGCGGATGTAGCGGGGCACGTCGAAGCCCTCGAACTCGATCCGCGGCGACCACCACTGGTCCTGCCCGTTGGCGACCACGTGATAGGGCGTCGAGCGAACGATGAAGTCGGGCGGCCGGCCCAGCAGCGCCTCGACCTCCCAGACGTCGGCGCGCGGGAACTCCAGCGGCGCGGGCAGATGGACCGGGTCGCCCTGCGGCGCGCCCGCGTCCACCCACCGGACGACGGTGTCGATCTCGTCCTCGGTCAGCGAGATGTCGTTCTTGTAGTCCTGGATGCCCACCGTGGTGTCGAGGTGCCAGGGGGGCATCAGGCGCCGTTCCACCCGATCCCGGATGCTGCGCGCCCAGGGGCGGGCGTCCCGATAGGTGAGCAGCGACATCGGCGCGATGCCCGAAGGCTGATGACAGTGCTGACACGACCGCTGCAGGATCGGCGCGACGTCGCGGCTGAACGTGGGGGTCGCATCGGCCTCCCCGGACGCGCCCGCGACGCCGGACTGCGCTCGGGCAAAGCCCGCACCCGCCAGCACCAGCGTTACCGCCAATCCGACCAGGAGCAACCGCCGCCCAACGAACCTGTCCACCTTGGCCATGATCTTCTCCCTCGGCCGGCCGGCAGCGTCTCGCGCCGACGTTCCGGCAGCCCACAGAACTCTACAGAGCGCGGCGCCGTTTCAGGCAGCTCCCTGCATACGCAGACAGGTAGACGACCGCGAGGGTCAGTGTCCAACTGTCGCCCAGAAACTCGCTCAGCGTCGCCAGGGCGCCGAGTGCCACAAACCCACCTGCCAACCACCCGGCGCGACGCCGTCGCAGATGCGGTTCACACAGGATCCAGCGGACGGTATCCTTCAGGATCCACCAGGCTCCCAACCCAAAGACACCCGCCAGCAGGGCCATATAGGCTACCGCCCACAGGAAACCCACTGCCAGTTCGTTCTCCGCTGCCACGGATCCCCCACCGCCCGGCGATCACGGCGTGACCGTCACCGGCACGAAGCCGTTGGTCCAGCAACACTGGAACTCGAACTCCCGGATCACGTTGAAGGCAAGCACCCGCAGCAGATACTCGCCCGGCTGGGAGAAGGTCGCGGCGGTTGCCACCTTCGCCCCGCCCTCCTGCGCCCAGGCGGCCGGTTCGACTACGGCGGTCCGCTCGGCGAACGTCACCTCGCCCGGTCCCTGGTGCCTGAACCACTTGACGTTGATGGGACGCTCGTCGTCCGCGGCCTCCGCGTCGCGGGCCAACCACGCCCCGAGATCGAGCGGCACGCCCACCTTCGCCTGCCGCGCCTCGCCGGTGATCCCCCGCGGTCCGCGCCCGGCCGCACCCTCCGGCGTCCAGCGCAGCAGCGGCGACACGCTCGACCGGCCCGGAAACTCCCATCCGGCCAGCTCGTAGGCCGGGCTGGTGAGCCGCCCCGGCACCGAGAGCGTCTGCCCGCGCACGTGCAGCGTCCAGACCACGTCGCGACTGCCGAAGTCGGCCGGCACCGTCACGGTGAAGGCGCCCCAATGGCGCCGGTCGCTCTCTGGCACCGGCTCGAACACGGTCGGCTGGCGTCCGTCGAACTCGGCCGGCTCGATGAAGTTGTCGGACCCGAGCGGGATCTCCAGCGTCTCTTCGGTGTTCACGCTGAAGTAGCCGAACGACAGCTCGAAGGTACCGTCGGGGTTGCGGTACCAACCCTCGAATATCGGGACCACCGGGCCGCCGGACGGCCGCAGCAACTGCAGCTCGAACTGCGTCTCGCCCGGATTGGCGACACGTCGCTCGGACGCCCGCTGCGCCGCGGGATCGGCCGTGCCCAACCCGATGCCGGCCGCCAGGGCTGCCGCGAGCGATACAGTCCGCTTCATGGTGTCCCGATGGGCCTCCGATCCAACCGGAGAGACCCCTGCGATCAGTAATCTCGCATCATAGCGCATCGCCGGCAGCCCGCCAGCTCGCGTGAGGTCGCGTGAGGCGATGTGCCCGACGTCAGGCCGCCCCGGCCGCCTCCTGCATGGCCTCGGCCGTGACGGCGTTCAGCGTCTGGTGGCCCTTGCGTCCCTTCACCTTGACCAGCTTCGGCCACCCGCTGCGCTTGTGCGGCTTGCACAGCAGACATCCGGCCCGCCGGTGTTTCGCCCGCTTCCGCTTGTGGTGCATCGCTGACTCCTCTTGCCCAGGCCGGCGACGACGTTCACATCGGTCTCCGGCCGGGCGCATGGCAACCCCGGCTGGTCCGGACTATCTCCCCTCAGAGAGGTCGCTCAGCTTCCACAGGTGCGAGCGGGTCCGGATGAACAGGTTCCCGCGGGCGATGGCCGGGGTCGACATGGCCACCTCCTCCAGCGCGTTGGTGGCGACCAGCCGAAAGCGGTCGTTGCTGTCGAGCACGTAGGTGTCGCCGTCCTCGCTCAGCAGGAAGATCATCCCGTTGTAGGCCCACGGCGACGACGTGAAGCCGGTCGCCCCGCGCGCCACCCGGCGCCGCACCTCCTGCGTCTGGATCTGCTGCTCGGTGAAGTACAGCTCCTCGCCGGTGTGGGCGTCGTGGACGGTGAAGAACCCGCGGTCGAGCAAGGTGATGTAGTGGTCGCCGTAAACCAGCGGGGTCGGATGGTACGGCCCGGCGGCGTCCTGGTACCAGGCCACGTAGTCGCTGCTGGTCGCCCCGTCCGGCAGGGTGATGTCGCCCTCGGCGCCCGGACGGATGGCATAGACCGGCCGGACCGCGTCGCCGACGTAGCCGGACATGACATAGAGCATGCCGTGGGCGGCGAACGGCTGCGGGATCGAGATGGAGTTCATGCCGCGGAAGCTCCACAGCTCGCGGCCGTCGAGGTCGTACGAGCGCACCAGGTCGCTGCCCGTCGTCACCAGCTCGGTGCGGCCCTC
This sequence comes from Acidobacteriota bacterium, assembly GCA_011523845.1. Lineage (GTDB taxonomy): Bacteria > Acidobacteriota > Vicinamibacteria > Vicinamibacterales > UBA8438 > WTFV01. Next base: position 13,931 of record WTFV01000071.1, on the reverse strand, counting down.
GTGCTCCCAGATGAAGGGCGTCGACCAGTTCGTCCCCTCGTCGCGGTCCGCGCGCCAGCGCTCCGTGCCGGTGGCGGCGTCGAGCGCCACCACGAACGACTGCTCGTCGTTGTCGTTGACGACGAACAGCGTGCCGTCGTGCAGCACCGGCGAGGCCGCCGGGCCCCACCCCAGGCGCGTGTCCGCCGCCTGGAAGCGCCGCTCCCAGACGATGGCGCCGTCCATGTCCAGCGCGTAGACGCCGACGTTGCCGAAATAGGCGTAGACCCGCTCGCCGTCGGTCACCGGCGTCGACGAGGCGTAGGTGTTCTTCAGGTGGCGGTCGAAGTCGGGCTGGCCGGTGTGCACCTCCGAGGTCCAGAGGATGTCGCCGCTCTCGAAGTCGATCGCCTGCACCAGCCAGTGATGCGCGGCCACCGAGCGCTCCATCAGGTCGCCCGGCTCGGGATCGCGGAACCGCCCGCCGGACGGCATCGGCTGCGGCGAACCGTAGGGGAAGTACAGCCCCATGCGCGGCTCTTCCTCCTCGCCGTCGCTGACGACGGTGGTCAGGAAGATGCGGTCGCCCCAGATCACCGGCGACGACCAGCCGAGTCCGGGGATCGGCGTCTTCCAGACGACGTTCTCCGTCGTGCTCCACGTGATCGGCAGCCGCGGATCGTCGTCTACCGTCGACAACGCGTCGGCGCCCCGGAAGGCGGGCCAGTTCTCGGACTCGGCGGATAGCGACGCGGTGGCGGCGACGAGGGCGAGCAGGACGGCGGCGGAGGCGGCGAGTGCGGCGAAACGGAATCGTGCGTGGCGCATCGGGTCTCCCTTGCTGTCGGCGGTTGCCGACGCGATTATACGCAGGGTTCGGCCGATCGGCTTCCGTTTAAGGGTCGGTCGTTCCACGGAGCAGTACGAAGCCGGCTTCCTTGAAGTGCCGGTCGAGTCCCAGCACGTTCTCGATCGCGTGCTGGCGCATGAACTCCAGACTCACGCAGTCGACGAGACTGAGGCGGCGGCGGTTCTCCCGCGACAGGCGCCGCATGCCGCGGCGGTGCAGATCGTCCGACACCCACTCCACGGATAGCAATGGAAACACGTGATCGTCGAAGTCGCGCACCGCTTCCAATCCGACGCGGTGCTGCAGCAGAGCGACCGTTTCGACGACGACATAAGACGTCGTCCGGAGCGGACGCTGCTGCGAGACAACGCTTCGGAACGCGCCCACCACTCCGGAATGGTCATCGTCGGAGCCAACGAGCAGGGCGTACAGACCCGACGTATCGGCGAACACGCTCATGAGCGGTACGCCTCGTCGAGGTACCGATCGTGCTCCCGAGCCACGCGGGTCTCGCCGCTCGAGTCACGGTACTTCCCGCAGACGGCGAGCGCAGCGCGGATTCGCTCTTCCCGGGACGGCAGGGTCTCGTCCTGATCGAGTTGCGCGTCGACACAGCGCCGTACCGCTTCCGCCAGCGAAATGCCGAGACGCGCGGCATAGCGTGTCAACCGCCGGTGTTGAGCTTCAGTTACCTGTATCTGAGTACGCACCATGATGTAATGAACATAACATCAATCCGGCGTCGCGGGGTGACACTCATGAAAGTGGGGTTCCGTTCCTCCCGACGGGTGGCTCGTCGCAAGTATGTCCTATTTTTCGGTAAAATAGTACGTAGTGTACGCCAGATTACTCCCGACTCCCACCCGTTCGGTCTTCCTGTTCGGACCCCGGGGCACCGGCAAGACCACCTGGATCCGCGACCGGTTTCTGACTGCCGCCACCTACGATCTGCTCGACACGCGCGAGGCGCTGCGGTTGAGCAAGACCCCGGACGCTCTCTACCGGGAGCTGGCCGCGCTCCCCGCCGGGTCCTGGGCGGTCATCGACGAGGTGCAGAAGGTCCCCGAGCTCCTGAACGAAGTGCATCGACTCATGGAAACCCACGGCCTGCGCTTCGTGCTCTCCGGATCGAGCGCGCGCAAGCTGCGGCGGCGCGGCGTCAATCTGCTGGCGGGCCGGGCGATCACCACAAGCCTGTTCCCGCTGGTGTCGGCCGAGCTGGACTTCGAGCTCGACGTCGAGCGGGTGCTGTCGTACGGAACGCTGCCGCTGGTCCTGACCGGCGACGACCCGCTGGACTACCTGCGCACGTACGCCGAGACCTACCTGGTCCAGGAAGTGCAGGCCGAGGCGCTGACCCGCAGCCTCGGCGCCTTCGCACGGTTCCTCGAGATCGCCGCCCGTCAGAACGCGCAGGCGACCAATGCCACGTCCATCGCCCGCGACGCCGGCATCGACAGGAGGACCGTGCAGAGCCACTTCGGAATTCTGACCGACACGCTGATCGGGTACTGGCTGCCGGCCTGGAAGCTGAAGTCCGCAACCAGGCAGGTGCAGCAGAGCAAGTTCTACTTCTTCGATGGCGGCGTCGTCCGGGCGCTGTCGGGCCGTCTGCCCTACCCGCCGACGCAGGAGGAGCTGGGACCGCTGGTGGAGACGTTCATCCTGAACGAGATCCGCGCCTTTCTCGGCTACTCCGGCCGCCACTACCGCCCCCACTACTGGCGGAGCTACGACGGCGCGGAGGTCGACGTGCTCTGCGAGACGAATGCGGGATTCGTGGCGATCGAGATCAAGGCGGCGGCCCGCTGGGATCGGCGCTTCAACCGGAGTCTCCACCGCGTCCGGCAACACCTCGGCCCGCGCGAGACCACCTGCTACGGCGTCTATCTGGGGCAGCGTGCGGCTCTCTGGGACGACGTGCGGGTTCTGCCCGTGCTCGATTTTCTGAAGGGGTTGTGGAACGGCGAGATCCTGGCCTGAGCGCTCCCTCACGCCGCACGCTCGCACGATCTCACTGTGTGCTAGCATGATGACAGCACGCGGGAGCGGAGAAGGAATGCCAACCCTGACCATCAGGAGCGTTCCGGCCGGCACGGTCGACACGCTCAAGACGCTCGCCAGGCGCAACGGCCGCTCGATGGAGCAGGAAGTGCGCGAGCTGCTCGACGGCTACGCCGCCGAGCGCCAGTCGGTGCTCCAACAGATCGAGGAGGGCTGGGCGGCACAGGCGCGGCGGCCGACGGCCGAAGAGATCGATCGGTGGATGGGGATCGGCCGGTCGTGAGAGCCGTCGTCGATACGAACGTCGTGGCGTACCTGCTGCTCGGGACGGAAGACTTCGCGGCCGAGTCGAGCTCGTTCATCGGCATGCTCGACGAGGGCATCGCGCCGGCGGTCTGGGAAGCCGAGCTCGCCAACGTCGTCTGGATGGCCGTCCGCCAGGGGGTGATGCCGCTGGAGGAGGGCGGCAAGCGCCTGACGGCGGCGGCGCGGCTTCACATTCGCTCCATCTCGAACCAATCGCTCTGGCATGGGGCGCTCGTGCGTGGGGTGCGCTCGGGAATCGCCGCGTACGACGCGCTGTTCGTGGAGCTGGCGGTCCGGGAAGCGCTGCCCCTGGCGACGTTCGACCGCGGCATCCTCGACGCCTTCCCCGACGTGGCGTGCCGTCCGGGCGCACTCGTGTGACGCTGACTCATGGCACGCACACCGATCATCCGTTCGTTCGCCTCCCGCGCCGACTACGACGCCTGCGTGCGGCTGCAACGCGAGACCTGGGGCGAAGACTTCGTGGACGTCGTGCCGGCCACGATCCTGATGGTCTCCCAGCGTGTCGGCGGCGTGTCGGCGGGTGCGTTCGACGCCGACGGCCGCCTGCTGGGCTTCGTCTTCGGCATCAGCGGCATCCGCGACGGCGAGCTCGCGCACTGGTCCGACATGCTGGCCGTGCGGCCCGAGGCGCGCGGCGCCGGGCTCGGCAAGCGGCTCAAGCACTTCCAGCGCGACCGACTTCTCGAACGCGGCATCCGCCGCATGCTCTGGACCTACGATCCGCTCGTGGCGCGCAACGCCAACCTGAACCTGAACAGCCTCGGGGCCCGGCCGGTGGAGTACGTCGTCGACATGTACGGCGACACGCGCAGCGCGCTCCATGCGGGACTGGACACGGACCGGTTCATCGTCGAGTGGCGGCTCGACCGACAGGCGCCGGTCGGGGCCGAACCCGGGGCGGGAACGGCACCCGCCGCAAGCGCGTCGAGGCTGGAAGGGGCGGGAACCACGGCGGTCGTGGATCCGGATTGGTTTGCCCGGGAACGACCGTTGCCGGCGGACCCCTGCGTTCGCGTCGCCGCGCCGGCCGACATCGACGCGATCAAGGCGGCCGACCCGGCCTGCGCCCGGGCCTGGCAACAGGCCCAGCGCCGCGCGCTCACCTGGTACCTCGCCAACGGTTATCGGGTGTCGGGTTTCGAGCATCGCCGGCCGCCCGACGACTCGCATTATCTCGTCACCACGGCGCCGACTCCGGCAACCGGGACGCCGGCATCCGCGGGGGAGTCCTCGGGCTCGCCTGCAATGGACGATCGATGAGCCTCCGCCTGTCGCGCATCACGCTGCGGGAGATCCGGATGACGCTGCGCGAGCCGTTCGAGATCTCGTCCGGCCGCACGACCGGCCGGCGGATTCTGCTGCTGGAGCTCGAAGACGCGGACGGCACGACCACCTGGAGCGAGTGCGTCGCCGGCGAGCGCCCGAACTTCTCGGCCGAGACCATCGACACGGCCTGGCTGGCGCTGACCGAGTGGATCGCCCCGCGCACGCTCGGTGTGAGCATCGGCCACCCGAACGCGGTCGACGGCATGCTGCGGCGCGGGTTCCGCGGCCACCCGATGGCAAAGGCGGCGGTCGAGATGGGCGCCTGGGCGCTCTGGGCCGAGCGCGAAGGGACGAGCCTGTCGCGGCTGCTCGGCGGCACGCGCCGCACGATCGCCACCGGCATCTCCATCGGCATCCAGGACAGCCCGCGGGCCCTGGTCGACAAGGCGCGGGACGCGCTGGCCCTCGGCTATCGCAAGATCAAGATCAAGATCCGTCCCGGCGCCGACATCGAGTACATCGGCGCGGTGCGCGAAGCAGTCGGTCCGGACGCGCCGCTGATGGCCGACGCCAACAGCGCCTACACGCCCGGCCACACCGAGCACCTGGCTGACCTGGACGCCTACCGCCTGCTGATGATCGAGCAGCCGCTCGCGCAGGACGACCTCCGCCGGCACGCGCAGTTGCAGGACCGGCTGGAGACGCCCATCTGTCTCGACGAATCGATTCCGCACGCCGCCGCCGCCGAGGACATGCTGGCCCTGGGCGCCGGGCGCATCGTCAACATCAAGCCGGGCCGGGTGGGCGGCTTCACCCAGGCGAAGGCCATCCACGACTTCTGCCAGCACCACGCGGTGCCGGTCTGGTGCGGCGGGATGCTCGAAAGCGGCGTCGGCCGCGCCTGCAACGTCGCGCTCGCCTCGCTGCCCAACTTCACGCTGCCGGGGGACGTCAGCCCGAGCGCCCGCTACTGGACCGAGGACGTCGTGACGCCGGCATGGACGATGGACTCGGCAGGCATGGTCACGGTGCCGGCCGACCGGCCGGGGCTCGGCGTCACGGTGAACGTGGACCGGATCGACGATCTCACCGTGCGGACACGGACGCTCACGGCGGACTGACGGCAGGGCGCGAAACCGGCCTTTCCACCGAGACGTTGCTTGTGCGAACACGGACGCTCACGGTGGGCTGACGGGAGAGAGTAAGGTAGTCGAAGGCGCGTACATGCGGTGGAACCGCGTGGTCCGGCGCTGGCGGAAGTCCGGCCCCGGTGCTCGATACGCGGCGATGGGACGGCGGCTGGTGAAGTCCATGGTGCATGCACTGCTACGGCTCACCGTGTTGACGCTGGTCGCGGGGGCGCTGACGCCGCCGCCGGCGGTTTCTCAGGAGTCGGCCGCGACCGAGCGCGAGGCCTTCGCCGCGGTCCGGCGCATCGGAGAAGCCGTCGATCGCGCTCCCGACGGAAACGCGCTGCTGCATGCGGCCGAGCAGGCCATCGCCGCGGGCGGGCGGGCGGCCGGCGCCTTCACCGCAGCAGATCGCGCACGGGATGCGGCCCTGCTCGCGTACCGCGCCGCCTATCGCGCAGCGCTGGCGGGCGCGGTCACCTGCGGCAACGGCTACCCGTGCACGAACAACCGGGTCGATCCGTTCGACGGCTTCGCCGCCGCGTTCGCCGCGCACTTCGAGCTCATCGCCGCGGTGTCGGCCGCCAACGCCTTCTATGTCGACGCGGTAGGCATCCCCGGGGGCGACGCGGCCCGCGCCCGGTCGGCTCGCATCCGCGGGCTGGCCGCCCGCATGCGCGATCTGGGAGCCGTCGACGACCCCGTCCGATGGAATGCGCTGGTCGGAAACGTCGGCGCCGAGATCGACGCGGACAACCTCCTCCACCGACGTGCGAACGCGGCGCGGCATGCCGCGGACCTGGCCCTGGTCGACGAGGTCACCCGGGTGATGGATGCGCTCTATGCGGCTGCGAACCGCATCCCGCAAACCGACCGCCACGCTGCGGCCGTGGACGGCGAGACCGATCCGGCCGCCCGGATGCGTCGTGCGGCCGGCGACGGAAGCAGCGCCGCGTTGCGGGCCGCACTCGACAACGCGCAGGGCGCCATGGAATCGCTACGTTCGCGCATCGTGGCGGCAGCCGCCTCGGTCCCGGACCTTGTGCTCGGCGCCGCTGAGACCGTGGCCGCGAGTCCGGACGTTTCCGGGGGTGCCGCCGAAACCACCGCAGCGCCGGTACCCGACGTTGCGCCCACCCCTGCGGCAGAAACCGGCGTGCCCGGTGGCGACGACGCCCTGCGCGCCGGCACCGCGGACGCCGAGCCGGAACCGGCCAACGATGTCGCCCCGCGCGCCGGCACCGCGGACGCCGAGGCCGAACCGCTGGACGACGCGCCCGCGCGCGCCGGCACCGCGGACGCCGAGCTCGAACCGCCGGACGACGCGCCCGCGCGCGCCAACACCGCAGCCGCCGAGGCCGAACCGCTGGACGACGCGCCCGCGCACGCTGACACCGCGGCCGCCGAGCTCGAACCGTTGGACGATGTCGCCCGGTGGGCGGGCGCCCTGACGGCGGCGGCCCGCGCGGCGGAGCAGGCTGCCGCGGACGCCGAGACGGCGGCGGGCGGCTCGGGCAGCTCGCGCGCGTCGTCGTGCAGCGACGCCGAAGCGCGCGTCGCCGCGGCGGCGGCCCGCGTCCGCAGCCTGACCGTCGGCGACGACCGGCCCCGATTCGTTCCCGCCCGCACCGGACGGGAGACCTACAGCGACCTCTTCCATCTGCTGGATGCCGCGCAGCGGCGCGCGCGAGCCGCCTGCGGATCCAGCGGACGCTGATCGCGCTGGCAGCACCGGGAGCGGGGGTAGTTCACCGTGGCGGAATGGAAGCGCAGCACATTCGACCTGCCGGACGATCACGGCTGGACGGCCAGGCCCGGCAACAGCATCTTCGTGGCGAACCGGGGAGCAGTGCTCTTCGAGTACCCGTCGGGCTGGGTGCTCAAACCCGAGGGGAACTCCATCTGTCTCCATGACCGAGAGGCGCCCGACGACAACATGCGCCTGCAGGTCTCGGTGATTCGACTGGGTCCCGACCGATCGATCGTCGACTGGAGCGCCATGCCGCCGCTCGCCAGCCTGATGGAGGACACCGTGCTGGCCGACGACCCGCGGCAGTGCACGCGGAAGGGACCGCTGCAGGGCGCCTCCCGCGGCAATCTGGAGTACCTGTGGCTGGAGATGGACTTCATGGACCCGAACGAGAAGCGCAAGGCGCATTCCAGGGCCTGCCTTGCCCGCGGGGGGAACGTCCAGGCCTTCATCACGATGGAGTACTGGCCGGAAGACCGGCGGGTCGCCAGTGAGGTCTGGAACAACATGCTCGAGTCGCTGAAGCTCGCCGAATACCTCTACGACGACAACCCGCATTAGCCCGACAATCGTCGCCTGCGGCTCCGATCGCCGCCCAACCGGCCGGACCGGAAGTCTACGCCGTTCTACGCGGTTCTACGGCGCAGACTGGCCCAGGCTCAGGCCGGTCGATCCGGGCGATTCAATCATCTGCCATGACGGTCGGGTCTACGCCTGATCGTCATCCATTCCTTCCGCGACGGAAGCGGCCGGGTCGGTCGTCCGGTGATTTGGAAACAGCATGAAAATCGGTGATGTCTCGACCGTTTTTCGTGGTAAAAGCGACTATGGTTCCTCGCCTCGAGCAGATGGCCCTCATTCGGACGGCGCCAGTCGTCGGAGAGTCTCGCCGGCCGGATCGAACGTTTGACGCTGGGCGGCTTCCACCTGAGCGAGCTCGACGACGCGACCGCCGCCGTCCTGTGGCTGCGCGGCGGCCTGCCGCGGTCCTGCCTGGCTGCGAACGATGCCGACAGCACGGTGTGGCGGCGAAACTTCATCCAGGCCCTGCTGGAACGCGACCTGCCGCAGTGGGGAGTGCGGGCTCCGACGATCGCGCTGCACCGCTTCTGGACCATGCTCGCCCACTATCACGGCCGGATCTGGAACGCCGCGGCCCCGGCCCGCGCGCTCGACGTGAGTCCGTCGACGGTGCGGCGCTATCTCGATCTGCTGACTGATGCGTTCATGGTTCGCCAGTTGCCGCCCTACCACGCGAACATCGGGAAACGGCAGGTCAAGGCGCCGAAGATCTACATCCGGGACAGCGGTCTGCTGCACCAGCTCCTCGGGATCGGGACCGAAAAGGGACTGCTGACCCATCCCCAGCTCGGCGCGTCCTGGGAAGGGTTCGTGATCGAGCAGGTGCTGACGCTGCTGCAACCGGACGACGCCTGCTTCTGGGCGACCCACCAGGGCGCCGAGATCGACCTGGTGCTACGCATGAACGACCGGTGGCTCGGCATCGAGTGCAAACGCGCGGACGCTCCCCGCCTGACGCGTTCAATCCGCACGGCGCTCGACGACCTGCGCCTCGACCAGGTCGCCGTCATCTATCCGGGCCGCAAACGGTATGCCCTCGCGCCGCGTGTTGACGCCGTGCCGTTGCGCACGCTCCGTTCCGCGCGGACCGCGCAGGATCTTTCCGCGCATCTGTGGCCCGCCCGCCCGGCGTAGCCCGGCGGTCGATGGCGGCGTCGCGGGCGATGGACGCAGTTGGCAGCGGTACCGCAAACGACTGCATGGCCGAGCCGAGAGCCCGGCTCTCGGCACGACCGGCGATACGAAGACGATCATCAAGAGCATCGTCGGGCACCGGAGTCGGACTCGCCACCCTGCTGGAGTCGGACTCGCCACCCTGCTGCTGATGCTGGCCGGCCTGTTGATCCAGCAGAACGCCAATGTCAACGCCCGCTTCGACGACGTCAACGCCAACCTCAACGCCCGCTTCGACGACCTCAACTTCCGCTTCGACGACCTGCGGGAAGATAGCCGCGAACTGCGTGCGCTGATCATCGACGCATCAAGGGCGCCGACCCTGCCGACCGATCCCGCGGCGGATAGAATGCTCCGGTTCAGCGCTTCCCGATGAGCACGACGCGAGCCGATCGCACCGCCATCCGCCGGACCTCGCTGTCCCGCCCCGTGGCGCTTGCGCTCGACGACGGCCTCGTCCACCAGGAACGAACGTTCTTCGACTACGGCTGTGGCCGTGGCGACGATCTGCTGCGGCTGCACAAGATGGGAATCCCTGTGTCCGGCTGGGATCCGGCGTTTTTCCCCGACGAGGAGCGCGCGCCCGCCGACATCGTGAATCTGGGCTACGTCGTCAACGTCATCGAGGATCCGGACGAGCGCCTCGTCGTTCTCGCCGCGGCGTGGGAGCTCGCCCGAAAGGTCCTCATCGTCTCCGCCCGCCTCGACTGGGAGGCGGCCGACGCCGCCGTCGACTTCCAGGGCGACGGGATCGTGACCGGCAGGCGCACCTTCCAGAAGTTCTTCACGCAGGAGGAGCTTCGCCAGTGGATCGAACAGGCGCTCGGCCGACAGCCCGTCGCGGCGGCCCCCGGCATCTTCTACGTGTTCCGCGACGAGGCCGACGCCCAGTCGTTCGCCGTCAACCGGGTCTCCAGGCACAGGCGGATCCCCGGCATCGAGAAATCCCAGGCACTCGTCGCCGACCACGAGGAGCTGATCGAGCCGCTCATGGCCTTCGTCACCGAGCGCGGCCGCCTCCCTGTCGACGGCGAACTCGCGATTGCACCGCAACTGACGGCGGTATTCGGCAGCGTAGCCCGCGCGTTCTCGCTACTCCGCCGGGTCACCAGCGCCGACCGTTGGGATCGCATTCGGCAGGACCGGCGAGCCGACGTCCTCGTGTACCTCGCCCTGGCGGCGTTCCCGAAGCGACCCCGGTTCGGCGCGTTGCCGGACGAACTGCGACACGACATCCGCGCCTTCTTCGGGTCGTACAGGTCCGGCTGCGCGGAAGCAGACGCCCTCCTGTTCTCCACCGGCGACCAGGATGCCGTGGATCGTGCGTGCCGCGATGCCACCGTCGGCAAGCTGCTGCCCGACGCCCTCTACGTCCACCACACCGCAGTCGAGCACCTGCCGCCGGTACTGCGCGTCTATGAAGGGTGCGGCCGCCAGCTCGCGGGCGCCGTCGACGGACTCACGCTCGTCAAGCTCTTCCGCCGGCGCGCTCGCTTGTCGTACCTCGCCTACGAGGACTTCGACCGCGTGGCGCATCCGGCGCTGCGGAGTGCCGTCGTTGCGGATCTGAAACGGCTCGACCTCCACCTCCGCGACTACACGCGCTCTCCGAATCCGCCCGTGCTGCACCGCAAGGAACTGTTCGTCGCCGACGACTACCCGGCGCGGCCACGATTCGCCCGGCTGACGAAGCGCGAGGAGAAGATCGGACTGCTCGACGCGACGAGCACCATCGGCACCCGCGACGGGTGGCAGGCCGTGCTCGCCGAGCACCGGGTGTCCGTCCGCGGGCACTCGGTCGTGCGCAACGCGCCAGGCTCGAGACCTTGATGGATCTGCTGGTGCGGACGGACGCAGGTCGACCTCCGACTACTACCTCCGACACATCGATCCGGAACGGAGGAACAGTGCTACGCTGTGAGTATGGATGACGCTCCGATCGCCGAGAGCCCGGCTCCCCGCGCGACCGGCGATACGAAGGCGATCATCAGGAGCATTGTCGGCACCGGGATCGGACTCGCCACCCTGCTGTTGATGCTGGCCGGCCTGATGATCCAGCAGAACGCCAACGTCAACGCCCGCATCGACGACGTCAACGCCAACGTCAACGCCCGCATCGACGACGTCAACGCCCGCATCGACGACCTGCAGGAAGACATCCGCGAACTGCGCGCGCTGATCATCGACGCCATCAAGGGCGCCGACGCCGCCGACTGAACCCGCGGCGGGGTCGTTGCGGCGGCGGCGCGACCATGGAGACGAACGACAGGAGGAAGCTCGTCGATTCCTCGTTCGAAGGATCGTCGTCGCCGCAGCCCCACGAGCCCCGGCCGTTGCTACCGATGCCGCAAACGAGCGCGCGAGTTATTATCGATTCAGCCAGCAATCGCTAATATAGAAGAACGGCCATCAGCGGGGCCGCGAACAGGCATGGGAAGCGGCAACCGGAAGCCGCACGGGAGGACGGTCAGCCTGGCGGCCGGCTACACGGCGTTCGTGCCGGCGCCGTTGCCGCCCGCCTTCGAATGGAACCCGACGGGCGACGCGCAACGTAACCGCGTGTTCTGCGCGACACAGATGCTGGAGGTGCTGGAACGGCGGTGAGGCGGGGGCTCGCCCGGCTGACGAAGCGCGAGGAGAAGACGGGGCTGCTCGACGTAACGACCGCCATCGGCACCCGCGACGGGTGGCAGGCCGTGCTCGCCGAGCACCGGGTGTCCGTCCGCGGGCACTCGGTCGTGCGCAACGCGCCAGGCTCGAGACCTTGATGGATCTGCTGGTGCGGACGGACGCAGGTCGACCTCCGACTACTACCTCCGACACATCGATCCGGAACGGAGGAACAGTGCTACGCTGTGAGTATGGATGACGCTCCGATCGCCGAGAGCCCGGCTCCCCGCGCGACCGGCGATACGAAGGCGATCATCAGGAGCATTGTCGGCACCGGGATCGGACTCGCCACCCTGCTGTTGATGCTGGCCGGCCTGATGATCCAGCAGAACGCCAACCTCAACGCCCGCTTCGACGACCTCAACGCCCGCCTCGACGACCTCAACGCCCGCTTCGACGACCTCAACGCCAACGTCAACGCCCGCTTCGACGACCTGCAGGAAGACATCCGCGAGTTGCGCGCGCTGATCATCGACGCCATCAAGGGCGCCGACACCGCCGACTGACCCCGCGGTACCCCCGCGGTAGGGGGCCGAAGTCGCGACGCGCAGGCGCCCGCCGCGTGGTTCAGCAAGACGGGTCCCGGTATCGTTCCCCGCCCCACTCGGGAACCTGCTGGTTCTGTCTCAGGCGGATTCGTTGTACTTGCAGTGCCGAGTAGTAGCTGTCGAGATCGGTCACGGCCGGAACGACGCCGGGCAGACTCGCCGTGGCCTCCAGCGCGAAGCGATCGGCGGTAGGCTGGTCCGTTCCATCCAGGTAGGCCGTGTTCCACCACGCGAGGATCCGATCCTGTGCGGATCGCAGCAGTTGATCCGTCGGAAGCCGGTCGCGCTTCTCGCGCTGGTTGACCTGTCTATGGGAGGGCATCAGGTTCCAGAGATCGCCGCACGGCCATACTGTCCAGGGAAAACAATGGTCGATGTCGAGGTTGTTCGTCGACAGGCGCTTTCCGCTCCACACGCAGTAGAGACGGCCGGCCGCAAGCAGGCGTTCGGCTTGCGCCCGCGCCGTGCTCACGTCGCGCGTCGGTTCCGACCACGTCATGGCGGCCGCGATCCGCGCGTCGTCGAGCTGCCTGCCCTGCCGCTCCGCGTAGGACTTCGTCAATCGAATCCACTCCGCAACCAGAGCGGGCTCGATCCAGGCACTGAAACGCTGGACGGCTGCCCACAGGTGCGTCGGGACATGTAGCGAGCCGAAACGGGTCAGGTATTCCTCGTCCAGTTGGACGTGCGTGACGCGGCCGGCGGTGACTTTCGTGACCGGGCCATGTACAGGAAGGATCGGAAGCACACCGTTGGGATACTTCATGTACCGCGCCGGCATGTCGACGATCGTACGGGCTGCATCCTTGATAGCCCGATGCAGCGCGCCCGCGATGTCGCCGGAGAAGCGCATGCCGACTCGGAAATCGTGGTGGGAAACAGCGTCGAGCTTCTGAAATGCTTCGTTTGTTGCGAAACCCAGATTGCCACAGCCGCGATTGAGAGGATTCTGAGGGAGGTCCGCACGAAGCAGCGGCTTGTAGAGTCGAATCCACGTAAGGGCAACCAATCCCATCGGGACGGCCACGTGGTCGTCGTCCGCTTCCCATGACAATCCGGCGGCGCCTTCCGCGATACGGCAGAGCACACGCAGCAGTCCCAGTTTGTACGTCGAGCTCTTGTTGTCGTTCAGTGTGACGTGCCGCAGCAAGGGCAGCGCGCCGGTTCCATCATCCGGCAGGCGTATGGCGATCTTCCGCCAGCGGATCTCGCGGCGCCCCAAGGCGTCGTCTTCCACGGTCTCGTGCTCGATGAACGCGCCATGATTCCGGACGAGCATCCGGATCTCATCGACCGACACAGGGTGGAATCCGCGTACGGCTTCGGCCGGCCCGTGTCGCAGCGTTATGGCCAGGAGACCGCCTGGTTTGAGAATCGTCATCAGCTTCCGAAACGCCTTTGCGCGATCGGAAGGCGCCACGTGCATCCAGACGGCGCTGAGAACGATGAGGTCGAAAGCAAGGCCGGTCTTGAACGTACGCGTCAGCTTCGGCAGTGAGTCTTCTACCCACTGGATCGGGAGATCCGCATGACGCGCCTCGGCAATCGCCAGCATCCGCGTGGACCTGTCGACCGCTACGACGTCGTGCGTCATCTTCGACAACCATGCGGCATCACGACCGCTGCCGGCGCCGACGTCGAGCACAGTC
>WTFV01000215.1 GCA_011523845.1 Acidobacteriota bacterium | reverse complement strand
GCCGCGATCGCGGCCCGCACGGGTTTGGTGGGCAGCGCACCGGTACACCACAATGGACGCATGAGATTGAGCCAGCTACGTCCCGGCGTATCGCGCATCGGCCGCGGACCCGGTCGCTGCCCGGAAGAGCGTGGTGATGGAAACAGGTGTGCTGCCGGCGGCGTCTACCGATGCATGCAGAACGCCACTCGGGTTCGTGTCGCGTCGGCCGTCCTCGTCGGCTGGTTCGCGCCGGTCGCCTTCGCCGGCCAGAGCGATGCCCCGATGGGAACGCTCGTCGCGCAGTTCGTCAACATCAGCGGCTCTCCGGGCGACCGCTGGATCGGGGCCGGCATCGCCGACACCGTCGCCACGGCGCTCGACGGGCGGCTGTTCCTGGATCCGGACGGCCGTGAGCCGGTTCCGGAAGCAGCGGACACCGCGGCGACTTCCGGTGCGCCCAGCGAATCGAACGCGCGGCTCGTCGAAGTCGGCCGCCACGCCGGCGCGCGGTGGGTGGTGGGGGGCGGCTACCAGCGCCTCGGGGATCGGATGCGCATCACCGCGCGCCTTCTCGACGTGGCGACCGGAGCGGTATCGGCGGTGGCGGTGGTAGACGGAAGGATCGACGAGCTCTTCGCGCTCCAGGACCGGGTGGCGGCCGATCTGCTCGCCGGTGCGGGACTGGCCGATGCGCGCCGGGCGGCGGCCGGCCGGCGGGTGGAGAGCATGGACGCCGGCGAGGGATCGTTCCCGGCGCCGAGGCCCTTCGAGCGCCCGGACCCCGGCCCGGGGCCTGCACCGTTCGCCTCGGGGGCTTCCGCGGAAGGACCGGGAGGCGCATCCGCCGGCAATGGGAACGGGCGGGTCGAGTCCGTCGGCCCCGTGTCCGGCGTGGCCGGCTTCGAGACCGCGCGCGCCGCCCCCGGGTTCATCGACGGTCCGCCGCCCCCGCTCGCGCCGGACGTCATCCGTCGCGACGAGGCGCGGCGCGCCACGATCCGCGCCGTCGAAGTCGACGACCCGATCCGTCTCGACGGGCAGCTCGACGAGCGCGTCTACTACACGGTGCCGGCCATCACCGGCTTCATCCAGCAGGCGCCCGACGAGGGGGCGCCGGCCACCGAGAAGACCGAGGCGTGGATCCTGTTCGACGCGGACAACATCTACGTGGCGGGCCGCATCTGGGACTCGGCCCCGCCGAGCCAGTGGGTGGCCAACGAGATGCGCCGCGACACGCGGCAGCTCCGCCAGAACGACACCTTCGCCGTCATCCTCGACACCTTCTACGACCGCCGCAACGCGGTGGCCTTCTACACCAATCCCCTCGGCGCGATCGCCGATTTCCAGATCACCAACGAGGGCAATCCGAACAGCGACTGGAACCCGGTCTGGGACGTCCGCACCGGTCGCTTCGAGGGCGGCTGGACGGTGGAGATGGAGATCCCGTTCAAGTCGTTGCGCTACCGGCCGGGACCGTCCCAGATCTGGGGCGTGCAGCTCCGGCGCAACGTGCGGCGCAAGAACGAGTGGAACTACATCACGCCGCTGCCGATCTCGGCCGGGTCCGGACCCGGCGGGATCTTCCGCGTCTCGGACGCGGCGACGCTGGTCGGGCTTGACGCCCCGAGCGGCAGCAAGAACCTGGAGGTCAAGCCGTACGGCATCGGCGGCGTCAGCACCAACCTCGCCGCCTCGCCGCAGATACGCAATGCCGCCGACGGGAACGGGGGCCTCGACGTCAAGTACGGCGTCACGCAGAACCTGACCGCCGACTTCACCCTCAACACCGACTTCGCGCAGGTCGAGGTGGACGAGCAGCAGGTCAACCTGACGCGGTTCAACCTCTTCTTTCCCGAGAAGCGCGAGTTCTTCCTCGAAGGCCGCGGCATCTTCGACTTCGCGCGCGGCGGCTTCTCCGGCGGGTTCGGCGGTGCGCTGCGCCGCACCGGCGGCGGCTTCTTCGGCGGCGGCAACGCCCCGACCATCTTCTACAGCCGGCAGATCGGCCTGCAGAACCGTTCGGTGGTGCCCATTCTGGGCGGCGGCCGGGTCACCGGCAAGATCGGCGACTTCGACGTCGGCGCGCTGAACATCCAGACGGACGAGGACGCGCTGGCGCGGGCGGAGATGACGAACTTCACCGTCGTGCGCGTCAAGCGCGACATCCTGCGCCGCAGCAGCCTCGGCGCGATCTTCACGAACCGCTCGGTGGCCCTTGCGGGCGACGGCTCCAGCCAGGCCTACGGCGCCGACGCGACCTTCTCCTTCTACGAGAACGTCAGCATGCTGGGCTACATGGCCCGGACCCAGGTCCCGGATCCCACCCGGCGGGGGCAGGACCTGAGCTACCAGGGGCGTTTCGACTACGGGGGCGACCGCTACGGCCTTCAGGCCGAGCACCTGCTGGTCGAGAAGAACTTCATCCCCGAGGTCGGCTTTCTCCGGCGCGACAACTTCCGCCGCTCCTACGCGAGGGCGCGGTTCAGCCCCCGGCCGGAGTCGCTGGCCAGCATCCGCCAGTTCCGGCTCGAAGGCAGTTACGACTACATCGAGACGGCGGACCTGGGAACCGTGGAGACCCGGCAGTCGCAACTCGGGTTCTCGACCGAGCTCGAGAACAGCGACCGGTTCGGCGTGTCGGTGGCGGAGAACTACGAGTTCCTGCACAGTCCGTTCACTCCGGGGCCGGACGACGTGATCTTTCCGGTCGGCGGCTACCGCTTCTTCGACGTCGAAGCCACCTGGTCGCCCGGCACGCAGCGCCGCCTCAACGGGACCTTCGCGGTGCTGGCCGGCGATTACTTCGACGGCAGCATCCGTACGGTCGCCTTCCGCCGCGGGCGCATGGAGGTGACCCAGCGGCTCTCGCTGGAGCCGAGCGTCTCGGTCAACTGGATCGACTCCCCGTACGGGTCGTTCCGCACCGACCTGATCGTCTCGCGGGTGAACTGGACCTTCACGCCGCGCATGTTCTTCAGCGGGTTGATTCAGTACAACTCCAGCACCAATACGGTCAGCAACAACCTGCGGCTGCGCTGGGAGTACGCGCCCGGCAGCGAGCTGTTCGTGGTCTACACGGAGGATCGCGAGACCGACCCCCTGCGCCCGGACCGGTTCTCGGAGCTGCGCAACCGCGGGTTCGTGGTCAAGATGAACCGCCTGTTCCGGTTCTGACGCCCTGGGTGTGGCGATCAGCGAGCACCTGTCGCTGCCTGTGCGAGCGGCGCGCCCGGAACTGCGGCACGGTCCGTCAGCCTGACGCAGCAGTTTTCCTGTTCGCGGGTGTCGGGGCGGGAATACCGCCCTTGCGATCGTGGTCTGTACTCACGGACGGCAACGGTGGAGGCAGGCATGACGCTCCGGCATTTCGCGACCTCGACGGCCAGGATCCCGGATACCATGTTGCGGCGCGCCATCGCGGCGGCGCTGGCCAACGGCGCGCCGCGGACGGCGGAGGAGTTCTCGCGCTTTCACGACGACGTCGTCGACGAGCTGCGGCTCGCGCACTACCACCCGCGGGAGCGGGCTGCGTGACGGCGTGGGGAGCGGACGGAGGGCCTCCTCGGCAGGGAGCGCGCGCAGCAAGGAGCCCGAGATGTATTCGATCAGCAGGCAGCGCATTGCAGTCGGCGTGACCGCGGTCGTCGCGCTCGGTATCGCATCGGGTGCGGCTGCAACGGCGCCGGCCGCAGCGGGGGCGGTTCAGAACCAGGAGCAGGCGCTTGTCGGTTCCTGGGTGGTCAACGAGGACCTGAGCGACGAGCTGCGGCCGCAGCCGGGAGGGCGTGACGGGGACGACCGGCGCCGCCCCGGCGGGTTCGGCGATCCCGGCTGGGGACCGGGCGGCGGTTTCGGCAGGCGCGGCGGCTTCGGCGGCGGCGGCTTCGGCGGCGGTGGCTTCGGTGGTGACCCGCAGCAGATGGCCCGGTTGCGCGCGAACATGCAGGAGGCGATCCGGGATCTGACGACCGCGCCGCGCCGCATGACCATTGCCGCCGACGAGCGGGAGATTGTCCTGAGCTACGACGACCGCCGCGTCGTCAGGCTGATTCCGGACGGCAGGGAGCACTCGGGGCTCGCCGGCACCAGCGCCAGGGTCTCGCGCCGCACGCGCTGGCGCGGCGCGACGCTGGAGGCCGAGATCGAGCTCCAGTCGCGCATGGAGCTGCGCGTCCGGCAGACCTACGAGGTACGGATCGCGGAGGGCGGCTATCGGCAGTTGATTGTGACCACGCGCATCGACGGCGGCCGGCGGGGCCGCGACCGCGAGCTGCGCCGCGTGTACGACGCGGAATACCGCTAGGCGTCTGCGCCGCCAGGACGGCGCGGACTCCTTGTCGAGCCCGGTTGGGCGGCAATCGGAGCCGCGGGCGACGTTGTCGGGCCAGGAACCGCGTAAACGAAACCGGCACGTCCCGGTGTCTTCGACAGCAGGGTCCGCGCCGCAAACGGCGCAGACCCGCGGATAAGGACTGGTTGGGCGAAAGCGGAGCCGCAAGGTGACGATTTTCGGGCCAGGATTCGACGATGATGCGCAGATACCTCGCCGCTCTCCTGCTTGTCGCCGTCGGAGCGGCCAGCGTTCTCGTCTATCAGCGTGTCGCACCGGCCGGGGAGACCGGCCCGGGGCGGCCCGGGGGCGGGCCTCCCGGCGGGTTCCGCCCCGGCGGCGGACGCGGCGCCTTCGGCGCGCAGCCGATGCGCGTGAACGTGGCGGGCGTCACGCGGTCCGACATCGCCGAGCAGCTCCAGATCGTCGGCAACCTGATCGGGGCCGCGAGCGTGGAGGTGGCGCCGAAAATCAACGGGCGGCTGCGCGAGGTCGAACTGCGGCTCGGCGATCCCGTGACCCGCGGGCAGGAGGTGGCGCGGGTCGAGGACGACGAGCTCCGCCAGCAGGTGAGTCAGGCGGAAGCGTCGTACGAGGTGGCGCGGGCGACCGTCCGCCAGCGTGAGGCCGACCTGCTGCTCGCGCAGACCACGCGGGACCGGTCGGAGAGCCTGTTCTCCCGCGCGCTCGTGTCGCGCCAGGAGCTCGACGACACCGAGGCGCGCTACCAGGCGGCGAACGCGCAGCTCGATCTGGCTCGCGCCCAGTTCGACGAGGCGGGCGCCCGGCTCGCGGAGCTGCGCATCAACCTGCAGAACACCGTCATGGTCTCGCCGGTCGACGGCTTCATCGGCCGGCGCTATCTCGATCCGGGCGCCTACGTGACGTCCAACACCGCGGTGGTGTCCGTGGTCGACATCAGCCTCGTGCGGCTGGTGGCCAACCTCGTCGAGCGCGATCTGCGGCTGGTCGAGGAGGGCGTCCGGGCACGAATCGAGGTCGACGCCTTTCCATCGGAGTCCTTCGAGGGTCGCGTGGCCCGGATCGCCCCGGTCCTGGACCCGGCGACGCGCACCGCGGAGATCGAGATCGAGGTTCCGAACCCCGACTTCCGGTTGAAGCCGGGGATGTACGCGCGTGTCGGCCTCGTCGTCGGCAACAAGAGTCAGGCGCTGGTCGTGCCTCGCGAAGCCGTGGTGATCCGCACCTCCGCCCGTGGCGTCTTCCGGGTGGACACCGGCGGCGGCGGGCCGACGGCGCAGTTCGTCTCCCTGGTCACCGGACTGGAGGACGAACTCCACGTGGAGGTGATCGAGGGCCTGTCGGAGGGCGATCGGGTCGTGACCACCGGCGCCGCCGGACTGCAGCACGGCGATCCGATTCTGCTGGCCGATGCCGGCGGTCGGGGCGGCGGACCTCCCGGACGCGGCGGACCTCCCGGACGCGGCGGACCGCCCGGCGCGATGCCTGACGGCGGTGTGCGGCCGGGGGCTGCGGCCGGTCGCGGCGCGCCGCCCGGCGTCGTTCCGGAGCGGGGCGCGCCGTCCGGGGACCCGTTCAGCCGCGCAGCCGGCCGCCGTGACGTGGCCGCCGCCGGCCCGGCGCGTCGAGGTCCCGCGAGCGAGGCGTCCGGCGCCGGGGAGGCGTCGCGGGCCGGCGCCGTTGCCGGCGACGACGATGCCGCGCCGGTTTCGGGGCGCGATGCGATTGGTGCCGACAGGATGCCGCCGTCCGGGGCCGCCGACGGCCGCGGAGCGGTCCCCCGCAACACCGTGCTCGAAGCGCTGGGCATCGCGCAGCGGGCGGGCGCCGCCGGTGCGCAGGGGCCGTCGCCGGGCGCCGCCGCGCCGCAGAGGCCGCCCGACGCCGCGGCTCGGCCGGGACGGGGACGGGTCCCCGCGCAGGGCACGTCCCCGGCGCCGCGGCGCTGATCGCCGCCCGCCGCCCGTACAGCGGAGTCGGCAGGTTACCCCCCCTACCACCGAGATTGGAGCCGTCATGAGCCTTCCCAGACTTGCCGTCCGCCGCCCGGTCACGATGTCGATGATGAGCATCTCCATCGTGCTGCTCGGCATCGTGGCGCTGTCCCGCCTGCCGGTGGACCTGATGCCCGACGTGACGTTCCCGAGCCTCACCGTCACGGTCAGCTATCCCGACGTCGGCCCGCTGGAGATGGAGGAGCTCGTCACCCGGCCGCTGGAGCAGACCGTGGCGGCGATCGCCGGGCTCGAGGAGGTGGTCTCGACCTCCCAGGAGGGGCAGAGCCAGCTCAGGTTGAACTTCGGCTGGGGCACCGACCTGAACGAGGCGGCCGACGATCTCCGGTCACGGATCGATCGCCTGCGGGGGAGGCTGCCGGAGGACGCCGAGCCGCCGGTCATCTTCAAGTTCGACGCGGCCAATGCGCCGATCATGTTCCTGGGACTGGAGGGCGATCTGGAGCCGGTGGCGTTGCGCGAGATGGCCGAGAACGACCTCTCGCCGCGCTTGGAGCGGGTGGCCGGGGTGGCCACCGTGACCGTGCGCGGCGGCCTGCGCCGCCAGATCCAGGTCGAGCTGGCGAAGGACAGGATCACCGCCCTCGACCTCGCGGTGAACGAGGTCATCGACCTGCTGCGGATCGAGAACCAGAACGTGCCGATCGGCGAGCTCGACGACGGCGACATGACCTACCTGCTGCGGAGCCCCGGGCAGTTCACCAACCTGGAAGACATCCGCAATGTCGTGGTCATGACGCGCGGCGGCGTGCCGGTCTACATGCGCGACATCGCGGAGGTGAGCGACGGAACGGAGGACCAGGAGGAGCTGATCCGCATCAACGGGCGCACCGCGGTCCAGATGATGATCAGCAAGCAGTCGGGCCGCAACACGGTGGAGGTGGCGCGGGGGGTCCGCGCCGAGATCGACCGCATCAACACCGAGATGCCGGGGGTCCGGCTCACCACCCGGATGGACTCGGCGATCTTCGTCGAGCGCTCGATCAACGCCGTGCGCAACGTCGTCCTGTGGGGCGCGATGCTGGTCGTGGTGGTCCTGTTCGCCTTCCTGCGCAACGTCCGGACGACGCTCATCATCTGCACCGCGATTCCGATCTCCATCATCGGCACGTTCGCGCTGGTCTATTTCGCCGGCTTCACCCTCAACACGCTGACGTTCGGCGGACTGGCGCTGGGCGTCGGCATGATCGTCGACGCCTCGATCGTGGTGCTGGAGAACACGTTCCGGCATATGGAAGGGGGCAAGGACCGGACCACCGCGAGCGTGGACGGGACCGAAGAGGTCAGCGGGGCCATCGTCGCGTCGACCCTGACGCAGGTGGCGGTGTTCCTGCCGCTGCTGTTCTTGACCGGGGTGTCGAGCATCGTCTTCGGCCAGTTGGCGGTCGTGGTGATGATCGCCCTCGCGATGTCGCTCTTCGTGGCCGTGACGCTCGTGCCGGTGATGACGTCGCGGCTGCTGCGGCTGCCGCCGCCGCCCGACCAGAGGAAGGGCGCGCACGGCCGGTTCCTGACGCTCAGCGAGCGCGGCCTGGAGCGGCTCGACGAGATCTACCAGAACGGAATCCATCTCGCGCTGGCCCACCGGCCCACGGTGCTGATCGTCGCGGGCGTCCTCGTCTGGGTGACCGTGATGCTGGCGCCGACCATCCCGATCGAGCTGACCCCGGAGGTGGACGAGGGGGAGGTGCGCATCTCCGCCCAGTTGCCCATCGGGACCCGCTTCGAGCGGACACGTGACGTGATGCTGGAGCTGGAGGACCGCATCAGGACGGAGGTGCCCGAGGCGGTCAACGTCACCACCCAGGTGGGCGGCGGGCGCGGCCCGTTCGGGGGCGGGTCCAGCCACCGCGGATCGATGACCGTGACCCTGCTGGACAAGACGGAGCGGGAGCGGACGAGCAACGAGATCGCCATGGCGCTGCGCCGCTCGCTGAACACCGTCCCCGGCGCCATCATCCGGGCCCGGGCCTCCGGGGGCAACCGGATGATGACGCGGCTGATGCGCAGCGGTTCCGGCGACGACGCCAGGCTGGCCCTGGAGATCCGCGGGTACGACCTGGACGACGCCCGCCAGGTCTCGGAGCGGGCCCTGGCGGTGATGAACACCACCGAGGGGGTTGCCGACGCGGAGATGGCGGCCGAGCAGGGCCGCCCCGAGCTGGCGATCCAGGTCGATCGGGCCAAGGCCGCGCTGCTCGGCCTGCGCGTGTCGCAGGTCGCCGACGCGCTGCGCACCGGGGTTGCCGGCACCGAGGCCGCCTTCTACCGCGAGCGGGGCGACGAGTATCCCATCGTCGTGCGCCTGCGCGAGGAGGATCGGCTGCGGACCATGGACATCAACGACGTCCCGCTGAGCACGCCGACGGGGATGGTCATCCCCGCGCGCAACGTGATCGCGGTACGTCCCGAGTCCGGTCCGGAGCAGATCGAGCGCAAGAACCAGGAGCGCATCGTCCGGGTGAACGCGGAGATCGAGACGACGCTGAGCGAGGCGGTCGCCGCCGTCAACGCGCGGATCCCCGAGATGGAGGCGCCGGCCGATTTCTCCGTGGGCTTCGGGGCCGAGGTCGAGGAGCAGGCCCGCTCGTTCGGGCAGATGCAGCTCGTCCTGATCCTGGCCATGTTCCTCGTCTACGCCGTGATGGCGGCGCAGTTCGAGTCGCTGCGCGACCCGTTCATCATCCTGCTGTCGATCCCGCTGGCCGGCATCGGCATCGTCGGATCGCTGCTCGTCACCGGCACGCCGTTCAGCATCCAGGCGTTCATGGGGGTCATCGTGCTCGGCGGGCTGGTGGTCAACAACGCCATCCTGCTCGTCGACTACACGAACATCCTGCGGCGCCGCGACGGGATGCCGCTGCGCGCGGCGGTGGAGCGGGCGGGGCGGACGCGGCTGCGGCCGATCCTGATGACCACCACGACGACGCTGCTCGGCATGGTGCCGATGGCGCTCGGCATCGGCGAGGGCTCCGAGCTGCAGGCGCCCCTCGCCCGCGTCATCATCGGCGGCCTGCTGTCGTCGACGCTGGTGACGCTGGTCGTCGTGCCGGTCGTCTACACCCTGTTCGAGGAGGGGCTGCAGGGCCTGCTGCGCCGGCCGAAGGAGGGTGTGGCGCCGGTTTCCTGAAAGAGCGGAACCGTGACCTGGTCGATCACCTCGATGAGCACCCCACCGACAACGACTAGCGCCCCGAGCCGGGGAGGCGTTTCGGGGCGCTTGCCTTGGCGCTGCGCGAGCGGCTGAGCGCCTGCAAGGCACACCACCGCTCGCCAGCAGCGGGACGATCTCCATGGTCCATGGCGCCCAGCTCCTCGAGGAGGCGGAGCTGTTCCGGCTGGACGAGCAATGGCGCGACGCGGCCGTCCATGCAGACCCGGACGGTCCCCTCGGGCGCCGCGTTCAGAAGCTGGGGCGAATGGGTCGCCAGGATGAACTGTTCCTGTTTCTCGTGCGCCAGTCGGGCGAGGATCCGCATGAGCTGGTCCTGCAAACGGGCGTGCAGGTGGGCGTCCGGCTCGTCCAGCAGCACCGTTCCCGCTCCGGGCGCCAGCACCGACGCCAGAATCTGCAGCGCCTGATGGAATCCCGAGCCCGCGGTCATGAGGTCCCGTTCCCGCGTCAGCACCTGATCGCGGTACGTGGCGTTCAGGAACCGGTCCACTTCGAGATCGAATTCCACGGAGACGGCGCTCTCCGGGAACAACTCCTTCAGGATCTCCTGGAGCGTGCTCCACCGCGCGCCGGCATGCTCTCGAAGGTCCCACAGGAGATTCCGCACCATTTCTCCATGGCGCTGAAGCCGCATCCTGTCCCGGCGGGCCGGCAGGGTCAGGTACTCCTCGCGCGGGAGAAAGCCCGAGAAGATGGGAATGAGCCGGATCTCCCTTCCATCGATGGCCTCGCGCCAGTTGCCTGCGACGTCAGGGACGATGTGGAAGCGGTTGTAGTCGAGCTGGAGCTGGAAGCCGATCATCGCGTCGTTGTCGAACTCCGCACGCAGCGACAGCGGGCTCGGCTTGCCCTTCGTGCGCACGCGCCCGTTCGGCCAGAGGTCCCGGGGATCGGCCACCGGCAGGACACCGAACTCGTCGGGGCTCACGGATCGACGGGCCAGCGCGAGCTGCTTGGGTTCGGGACCGTTGCCGTTCGTCCTGCGGGTCGTCTCGACGCAGTACTGGAACAGGATGAGCGCCTGCAGGATCGTCGACTTGCCGCTGTTGTTGGCGCCGACCAGCACGGTCACGTCGTCGAGATCGATGACCGTCTCCTGCTCGAAGCGCTTGAAGCCCTCGATGGTGAAGCAGCGGATCATTCGGATTCCCTCGCGGGTCGGGCCTGCCTTCGTGAATGGTTCAACCGTTGAAGACGTCCTCGATCAATCGATCGATGGACGAGGAGTCCATGCCACCGCGCCGATCGTCCCGCGTAACGATCAGCGTACCGTTGGGGCCGCCACCTTCTTCGTGCGGCAGGATGCCGTTGTCGTGGTACCACTGCTCCTTCTCGGACCAGCGTCGTTTGTAGCTGCGGTTCCCGAGCATTCCCAGGTGTTCCCAGACGTACTTTGCACCGGTGTCGTCGTCCTCTATCGTGAAATCGGGAAACTTGCCCTGGGGAACGCCGTCGATGACCAACTGTTGTTCGTACTCGTAGTCGATGTTCCTGGCATGCAGCAGGTTGGCGATGATGACCTCGGATTTGGACCGGACAAGCTCGCCTCGGGTCGTGTTGTGGATGAGGCGCTCCTCCAGGAACCGTCCCTTGAACTCAATCGGTTTCGGCGGGCCGAAGAGATTGGTCAATCGACATGCCGCGGCCGAGTAGTGTTCGGAACTGAATCGGTGCAGATCGGTGGCCGAACCCTGGAGCAACACGATCACCTTGTCCTTCTGCCGCGTGAGCGCGGTGTAGAGCATTTCACGGGTGACCATGATCGGTGAGCTGGGGAGGACCAGCAGCACCTTCTCGAACTCGCTGCCCTGCGCCTTGTGAACGGTCAGCGCATACGCCAGTTCGAGGCCGGCATCACTTTCCTCCCTGAAATCGCCGTCATAGAACGTGAACGACGTGCCGCGCTGCGTAGAGAACTCGATCTCGATATTCTTGGGCGTCCAGTTTCGGTTCTTCGTCTTCCGATGGCCGACGACGATCCCGATCTCCCCGTTCGCCAGATAACCGGATTCATCCGGCTTCGGGAACATGCGTTTCCTGGACACCGTACGGTTACGGTTGTTGATCACCTTGTCGCCGTAGATTATCTGCTGGTCACCTTTCGGTTTCGGGATGCTGCGGTATCGCCCTGGACTATGGGCCTTTTCTATCTGCCGTCCCTTGTAGCGGGTGTGCACGAACCGGTTGAGCGCATCGACGCCCCACGGTTTCCGGCGCACCGGGCTCAGAATCTGCCACGCCTCCGCGGCGATGCCGGAACCGTGCCGGTTGCCGTGCTTGGCGTTGAACCAGATAGAGCCATTCCACTCGTTGCCGCCGAGTTTGAGGCCGAAGTTCTGCCATTCTTCGAGGCCCGGATCGAACTCGAGAGTACGGCCCAGAATCTCGGGCAGTACTCTCTCCAATTCATCCGGCGTTTCCCAGGAGACGAACTCGACTGTCCGACTCTTGCGCTTTCCGGAAAGGATCTCGAAGACCTGATCGTCTCCGGCACTCGTCTCGCCGCCGCCGAACCATGATGCAAGAAGCAGGTCGTCACGTTGGCCGGCTCCCTGGCGGCGCGGGATTATCAATTCGGCAAAGCCAGGACCGACGCGGGGTTGGTCGGCCGGAAGGTCGTCGGGCTCAAGGCGGGCCACGATGTCGAGGAACGGTCGCCCCGGGCCGATTGGGGGGAGTTGGCGGTGGTCGCCGACGAGAATCAGTCGCCCCACCCTGCTCAGGGACTCTATCAGCGCGGCCATCATTTCCTCGGTGAGCATCGAGCATTCGTCGACGATCACCGTCTTGGCGACTTGTTCTCCGCGTTCACCGGTCAGGAAATACCGCTGGGTCCGGCCGTCGTAGCGGGTCGTGCGGATCAGGTGCTGCGCGAGGGTCAAGGCGCTGTAATTGTCGATGCCAGCCTCCCGCGCAATGGCTTCCATGCGAACACGAGCCTTGCCGGTCGGCGCGAGCAGGAGCACGCCGTCTCTGCTGATTTCTTGCTGTGCACAGAGAACCGACAGCAGGGTCGTCTTGCCTGTTCCGGCCCGACCGAGGAGGACACTGAACCGAGATGCTGTGAGTTCCTCAAGAGCGGCGGTTTTCTCTATGCGCGCCGCTTCCTCTCGCGCCCGCTCTTCCCGATCATCAGGCAACGTCACGCCGTTCTTCTCGAGGAAGGTGTCGAGCGCCTTTCGCCAGTTCACGTGCACAGCGTGCCGTCTGGCGGAAATCCTCTTCTCGACAGTGCGATTGATCAGATCGCCAGCTCGCCCCAGACGCTCAAGTTGATACGCCGGGCGATCATCGGCCATCGTCACGACGCGAACCTCGTCCTCAAAGACCTCGTCTTCCGCGACGCCAAGCAGGTCGGCGGTGATCTGAACGGCCTGTTCTTCGCGATCTTCCGCGCCTCGACGCAGGTCCCGGACGACATCGTCTCGGGAACGAAGCGTGTCACCCGCCCCGGCGGCCGCTTCGAGCGTGCGAATGGTGAGCGCGCGAAGCCGCCTGGCGTCGACGGCCGTCTTGACGAGTGAGGGCTCCGGGACAGGGAAGTCTCTCCGGAGCTTGGCGTTCGGGAACATGCCGCGATCGACGACACCGATCGAAACGGGTTCACCGGACAGGCGCGTCGCTTCGTACACGAGGTAGGGGTTATTCGTGATCTCCTCGTCCGAGAGGCCGATTCCCTCCTCCGCACGGGCTTCCGGTGAGACCAGCAGGGTGGCTTGGCCCTGCGTGAGATCCATCCTGCTGAGCAGCTTCAGGAAGGCCCTGCGACCGTCGCCCATACGGTTCCAGGCCTTGGCGATGGAGTCGTCTACGTGTCGAGCCAGTTCAGGCGGCAGCAACGCATCGGGATCGTCGAGGGCCTTGAACCACGCCGGCCAGGGACTCGCGTTCTCACCTGCGTCATCGAGAAGAGCTTGAGCGATGAAGTTCCCCATGCCAACGCCCATCGCAGAGAGTACCGCGCCGAGCCCGGGAAACGGACCACGTTTCTTCCAGAGGCGGCCCAACTCTCTGTCGATCCACCGTTCAGAGGCGTCGGCAGCATATCCGAACAGCTCGGAACAACGGTGCAGTGAGCCGCGCATGGCCAGCAGGGCGCTGATGGCCGCGTCGTCCCCGACGTGTTCCGTGGCGAACGAGAACTCCACGAACCGATCTTCCGGCGCGAAGGCGACGGTCTCTGCAGGATCGAAGGCGCGGCCATCGTCGCTCTTCGCCATTGCGTCGTGGTACGGCAACAGGAAGCCGTCCTCGAGCTCCGGGCGGATGGAGTGCACGACCATGCGCTCCCACAGCAGGCTCCGAAGCCTGTCGCGGGGCGGCCCGTCATAGCGGTACTCGGTGAGTTCGCCGATCGTCTTCACGCGCCCGACGCCGATGAGCACGCGCCGGCCCGTGTCTTCGACGAACGGAACTTGCTTTGCGTAGAAGAAGACCAGCGACTGGTGGGGCTTGACGTGGCGCCAGAAGCAGTCGAGTAACGCGCGGTGATTGCGATGATCCTGCAACCAGTTCGTATCGAAGGAGAGCGACGGTTCCAAGTCCGCGCTTACCTCTTCCAACGGGAACCGGTCCACGAAGCCGGCGACACCGTTTTCGGGGTCTCCGAAGACTTCATTTCGCATCATCCACCGAAACGGAAGCGCTGCCGCACCATACGGCGGATGCCGCAACGGGGTCGGGCGGAAATGGCCATGAGTTTGCGGACTGGTCTCGAAGTATGGATGCCGCTTGCGATGCACGAAGTCGAAGTTCGCCATGAAGGTGGCCCGCTCGTTGACGCACGGCGGGAACGGAACATCCTTGGCGATCAAGGCCTGGAATGACAACCCCTTCACGGTTTCTTCAGTCCTCTCGTCCTTGGAGTCCGAAATGTTCTTCAACTTCAGGCAGGCCGTGTTGAATTTCGGCTCCCTGCAGACAGAGCCGTTCCAGCCGTTGTCGTGCCACGGGACGCGGACGGAAATATGGCGGAGCGGGTACGAGAGGTCGGACATGGATCAGTAGGGAGCCTTGAGTCCCTTGAACATCGGAAAGTGCTTCAGGTTGGTCGTCTTGAGCTCGGCATCGAGCTCCTGAGCCAGCGCCGCCACGATGAGGTCGGCCGCTTCGATGCCCGGATGCGAGCGCAGGTAGCGTCGTCCGAGCGCGCCGGCAGCTTCGGAGACCGACTCGTCGACCTCGACCCACGACACCAAGCGGAGGAGATCGCGCGTGGCCGTTTCCTCGTCAGCGCGCATCCCCGCCAGCAATTCCGTTCGGACGATGCAGGAGCTCCACAGTTCGTCGCCGCGGGCGATGGCCTCGGGAATGAGCAGCGTCGCGGCCGGCGGACGCCCCCGCAGATGATCGATGAGCACCGACGTGTCGAGCACGAGTCGCTTCACTGCCGTTCCGCCATCTGCGACAGTCGTCTCGATCCGCGCATGCGTTCGACGTACTCCGCACCGGTCTCCGGAAAATCCTTCCAGGCCCCGGCGGTCCGCCGCGCCAGGCGTACCCGGTCCCTCGTGCTCAGCGCGCTTCGCGGAGCGTACACGCCGTCGATGGCCGCGCGGATGAGCTCCGACACCGTGCAGCCGGTCATCTGACTCCGGCTCTTCAGAAGTCGTCCCTGTTCCTCAGTGAGGTAAATCTGGGTGCGCTGCATGATGTATTCATCATACATCACTTGTGCCGCCGGCAGTAGACGAACTCGTTCTGGCGGCAGGCTGCCGTTGCCGCTGGTGGTGGTTCGGTCGTCTGTACCCGGTTCGAGGAGGGATTACAGGGCTCTTCCGGCGCCCGAACAAGGGGGGCGGGCCTGCCGGGGGAGACCGACGCCCGCCGTCACGCGCGTTCGACCGGCTGTGGCGAGGGCTCTCGCCGCCCGCCGGCGAAACCTCTACTGCTGCAACGCGCGCGTCCGATCCAGCGGCTGCACCGCGAGGGTCCAGGTGAGCGGGACCGACTCGGGGTTGAAGCAGACCTTGTCGTCGCAGGCCTGGTAGTCGAGCCGGCCGGTCAGCGTCAGCGCGTCGATCTCGGCCAGACGGGCGGTCGATTCGGGGTCTCCCTCCACCACGATCTCCTGCACGAGCCGGAACGGCCGCAGGTACACGGGCACGCGCTCGTCGAGCGGCTCGAAGTGGTAGATCTCCGACGCCGGATACTCCGCCGGCAGCGCCCGCAGGAAGCTCGGCGTGTCAAGCTGCAGGCCGATGACCCGGTAGCCCATCTCGGCGGCGCCCGGCGCGTAGACGTGCATGTTCGCCTTGGGCGTGATGTCGAGCGCGAGGTGGAAGCGGCTGCCGACGGTGATGTCCGGGTTGCTCTGCGACGCGGTGATCTCCAGGTGCGCTGTCTCTCCCGAGGAGCCGGAGATGCCCGACAGCGGCGTGCCGAGCTTCAGCATGATGTTCGCCGCGGTGTTGCGCTCGCGGTAGAACTCCTCGAAGAAGCGCGACGTCACGCGTCCCTCGCGGTCCACGACGAAGGTGCCCGGAAACGGCGTGCCGACGATCATCGGGTTGGCCCCGAACACCGAGACGTACTGCGCCACGTCGGCCTTGATGTCCGCGTCGTCCCGGTTGGGGCCGATGCCCTCCTCGGCGACGTGGTTGTAGATGCCGAAGGCGCGAATCGCGGACGAGTCGTCGTCGGACAGCAGCGGCACGTCAGGGACGCCCTTGCGCTCCGCGAAGGCGGCCAGCACTTCCTGCGAGTCGTAGCTGATGGCTGCAACGCCGAGTCCCTGCGCCTGGAGTTCACCGAGACGTTCTTGCAGCTCCACGAGCTGCGCTTTGCAGTACGGTCACCAGTCCGCCGAGCGGTGGAAGACCAGCATCGCGCCCCGCTCGCCCAGGATGGTATCGAGCGTCCGGATGCGGCCGTACTGGTCGGGGAGGGCGAAGTCCGGAATCTTCTCGCCCACCTGCGGGCCGAGCGACGAGACGTCGATCGGCTCCCGCTCCTGCGCCGACGCCGGGGCGTGCGCGAGAAGCACGACGGCGGCGACGATGGTCAACGCCTGAAGCAAGTGTGTCATGGCGTAAATGGTAGCACCGGCCTCGGGATCGCGTGCTGCCCGCGTGGCCCGGCCGCGGTCGCCCGTCAGGTTCCGCCCCCCTGTCAGCCGGACCACTCCGGCGCCGGAGCGCGTATGGCCGCGCGGCCCCGGTGCTCTTCGGCGCCGGCCGCGCGCTGCGACCGGCCCTGGCCCGACAATCGTCGCCTGCGGCACCGATTGCCGCCCAACCGGCCCTGGCCAGGAGTCCGCGCGGTTCTACGGCGCAGACTCCTACCGCCGCCAGGCGAACATCCGCGTGAGGATGGCCCGCTGCCGGTCGCTGAAGCGCGCCTTGCGCATCTGGTTCGCCGCCTTGCGCAGCGCCTCGGCCTGCGTCGGGTAGGGGTGGATCGTCGCCCCGATCGTGCCCAGCCCGGCCCCCGCCTTCATGGCGACGCTCACCTCGGTGAGCAGGTTGCCGGCGTCCGCCGCGACAATCGTCGCCCCGAGGATCCGGTCGGTCCCCTTGCGGACGTGGACGCGGGCGAAGCCGGCGTCCTCGCCGTCGAGCACGGCGCGGTCGACGTCGGCAAGCGGCTGCGTGAACGTCTCCACCTCGATGCCCTTCTTCCGGGCGTCCGTCTCGTACAGGCCGACGTGCGCGATCTCCGGCTCCGTGTAGGTGCACCAGGGGATGTTCAGCGCCTCGGTCGACGCCATCCCGAGGCCGAACGGGTGGGGGAACAGCGCGTTCTGGATCACGATCTGCGCCATCGCGTCCGCCGCGTGCGTGAACTTGAACGGCGAGCAGATGTCGCCCGCGGCATAGATGCGCGGGTTGCTGGTGCGCAGGCAGGTGTCGACCTGCACGCCGGACCGGTCGTACGAGACCCCCGCCTCTTCCAGCCCGAGCCCTTCCACGTTCGGGGCCCGGCCCACGCCGACGAGGATCTCGTCCACGGTCGCCTCGCGGGCCTCGCCGGCGGTGGTGTAGCGGATCCGTTTCCCGCTCCCGCCCGGGTCGTCCCCGGTGGCAGGCTCCACCCCGTCGATCGCGGTGTCGAAGGCGAACCGCACCCCGTCGCGCTCCATCCGCGCCTGCACCACCGCCGCCGCGTCCGGATCCTCTCGCGGCAGGATGTGCGGGGTCAGCTCGAACACCGTCACTTCGCTGCCGAAGCGGGCGAACGCCTGGGCGAGCTCGCAGCCGATGGGGCCGGCGCCGATGACGGCGAGGCGCCGCGGCAGCGCCGTCAGCGAGAAGACCGTCTCGTTGGTCAGGAAACCCGCCTCCGCGAGACCCGGAATCGGCAGGGCGGTGGCGCGCGCCCCGGTGCAGACCGCGGCCCGCGCGAAGCGCAGCGTGACGTCGCCGACGCGCACCGTGTCGCGTCCGCTGAAGCGGCCCTCGCCGATGAAGACGTCGACGCCGAGCCCCTTGAACCGCGCGGCCGAGTCGACGTGGCTGATCGCCGCGCGAATCCGGCGCATGCGGGCCATCGCGGCCCCGAAGTCCCGTTCGACGCCGCCGGGAAACGTCAGGCCGAACTCGGCGCCGTCCCGTGCGGACGCCCAGACGCGCGCCGCGCGGATGATCCCTTTCGACGGCACGCAGCCGACGTTCAGGCAGTCGCCGCCCATCAGGTGGCGCTCGATCAGGGCCACCTTCGCGCCGATACCCGCGGCTACCGCGGCGGTCACGAGCCCGGCCGTGCCGGCGCCGATCACGACCAGGTTGTAGCGTCCGTCCGGCGTCGGGTTCTCCCATTCCGGCGGATGGACGTTGGCGGTAAGCCGGCGGTTGAACTCGTCGTCGGGCAGCAGCGGCAGAGGCGCAGCAGGCATTGCGATCGAAGGATACCCGGTTCGACGCCGCGGAGCCCGTCCCGCGGCACTCGCCTGCCGCATCGTTGCGGTACACTTGAGGCCCTGGGGGTGAGCATGTCCGGATTGCGGACGTTCGTCGCGCTTTTCGCCGTCGTGTCGGCCGTCGCAGCGCAGGCGCCGGCTCCCGCCTTCGCCCAGACCGATGCGCTGGAGATCATCGATCGCGTCGACCGCATGCTGCGGGGCGACTCGAGCCACGGCACCTTCACGATGGAGGTGGTGACCGAGAACTGGGACCGCAGCATGACGATGGAGGTCTGGTCGCTGGGCACCGACTACAGCCTGGTGCGCGTGCAGGCGCCGCGGCGCGAGGCGGGCACGGCGACGCTGAAGGCCGAGGACGACATCTGGAACTATCTCCCCAAGGTCGACCGCTCGATCAAGATCCCGGCGTCGATGATGGGCGGCTCGTGGATGGGCTCGCACTTCACGAACGACGACCTGGTGAAGGAAAGCCGGCTCGTCGAGGACTACGACGTCGAGATCGCCTTCGAGGGGGAAGCTGACGGCGTCGCGGTCTGGGACTTTCTGCTCACGCCGAAGCCGGAGGTCCCGGTGGTCTGGGGGAGCATCGAGTACCGCGTACGGCAGGGCGACTACATGCCGCTGTGGACGAGGTTCTACGACGAGGACGGCGAGCTGGCCCGCACCATGGAGCACAGCGCCTTCACCGAGATGGACGGACGCCTCCTGCCCGCGGTGATGGACATGTACCCGGCCGACAAGCCGGGCGAGCGGACCACGATGCGCTACGAGGAGATCGAGTTCGACATCGACGTCGACCCGTCGTTCTTCTCCCTTCGCAACCTGCAGGGCGGGCGGGGCCGGCGCCGGTGAAGGAGTCGCCCTGGCCGCGCATCGGCTGGCGCAACCTCGGACGAAACCGCAAGCGGACCGCGCTGACCGCGCTCGGACTCGGGGTCGGCTACTTCGCCTGCGTGTTCGTGGTCGGGTGGTCCGAGGGGATCATGTCCGAGCTGGTCGAGAACGCGACCTCCCTCGTCACCGGGCAGATCGAGATCCACGACGCCGAGTACCGGCCGGACAGGAGCCTGTACGACACCATCGGCGGCCGCGAGGGCGCCGACGTGGAGGCGTTGCTGCGCGCCATCGACGCGGACGAGGCGGTCGTGGCGGCGGCCCCGCGCGTCTACGCGGGCGGGCTGGTCAGCTCCGGGGAGGCGACGTCGGCCGGCATGTTCCTGGGGGTCGACCCCGAGCGCGAGGTGGCGCTGACCCGTTTCCTCGATTCGCTGGTCGAAGGCGCGTTGCCGGTGGCCGGCCGCTACGAGCTGGTCATCGGGGAGGAGATGGGCCGGCAGCTCTCGGTCGGCGTCGGCGACGAACTGGTGCTGGTGGGATCCGGCGCGGACGGGTCGATGGCCAACGACCTGTACACCGTGGCGGGCATCTACCGGACCGGGCTGGTCGAGTTCGACGCCTCGACGGTCGTGATGCCCATCGGCGACCTGCAGGAGTTCGTGGTGCTCGATCCGGATCGGATCCACGAGATCGCGGTCGCGACGGCCGAGCCCGACCTGGCCCCCGAGGCCGCGCGGCGCCTGTCCGGCGTCCTCGATGTGCCGGCGCGCCCGATCGTCGTCGCTTCCTGGGTGGAGCTGAACCCGGTGCTGGCGGAGTACGTGGCCCTGGGGGAGAGCTTCTACTGGATCATCATCGTCATCGTCTTCGCGGTGGCGGCGTTCGGCATCGCCAACACGATGCTGATGGCGACCTTCGAGCGGCGGCGGGAGTTCGCGGTCATGCTTGCGCTGGGATCCACGCCGCGGGCCGTCGTGGGCATCGTGCTGACGGAAGCGCTGGCCATCGGCGCCGTCAGTCTCGCCGGCAGCGCCGCGTTCACGTTCCCGCTGATGGTGTGGCTGTACAACGCGCCGCCCAGCCTGGAATGGCTCTACGGGAACGTCACCCTGCAGGGCGCGCTGCTCACGCCGAGTCTCCGCGTCGGCTACAACGTGCCGGCGTGGACCTGGGCGTCGGTCGGGCTGCTGGTGACGGCGCTGTTCTCGGCGCTCTATCCGGCGGCCCGCGCCGCCCGCATCCCGCCGGCGGACACGCTGTCGGGGCTCTAGGAGTCCGTGGTGAAACCCCGCGTGGCACCGAGAGCGGCGAGGCGCCCGCGTGGCAAGGAGCGACGAGGGACCATATTGGGCATGTTCGACCGAGGAGCGACGCAGTCCACGCGGGATGCATTGCCGCTCGAAAGCAGCGGGGCTCTTGCCACGGGCTCCCAAGGACCACATTGAAGATGCACGCAAGGGTTCTCGTCGTGCTGGCGATGCGCAACCTGCGCCGGCATCTGCGGCGGACGCTGCTGACCGCGTCGGCCATGATCATCGGCGGCGGCCTGCTGATGTTCTCGCTCACGTTCGGCGACGGCAGCCACGAGCAGTGGATCGACTCGGGGGTGCGGCTGGGTACCGGCCACGTGACGGTCGAACGGCCCGAGTTCCGCGTGCGCCGCCGGATAGACGACCGCCTGCCGGCCGAGGTGCGGCGCGCGGTCGAGGAGGCGTTCGCATCGCCCGAGATCGCGCCGTACGTCGTCGCGACGTCGTCGAAGCTCAGCATCAACGGCCTGGCCAGCTCGGCCGCCGGGGCCCGCCCCGCGCAGATCATGGCGGTCGACCCGGTGGCGGAATCGGCATTCGGGATGCTGGACGAACGGGTGGCCGAAGGCCGGTACCTGGAGCCGGACGACCGGCTGGCGGCGTACGTCGGCGCCGAGATGGTCGAGAGCCTGGAGTTGCGCCTCGGGTCGCGTCTCGTGGTCCAGGCGCAGGACGCCGAGGGCGAGATTGCGGGGCAGTTGCTCAGGGTGGTCGGCACCTTCCGGAGCGGCGTGCCGGAGGTCGACCGCGCGCTGATTCACATTCCGCTCACCACCGCCGGCGAGTGGCTCGGCTCGAAGCAGGACGTCACCAACGTCGGGGTCCTGCTCGACGGCAGCGCCGCCACCGGACGCGTCGCCGACCGGCTCGAGCGCGTGCTGGCCGACCCGGTCGCGCGCGGCGAGGCGCGGGTGATGCGGTGGCGCGAGGCGGACCCGGCGCTCGCCGCGGCGGTGGCCATCGACGACTTCGGCAACTATCTGATCCAGGCGTTCCTGTTCACCATCATCGCGTTCGGCATCGTCAACACCGTGCTGATGTCGGTGATGCATCGGCATCGCGAGTTCGGCGTGCTGCAGGCGCTCGGGTTGACGCCCGGGCAGACCGGCGCGGTCGTGCTGATAGAGGGGTTCACGCTGACCGCGGTCAGCGGGTTCCTGGGCGTCGGCCTCGGCCTGCTGGGCACGTGGTACTTCCTCGGCGACGGCCTGGATCTCACCGCGATGATGGAGAACATGGACGAGATGACCTTCTCGGGGGTCGCCGTCGACCCGGTCATCGTGCCGCTGTTCACGGCGCGGCGCATCGTGCAGGTTCTCGTGTTCATCCTCTTCGTCGGCGCCATGGCGTCGATATATCCGGCGTTGCGCGCCTCGAGAATCGACGTGACCGAGGCGATGAAGTTCGACCGCTGAGCCGACCGGATCGCATCAATCCAGCCGCACCCATTCGATGAGTCCCATCACTGACGAGAACAACGCCGCCGTCCGGACCGCGGGGGTCTGGAAGATCTTCCACCAGGAGGCCGAGGAGGTCCGGGCGGTTCAGGACGTCAGCCTGACCGTCGAGCGAGGCGAGTTCACCGCCCTTGCCGGACCGTCCGGATCGGGCAAGACCACCCTCCTCAACCTGATCGGCGGCCTCACGCGGCCGACGCGCGGGCAGGTATGGGTGGCCGGGCGCGAGGTCAGCGAGATGTCGAACCGGGAGCTGGCGCAGCTCAGGCTCGAACAGGTCGGGTTCGTGTTCCAGGCCTACAACCTGCTGCCGGTCCTGACCGCGCTGGAGAACGCCGAGTTCCCGATGCTGCTCCAGGGGGTGGCCGCCGCCGAGCGTCGCGCGCGGGTGCAGGAGCTGTTCGCACGGACCGGCATGGAGGGGCTCGAGGACCGGCGGCCGGGGAAGCTCTCCGGCGGGCAGCAGCAGCGGTTGGCGGTGGTGCGCGCCGTGGCGAGCAGGCCGGCCCTGGTGCTGGCGGACGAGCCGACCGCCAACCTCGATTCGCACTCCAGCGAAGCGCTGCTCGACGTCATGGCCGAGTTGAACTGGGACCTCGGGGTGACCTTCGTCTTCGCGACCCACGACGCCCGGGTCATGGAGCGCTCGCGGCGCCTCGTGCGCATGGTGGACGGCCACATCGACTCCGACGAGACCCGCGCGTGACCAGCCGGTCCGGCGCCGGTACCGTCTTCGTAGCCGGCCTGCTCGCCGCCGGGCTGCTGGTCGTCGGAGCAGCGCCGGCCGCGGCGCAGTCGAGCTGGCTCACCGGCTACGTCCTGACGGTCCCGCTCTTCAGCGGTTCGACGGCTTTGTCCGACAGCAACGCCAGCAACTTCAACCGTTTCCGGCTATCGACCGAGCAGGCGCTCGGTCCGTTGTTTTTCGAGGCGGCGTACGAGCACGCCGTCACGTTCCAGCAGAACGCAACGCCACTGACCCTCGGCCTCGGCGGGTTGGTCGACATCCAGAGCGGCGGCGAGTGGCTCGATTTGCAGGGCACGATCTGGCGCCACGACCAGGAGCACATGTTGTGGCGGCACCGCTTCGATCGGCTCAACGTGGCCTGGGCGCCCACCGAGGCGATGGAGCTCAGCGTCGGGCGCCAGGCGATCTCGTGGGGCACGACCCAGATCTTCACGCCGGCCGATCCCTTCCCCGCCTTCAGCCCCACCGACCCGTTCCAGGTGTTCCGGGCCGGCGTCGACGCGGCGCGCCTGCGGATCTACCCGAGCGCGCTGTCCGAGATCGACGTCGTGTTCCGGCCGAGCCGCACCGACGTGGGGGAAGAGGTCACCGCTCTCGCGCGCGGCTTTGCCACCTGGAAGAACTGGGGGCTCTCGGCGTGGGGCGGCACGCTCTACGGCGATCCGGCCGGCGCGGTGGGAGCATCGGGCGGCATCGGGCCGTGGGCCGTCAATTTCGAGGCGGTCGTCCGCGACTACCACGGGACCGTGGTCGGACGGGCATCCATCGGGACCTTTCGGCTGTTCCAGGTTGCCGAGCGGGACCTGACTGTCGTCGCGGAGTACCAACGTGACGGCCGGGGCGCGGACGGACCCGGCGAGTTGCTCGCCGTGCTCCAGTCCCGCGAGTTCCGCCGCGGCGAGTACCAGGTGTTCGGCCGGGACGAGGTGGCTGTCACCGCGGCCTACCAGATCCACCCCCTCTGGAGCGTCACCGGCACCGCGATCTGGAACCTCAACGATCGCAGCGCGCTCGTCTTTCCCGGGTTCTCCTACTCGGTGAGCAACGAGGCGTCGCTCGCCGCCGGCGTGTTCACCGGCGCCGGCGCCAGCGATTTCGTGCCGGGGCGGCCCCTGCCGTCGATCTACGGCCTCGCGGGCGTCACCGGCTACCTCTCGCTGACCTGGTACTTCTGAAACGGTCGCCCGCATCCTGTCCGAAGACGGTCGACTCAGCAGGTCGGGCGGACGCAGAAGATCAGAAGGTCCTTGCGTTCAACCCGCCTGCCGAGCGATCATGACCAGTCTCGGTCGGCCGAGGCACGGTGTGGCCGTGCGTCGAGTCGTCCTGGAGGAGAGGTAGATGCGCCACAGACTTCCTGGATCCGCAATCTTCGTGGCCGTGGCCGCGATCCTGGTAACGACTGCCGGCGTCGCCCGCGCCCAGTCCGGCGACGACGCGGCGTGGGAGCCGCCCCGCACGGCGGACGGGCAACCCGACATCTCGGGCGTCTGGACGAACTTCGACCCGACGCCGTTCGAGGCGCCGGACGACATCGACCTGGACCGGCTCGCACCGCTCGCCGCGTGGTTCCCCGGTAGCAACCGGCCGCAGCGCGCGCCCGCGATGCCGGCTTCCGAGGCCGACAGGCGACGACCGCCGCAGGGGCCCTGGGGCGACGGGCCGGGCAGCGCGCCGCGCAACGAGCGACGGCGGTCCATGGTGGTCGATCCGCCCAACGGCCGGATACCGGTGCGCGATCACGCCCGCGCCACGCGCGACTACAACCTCATCCACCTGACCGACTCCTACATGAACCACACGCCGTGGGAGCGGTGCATCACCCGCGGGGTGCCCGGGGGGATCTTCCCGCCCGGCTACGGCGCCGGCTATCGCATCCTCCAGACGCCGGGCTACGTGGTCATCCTCTACGAGATGATCCACGAGGCGCGGATCATCCCGATCGACGGCCGCCCGTTGCCGTCGGGGAAAATCCGGAGCTGGAACGGGGCGTCGCGCGGCCGTTGGGAGGGCAACACCCTGGTGGTCGAGGTGGGCAACTACAACTCCAAGGGCGCGATTGCCACGAACATCGCGACCCGCGGCGCGCGCGGCCTTCCGCGCACCGAGGACCTGCGGGTCGTGGAGCGGTTCACGATTGCCGGCCCCGACACCCTGGAGTACGAGGTGACGATCGAGGATCCGGCCATCTACACCGACACCTGGAAGGTGGCGATGCCGCTGAACCGCGACAGCACCTACACGCTCTTCGAGTACGCCTGTCACGAAGGGAACTACGGCCTGGCGAACAGCCTGAGCGCCGGCCGGGCCGAGGATCGCGAGGCGGCGGAGGGACGGTAACCGGGCCGGAAGGGACGGTGACCCGATGAAGGGACCGGCACGTTTCGCCGGGGTCGTGCCGGCCATGCTGACCGGCGCGGTGAATCGCGGATGGGGCGCACGAACGAGTTGAGGTTCGGCGAGCGGGCGGGACCCGGCACGCCGGGTTGCCCGGCGTCGATGCATGACGAGGAGCGGAGGCACATGACGTTCCAGGCGCGGCGCGAACGGAATCACCGGCGTGCGGCGGCGCCACGCCGGAGCGGGTGGCGCTCGGCCGCCATGTGGACGGTCGCCGCCGCGGTGGCCGGCGGCGTCGCGGCCTCGGCGGCCACCGCGGCGCAGGCTGCGGGTGGACCGACGTATGCAGAGGTGCAGGCTGCGGGAGCGCCGCCTGCCGGATCCACGCGGGCCGCTGGCGGACCGGCGGCCGAAACACCCCGGGCTGCGGGTGCGCCCCAGGCCGGGGTGCAGCAGACCTCGGCGAGCCGGACCGCGGAGCCGCAGAGCATGTTCCGGCGGTACTGCGTCGGTTGCCACAACGACCGCCTGCGGACGGCCGATCTGTCCATCGCCGCGCTCGACCTGGAGAACGTCCCGGCCGACGCGGAGACCTGGGAAAAGGTGGTGACCCGGCTGCGGGCCGGATCGATGCCGCCGCCCGGACGCCCGCGCCCGGACGAGGCGACCTACCGGCACGTGGCGGGCTGGCTGGAGTCCGAGCTGGACAGCGCCTGGGCCGCCGCTCCCTATCCGGGGCGGATCAACGCCATCCACCGCATCAACCGCACGGAGTACCGCAACGCCATTCGCGACCTGTTCGCGCTCGACGTCGACGTCGAGTCACTGCTGCCGGGCGACGAAACCGCCGACGGCAGCTTCGACAACTTCGCGGACGTTCTCGGCCTGTCGACCGCGCACATCGAGCGCTATCTGTCGGTAGCGCGACAGGTGACCCGGCTGGCTACGGGACTGCCGCCGCCGAGCCCCGGCGCCGACACGTTCGAGATCTCCATCCACATCGTGCAGGACACCCGGCAGGGAGACGATCTGCCGCTCGGCTCGCGCGGCGGGGTCGCCATCCCGTACCAGTTCCCGGTCGACGGGGTGTACCGCGTCAAGGTGCTGCTGCGGCGCCAGTACCAGGACTACCTGATGGGGATGGGCTGGCCGCAGTGGCTCGACGTCCGGGTGGACGGGCGGCTGGTGAAGCGCTTCACGGTGGGCGGCAACGTGCCCGGCCGGCCGGTCGCCGCGAGCTACGCCGGCGATGGCGAGCCCGGCTTCGCGGGCGCCGTCGAGTGGGAAGAGTTCATGCAGCGCACCGGCGACGCCAACCTCGAGGTGGATTTCCCGGTCGAAGCCGGGCCGCACGTCGTCGGGGTGTCGTTCGTTCGCCAGTTGTGGGAGCCGGAAGGGTTGCCGCAGCCGCTGCAGCGCGGCCGCGTGCTGACGAACGACCAGATCTACATGGGCTACGCGGCGGTGCGTTCGGTCGAGATCGGCGGGCCGTACCAGATGGCGGACACCGTCGCCGACACGCCGAGCCGGCGGGCCATCTTCACCTGCGAGCCGAGCGGCGACGCCGAGGAGCGGGCCTGCGCCACGGAGATCCTCTCGTCCATCGCCAGGCGCGCGTTTCGGCGGCCGGTGACGGATGGTGAAGTCGACTCCCTTTTGCGCTTCTTCGAGGAGGGGCGCGCGGCGGGCAGCTTCGAGGCGGGCATCCAGTTCGCGCTCGAACGGATCCTGGTGGATCCCGATTTCCTGCTGCGCGTCTACCGCGATCCGATCGACCTCGACCGGACGACGTATGCGCTGAGCGACCTGGAGCTGGCCTCGCGCCTGTCGTTCTTCCTCTGGAGCAGCATTCCCGACGAGCAACTCCTGCAGCTCGCCGAGGAGGGCCGCCTGAGCGATCCTGTCGTCCTGGAGCGGCAGGTGCGGCGGATGCTCGCCGACCCGCGCGCCACCGGGGCCATCGTGGAGGACTTCGCGGCGCAGTGGCTCAACCTGCGGCGCGTCGGCGAGGTGGTCGTCGATCCGGTGCAGTACCCGCACTACGACGAGAGCCTCCTCGATGCCTTCGAGGAGGAGGTCATCCGGTTCGTGGCGAGCACGCTGACCGAGGACCGCAGCGTGCACGACCTGCTCGACGCCGACTACACCTTCGTCAACGAGCGGCTCGCGCGCCACTACGGCCTGCCCGGCATCTACGGCAACCGGTTCCGGCGGGTGACGTTCCCCAACACCGACCAGCGCGGGGGGCTCCTGGCGGCGGGCGCGCTGCTGGCCACGACGTCCTATC
The DNA here is from genome assembly GCA_011523845.1 of Acidobacteriota bacterium. Taxonomy (GTDB): domain Bacteria; phylum Acidobacteriota; class Vicinamibacteria; order Vicinamibacterales; family UBA8438; genus WTFV01. The sequence continues at coordinate 24,745 of WTFV01000215.1, read as the reverse complement.
CGGACCGGACCTCTCCGGTGCTGCGCGGGAAGTGGCTCGTCGACAACATCTTCGGCTTGCCGGTGCCGGCGCCGCCGGCCGGCGTCAACACCGACCTGGAGGAGACGCCCGGCGAGGTCCCGGCGACGATACGCGAGCGCCTCGCGCGCCATCGGCAGAGCCCGACCTGCGCGAGTTGCCACGCGGTGATCGATCCGCTCGGCTTCGCGCTGGAGAACTTCGACGTGATCGGCGGCTGGCGCGACGTCGACGAGCAGGGTCGGCCGATAGACAGCTTGGGCACCACCGCCGGCGGGGTCGAGCTCGACGGACTGCCGGGCCTGCGCGCACTGTTGCTCGACGATCCGGAACAGTTCCCGCGGACCCTGACCGAGAAGCTCCTCGCCTACGCCCTCGGGCGGCGGCTGGAGCACTACGACAGGCCCGCGGTGCGGCAGATCGTGCGCGACGCGGCGTCGTCGGAGTATCGTTGGTCGGCGATCGTCACGGGCATCGTGCGGAGCGCGCAGTTCACGATGCGGGCCGGGCCCGCGGCGGCGAACTAGGAATCTGCGCGGCAGGGATCCGCCCCCGCGCAGGCGACGTGGACTGGAGAGCGTGGCGCGCCTCGTGGCGCGCTGCTCGGAAATCGAGACGGCGAGGGACGGCACAGAGGAGACGGCGGACATGACCCTGATCAACAAGTCGTTGCCACGGCGGACCGTTCTCAGAGGCATCGGCGCGACGCTCGCGCTGCCGTTCCTCGACGCGATGGCCCCGGTTGCGTCGGCCGCGCGGGCCGCGGCGAAGCCCGTGCCGCGCTTCCAGGCGTTCTACACCCCGAACGGGATGGCGATGCCGTACTGGACGCCGAAGGGGGAGGGGACGGACTTCGAGATATCGCGCATCCTCGAGCCGCTCGCCCCGTTCCGCGACCAGATGATCGTGCTCTCGGGGCTGAAGTCGAGCTGGAACTACATCCATGCCGGCGCCTCCGGGTCGTTCCTGACCGGCATGACGCAGGGCGGCCGCAACGAGACCGAGATCCTCGGCGAGGTCTCGATGGACCAGTTGCTGGCGCGGCACTTCGCCCGGGACACGCAGGTGGCGTCGCTCGCGGTGGCCATGGACCGGCCGAACAACGCCGGCGCCTGCACCGGCAACCTGAGCTGCGTCTACACGCACACGATCTCGTGGCGCAGCAAGACCCAGCCGCTCCCGATGGAGTGGAATCCGCGCGCCGTCTTCGAGACCCTGTTCGGCGACAGCGGCAGCACCGACCGGGAGGCGCGCCAGGCGCGGATGCGCCAGCACAAGAGCCTGCTCGACGCGGTGACCGGGAAGCTCGCCGACCTGAAACGCGAGCTCGGCGTGCACGACCAGGTGAAGCTGGACGAGTACACCGAATCGGTTCGCGACGTGGAGCGCCGGATCCAGCGGGCGGAGGAGCAGAGCGACCTGGAGCTGCCCGAGATGCGGCAGCCGCAGGGCGCGCCGCCGGCCTTCGAGGATCACCTGGAGCTGATGCTCGACCTGCAGCTCCTCGCGTTCCAGTCGGACCTGACGCGGGTCATCACGTTCATGATCGGCAAGGAGCAGAGCGCGCGCCCCTACCCGCAGATCGGCGTGCCGGAGGCGCACCATCCGCTGTCGCACCACAACAACCTGCCGGAGCTGGTCGCGCACATGTCGAAGATCAACCGCTACCACGCGGAGCTCTTCTCGAAGTACGTGGCGAAGCTGCGGGCGACCCCGGACGGCGACGGCAACCTGCTCGACCACACCACCATCATGTATGGCACGGGCCTGTCCAACAGCACGCGCCACTCGGGCGACAACCTGCCGATCATGCTCCTCGGCGGCGGGGCCGGACGGCTGCCGAGCGGGCGGCACATCCGCTACGGGAACGAGCCGTCGCTGGCCAACCTGCTGCTCACGCTGATGGACAAGATGGACGTTCCGGTCGACCGGGTCGGCGGCAGCACCGGAAGGCTGCCGCTGGATACCCTTTCGGATCTGTAGTCCGAGCAGTGTCACGGACTCCGTCGAGAGCGCAGGCGTTCAGGAGGAGCACAGCGATGCGCACCAGACTGTTCGTTGCCGATTGCCCTTGGCCGTGGGCCGTCGTCCAGCGGGCCGACAAGCATCGCGTGCGCGTCGGTGCGGCGGTTGCTGGGCGCGCGGCGCTGGCCGCGGTTGCCGGGCGCGCGGCGCTGGCCGCGGTGCTTCTTCTGGCGCCGGTCGGCGCAGCGGCGCAGGTCGTCGAGCCGGAGCCGGCCGGCGTGGTCGAGTCCGATGCCGCGCCGGGACTGATCGAGGCGGCCAGGGCGGGTGACGCTGCCGGGGTCCGGGCACTGCTGGAGGCCGGCGCCGATGCCGGCGCGGCCGAGCTGGACGGCTCGACCGCGCTGCTCTGGGCGAGCCACCGCGACGACATCGAGACCGTCCGGCTGCTCATCGAAGCGGGCGCCGACGCCGGCGCGGGCAACGATCTGGGGGCGACTCCGCTCTGGGCGGCCAGCGAGAACCGCAGTACGGCCGTGGTGCGCATGCTGCTGGAAGCCGGCGCCGACCCGAACCGCGAGCTCCTGAGCGGCGAGACGCCGGTCATGGTGGCCGCCCGGGCGGGCAGCGCGGAGGTGGTGGAGCAACTCGCCGCAGCCGGCGCCGATCTCGACCGGCAGGGCTCGCGCGGGCAGACGGCGCTCATGTGGGCGGCGGCGCAGCACCATCCGGAGGTGGTCCGTGCGCTGCTGGAAGCCGGCGCCGACCTGAACATCCGTTCGGACATCTGGACGCAGGTAATGGCCGTTCCCCCGCACAGCCGGCCGGAGTACAACCGCGAGATTCCCCACGGCGGCAACACCGCGCTGCTCTTCGCGGTCCGCGCCGGCGACCTGCCGTCGGCGCGCGTCCTCGTAGCGGCCGGCGCCAATGTCGACGACGCCGACGCCTGGGGGGTCAGCGCGGCCGTGCTGGCGGCCCACGGCGGCCACCGCGAGCTGCTGGAGTTCCTCCTCGAGAACGGGGCGGACCCGAACGCCGCCGATGCCGGCTTCGCCCCGCTGCACGATGCGGTGATGCGCAACGACCGCCGGATGGTCGCGGCCCTTCTCGCGCACGGGGCCGATCCCAACCAGCCGCTGCTGACCTGGACGCCGACCCGCCGCGCGTCGCGCGACCACCACTATCCGCCGCCGTTCGTCGGCGCGAGTCCCTTCTGGCTCGCCGCGCGGTTCGCGCGTATCGACCTGATGCGGATGCTCGCCGATCACGGCGCCGACCCGCACTTCGTGCACGAGGTCGACTACATCGTCGACGGCCGCATGCAGTGGCAGACCGAGCGCACCACGACCCTGATGGCCGCCTTCGGCATGGCCGGCCGCCGCGCCCGGCCCTGGGTGCCGTACAGCGGCGCGCCCACGGCGGAGCTACGGATCCTCGAAGCGGCCATGCTCGCCGTCGAGCTCGGCGTCGACGTCAACGCAGTCGACGCGACCGGGCGCACGGTGCTCGACGAGGCCGAGGCGCTGCAGTACGAGAGCGTCGTCGAATATCTCGTCGAGCTCGGCGCCGAACCCGGAGCAAACTAGGCCGGTAGGGTACAGCGCAAGGCTGCCCCAGCGGGCAACGCAACAGCCGGCGATTCGCAATCCATCCCACCCGATACGCCGCCGGCGGGGGCCGGTCGCCGCGGATGATATAAGTTCCCCGTGTCGAACGGCGGAGCAGGCCGCGCTTGATCCACGTCGAAGCCCGCGGGAAGCTGGTCGACTGGCTGCGGCGGCAGCTCATGGGGCCGACCGGGGACGGCAACCTGCGGGTGTCCCCGCTGGACAGGTATCCGACGGGCGTGCTGTATCCCGTCCAGCCCGGCGTCTCCGGCACGGATCCCGCGGGGGCGGGCGGAGTGAACGACGCCGGTCCGTCCCTCGCCGGGAACGAGGACGAAGACGAGGACGAGGATGCGCTCGCAGGGTCCGATACGCCGAAGGAGCGCACGGCCGCCCGATCCGTCGGACGGCGGCGTTACGTGCCGCCCTCGGCGGTGGGGTTCTCCTGCTTCGTGCGCGGCGACGCCCGGCTCTCGATCGCCGCGTCGGCGGCGGTCTACACGCGCACCGGGGAACGCGACGAGCGGGGACGTTTCCGGTCGGTGGAGTACGAGCGAACCGCGCTGGCCGAGCATGAAGTGCGCCGGCCGCGCGCCGAACCTGCGGCACGTGCAGGGAGCCGGCCGTCCGGAGAGGCGGCGGACGCGTCGTTCTGGGACGGCCGGGCCGGCATCGACGTCCGCGCGCGGCCCTTTCTGGACGGCCGCATTCTCACGGTCACCCTGTTCAACCGGCAGCGGCTGGATCGCGACGACCCGCTGCGTCCCCGGGCGCAGGACCTGGCGGAGCGGTCGCTGTTCGAGGCGCGGCTCGAGTGCGTCGTGGAGGCGGGCGAGCTCGTCGAGTACCCGCGCGTCGATCCGAGCCTGCTGACGGAGGAAGAGCAGGAGCTCGAGCTGCAGTACGCGGACCGGCGCATCTACGCCGTCGGCCACGGCGCAGCCGTCGACTGGCGCTTGGAGCCGGGTCGGTGTGCGCGCCTGCGGTCCGAGTTCATGCCCGCGACCGACACGCCGCTGGTGACGGTCGACACGGGTGACGATGCGGCCCTCGACATCCCGCGGCTCGCCGCCGCGTCCCGCCCGGAAGAGCTCGCGCGCTTCGTGGCCGCGTACGGCGCCTGGGTCGCGGAGCAGCGCGAAGCGGCAGCCGGTCTGCAGGCCGCCGGCGAGCGGGAGGCCGCGGCCCGCATCCGCGGCCGGATGGACGTTGCCCTCGCGCGCATGCAGCGCGCGGTCGACCTGTTGCGCGCCGACCGTATCGTGGCCGAGTCGTTCCGGCTGGCGAATCGGGCGATGCTGGAGCAGATGCGGCAGGCCGACCGGGCGGAAGGGCAGGCCGATCGGGCCGACGGGAAGGAGGCGGGACCGCGGAGCTATCGCTGGCGGCCGTTCCAACTGGCCTTCCTGCTGACGGTCATGGAATCCGCGGTCCGGGAGGACGACGACCATCGGGACGTGCTGGACCTGATCTGGTTCCCGACCGGCGGCGGCAAGACGGAGGCCTACCTGGGCCTGATTGCGTTCCTGATCGTCTGGCGCCGGCTGCAGCACCCGGGGGCCGGCGGCGGCACCACGGCCCTCATGCGCTACACGCTGCGGCTGCTGACCCGCCAGCAGTTCGAACGGGCGGCGCGCATGATCTGCGCCCTGGAACTGAGGCGCCGGGAGAATCCCGGACGGCTCGGGGCGGACCCGATCGAGGTCGGCATCTGGGTCGGGGGCGAGATCAGCCCCAACCGTTTCACGCAGGCCATCGAGCGCGTGAAGGACCTGGTGGCGGGCCGGCCGGCGGCGCGGCACGCCCTGCTGGTGGAGCGCTGCCCCTGGTGCCGGGCGCCGTTCGAGACCCCGCGCAGCTACGAGGCCACCGAGGACGACTTCCACTTCCATTGCACGAACGCCGCGTGCGCGTTCGGTGCGGACGACCGCCCGCTGCCCTGCAACGTGGTGGACGAGGCGCTCTACCGCCGCCCGCCGTCGCTGTTGATCGGCACCATCGACAAGTTCGCCCGCCTCGCGTGGGAGACGCGGAGCGGCGCGTTCTTCGGGATCGGCGCCGGCCGTCGCTGCCGCCCGCCGGAGCTCATCATCCAGGACGAGCTGCACCTCATCACCGGGCCGCTCGGATCGCTGGCCGGCCTGTACGAGGCCGGTCTGGACACGCTGCTCGTACGGCGCGGCGTGCGCCCCAAGTACGTCGCGTCCACGGCTACCATCCACAGGGCGCGGGAACAGGTGCGGCGCCTGTACGCGCGGGACCTGGCGGTGTTTCCGCCGCCCGGCCTGTCGTGCGACGATTCCTGGTTCGCCCGCACGGACCGCGATCGTCCCGGCCGCCTCTACGTGGGGTACCTGGCGCCCCTGCTCGATCAGCAGCACTGCCTGGCGCCGCTCGCCGCGGCGCTGCTGGCCGGCCCGCTGGCCGCCTTCGAGGACGACGCGGACCGGGGCGCGTTGCTCGACGCCTGGTGGACGCTGGTCGTCTACCACGGCAGCCTCAAGGGCGTGGGGAACAGCCACAACGCATTCGTGACGGACGTGCGCGCGTTCGGCCGGCGGCTCGCGCGCGAGGCGGCGCACCGCCGCCGGCTGGACGTCGACGCGCGGAGCGACCATCCTTCCGGGGAGGATGGCGTCTCCGGGGAGGTCGCCTCGGGGAGCGACGGCGTCTCCGAACGCGACGGCGTTGCCGAACGGATCCGGAACGCGCGGGTCGCGCAGCTCACCAGCATGCGCACGGCGCAGGAGAACGCCCGGACCTTCCAGCAGTTGATGCGACCGCGCGGGCACGCCGAGTGCCTGGACGCGGTCCTGGCGACGAACATGGTGTCGGTGGGCCTCGACGTGGGGCGCCTCGCGCTGATGGTGGTCAACGGCCAGCCGCTGACCACGGCGGAGTACATCCAGGCGACCAGCCGGGTGGGCCGGGCGGACGTGCCGGGCCTGGTGCTGACGAACTACTTCCGCCATCAGGCGCGCAGCCTCTCGCACTACGAGAGCTTCCGCGCCTACCACGAGTCCTTCTATCGCTTCGTGGAGCCGGGCAGCGTCACGCCCTTCACGTCCCAGGCCCGCTCCCGGGCGCTGCACGCGGCGCTGGTCATCGCCCTGCGGCACGGCTGCGACCGTCTCCGCGAGAACGCGTCGGCGGGGCGGTTCGACAGGGATTCCCCGGAGGTCGCCGCGGTGGTCGCCGAGCTCAAGCGGCGCTGCACCCGCGCGGCGGCGCACAGCCAGGCCTTCGAGACGGTCGCGCACCTCGATCGCCTCGTCGGGCAGTGGCACGACGAGGCGCAGCGCTGTGCGGCCGACCGGCGACAGCTCAACTACGAGGTGCGGGACAACGAGAAGCATGCCGACCGGTTGCTCTGCGGCCACGGAGAATCGCGGCCCGGCCTGTGGCCGACGCTGCATTCCATGCGCAACGTGGAGAGCACGGGCATGCTGAAGCTCCATGACTGAGGAATACGCGCCGGTGCGGCTCTCCTACTCCTGGGCTGCGCTTGGCCGTGGCCGCCCGATAGCTGCATGACCGAGAATACGTGCCGGTGCGGCTCTCCCACTCCTGGGCTGCGCGTGGCTGTGGCCGCCCGATAGCTGCATGACCGAGGAATACGTGCCGGTGCGGCTCTCGCACCTGTTGCGCCACTGCTCGGTCGGCGCCGTCGTGCGCGGACCGGACAGCCTCATGGCGGTTCCGGACATCCGCAGATGGGACCCGCCGGGCGCCGATCCCCGGCGGCGGGAGATCCGCTACGTCGAGCAGGTGCGGAGGACGCTCGGCATCAGCCAGGTGCTGTGCACGCCGCCCGTCGCGGCGGAACATGACGGGACCGTGCTCGGCTGGATACCCGCGCGCCGCTTTCCGCTGTGGACCCGCTGCCTGGCGTGCGGCCTGCTGCACTACAGGCCCTGGCGGCGCCGGGCGGAGGATACCTCCGGCGATCCGCCACGCGGCGCCGGCGCCGGCGCCGCGGGAGAAGAATGCGCCTGCGGGGGCAGACTCGAGCAGGCGCCCTGGGTGCTCGTGCACGAGGAAGGCTACCTGGCCGACGCGCCCTGGCACGATCTGGCCCACGCGAGCGCCCGCGGGCCGGCGCAGCGTGATTGTCGTGCCGACTGGACCGATCCCTACCTGAAGCTGGTCGAGCGCGAGGGACGGCGGCGGGTCGCCTGCGGCCGTTGCGGCGCGAGCGGGTGGTCGCTGCGGCCGCCGTTCCCGCCGCACGCGTGGCAGCAGCCCTGGATTCCCGATCCCCCGGCCGAGGCGCCGGCGACCCCGGCGTGGCTGCTCGAGATCAACGACGTCCGGGTGCACGCGGCCGAGTGCCGCACGGCGCTGGTCATTCCGCCGGAATCGCGCATCCGTCGCGGCACGGTGGTCGACCGACTCTACGGCAGCTCCCGCAACCGGCAGCGGATCCGCGCGGCCAGGAACGACCTGGCGCGGAGAAGCACGGTCAGACGCCTCGCCCGCGAGTACGGTTGCACGCCGGATGACGTCGAGCGGGCGCTGGAGCAGATCGACAGGGGGTATCCCCTGTTCGATCGCGCGCTCGCCGAGGGCGACCTGATGGCCGGCGAGTACCACGCGCTGATCGAGGAGATCCCCAATCTGCAGGAAGACGAGGACTTCGTGACCGAGCACCGGACACGGGCGTGGAAGGCGCTGGATCTGGAATCGGCGGCCGGTCCCGCGCGCCGCGCCCGCGCCGCCGTCAGTCGCCTGATCGCCGTGAACCGGTTGAAGGAGATCCTGGTCCTGACGGGGTTCCGGCGGACCGGCGAAGAGGGGAGCCGGGTATCGCCGGACGTCACCGGCGAGGCCGGCTGGCTGCCCGCCGCGGAGCTCTACGGCGAGGGCATCTTCTTCACGCTCGACGAGACGTCGCTGCAACGCTGGGAGGAGGAGCCCGCGCTCTGCGCGCGCGCCGGCTCCTTCGCCGAACGGCATCGCCGGCGGTCCGCCGCGGTCGACGACCTCGACGTGTCGCCGCGCTTCCTGTTGTTGCATACGCTGGCCCACGTCCTGATCCGGCGGCTCGACGCGGAGGCGGGCTATCCCGCCGCGTCGCTCAAGGAGCGGATCTACTGCAGGTCGGGCGTGAAGCCGATGGCGGGGATCCTGATCTACGTCGCGGTGGCGGACGAGGAGGGCTCGCTGGGCGGCCTGGTGGAGCTGGCGAGGCCCCGGCCGTTCCTGCGGCTGCTGGCCGGCGCCTTCGAGGCGGCGGAGTGGTGCTCTCTCGACCCGGTCTGCGCCGGCCAGGAGGGGCACGGGCCGGACCTGTTGAACCGGGCCGCCTGTCACGCCTGCGCGCTCGTCCCCGAGACGAGCTGCGCCCACGGCAACGTCCTGCTCGACCGGACCTTCATCAAGGGAGACGGGGCCGCGGCGCCCGCGTTTCTGGACGCGGTGGACGAGTCCGGTCGATGACCAGGCGCAGGTTCGAGCTGCCGGGCATCCAGGACCTCACCAAGGAGCAGGAGGCGGCGCGCGCCCTGCCCCGGCGGGGCCGGCACCTGATCGTCGGCGGCCCGGGCACCGGCAAGTCGGTGCTCGCGTTGATCCGCGCCCGCCGTCATCATCGAGAGCGGGACGACTACCGCTTCCTGGTCTTCAATCATCTCCTCCACCGGGCGAGCGTCCAGCTCTACGGCGACGGTCTCGCCGGCGAGACGTGGCAGCGCTGGTTCCGGACCGCGTTCGAACGGATCGCGAAGCGCCCGGTTCCGCTCCTGCCGCCGAACCCGCAAGGATTCGAGGCCGAGGACTGGGGCCGTATCGAGGAGCTCGTCGAGGCGTTGCCGCCGGACGGAGACGACGGTCCGCGCCCGTTCCTCGTCATCGACGAGGGCCAGGACATGCCGCCGGCCTTCTACGCGAGTCTCGTCGACCTCGGCTTCGAGGACTTCTTCGTCGTGGCCGATCAGAACCAGCAGCTCACGGAGCTGAACAGCAGCCGGCAGGAGATCGAGACCTGTCTGGACCTCGACACGGACGACGTGATCGAGCTCCGGCGCAACTTCCGCAACCAGTACCGGGTGGCGAAGCTGGCGCGGGCGTTCTACACCGGCGATCCGGCCAGTCCGCCCCCGGATCTGCCGCCGCGGGAGGCGGGTCACGTCCCGCAGCTCTACGTGTACCGGCCGGAGCACCTCGACCGGGTCTGCAGGGCGATTCTGACGTTCGCGGATCGCGATCCCCGGCAGCTCGTCGGCGTCATCGCACCGCACAACGGCGTTCGCGAGCGGTATTTCGAGATGCTGCGCGGCGTAGAGGCCGCCCTGGATCATCCACGCCCCAGGATCGAGACCTTCCATGGCGCCCACCGGCCGGCCGTCGCCTTCGACGAGGGCGGCATCCTGGTCATCAACGCGCAGGCCTGCAAGGGGCTGGAGTTCGATGCGGTGTGTCTGGCCGATGTCGACGAGCACCGCGTCGATCCGCGGGACCCGGACGCCGCCCGGCGGCGGTTCTACGTCATGGTCGCGCGGGCGCGGGAGCGCGTGTTCCTGTTCATGAAGCGCGGCGCCGGCCGCGCCGTCGAGGCCATCCTGCCGCGGGATCCCGAGACGCTGCAGCGGGGGGAGTGGTGATGGCGACCGAGACGCTGTTCGAATCCGAAGACCAGCCCTCGCCGGTGCGGCCGCCTGCGTCGGGGCTGCTCGTCACCAACCACCTGAACCTGATGTACATGCTGGCGGCGGGTCTCGTGATGCCGCCCGCCGGGTTCGGCGACAAGTACTACCGGGACACCCTCGGCTGTTTCCCCGGCTGGATTCCGTTGTTCTTCGACACGGTGCCCGCCGGGGCGATCGCTTCGGCGACGCAGGAAGCGGCGCACCTGCGGCCGGCCGTCGTCGAGATCCGGCTGAGCGGCCTGTCGGGGCCGGTGCTGGCGGCGGGTCGGGGCCTGCGCGAGCTGCGGTTCCCGGACGCGCTCGACGGGAGCGAACGGTTGATCCTGGTCCCCGCGCCCCTGCCGGCGAGCTGGATCGAAGCGGTCGTCTTCCGCTCGCAGGAGGATCGTCGAGCGTGCGAGGCGGACGCGAAGGACTTCGGCAACGTGCCTCTGCAGGACGTCGCCCGCCGGGTCGCGAAGACGTTGTTCACCCGGACGGCGGACGCGCCGTGGCCGCCGGCGGGCGGGCCGGCGCCGCGGCCGGCGCCGGTGCACGCCCCGCTCGCGGCGGGCGGCGTCATGGCGATGCTGCTGCTGACCGGCAATCGGGGCGATCTGGCGGTCTGCGCGTGCCGGCACGCCTTCGATCCGGAGGACGAGGCGCTGCCGCCGGTCGACGAGCCCATCCTCGCCGGTCTCCGCGCCTGGATGCGAAGCGGCGCCGCCGGGTGGTCGACCGCCGCCGGCGAGAGTGGCGCTTCGACTTCTTCGGACGCCGCGGTTGCATCTGTCCGCTCGTCGCCGCCGGCCGGCGCAGGCGAGAGAGGCGCGTCGGCGACCGATCCGGCCGGCGTGCGGAACGCCTCCCGGGAGCGCCTGTTCTGGGGCGCCGTCGACCGGCTGGCGGCGTGGAAGGAAGCCGGCGACGCCGGCAATGCCGAGGATGTCGTGCTCGACTACCTCGACGCGGCGTCGACGACCCTCGACGCCCGGCTGCAGGCCGGCGCCGGGAAGCTCCGCGACACGCTGGTCTCGCTGCGCGGGCTGGCCGGCGTCACCGCGGGCGAGCTGTTCGAGCGGCACGCCACGTCCCTGGCGCGGGCCATGATCCTGTTCTTCCTGCGCCGCGACTGCGCGGACCTCATCGACTTCGACAACGACCGGCTCCACGAGGCGGACCGGCTCGCCGCCGCGGTGCTGTTCGGCGTGCGCGACGGGTGGCTGGGCCTGCCGCTCCGGCTGCGCGCCGTCCCCGGACTCTCCGCCGCGGTCTCGCACCGGATGGCGCGAATGGGGCAGCGGCTCGCCGGCTCCGGGCTCGATCTCGGCGCCTCTCCGGCCCGCATCAAGCCGTTGCGCGAGCTGTTCGGCAACGGGTCCGTCTGGAGTTCCAGGGAGTCGCGGGCGGCTCTCGATCTGGCACGGGCGCACGGTTGGGACTGCATCCGGACGCGCATCAGTCTGGGGCGCGGCGAGTACAGGCTGACGGTGGAAGGGGGCGCGGCCCATATCGCGCTGGAGGGCGAGCCCCGGATCACCCCTGAAGTCGATTTGGAACGGTTCTTCCGCTTTCTGGCGGTGGCCCGCATCGACCACAAGGTCGAGGCGAAAGTGCGTGGAACGCTACAGCCCTGATGTCCTGCCGGTCGAGGCGCGCGCCCCGATCGGCCAGGCCGACGCCGAGGCGGTGCAACGCTGCAGCCCTGATGTTCTACCGGTCGAGACGGGTGCGATGGCGCGATGCTCGCAATTTGATCGGTCAGGCATGGGGCGGTAGACTCGAAGCATGGACAAGCTCGTGTCCCGGCGTGCGCTGGATGCCCATCTCGACGCTGGCGCAGCGCCCGAGAAGGCAATGGCGGCGGCCGAGGAGATCGGCGACGTCGTGGGCGAGATCCGCGTGCTCAAGTGGATCTCCGGCGCCACTCTTGCGCTTGTCCTGGTGGTGATCGGGCTTCTCTTCCAGATTGCCATCCGCCTTCCGTCGTAAGTCCAGCGCCTTCCTCCACATTCGTATGCGTCCGCCTCGATGCCGCCGAACAGGTGCCGCCGCCCGGGAAGCGCGCGTTGAAGCACGGCGGTGGAGACGCCTCCCGGCGTCACCGGGTCGATCGCCCAAGGTTGGACGTCGAGGCCGCCGAGTCGAGCCGAAAATCGAGCGCCGGTTGGGATAAGCTCTGCACGACACCGTGGCGGATCGCACGTGCAGAACCGGACGGCAGGGGCGCAGGTTCCGAGGGCGGAGGAATCGGTGAGTGATCTGGAACAGGCCTTCGACGACGTCGAGCAGGCCGCCGCCTCGGCGCTCGAATCGGCGGCCGGCCTCGTCAAGCAGGCCAGGAGTCTGCAGAAGGCGGCCCGGGAGGGAAACGTCGCTCGCATGAAGCGGGCCCGGACCGATCTCGACGCCTCCCTGAGCGGTCTGATGCAGGCGGTCGCCGTCGCCGTCGAATCGTGGACCTTTTCGGACGAGCAGGAGGAGCGCTACCTCGAGGAGCGATACGCGGGCGAGCTGAGCGCCGTCGCCGCGAGGAAGGGCCTGGAGATACACGAGCGGGACGGCAGGCTGATTTCCCATCCTTCCATCGTGCGCCTGCTGCCGCGCGATCGGGCGGTCAGGATGGACGGCAGGAAGGTATCCGCCATCCGGCCGTCATACCTGGCCGATCTGCTGCTGAAGAACCAGAAGAAGAGCAGCCGCCACCGATCCGACGCCTTCCTGGAATCGCTGTACGCCGTCTACACCGACATCGTGCAGGGCGAATCTTCGGGCCGCCTCATGCCGGACGACTGGCAGCGGGTGGTGCCCCTGGCCAGAATCTACAGGCTGTTGACCTCCCTGCCCGGTGCAGGCCGCGACTACGACAGAACGGACTTCGCCAGGGACCTGTACCGCCTGCAGGCCGGCGGTCCCACGCGCACCAGGAAGGGGGCGACCGTCTCCTTCCCGGCCTCCTCCGGCACGCGGCAGGCCAAACGCGATCTGTTCACTTTCGTCGGACCCGACGGCCAGGACGTCGTGTATTACGGCGTCCGGTTCACGAAGGGCGGCTGATGTCGAGCGCGTCGAACACCATCCCGATCGACGACTGGCTGCGCCATGTCGATGGCGAGTACCTGTCCACGTTCATCAAGGATGGCGGCTCCTCCATCAAGTTCGCCGTGGTCTCGGACGACGCGCTGCCCGGGTTGCGGGACGCCGTGGCGGGTCGCTGCGCGGCGCGCGACTACGTCTTCGTCTCGCTGGACGCGGCCAGGCTGCGCGCCCACATGCCGCAGGACATCTTCTTCGCGCTGGCTCGGCAAGTGCCATGGCGCTCCCTGGCGCGCCGCGTGATCCTGCGCCTGGCGGCCGAACGACAGTACACGGTGGAGGGCGTCGATCCCGGCGGCGACGGCAATGTCTTCGACGCCATCGCCGGCGCCAACGACCTGGAGTCGCAGTTCCTGCTCAGCGAAATGAGGCCGGCGATACAGGAGCGCGTTTTCAGGAACCCGAACATGGCCAGGGACTTTCGCGTGGCCATGACCCAACTGTGCCTGCAGGAAGGGCACCGCTTCGACGGCGAGTACGGCGGCCAGCCGTTGCTGGACTGGCTGACCGGCGCCAACACGCGCGTGGGCCCGGTCCGCCAGTTCTCCATCTACACCGGCATCAACCGCACCACGGGCAGGCACTGCATCGAATCCGCGCTCCACTGGATCCGTCAGGCGGGACATGCCGGAACGGTCATGCTGCTGGACAACCGCCGCGTGACCGTGGCCCGCAACCCCAGGGACGGCCTGCGGTACTACACGCGAGCCATGGCCGTCGATCACTACGAATTGCTGCGCGAGTTCGTGGACGACGTCGACCGGCTGGCCGGGACCCTGATGCTGGTGGCGACCGGTCCGGGCTTCGTCGACGACGAGCCGGGCGCCCGTTCCAGGGGCTTCGGCATCTATGAAGCGCTGAAGACCCGGGTGATGGACGACGTGCGGGACAGGAACCGGATCAATCCGGTCGCGGCGCTGGTTCGGCTGTCGTGAAGAGGGCGGCGGGAGACATGGCGGTCCACCGGGACGAGAGGCTGGCCAGGCGGCGCGCCATCGAGGCCCTGCGCAATGGCGTGCCCAACCGGGATGCGGTGGCGATGCTGGGCTGCAACCAGCCGCGGGTGGAAGAGGCGTTCTCCGCTCTGCTGGCCGGGGCTGCGGGCGCCGGCGGACCGGCGGGCGACGCGCTGGGGATGCTGGTCTCCGGGGACTTCGGCGCGGGCAAGTCGCACCTGCTGGCGCATCTCGAGCGCCAGGCGCTCGCGCGGGGGTTCGTGTGCAGCAGGGTCGCCGTCAGCAAGGAGACTCCGCTCTACGACCTCGGGAAGGTGTTCAGGTCCGCGATCGAGAACGGACGGATGCCGGATCGCCAGGGACGGTTGATCGAGGAACTGGGTCTGGTGACGGACTGGCGTTCCCGGGCCTCCGCGGATTTCCTGCAGTGGGCCGAGGCCGCCGCCTCCAGCGGCGTGCTCAGCCGGATATTCCCGGCGAGCCTGCTCGTCTACGAAAGACTGAACGACATCGAGTTGAACGGCAAGATCGAATCGTTCTGGGCGGGAGACCGGATAAGGGTCTCGGACGTCAAGAGCGGGTTGGCCTCGATCGGGCTGAAGCAGTCCGGTTCCTTCCGTGCGCCCCGAGCCGCCGAGTTGCCGCCGCAGCGCCTGCGTTTCGCCATCGAGCTGATCAAGTGCGCCGGCTACAAGGGCTGGGTCGTGCTCCTGGACGAGATGGAGCTGATCGGGTCGTATTCCATCCTGCAGCGCGGCCGGTCGTACGCCGAGCTGGCGCGCTGGATGGGAAAGTCCGTCGAGTCGTACCCGGGCCTGGTCGCCGTCGGCACGGTGACCGACGACTTCGCGTCCGCCGTCATCAGTCCCGACGGCGGCAAGAAGGATCGCAATCACGTGAGGCCGCGGCTGGCGAAGAGCAGGTACGCGGGCATCGCCGCCCTGGCCGAGGCGGGCATGCGCCTGCTGGAACAGTCGTACGTACCGCTGAACGCGCCGGCGGAAGACGACGTGAACGACACGATCGACAGACTGCGGAAGATCTACAGCGAAGCCTACGACTGGGATGCTCCGCCGCTGGAGGGAAAGACTGGCGGCGCCGGGGTTCAGGCCCGCATGCGCTACAAGGTCAGGGCCGCGATCAACGAATGGGATCTGCTGCGGATATACCCCGGCTCGGCGCCTGACACGGTGGTCGACGAGTTTCATGCGACGTACGAGGAAGACGCCGACCTGGAAAGGAAGTCCGGGGACGATGCCGGGGCGTCGGGCAGGGGACCGTTACGCCTGTTGCGGGAGTTGCGGTCTCTTGCCGGCGGGTCGGGTCGGCCGGCGTCGGATCGAGCCGACAAGGACATCCATCCGCCGGTTTCCACTCGCCCGCGGCGGTAGGGTGCACGACAAGAAAGTGGGCACCGAAATCGCCGGCCCGACAGTGCCAGGGGCGGTCATCTCACAACGATGTCGTGCACCCGCGGCGGTAACTGTCCGGCGGTGCCACGGATCCTTCGGGGGAGATCCTACGGCGTCGCGCGGATCCGCCGGGCGCGTGCTTCCAGCGGTCCGGCCTCGAGACCGCGGCTGGTGGCCCGCAACAGCCCGGCGTACTCCTCCAGGATCTCGGCCAGCCGCACGTTGTCCGGCTCGAGTGCGAGCTCGAGAACTGCCAGCGAGCGTTCGTAGAGCGGCTCGGCCTCGAAGTGCAGCCCCTGGCGGTAGTAGACGGACGCCAGGGCGGCGACGTGGTCGGCGACGTCGGGATGCGCCCAGCCGAGCGCCGGCTCCATGATGGCGACGGCGCGCTCGTAGCGCGGCTCCGCCTCGGTGTAGATCCCCTGTGCGGCGTAGAACGCCGCGACCATCGCGAGATGGGCCGCCAGATCGAGGTGGTCAGGGCCGAGCGCCGCCTCGATGACCTCGGTCGCCTGCCGGTAGAGCACCTCGGCTTCCGCATGGCGCGCTTCCGCAATGCAGATTTCCGCGAGGTCGTTCAGCGTCATCGCCCGGCGCAGGTCGTTCGCGGGGAAGGCGGTGGCGAAGTCGGCCGCTACCAGCAGCAGCTCTTCGGCTTCTCGGTAGCGGCCGTCCTGACGGGCGTGGTAGGCGGCCTCCATGTAGTCCTCCCACTGGAGCCCGCGACAGCCGGCCGGAGCGAAGCAGACAAGGAGGACGAAGAGAACGAGGTTCCGCGGCGGAAAGCGTCGTGTGAGCAAGACGGCGGCCAGGTCCCGGTCGAGCATCCGACAGCGATTATAGGTGCCCGTGGGCGGCCGCCGCTCGTGCGAGGGGAGCAAATGGCGAGACAGTGACATTCGTCACGATCGCCGCGTGACACTCTCCACTACCGGACATCGGAATCGTTCCGTACCATCAGTGTCGCGATCGATTCCGGCCGGATCACATCGACCGCAGGATCGCGGTAGACGAGGATGGAGATGTCGCACGGATGCCTCGCGACGCTGTCGGCGGTGACCCACCGCTACGGCGACGTCGTCGCCCTCGACGGGCTCGACCTTCAGATCCGGCCGGGTGAAGTGCTCGCCGTGCTCGGGCCCAACGGTGCGGGAAAGACCACCGCCATAGGTCTCCTGCTGGGCAGTCTGCAGGTGCAGCAGGGCGCGGTGCACGTATTCGGACGGGACCCCGGGGCGCGGCCGGTCCGGATGCGCCGCGGCGCGATGCTGCAGGTATCCGGTCTTCCCGACACGCTCACCGTCGCCGAGAACCTGGAGCTGTTCTCCAGCTACTATCCGGCGCCGCTGCCGGTTTCGACGCTGCTCGCCATGGCCGGTCTCGAGGAGCTCGCTGCGCGCCGCTACGGCCGTCTGTCCGGCGGCCAGAAGCAGCGGGTGATGTTCGCGCTGGCGCTGGCGGGCGATCCGGAGCTGGTCTTTCTCGACGAGCCGACCACCGGGCTCGACGTGGAGGCGCGCCGCAGCCTGTGGAGCGAGATCCAGCGGCTGAAGAAGGCGGGTCGCACCGCGGTGCTCACCACGCACTACCTGGAGGAGGCGGACGCGCTCGCGGACCGGATCGCGGTCATCCACCAGGGGCGGGTCGTCGCCGAGGGAACGCCGTCGGAGATCAAGTCCCGCACCGCGGATCGCCGCATCCGCTGCATCACCGGCGTCGGTCGCGACGACGTGGCGAGCCTGCCCGGCGTGGTCCGGGCGGAGGTCAGCGGCCAGCACCTGGAGATCCTGACCGCGCGGCCCGAGGACGTGCTGCGGACTCTGCTCGCCCTGGATCCCGACCTGCGCGACCTGCACGTGACGGGAGCCGGGCTCGAGGACGCCTTTCTCACGCTGGTGCGCGCCGGCGATCCCCAGGAGGAGGTGTCCTGATGGCAACGACCGGCGACGGCGCGCCGCGCCTGGGGCTGGCCCGCCGCTTCTGCATCTACGTGCTGGAGGCACGGGCGCAGTTCCTGAGCCTGGCGCGGACGCCGGGGTTCACCATACCGACGCTGGTGTTCCCGATCATGTTCTACGTCTTCTTCGGCGTGGTGATGCGCTTTTCGCCGCTGGCGCCCACGTTCCTGCTCGCCACCTACGGCGTCTTCGGGCTCATCGGCCCCTCTCTCTTCGGGTTCGGGGTGGGATTCGCCGCCGAGCGCGACAGCGGCGCCCTGCTGCTCAAGCAGACCACGCCGATGCCCGTCGCCGCCTACCTCCTGGCCCGAGTGGCGACGGCGCTCCTCTTCGGCATGGCCATCGTCCTCGGCCTGTTCCTGCTCGGGGCGTTCGCGGCGGAGGTGACGCTGTACCGCGGGCAGTGGTTCGCGCTGGCCGGCGTCGTCCTGTCGAGCGTGGTTCCGTTCTGCGCGCTCGGCCTGGCCATCGGCGCCTGGGTGAAGGCGCAGTCGGCCGTCGCCATCGTGAACCTCGTCTACCTGCCGATGGCCTTCCTGTCCGGCCTGTGGATGCCGATCTCGTTGCTGCCGACGCTCGTGCAGGATGTGGCCGTCGTCTTTCCCGCCTATCACCAGTCACAGCTCGCGCTGAAGGTGGTCGACATGGACCAGGGCGGGTCCGTCGGTGTTCACGTGCTGATGATGGGCGTCTTCACGGTGGTCTTTCTCGTCGTGGCGGGCTTTGGCTTCCGGCGGGCCGGTCAGACGTAGGAGTCTTCGGGGCATGTGCCGGCGCGAAGGATGCCGAGCCAGGGGGTGGCGATGACCGGACCGGTGAGAACCGTGGCTCGCAGCGCGACGTACGTGGGTCTCACGATCGTCGTTTTCGTGGGCGTGCTCATGGCGCTGCCCGAACCGGCGCCTCCGGAAGATGCAGCGGACGCGCTGCCCGAGGCCAGCTTCGCGATCGTCCGGGTGACAGTCTTCGACGGCGAGAGGTTCCGACCGGAACAGGAAGTGCGGGTGGAGGACGGCCGCATTCAGGGCGTCGGCCGCTGGTTGGCACTGCCGCCGGATCTCCCGCGGGTCGATGGCCGGGGAAAGACGCTGGTGCCCGGCCTCATCGACGGTCACGTGCATACGTTCGGCAGCACGCTGAACGACGCCCTGCGCTTCGGGGTCGCCACCGTGCTCGACCAGTTCAGCGACCCGCAACTCGTCGCCTCGAAGCGGGCGGCCCGCGACACGCTTGCCCGCGGGGACGAGGCCGACCTCTTCTCCGCCGGGATGCTCGCTACCGCGGCCGGCGGACACGGCACGCGGTATGGCGTGCCGGTGGAGACCGTGGGCGGCCCGGACGAGGCGCCCGCCTGGGTCCGGGCGCGCAAGCAGGAGGGTTCCGACTGGATCAAGGTCGTCCACGAGGACGGCAGCACCTTCGGCATGGACATCGCCACGCTCGATCGCCACACCATCGGCGCGCTGATTGCGGCCGCTCATGCGGAGGACCTGCGCGCCGTCGTGCACGTCAGCACGCTGGAGCACGCGCTGGAGGCCGTCGCGCTCGGCGCCGACGGGCTGGTGCACGTCTGGCGCGACGCGCTCATCGACGAAGCGCAGGCGGCGCGTATCGCCGAGGCGGGCGTGTTCGTCGTCCCGACGTTGTCGGTCGCCGCCTCCATCGGCGGCGACGCGCTGGAAGGGGAGTTGCTGGAGGCGGCCGGCGACACGCCGTTGTCGCCGATGCAGCGCCAGACCCTGGCCAGTCGTTTCCCCGGTGGGGACGAGGAGAGGGTTTCGAATGCGGGGGATGTGGCGATCGAGAACGTCCGGCGCCTGCACGCGGCCGGCGTCCGGTTGATTGCAGGCACCGACGCCCCCAACCCGGGTACGGCCTCCGGCCTCTCGATGCACGGCGAGCTGCGGCTTCTGCGGCGCGCCGGATTGAGCGGCGCCGACACCCTCGCGGCAGCCACCTCGGTGCCGGCGGAGATCTTCGGGCTCGACGACCGGGGGGCTATCGAGGAGGGCCGGATCGCCGACCTCGTGCTGGTCGACGGCGACCTCGAGAACGACCTCTCGCTCAGCCCCCGTATCGTCGCCGTCTGGAAGGACGGCTACCGGGTCGACCGCAGCCGCGTCCACCAGGAGCGGCCGCAGACGCAGTCCGCGTCCCCGGCGCCCGAGACGACGCTGATCGCCGACTTCGAGGACGGCATCGGCGCCGCCTTCGGCTTCGGCTGGCAGGTGGCCTCGGATCGGATGCAGGGCGGATCGTCCACCGGCCGGCTGTCCGTCGAGAGCGGAGCGTTGCGGGTGGAGGGCGAGGTCGCAGCCGGGTTTCCGTTCCCGTGGGCCGGAACCATCTATTTCCCCGGCGCGCAGCCGATGCAGCCGGTCGACTTCGCGGGTCGAGAGGTACTGCGTTTCCGCACGCGCGGCGACGGTCGGACCTATATGGCCATGCTGTTCGGCGCCGGCGGGAGCGCGTCCGTGCCCGCCGGCGTGCCGTTCACCGCACCGCCGGACTGGGTCGCTGTCGAGATACCGCTGGTGAGGTTCCCGACGGACGCGCCAGGCGTCATCGGTGGCCTGGCGTTCGTGGCGCCGGCGCCTCCGCTCGGGACGTTCGCCTTCGAGATCGACGACGTGGAGATCAGGTGATGGCGAGCAGCTTCAGCCGCGCGGTCGGCAGGGTGTTTCTCGCGCTGCACCGGCGCCTGCTGCCTTCCGATCCACGCATCGGCTGGATACCGTACCTGTGGCTGTTCTGGCTCATCGGTTTCTTCGCCAAGTGGTGGTTCGTGCCGCTGGAGCCGGTGGAGCTCACACTGGCCCTGCTCACCGTGCCGGCGTTCCTGGCCCTGTACCTCAACGCTTTCTGGCACTCCGGCCGACGGGTCTTCCTCAATATCGCCGGCATTCTCGTCATCGCACTGGTGTGGACGCCGTTCAACCCGAACGCGATGGGTTTCTTCATCTACGCCAGCGGGCTGGTGGGCCGGGCGGCCCGCCCGCCGCGTGCCTACGCCTGGCTCGCGGGCGTCGTGATGCTGATCGCTGTCGAGTGGCTGGCGTTCGCCCTCCCCATCTTCGTCCTGCTCTTCGGCGGTGCGCTCTCGCTGCTGATCGGCGCCGTGGCCATCCATACCGACGAGCTGGATCGCCAGGAGGCCGCATTGAAGCTCTCGCAGGCCGAGGTGCGCCGGCTTGCGGCGGTCGCCGAGCGGGAACGGATCGGGCGCGACCTGCATGACCTGCTCGGTCACACGCTCTCGCTCATTACCATCAAGGCGGAACTGGCAGGGAAGCTCGCGTCGCGGGGCGACAGCCGCGCCGAGCAGGAGATCCGCGAGGTGGAGCGTATCTCGCGCGGTGCGTTGCGCGAGATCCGAGAGGCGGTGAGCGGGTTGCGACGGACGGATCTCGACGCGGAGCTGGCCAACGCCCGGCTGGCTTGCGAGGCGGGCAACGTCAGTCTGACGATCGACAGGCGGCCGTTCGACGTGTCGCCGGATCGTCAGGCGACGCTGGCCCTGTGCCTGCGAGAGGCGATCACCAACGTCGTCCGCCACGCCGCGGCTGGCCGATGCCGGGCCAGCCTCGTTCGCGAGGACGGGCGGATACGCCTCGTGGTGGAGGACGATGGGCGTGGCGGCGCGATCCGCGAGGGCGCCGGTCTGGCCGGCATGCGCGAGCGGGTCGAGGAGGCCGGGGGTACGATGACGATCGAAACGGCCCGCGGCGTCACGCTGACCGTGCGCATTCCGGCCGAAAAGCCCCGGCGTCCGACGTCTGGACTGCCCGCGTCGCGGGAGGCAGTGGCTTGATCCGCGTGCTGGTCGCTGAGGACCAGGCGATGGTGCTGGGCGCGCTGTCCGCGCTGCTCGATCTGGAGGACGACATCGCGGTGGTCGCCCGGGCGCGGGACGGCGCCGAGGCGTTGCAACTGGCCGAACGCCTGGAGCCGGACGTCGTGCTCACCGACATCGAGATGCCGCGGGTGACCGGGTTGGAGCTCGCGGCCAGGTTGGTCGAGCGCGGCAGGCGCGTCATCATCCTCACCACCTTCGCCCGGCCCGGCTATCTGCGCCGGGCACTCGACGCCGGCGTCCGCGGCTATCTTCTGAAGGACGCGCCCGCCGAGGAGCTCGCGCGGGCGGTGCGCGAGGTGCATGCCGGCGGCCGAGCCATTTCGTCGGAGCTGGCCGCCGACGCCTGGTGCGATGCCGATCCGCTGACCGATCGCGAACGCCAGGTGCTGCGGCTGGCCGGCGACGGGGCGTCGGGCGCGGCCATCGCGGCGGCGCTGGATCTATCGGAGGGGACGGTCCGCAACTACCTGTCCGAGGCGATCGGCAAGCTCGGCGCGTCGAACCGGGTGGAGGCGGCCCGCATCGCGCGGCAGAAGGGTTGGCTGTGACCTTCTGCGCCTGGGTTGTCGATTGCCGTGCTGCGGAAGCCTTCGTCGTCGGCCGCGACTTGCAAGCATTACACTGGAATCCTGACGATGTTCGACACGCACGCGATCGCCCGCAGCCTGACGGATGCGAATCTGACAGCGGCCCAGGCGGACGCCATTACCGCTGCCGTTCGCCAGGCAGCCGAGCATGACGCGGCCGGCATCGACGCCGGCGCGCTGGTCACGAAGAACGACCTGCGTGCCGAAATCGCCTCCCTCGAAGCCCGCCTCATCAAGTGGATGATCGGGGTCGCGCTCACCGCCACCGGCATCGTGGTCGCCGCCACCACTGCGTTCGCCGTGGCCGTTCTCCGTACGCTCGGGTAGCCTCATCACACCCCGGATGCGTCGTACAGCAGCTTGACGCCGATCACGAACAGCGACGCGTGAACCACGCGGAAGAAGAGCTCGTCGTCCACCCGGTCGTGCAGGTAGCGGCCGAGGAAGACCCCGACCGGGGCCAGCGGCAACAGGACGAGCGACGTCAGCAGGTTGTCCGTGGTCCACTGGCCGAGCCAGTAGTAGGGGCCCACCTTCGACCAGTTGACCACGAAGAAGAACAGGACGCTGGTGGCCTGGAACGTCGTCCGGTGCATGCGTTGCGGCAGCAGGAACGCCTGCAGCGGCGGCCCGCCGGCGTGAATCGAGAAGCTCGTGAAGCCGGCCGTGGCGCCCCAGAACACGCCGGGACCGGTGCGCGGCGGACGGGTCCGGTCGCCGGGGCGGCGCCGGAAGTACTGCACCGCGTAGACCAGCGCGACGACGGCGACCAGGACGCGCAGCCCGTCGGCGGAGATGGCGCGGGCGGTCACGAAGCCGAGCAGCGTGCCGACCATCGCGGCCGGCAGCAGGATCCGGAGGTTGCGCCAGTCCCACCGGCCCCGGTACGCGCGCATCGCCAGGACGTCCATCACCATCAGGATCGGCAGCATCACGGCAGCCGCCTGGAAGGGGCTGACGACCATCGCCATCAACGGCACCCCGACGACGGCGATGCCCCCGCCGAAGCCGCCCTTCGCCATGCCGACGATGAGCACCGCGACGGTCGCGGCCAGATAGAAGTACGGATCGATGATCATCGCGGGAAGGGTACCGGATGCCGTCTTCCGCCTGGAAGGGATGTCCGACGCCGGCGACAGGTTTCGTCGTGGATGGGGCCGCGGCAAGTGGAGAGGTGCTCCATGCGCACCGACGCCGAGCGCTGCTCGAGGTCAAGCACGTGTGCGATATGCATCAACGCGGGTTGCACCAGCCAGGTGATCTTCGATAGCGTGCCATGCATGGAGGAAACTCCAGACAACCATGCAGGTGACATCCGTCGAGTGTAGAGACTACCTCGTGATCTCGGCGCGCTACGGGCCTGTACGGGATCCGGGTCAGGTCGGTCGAATCGCATGGCCGGGGCTCGGCATCCCGTTCGGATCGTCCTCCATCAGCGCCCGGCTGCCCGCGGAGCCGCGAGGCGACCATGCGATCGAGGCGCGGGGCATCGTGCTCCGTCCGGTGGTCGACGAGCCTCTGGAATCTCGGCGAGGCACGCGTGCGACGCGCTTATCGTGTCGTCCATTGCATATGAGCGGGTACGCCGCAGCGTCGGCGAGCAGACACGGCGAACGACTCGATCCGCTGGAGGCCGTTCGTGAACGCGTACCAACGATGGGCTTCTGTCGTTGTGGCTGTGCTTGACGCCGAGCAGGATCAAGGAAGTCCAGGGGCGAAGCAGGGAGGCGAATCGTGAGAGAAGCACTACGAATCGTCGCGCGGCTCGTCGTGATCGTGACGGCAGCAGTTGTGCTATCGGCGGCGCCTGCGCAGTCACAGACTTGGAACTGCTGGGCCTGGTTCGACTGTCTAGTGGAATGTGGAGGCGATGAAATCGAATGGCTCGAGCTTTACTGTGAAGATGAAGACGGCGCGGTTGTATACCAATCCTTCTGGAGCACCGATTACTGCTGCCCCCCGTGGTAGGCCGGCGGGTTCAGCGAAGGGGAAGGGAAATGATGGACAAAACGGGATGCGTCGCTATGCTGGCGTGCGCTATTCTCATCCTGCCGGTGTCGGACGCGCATGCTCAAGGCGAGATCGACGGGATCCAGGTGGACTTCCACGAAACGCGCACCCGGGCCGGCGAAGTAGTCCGGGAAAAGAGCGGTTCGTTCTTTCTCGGCGGTGATGGCAGATGGCGCGTGGATCAGGATTTCCGAGGCGAACGCGTGACGACAATCACCGCGCCAAGCGCAAGGTTCGGAATGCCGGAGCGAATCGAAATCAATCACGAACTCGGCGTGGTCGTGCGGGGTCCGGACAATGGCCGTATCACAGTCCCGACGATACAGGGGCTCGGAAGCACTGTGGTCAGTCGGCCCATTTCAGGTCTCGGCAACGGATCGCGCGCAGGCAGATCCCGTGCAGGTGACAGATTGCGCGCCCGGCTGCCCAGTGGGCAGGATAGCGACCCGGGGGGAGATGCACATAGGCGCTAACTTGTTTTCGCGTCGTGGCCGGCGTATCCTGGCCTGCGGATGCAGGACACGGAAGCCGGCACGGTGGATGAGGACTGGGAGGTGCTGTTGTCGTTCCTCCCCCGGGACTGGCGCGAGCTGGCACAGGATACCGGGGCGCTGAAAGGGTTGCGCAAAGACAAAGCGGTCGACAACCTGC
>WTFV01000162.1 GCA_011523845.1 Acidobacteriota bacterium | reverse complement strand
ACCCGGCGACCCGGCGACCCGGCGACCCGGCGACCCGGCGACCCGGCGACCCGGCTTAGTATACCGGGAAGCTCAATCCAGCTTGTCAACCCCCGATTTGGGACCCCGTTCACGGCAGTCTCCATCGCTGCCCACGCCGCTCGCATCGAAACCATGACAGCCCCTCGTTCCGGACCCCAAAACGAAAACACCGGATGCGGACCCTCGATCGAGGCACGACCCGACTCGACCGCCTTGTACCAAGCCTCGCACGCAAAAGGAAACCCCGCCTGCGCGCCGCCGTCGCCCCGCAGCGTCGCATGGCGGCCCCCGTCATCGTCGCCCACGCCTCCGTCTCGCGGGATTGGCACTTGTCGGGTGCCGCCGCGGTTCCTATGATTCCGCCATGTCAGAGGCCATCGCGTTCGATACCCACCGCTTCGTCAAGCGCCTGACCGACTGCGGCTTCACCGAGCAGCAGGCCGAGACACTGGCCGACGAGCATGTCGCCCTGCTCAACGCCAACCTCGCGACCAAGGCCGATGTCGCGAGGATCGAGGCCGGCATGGAGACGCTGCGGCAGGAGACCAGGGCTGACATCGCCAAGGTCGAGGCACGCATAGAGACGGCAAAGTCCGACCTGATGAAATGGCTGATCGGCTTGCTGATTGCCCAGGGCGGCCTGATCGTCGCCCTGGTCAAGCTGCTGTAGCGGTCGCGACGCCGTTCAGTCTGCCGGGGTGGGACAACGGGCTGCGGTTCGCTCACCCGCCCCGCAGCTTCCGCCCCACCGCCAGCGCCACCCGCTCGGCGGCCTCGCCGAGCGTCGCGTCATCGAGATGAACGTAGCGGTTCGTCGTGGATGCCCGCCGATGCCCGAGCAGGCGTCCCGCGACATGCAGGCTCTCGCCGTTCATGACCGCGTGCGAGGCGTGCGCATGACGGAGATCGTGCAGCCGTGCGTCGGCCACGATCCCCGCCGCATCGCGCGCCTTGATCCAGAACCCGTAGAGGTCATTCTTGTCCAGCGGTTCGTCCTCGTCCCTGCCCGGAAACACCCACTCCCCCGACGCGGTTCCGGCGAGACCGTCCAGCAGCTCTCGCGCCGCCCCGCCGAGCAGGACGTGCCTCGGCCCGGTCTTCGCGTCAATCAGCGTCAAGCGGTCGGGCTTGACTTCCGACCACCGCAGGCGGCGTATCTCGCCCGGCCTGCACCCGGTCAGCAGGAGCAGGCGCACCGCCGCGACGCAGACCGGGTTGTCGTCCTCGCGCTGGCACAGGACCGCGCCGAGCTTTGCCAGATCGTCCGCGCCGAGCAGCCGCCCGCGCGGCGGTCGCTTGTAGCGGACGATCCCCTTGCACGGGTTGCCAGCGGCTTCCGGCCGATGGCCCCACGCGATGGCGCGGTCGAACATGGTGCGCAGTATCTCGTGACTTCGATTCGCCCCGCCCGGCTTCCGGCGCCCGTATTCGTGGAAGAACCGGGCGATGTCGGCCCGCACCGCCGAGCCGACGCGCAGATGGCCGACAGCGGGCAGGATGGCGCTATCGAGGTAGCTCATGGTGGCCGCCAGCGTGGACGGCTTCCAGGACGGCGAGCGCCGCTCGACATATTCGGCGGCGAACTTCGCCAGCGTCGGGCCGGAAGCGGGAAGGGGCACGGGACTCCCGCCGCCCTTCTCCTGCGCGAGGAAGGCGAGCGCGGCGGTGCGCGCCCGGTCGGCCTTCACCGCGTCCGGCCTGCCGAGCGTGACGCGGCGGGCCTTGCCGTCGCGGCGGAAGCGGAACACCCAGGACCGCGCGCCGTTCGACTGGACGCGCAGCATGAAGCCTTGCAGGGCAGTATCGTGGATGGCGTATTCGCGCTCGCGCGGACGGGCAGCGAGCGCCAGCGCATCGGTGAGGCGGGCGCGTTCGGTCATCGGCCCGCCTCCCCGCCGTCGAGCATGTCGGCAAGGCCGCGCGAGACCCGGTTCGCGGCCTCGAACACGGAGTCCTCGGCAAGGTGCGCATAGCCGAAGGTGGTCTTGATGTCGGCATGGCCGAGCAGCCCGGCGACGACGCGCAGGCCCTCGCCGCCGCCGACCGCGACCGCCGCATGAGCATGGCGGAGATCGTGAATGCGCAGCGTCGGCAGCCCCGCCGCCGTGCGGATCGCGTTCCATGCCTTGTCCACCGTCGCAGGGCCGCCGCAGGGCGAGGGGAACACCCACGGGCAGTTGGTCCGGCGCGACTGCGCCGCGAGGACGGCGCGGGCCGGCGACGCCAGCCAGAGCGTGCGCGGACCCGTTTTGCTATCGGGCAACACCGCGCGGTCGCCGTGGACATGCTCCCACTTGAGCCGCAGCGCCTCGGACTTGCGCGCGCCGGTGTAGAGCAGGAAGCGCACCACGGCGACGGCGACCGACCATTCCGCTTCCGCGCCGTCGAGCGCCCGACCGAGCGCGGCGAACTCGTCGTCCGTCAGGTAGTGCGCCTCGAAGCCGGTCTTGCGCCGCCGCAGTCCCTTGCACGGGTTGGAGTCCTCGCGCCGCAGGCCGAGCGCCTCGGCGTGCTGCATCATCGAGGACAGCACCGCCAGCGCCCGGTTCGCCGTTCCCGCGCGCGTGACGGACAAATCGTCGAACCAGTTGCGCACATCCCTTGCCGTAACCGCATCGACGCGGCGGTCGCCGAGCGCGGGCAGGATGTGCCGGCGCATGCCGTCCGCGTGCGCGCTTCGCGTCGTGGGCTTCCAGCGTTCGGCGCAGTCGGCGAGGAACGCGTGCGCGAACGTCCGCACCGTCGGCATCGCTGCCGGTGCGCCGTGCGCTTCCGTATCGCCGAGCAGCGCCCGCGCCGCGTGCCGCGCGTCCTCGACCGTCAGCGCGTCGAGCGCGCCGAGCGTCCGCTTGACCACCGAGCCGTTGCAGCGCCGGTGCACGATCCATGTCTTGCGTCCGTTCGCGCGCGCCCGCAGTCCGAGGCCCGGAGCCGTACTGTCCCACAGCACGGCCTCGCGTCCGTCCGCAGCGGCGAAGGCGCGAGCGCCCGTCATGGTGATCTTCGTTCTGTTCGTCATCGCCCGATCCCTTCCTTGTCTGCCGGTCGCGACCGGCGCGGCGCGGGCGCCCCTTGTCGGGGAACACCCAGGACACGCCGGGTAACGGCGGCGGGATCGGAACTTGGAAGGGTCCGAAGCGCCGCGCTCAAACGCCGCGCGGGCTGCAAACCGTTGCTATCGCTGGGCTTTCGGCGCTTCGCGGATGCGTGGGGAAAATGCGATCTTCTACGCCATGCGGCGCGGTTTTCTCACACCCCACGCAGCCCGCTGTTGGAGGGCGCATGCGCGCGCAGAGCCCGCATTTTCAACAACTTACGGGGACTTCGAGCGCCTTCGGACGCCGGATTGTTGCTTGACAGAGTCGCTTCTCCGGAGAACCGCGGGGGTTCCTCAGAGAACCGTCGCCAAGCTGCTGGATTCGTTGAAACTTTTCGCCGGCGGTTCTCAGGAGAAGTGCCCCGGCCGGCCGACGCTTCTCAAGAGAGTCGTCGTATCCGGCCGGCAATTCTCTCGAGAACCGCCCCGGCCAGCCGTCCGCGACCGATAGTCCGTGACCGGCGGGGCCGGCCGCCGAGGCTGTCATTGGTGGCGTCGACGGCGTAAAGTTGCGCGATCGCGACACCGGAGCCTCGGAGGTTGCCATGAGAAGGTGGCTTGCGGCGCTGGTCCTCGTGCTGGCGACCGCCGCGCCCGCGTTCGGGGACGAGACGGCGCGGGAGACGCTCCGCGTCGGGGTCGACCCCGCCTATCCGCCGTTCAGCGAGATCGACGATGGCGACCGGCTCATCGGCTTCGACGTCGACATCGCCTTGGCCTTGTGCGCGCGGTTGGAAGTCGCGTGTGCGTTCGTCCGCCAGGACTGGGAGGGGCTGATCCCGGCGCTGCGGGCCGGCCGCTTCGACGCCATCGTCTCCAGCATGTCGATCACCGAGAAGCGCCGCCGGCTGGTCGCATTCACCGAGCGCTACTACTCAAGCGGGGTGCGCTTCGTCGCGCGGAAAGGCTCGGGTTTCGACCCCGAAGACGCGGCGGGGCGGACCGTCGGCGCGATGCGCGCGACGATCGCCTCGGACTGGCTGGAGGACAACCGGTCGAAGTTTGCCGGCATCAGGCTGTACACCGACCAGGGCGCGCTCGACCGGGCGCTGATCGACGGCCGCCTGGACGCGGCGTTCGGCGACGCGCTCGGCTTCTGGAAGTGGCTCAAGAGCCCCGAGGGCGCGGACTTCGCCTATGCGGGCGACACCTACCGCCTTGACGAGGGCATCGGCATCGCCGTGCGCAAGGAGAACGAGGCGCTGCGCCGGCGTCTGAACGACGCGATCCGGGCCATACGCGCCGACGGCACCTACGGGACGATCAACGCCCGGTATTTTCCGTTCGACATTTACTGACGCCCCTCACGCCCCGGCCGGCGGACCCTTGAGCGGCGCCTTTTCGCGCGAGGCCGCCGCCGAATGCCGCGGTCGTCCGCATCAAGGAAGCGGGATACTCCCTGTGCGCGGGGTCAGTCCCCGCCGCTCTCTTCGACGGGCTCCCGTCCCAGCAGCCTGTCCTGCTGCGCCCGGGCGCCCTCGATCAGCTCGTCGAGCTCGTCCCCGCGGTCCTCGTCGAGCATGTCGCTGCGCAGTTTGGTCACCATGATGTGCGCCGCGCGGAAGGTCGTCTCGACCAAGGGGGCGAGGCGGCCGCCCGCCGCAGCCCCGTCGGCCAGCGCCGCGAGGGCGGCGAAGCGAACGAACTCGGGGCCGGTCAGGCCGCGCGCATCCGCGTGGGCCTCGATCCGGTCCCATTCGCCGTCGAGGAAACGGATCGAATGCGGGTTGCGCCTCTCGGCCTTCCCGGCCTCGACCGGTGCGGTCTCACGGGTCTCGCTGTCCATTTCACGTGGTCTCCTTCATGCAATTCGTCGTCGCGGCCCCTGGGATGCGCGCCGCCTGCGTCACATTCCGAGGTCCATGTCGCCCCGGTCGCGCCCGCGCGACGGCGGTTCCGGCGTCTTCGCGGGCTGCCGCGACTTGCCGATGCCGGCGTCGGCGCCGCGTTCCAGCCCTGACCGGCCGTCCGGCGCGGCCTTTTCCCGGTTCTTCGCGGCTTCCGTCGACCGGTCCCGCGCCCTGCCCGCTGCCCTTTCCGGTTCCCGTTCGCGCTGCCGCCCGTCTTTTCGGTCGCTGTCGGCGGCCCTGCCGGGGTCCCTCTCGATGTCCGGGCGCACCGTCTCGCCGATGGCCTCCAGCGCCGCGATGCGCTCGCCGGTGACCGCCTCCAGCTGTTCGCGCAGCGCCTTGGCGTCGTCGGTAACCAGCTCGGCCCGGTCGCGGGCGCGGGATATCTCGACATAGAAGCTCTTCTGGGTGGTGAGATGCTTGTGCCGCGCCTCCATGGCGGCGATCACCCTGTCCACCGTGCGGCCCTGGAAGGCGTGGACGGTCGACGCCCAGGCATGGTCGAGATGGCGCAGCTGCGGATCGCCCTTGCCGAGTTCGAGGGTCTTGCCGTCCTCCAGGCGGAAGGTCACGCGGTCGCCCTTCATCACCGCCACCTCCGCCGTGCGGCTGTTGACCAGGCCGAGCCCGGCATCGTTGCGGGTCCAGCGGATGCGGTCGCCGGCCCGGAGCTCGATCTCCTCGACGCGGTAGACCTCGCTGCCGCCCCGTCGCCCGCCGATCTCGCGCGGCTTCCAGGCGATGCGGCCGCCCCTGCCATCGTCGAGCAGAACCTCGCGGCGCTTGTGATCGACGCCGACCACCTGTCGCTCATCGCCCTTCTCGACGCCGATCCGCTTGTAGGGCCGGTGGAAGGCCACCACGTCGCCGGGGCTGTAGTTGGCGGCAAGCGCCTTCTCGGCATTGGTGTAGCCGCGCGAGACCAGCCGTTCGGACTCCATCGCCGGGCCGCGGATGCGTCCCTCGCGGGCGAGGCGCTCGCGGATATGGCCGTTGATCTGCTGGCGGAGCTCGTGCGAGGGCGCCATCACGCCGGTGTTTTCGCGGTTCTCGTTCGAGAGCCGGAGCCAGCGGGCCGCCACGGCGCCGGCGAGATTGTCGGGTCTGACTTCCGCGACATTGTCCCCGAGTTTCTCAAACGCCTTCTTGATGTCGCCCTTGAGGCTGGCTTCCACT
Source organism: Acidobacteriota bacterium (assembly GCA_011523845.1). Lineage (GTDB taxonomy): Bacteria > Acidobacteriota > Vicinamibacteria > Vicinamibacterales > UBA8438 > WTFV01. The sequence goes on along the minus strand of WTFV01000162.1, from coordinate 1,200 downwards.
GCTTCCTTCAGGGCCGGATCGCGCTGGCGCATGATCTCGTCCATGGTGGCGGTCTTCATGCCGGCGGCCTGGAGTTGGGCGAAGGGCTTGCCGGCGTCCACCGCATCGAGCTGCTTCGCATCGCCCACCAGCACCACGCGCGGGATACGGAGCTCGTTGGCGATCCGAAGCAGGTCGCGCGCCTGCACGGTGGAAGCGAGCGAGCCCTCGTCGACCACGAGGACGGTCTTCGCGAACGCGGCGCGCATCTCCCTGGCGCCCTTCCAGGTGAGCCTGCCCTCGGCCACGCCGGCGTTGCGGGCGAGGAAGCGCTGCAGGGTCTCGGTGGCGATGCCGGCCTCGGAGGCCAGCGTCTCGGCCGCCGAGGCCGAGGGCGCGAGCCCCGTCATGCGCCAGCCCTTCTTCTCGGCAAGGCCGCGCGCCCGGTTGAGCATGGTGGTCTTGCCCGTGCCTGCGTAGCCCTGCACGCCGACCGTGCGGTCCTTCGCCGACAGGATCAGCTTCACCGCGTCCTTCTGGCCGTCCGTCAGCGGTCCCCGGCTGAGATGCCCCTGCACCTGCCAGCCGCGCATCGGCACCCGGCCGCGGCCCTCGCCGGCCTGCATCAGCGCCACCGTCTCGCGCTCCTCGGCCACGCTGCGGTCGGTGGCGAGCGAGTCCTCCGCGCCGGGCAGGTCCACGGCATGGAGGCTTCCGGCCTTCTCCAGCGCCGCGATCTCGCGCTCGGCCTCTTCCATCGCGACCGCGCCCGGCGCATGGGCGAGCGCGGCGGCATAGAGATCGGCGCGCGGGAACACCGCCTGGCGCTCCGAGAGATGCGCCAGCGCCCAGGCGACCGCCTCCGATGCGGGCGAGGGCGGCGCGGCTTCGGCGGGGCCGTTGCGTTGGGCCGCCCGGTCCGCGCCGTCCAGCGGCAGCTCCGTCTGCCGCATCGGACCGGCCGTCCTGCCCGGACCGGCGGAGCCGGGCGGCGCGCTGTCGATATCGGGTAGCGCCGGAGCCGCCGGGTCCCGCGCCCTCACCGGTCTTGCCGGAAGGTCCGACGCTGCTTCCCGTTCCGGCGAAGCGGACCGTTCGACGACCTCCGCGACCAGTCCTCGGGCATCGAAGCCGAGATCGGCGGCCTGGTGCCGCCAGACGCCGCGCAGTTCCCGGCGGTCGATGTCGCGCTTGGCCGCCCGCGTCATCAGCGCCGCCCGC
>WTFV01000083.1:44646-52440 GCA_011523845.1 Acidobacteriota bacterium | reverse complement strand
CATCCCGCCGCTGCCGAAACCGCCTCCACCCCCGCCGCCGCCAGCTCCGCGACCGCCGGCACGCCCGACGCCTCCTTGCGAATCCAGCGACTGACGAGGACAGCGGGTGAGATCACGTCCACTCCTCCACCCGCAAGTCCGGCACTCGTCCGAACTCACCGGCGTTGTTGGTGACGAGGGTCGCGTCCACGCTTCGAGCGTGTGCCGCAATCAGCATATCGTTCGCGCCGATGGGCCGACCGCGCTTCACGAGTGCATGGCGGATTTCGCCGTAGTGCTTCCCTGCATCCCGATCGAACGGCAGAATGGCGAGGTCGACTTGGAATGCTTCCAGCTCCCGCGCGTTCTGCGCGACCCTGGCCGAGTGCGTGACGCCGTAGCACAACTCCGCGTACGTGATCGAGGAAATGCATATCTCGCCGGCGTTCGCTTCGAAGCGTTCCCGCAATGTCTCGTCGCGTTCGTTGATGAGATAAATGCAGATGTTCGTGTCCAGCATGAACATCAGCCAATCCTCTTCCGCTCGTCGAGCGGAGGCTCAACTCGCTCCGGCAAGGACCCGCGCGTGTGGGAGTCGAAGTAGGCGCCCCAGTTCTTCCCGCGCGGACGCAGCGTCAGGCAATTGCCCTCCTTGATCACCTCGACATCGGACACGTCGAATCGACACTGCGCGGGTAGACGAACCGCTTGACTGCGGCCGCTCCAGAACACCTTGGCGATCCCCCTGTACTCGACCGTCCTGTGCATGACCGCCCCCTCTCCACGTGGAATATCTCACGATATATACCAATACCGGAAGCGTCAAGGGCACGGGCCGGTTCGAACAGCGACTGGTCGAGGGGTACTCCAGAACCTCGGGCTGTTCCGGTTCGAGTTCGTCCCAGGTCGGAAGCCGCGATCCTGGGCGGCGAGCGGCCTGTTCTGGCGTTCAGGAGATATCCTCGTGCGGGATACGGCTGCCGTCATCCGCCTCCCGGGCCGGCTGGCCCTCGCCGGTGAGCCGCTCGCGCTCGTCGGCCATCTTCAGGAACAGCAGGAAGGTGAGCTGCTCCAGGTAGTAGTCCTGGTAGGACAGCCCGTCGTCGCGCAGGACGTTGCAGTACGACCAGAGCTTCTGGACGATGCGGTTCGCGACGTCGCTTCATGAGGGGGGCGCAGTATCGGTAATGATATCATGCAGGGGTGGCGCGGGATGGCGAAGCCGTATCAGGTGCGTCAGGTTCTCCACACGATCGAGAAGCCGGAGGCGCAGCATGACTGATCACTATACGTATCGCGTGACCTGGTCGCCGGAGGACGGCGAGTACGCGGGGCTCTGCGCGGAATTTCCGTCACTCAGTTGGCTGGCCCCCACGGCCGAGGAAGCGTTTTCCGGGATTCGCGCGCTCGTGCACGAGGTCCTTGCAGACATGCACGCCAACGCGGAGACCCCGCCGGCGCCGCTCGCCGATCGCGCGTACAGCGGGCGGTTCCTGGTTCGCGTTCCACCCGAGACCCACCGGGCCCTCGTGCTGCGAGCGGCCGAGGAAGGCGTGAGCCTCAACCGGCTGGTGAGCGCGCGCCTGGCGGATTGACGGCCTGCCGTTCCGTCATGCGAGAGGCCGCCTGACATGGCGCGTAATCGAGCCCGCGGGGAACTGGTCCGGCGCTGACCCTTGACCAGGCGGCGGCGTCCGTCGCGAGGACTATCACTGACGAGGCTTGCGCATGTCGAAGAACACGGCCGGCGAAATTCCGGCGACCGGGAAATGTATCGTCAAGCCATCGTGCGTCCACAGCCGATCACGGCCGACCGGCGGCTATCGTGGGCGAGGACCGTCTCGGCGACCATCCGGCCCGTGCGGCGACCCGGAGCTACACCGGCCGACGGTTACCGGCGGCTCAGGGAGCCGCAGCCTCGGCAATCCGGTAGAGCTTCGACCGCGTCCGGATGAACAGGCCGCCCTGGGCAATGGCCGGCGTGGCCATCGTGAACTCGTCGAGCGGATTTCGGCCGACGACCTCGAACGTCCGGCCGGCGCGGATCACGTAGGCGTCGCCGTCCTCGCTCAGCGCGAAGATCCTGTCGTCGTAGGCCCAGGGCGATGCGGTGAACGCGGCCCCGACCGCGATCCGCCGCCGGGAGTAGATCTGCGCGCCGGTCCGCGCGTCGTGGGCGGTGAAGAACCCCCGGTCCAGGAGCGTGTACAGCACGTCGCCGTAGAGAATCTGCGACGGGTTGTAGGGAGCGGCCTGCGGCTGCGACCACGCGATGAACTCGTTGGCCGTCTCGGACCCGCGGAGCGAGATGTCGCCGCTGGCGCCGGGGCGGATGGCGTAGACCGGGCGCTGCTGGTCGCCGAGGTATCCCGAGCCGAGATAGAGCAGGCCGAACTCGGCGAAGGGCGTGGGAACGGTGATGGACGACATGCCGGTGAGCTCCCACAGCAGGTTGCCGTCGAGGTCGTAGGAGCGCACGCGGTCGGTTCCGGTGGTGACGATCTCGGTCCTTTGCTCGTTCTCCCAGACGAAGGGGGTCGACCAGTTGGTGCCTTCGTCCCGCGCAATGCGCCAGATCTCGTTGCCGGTCTCCGCGCTCAGCGCCAGCAGATACGACTGATCGTCGTTGTCGTTCTGGATATAGAGGCGGCCGTCGTGCAGCACCGGCGACGCGGCGGTGCCCCACCCCAGCCGGGTGGCCGCGGGCTCGATGTCGCGCGACCAGCGCAACTCGCCGTCCGCCGTGTCGAGGCAGAAGACGCCCAGGTTGCCGAAGTAGACGAACAGCGACTCGCCGTCGGTGACCGGCGTCTCGGTCGCCAGCGTGTTCTTCATGTGGTAGCCGCCGGCCGGCGCGCCGCGATGCACCTCGCGCTCCCACCGGACGGCGCCGGTGCCGCCGTCCAGCGCGAAGACGATCCACCGGTGTTCCGCCGTCGAGGGGGCCCAGGTCTCGCGTCCGCGATAGAGGCCGCCCAGAGGTTCTTCGACCGGCCCGGCGCTGACGACGGTGGTGACGTAGACGGTGTCGTCCCAGACCACCGGCGAGCTCCAGCCGAGGCCCGGCAGGTCGGCGACCCAGGCGACGTTCTCGGTGGTGCTCCAACTTGTCGGCAGTCCGGCGGCCTCGGAGACGCCCCGGGCGCCCGGGCCCCGGAACTGCGGCCATCGATCCTGGGCGGCGGCGGGCGCGCACAGGACCAGAACGAGCAGCCAGGCGCACGCGTATCGACTCATCTCATTCCCCTTCGCGTTGGTCATGGTGCAGGTCGGGAGCCGCCAGGGGGCGGGAGCAAGGATGGACCAGGGTTCAGCCCAGGAATCGGAGGATGGCGCCAATCGCGGCGACCGCACCGACGATTCGCCATGTCAGGCGCGTTTCCATCGACGCCATCCGAGCATCGAGACCGGCGACGGCCGCAGTGAGATCGGCACGGGTGACAAGGTCGTCGTCGCCATGAGCGTCCTGCGCAACGGTTACGAAGGCCTCCGCAAGCTCGGGCTGGGCACCTGCCGCCGTCAGCGTCTTCACGGCTGCATGTGTGTCGAACGGCATGTCTCGACGATACCACAGCTCTGGCACGGAAGCAGACGCGCAGCTCAGCCGACCGCCTCCGACCGCAGTAGGGCCCTGCCCGCACCGGCTCCCGCCGTGAGCCTGACCGTCTCTACGGCTCCTCGACGGTGATCTCACCGATCGCCCACGGGTGGTCTGCGCAGTGGTACAGGAACGTGCCCGGCTCGTCGAAGGTGACGTAGCCCATCAGCGCCGGGGGCAGCGTGCCGGTGCTCCAGCTTCCGTCGCGCGCCGCGATGGTGTGCGGCATCTCGCCGTTGTTGATGAACCGCACGCGCGTCCCGACGGTGACGCGGGCCCGCACCGGGTTGAACGCATGCTCGTTGATGGCGTTGCGCCGCCCGCCCACCGACCAGGCGATGGGATTCTCGACCAGGGTCGCGGTCTCGATGGCGTCGGTCGCGCGCGGCGGCGGGCCGATCCAGCGGACCAGGTCGTCGAGCGGCTCCTCGGCCGTCGGACGCGCCGCCACCTCGCCGTCGAGGGCGAACGACCAGAGCTCGCCGCCGACCGCGATGGCGACGAACTGCTCGCCGTCGACCGCATAGGAGACGGCCGGCCCCGGCCGCAGCCGCACCCCGGGCGGGCCCGCCTGGAACGCCCACAGCCGCTCCCCGGTGCCGGCGTCGTAGGCCTCGAGCTGCCCGTCGGCAGAGCCCCAGAACATCAGTCCGCCCGCGGTCGTCAGCGGGCCGCTGGTGGCGAGCCGCGCACCGCGGAACTCGTTCTTCCAGACGACCTCGCCGGTCCGCCCGTCGACGGCGGCCAGGACGCCGGCCGACTCGGGCAGCGTCAGCCGCAGGTAGCCGCTGCCGCGGTTGTCCGAGATCCACGGATCGTCGAAGCGGAACGCGCGGCCGACGTGCGCCCGCCCCTGCGCGTAGATGTAGCCGGTCTGCGGACTGAACGACATCGGCGTCACCCGCACCATCGGAATCGGCGCCCCCAGGGCCACGACGTCCTGCCGCTCCAGCGACGGCGGCGTGTAGAAGCTGCAGCTCAGCTCGAACGGGGGCGGCACCCGGTCGCGCCAGAAGGAGCAGTCGGGCAGGATGCTCTCGCCCGCCGGGAAGGGCTGGGTCGGCGCGGTCAGCAGGTACTCGTCCTGCGGCACCGCCTGCTCCTCGATGGGTACGATCGGCTCGCCGGTCTCGCGGTCGAACAGGAAGAGGTGGCCGTCGGCCCGCATGGCGGCCAGCGCCTTGCGGGCGCGTCCGTCCATCTCGGTCTCGTAGAGGAGCAGCGGCGTGGCGATGTCGGCGTCCCAGATGTCGTGCCGGACCACCTGGTAGTGCCAGCGCCGCTCGCCGGTCTCCATGTCGAGGGCCAGCACGGCGGCGGTGAACAGGTTGTCGCCGGCACGGATCTCGCCGCCGTACATCGGGACCGGATTGCCGGTGACGAAGTAGACCATCCCCAGGTCGGGATCGACCGCGCCCACCAGCCAGACGCCGCCGCCGCCGAGCCGCCACACCTCGGTGTCCTGCGGCCACGTCTCGTGCCCGAACTCGCCCGGCCGCGGCACGACGAAGAACGTCCACAGCCGCTCGCCGGTCGCCGCGTCCAGGGCGATGACGCGCCCCTGCCCGCCGCTGTCGCCGTTCGCGATGCCGATGAACACCTTGCCGCGCGCGTGCATCGGGGCCGTGGTCACCGATTCGCCCGCCTGCGGCGGCTCGCTGCCCACCGTCTCCACCCACACCAGCTCGCCGGTGTCCTGCCGCAGCGCCGCCACCTCCGCGCTTCGCAGCGGGACGAAGACGAGCCCGTCGCCCAGGCCGACGCCCTGCCACGAGGGCACCCGCTGCGCCTCGGCGGCGGAGCTCCCCGGCTGCCAGCGCCACACCGTCTCGCCGGTCCGGCCGTCGATGGCGAAGACGTTGGCCCCGCCCGACAGGTACAGGATTCCGTCGTCGACCACCGGCGTCGCCCGCGACGACACGCCCCCGGGGAGCCGCGCCATCCAGGCCCCGCCCAGCCGGTCGATGGTCTCCGTCGAGATGTCGGCCAGCGTCGAGTGGCGCGAGCTGGTCCAGTCGCCGCCTGCGAACGGCCAGTCGGCGGCCGGATAGCTCCTCCCCTGCTCCTGCGCCTCCTGTCCCGGCAGGCTGCCCGTCAGGGCGACGATGCCGGCCACGAGCACGACGGCGAATCCACGGTACGGTCTGCGCATGACTTCCCTCTCCTCGGACCGAGCGTCGCCAAACCCGTCGCAAGGCTCCGTGTTCAGCTCCGGCCCCCTACGCCCCAGGAGCCTGCGCCGCAGAACTCACTTGGTTGCGTTCTACGGCGCGGACTTCCGGACGCGCGAGTGTACCAGGGTATTATCCAGCCCGCATCGCGCACCGGCTGCGTACCAGGGTATGTACCGGGGTCCGCACGGCCGGGCCAGATGGCACGCGACCGCCGCGTCCCACCACGCGGCCCACGCACACGGAGAGACCCAGTGACCGCGACAGCACGATTCATAGGCTCCGGCGACTCCTTCGGCAGCGGCGGGCGCTTCCAGACCTGCATCCTGATCGATGCCGGCGGCACGCGCTTCACGATGGATTTCGGCGCGTCCTCGCTGATCGCCCTGCGGCAGCAGGACATCGATCCGAACTCCATCGATGCGATCCTCCTGACCCACCTCCACGGCGATCATTGCGCCGGCGTGCCGTTCCTGCTGATGGACGCGATGCTGGGCGCAAGGCGCCGGCGGCCGCTCACCGTCGCCGGCCCGCGGGACCTGCGCCACCGCATGTTCCTGATCGCCGAGGCGCTGTTTCCCGGCATGCACGTGATGCAGCCGAAGTTCGAGCTGACCTGGATAGAGCTGGAGCACGGCGCGCCGACCCCGGTCGGAGACCTCCTGGTGACCGCCCGCCCGGTCAAACACACCTGGCAGACCAACCCCACCGCCCTGCGGGTCGAGGTCGGCGGCAAGGTGGTGTGCTACACCGGAGACGGGGAGTTCGGCGAGGAGATGGCGCTGGCCGCCAAGGGGGCCGACCTGCTCGTAGCGGAGTGCTATTTCCACAAGAAGCCGGTGCCCTGGCATCTCAACTACCCCGAGCTGAGCGCGCACAAGGCGGACTTCGACGCCGAGCGCATCATCCTGACCCACATGAGCCCGGAGATGCTCGCCCACGTCGACGACGTCCCCGAGGAGTGCGCCTACGACGGGATGGTGGTCGAGTTTTGACCCGGATCGGTCAGTTGAACCTCACCGCACTTTCACGCGAGCATCGCTGAGAACCGTTATGCGAAAGACCTGGACGCTATGGATCCTGGCCGCCTTGCTGGCCGGTTGCGGCGGCCCGCGGCAGGCGGCGCCCGACGTCATCGTCGTCGATACCCCGGGCACCGTGTCGATCAAGGGCGAGGTCTGGGCCGACAACTGGTTCGCCTTCTACCTGGGCGAACGCCTGATCGTCGAGGACTCGACGCCGATCACGACCGAGCGGTCGTTCAATGCCGAGGCGTTCGTCTTCCACGCCGATTACCCCCTGCAGTTGAACTTCGTCGCCAGGGACTTCAAGCAGGACGACACGGGTCTGGAGTACATCGGCCGCCGCAACCAGCAGATGGGCGACGGCGGCCTCATCGCACAGTTCACGGATGCCTCCACGGGAGAGACGATCGCAGTCACGAATGCCGCCTGGCGCTGCCTGGTGATCCACGACGCGCCGCTCGACCGCGCTTGCGAAGACGAGGCCGAACCGGTGCCCGGCGTCGGGCCATGCCGGTTCGCGGCGACTGCACAGCCTGACGGCTGGCGCCTGCCTGGATTCGACGATGAATGGCCGTCTGCGGTGGAGCACAGCGAAGCCGCCGTCAGACCGCGGGGTGGCTACGACGCGATTGATTGGCGGGACGGGGCGCGGTTGATCTGGACCGCTGATCTCGAGACGCACAACACGCTGCTGTGCCGCCTCACCGTGGAGCAACCCTGAACGCGGAAGCTGTCCCCGCCGCGCGTCCGGGCAGGAGACGCCCGCCGCCGCGTTGCCGGCGATCCGCCCGATGGACAAGGGCCGGCCGTGGCCGTCCGGGCAGCTACCGTTCTCGTTCCGAAAGCACGGCGACCGCTTCGGTAACCAGCCGGATATCGTCACGCAGACTCTCTGCAACCACGTCGAAGTGCGTGCGTACGCGCTGTTCCGAACCCTCGATCGCCTCCGCCACGTGCGTACGCATCCGCTGTTCCGAACCCTCGATCGCCTCCGCCACGTGCGTACGCATCCGCTGTTCCG